>DATKEV010000001.1:0-4647 GCA_035511855.1 Candidatus Udaeobacter sp.
CTGAAAGCGCTCCGGCCGGAGCAATGGGAGCACTACGGCATGCACGCCGAGCGCGGCCAGGAACCCATCGAGCACATCGTCCGCCTGATGGCGGGCCACGACCTCAACCATCTGCACCAAGTCGAGCGCATCCTGGCTCCCAAAAAGTGATCCGAGGCAACTAGGCTGGCGTTTGCGCTTAAGGCGACTCTTACAGAAATGCGCCTATAAGTCCTTTCCTTGATCACTCTTACATAATTGATGGGGTTTGAAGTCCTTTGTAATCAAATTCTTACACAAACAGTTGGGGAAGGGCTTCCTAACTCAGTCCGTTGCCGCGCGGCGAAACACCAGCCGATTTCTCGGCCCTACAATCGCTGGCTTGGCCCTGCTATTCTTGGTGAGACCGCGAAGCGATGAGCTGCTCGCGCGGTGCAATATCTTCACGGGTCGCAGAGCACCGGATACGAGCGACGAACTATGTTCGAAAACCTGACAGAGAAGCTGCAACGCACATTCAAGAATCTTCGCGGACAGGGCAAGCTCACCGAAGAGCACCTGGACGCCGCGCTCGCGGAGATTCGAGAAGCGCTTCTAGAAGGCGACGTGAACGTTGGCGTGGCTGACGAGCTACTCCGGAACATCCGCAAGCAGGCCATCGGCAGCGAAGTCATGCTGCAACTTTCGCCCGACCAGCAAGTCGTCAAAGTTGTTCGCGATGAGCTCGCGGCGATTCTCGGCAAGCACGCCAAGCCGCTCTTCGCTTCGCGCCCGCCCTCGGTGTGGATGATTGTCGGCCTGCAAGGTTCCGGCAAGACCACCACAACGGGGAAACTCGCGAAATGGCTTTCACAGCATGGCCACCGTCCGCTGGTTGTTTCCACGGACGTCTATCGTCCCGCCGCGCGCGAACAGCTCGCGCAAGTTGCTAAAGCCGTTGGCACGGCCATCTGGCCTGGCGCCGGCACGGACAAGCCGCTCGAAATCGTCAAAGGCGCTATCAAAGAAGCCAAGCTTTCCGCCAGCGATGTGGTCCTTGTGGACACCGCCGGACGTTTGCACATCGACGATGAATTGATGAACGAGCTGAGCACGCTGAAGAAAGAGTTGCAGCCCAGCGAAATTCTTTTCATCGCGGATTCCATGATCGGTCAGGACGCGGTGCGCTCCGCCGGAGAATTTCACAAGCGTCTGGGCCTCACCGGCGTGATTCTCACGAAACTCGACGGCGACGCCCGCGGTGGCGCCGCGTTGAGCATCAGCAAAGTTTCCGGCGCGCCGGTAAAATTCGTCGGCCTCGGCGAAAAATACGATGCCCTCGAAGGTTTCTATCCCGAGCGCATCGTCTCGCGCGTTCTCGGCATGGGCGACATCATGTCGCTCATCGAGCGCGCCGAGCAGGCCGTCGACAAAAAAGCCGCCGAAGAGCTCGAGCGCAAGCTGCGCAAATCGGAATTCACGCTGGAAGATTTTCGGGATCAGCTCAAGCAGGTTCGCAAAATGGGACCGCTCGAACAGATCGTCGACATGCTCCCGAAAATGGGCCCGCTTGCCAACCTTCCCAAGGACGCCAAAGTCGACGAGAAAAAACTCACGCAAGTCGAAGCCATCATCAATTCCATGACCAACGAAGAGCGCCGCGACCACAACGTCATCGATGGCCAGCGCCGCAAGCGCATCGCCAAGGGCAGCGGCACCACCGTCCAGGACGTCAACACCGTCCTCAAGCAATACCTCCAGATGCGCACCATGATGAAACAGTACGGCGCCATGGCCGCCCGCACCAGAATGAAAGGCCTCGGCAAGTTGAGCGGTCGGTCATGAAATTTGCGCTTGTAGCTCACCCCTTTATAGGGATGAGGTCTTTCGCCGCTGAATTTGCAGTTCACTCTTTGGGTTAGAGAAGAAGTTCAATTTACTTAAGTGGCGGATAGTGGCTCGCAACTTGCAACGCCAGTTTTTCCGCATCGAGATCCGTGCGGTTCGAGAGAATAATCACCGTCAAGCCTGCGCCCTCGGTGAAGCGTTCTATCACCGTGCGAAAACCCATCGTGCTTCCGGTGTGCCACATGCGCGCGTGCCTTCCGTAGGATTCACCCGGGACTGATTCATAGGAATCGAGGAACCACCCGAAGCCGTAAGAAACGGGCTTGCCGGGATGCAAATTATCGTCGTTGGCATCTATCGGCCAGTGGGGCTCGGAACCGTCGGCGAGTTTCACGGGGGCCAGCGCCGGCTGAAATTGTTTTTCGCTGAGCAGCGCGTCATTTCGCAGGGCGTCGTCCCATTTGGCGAGATCTTCGAGGTTGGAGTAAATCCCGCCATCGCCGAGCGTTGCGGAAGTCGGACTCTGATCCGTTTCTTTGAGAGCGTCGTTCTCTTTGGAGTGGCCGAAGGCGCGATTCACGACTTCGTTTTTCCCTTTTTGAAAAACGAGCGTGTGATTCATTTTCAGCGGCGCAAAAATGCGTTCGCGTAAGAAATCACGGTAAGGTTTTCCTGAAATTCTTGCGACGATGAGCCCTAGCACAACGTAACCGGAATTGCTGTAGGCCCAACTCGTACCAGGGGGAAAGTTTCCAATATTTTCTTTCTTAAGTAATTGCAAGACTTCGTCATCCTGAATTTGTTTTTCCGGCGTCCAAATCGGACCCTGCACTTTTTCTATTGCGTCCATCAGGTCTTCGTAATCGGGGAGGCCGGAAGTGTGATTGAGGAGATTTCGGACGGTGATGTTTTTTCCATAGGCGGGAAAATCGGGGAAGATCTCGATGAGCGTTTGGTCGTAGCGGAGTTTTCCCTCATGCACCAGAAGCATGATAGCCATGGCCGTGAATTGTTTCGTGAACGAGGCGAGACGGAAATTCGTCCGTGCATCAATCCTCCTTTTCGAACGGAGATCGCGCACACCCTCCGTTCGTATATAGCCATTTCTTCCGCCATAGCGAAGTAGCACGGCGAAGCCGGGCTCATCCGGCTTCACCAGCCCGGCAAAGACGGAATCTTCCACACTTTTTATGGGCTCACGGGCCTGGCTTCGAATCCCTCCGGCACTCAACAGGACAAGGCACAAAACCGCGGCCGTCACCCCGGGAATTCTCCGTTGCACGCAGCACCTCGAATCAAAAGCAGGAGCATATCATCGGTTCCCACTACGAAGTGGGCGTGGCGTACTACCGAGAAATCGCGCGCGGCCAGATCAGCGGACACACCGACGGGCGGTTGAAACTTTTGTTTCACCGGGAGACGCTGGAGCTGCTCGGGGTGCACATTTTCGGAGAGGACGCGGCAGAATTGTTGCACATCGGGCAGGCGGTGTTCCTGTTGAGGGGCAAGGTCACCTACTTCGTGAATACCGTGTTCAATTATCCGACGCTTGCGGAATGTTACAAGGCCGCGGCGTTCAACGGCTTAAATCGCCTGAGCTGATTTCCCGCCCGGCCGCCGTTTTGCTCCCCCTAAGGGTAGGAGGCTGCCAGTTTGTAGTCAGCGCCCAATACACCAAAGCGGCTCAAACGATCGCCGCACGAGCAGCAACCGAAAAGCTTCGATTCTAGATGAAATAGACACCCCTCCTATACCAGTTGACCATCAGGTATTGACCTTAGCCGATTTTGGGCGATTCCACTGTCTTGGCTTACAGCGATGTCCCGATTGGCACGGCGTCGCGCTTTTGTTAAAAGGCAAGTTGCCAGTTTTGGTTTTAGCGCCGTGCCGCAGACGGCACCACATACAGGGCAAAGGTGAATTATGAAATCGTTCGAAAAACCTGCGTATGCCAGGAGGCTCAGTTCACGCGTCAACACTCGGGATGAGGTCTGGGTATGTTGGCGTTGTAATGGACGCGATGATGTTTCGCGCGTTCGCGACCTGAGCGCGAAAGGCTTGTTTCTTGAGACGGAAGGGCCACGAACCGTAGGCGCAACGGTCAGGCTAGACTTTCTCGTCCAGGAAGGACAAATCAGGGCAGACGCTGAGGTGCAACATGCGAAGTCCGGCGAAGGACTGGGACTGAAGTTCATGGCCGTGACCCCGGAAGATGGCACGCACCTGGCAGCCCTGCTGACCAGACTTCACCAAGGGGGTTCGATTCCACCGAAGCGGGTAGTAACAGAATTGACTGTTTCGGAAAATGCGTGGGACACACAAGCCCCTTTTCAATCGCAAGAGGTCTCGGCTGTCCGGGGTGCATGAGTGGGGGAAGCCACGAAGTGATTGCCGATTGGTCAGTCAGTGTTCACGTTGAAGGTCAGACTCGCGTATTTCGTGGCTACCGTGTCTAATCGCGGGACCCTCGCGGAACGCCTTCCCTTGTTTAAAGTTTAGATCGTCCTAGCTGAGTGTCCGCCGCACGCGTTCTAACTTCTCCAAGGCAACGGTACAGACTGCGAGGGCCGCTTTTCACAGATGGCCGGTGTTTGAGTAAATGGCTTCCCCGATTACGAAGCCGAGCGAACGATTTTCCATAAAATTAAGCCCAGGGGACTGCCGCTTTACAATTGGCAGAGGAATGCGCTATGCTCCTTTCGACCTCTTGAAGCGACCGCCCGCTGGGCAACGTAAGTCTTCAAGAACTTGAGGCCTCGGATAAGGCCTTCGTGGCGTAACGTAGAGGTCCTAAACTCATGCGTGCCACGAGAAGCCGTCCGGTTTTAACGGACGGAGAAG
>DATKEV010000002.1:0-8631 GCA_035511855.1 Candidatus Udaeobacter sp.
ATCCATAAAGCAAAGAGAGTCGTTGAATCAGCCGCAAGGTAATGACCGTCAGAAGACTCGCGTCCGGCAAAAACGTTACCAGGCCCCCGAGCCCGAATCCCGCTCCTTCGGCAAGCGCCAATCGTTCCGCATGGCGAATCAGCGTCGCTGCAATCGCGTCCAGCCGCTCTATCGGCACATCTTTGATTCGTCCGAAATCGGGCACCCAAAGTCCGTGCTTCTCCGAGAGCTCACGTCGAAACTCCTCCGGATCGACTTCCATCGACCGGAGGCCCCGCCGCATTCCAAATCGCAGAAAGCGGCCAACGGTGCGTCCCGCCAGACTACTCCCGACCGAGTTATGTAACCCATTCACGCCTATAAGCATCCTACGGCGGCGAGAGCGAGCTGGCAACCGTTCCGTCGCTAGCCTGCTCTGATCCATTCGCTGACGAGAGGATCCCTCGAGAATAGAGGTTATCGGGAACGCGGCAGAAAAACCTCAGTCCTACTTGACGCGGCCGGGTTTTTGGGTAAACTGCATTTTTCTTATGGCCACCATGCCACAATTCGCTCCGCCCGAAGTCCCGAACGATCTTGACTTCCCGCAGCGCGAGGCAGCGTTTTTCTACGGCCTATTCCTGCGCGGCCACTCCGCCGATCAATTGCGCCGGGATATCGAAGTTCCAGCCGCGGTCCTGGCCAAATGGCATCGCGAAGCCGAACGCGACCCTAACCTGCGAGACATTTTCACGCGCATGATGGATTACCGCCGCCACGTTCTGGCTATCTTCGATACGCTCGTCGGTTCCGATCACCAGCAGCTGCGCATTCAGTAACGGCTCCATTTCCCAAGGTCTCCACTCCCATCCCCATCGGCCTGCCATCTGCACTCGGAACCACGTTTCATTCGACCTGCTTGCCCTGTCCATTCGTCCAGGTCAAAAACTGTCAGGCAACCAAAGGCGGGTACGAGTCCTCTAACCCAATCCGGGGGACAAGTGTCAGAAAATGCAGGGGATTGCTCTCATTGACGGGTGGCTTGTCCGGGGGTTAGAATCACATCATTCAAGAATTTGAGGTGTCTTCATGTCACGGGTAGCACGGACCCTGTTCTTCACGGTTTTTTCGATTTCCATTTGCATCCCGGCGGTCTCTGCCCAACAAGCACAGGATCCGGGTACCGCCCCCGTGACGAAAAAACTTAACAAAGAAACCAAGCGCCGCATGAGGAAGACTCTCAAGGAACTTGACAGCTCCTACCGGCAATGGCTGACCGAAGACGTCACCTACATCATCTCCCCAGAAGAAAGAAACGCTTTTCTTCAATTGGATACCAACGAAGAACGTGAGCAATTTATTGAGCAATTCTGGCTGCGTCGCAGCAGCAATCCCGATCTACCGGAAAACGATTTCAAGGAAGAACACTATCGCCGCATCGCTTATGCCAACGAGCATTTCGCCTCCGGCATCCCCGGATGGAAGACGGATCGCGGCCGCATGTACATCATGTGGGGTCCCGCGGATGAGGTCGAGTCGCACCCGACCGGGGGCACCTATGACCGCCCGGTGGAAGAAGGCGGCGGATCTACGACTACCTATCCCTGGGAAACTTGGCGTTGGCGCTATCTGGAAGGCATCGGCGAAAATGTCATCCTGGAATTTGTCGATCCCAGCGGTTCCGGAGAGTATCACATGACGATGGACCCGGGCGAAAAAGACGCTCTCTTGCATGTTCCCGGCGCGGGGTTGAGCTTGATGGAATCGATGGGGATGGCCTCCAAGACCGACCGATTCACGCGCTCCGACGGCATGACCACGCCCACCTCTCTGGGCGGTACTCCTGCCAGCATGAATGAGTTCACCCGATTGGAACTCTTCGCCAAAGTGAACAAACCGCCCGAAGTGAAATTCAAGGACCTGGAGGCGGTTGTCACCTCGCGAATCGTTCGCGATCAGGTGCACTTCACCTGGCGCACGGACTATCTGAAAGTAACCAACGAGACCGTCCTGGTGCCAGTAACCATTCAGGTGCCGAATAGCCAGCTCTCCTTCCAGGCCAAGGATGGAATTCACTCTGCGACGATGAATATTTTCGGACGGGTGACCACGCTAACCGGCCGCGTCGTTCAAACCTTCGAGGATCCTGTCAGCCGCGATTTTCCGGATTCGCTGTTCCAGCAATCCTTGAAGCTGCAATCCATTTATCAGAAAGCAGTTCCACTCCGTCCAGGCCTTTACCGTCTTGACTTGGTGATCAAGGACGTACAAAGCGGCAACGTGGGTGTCGTAAACACCCGCCTGGCCGTCCCGCGCTATGAGGATGAAAAACTCGAAGCCAGCTCGCTGATTCTTGCCGACCAGATCGAACACGTCCCCGCGAAGCAAATTGGTTCCGGACAGTTCGTCCTAGGGTCTTCGAAAGTCCGGCCGCGTCTCGAGGCTGATTTCACCACCGCTGACAAGCTAGGCATCTACATGCAGGTTTATAACCTCAAGCCGGACGACAAGACCCATAAGTCTAGCGCCACGTTTCAATACACCGTCAAAAAGAGCGGCGAGCAGGTGATGCAGTTTAAGGAAACGTCGGTAGAGATGAAACAGACGGGGGATCAAGTCACCATCGAGCGTCTCTTGCCTCTGGCGACGCTGGCACCAGGGAAATATACACTGGAAGTCAACGCCACGGACACCCTTGCGAATCAAAGTATTTCTCGCAGCGCCGATTTCAGCGTGAAGACGCCACCGGAGATCAAAACCGCGGCCCAGGTGGCCCCGGGGAGGTAGCACATCGTGAAACAGGCGCGGCTCCGAAGCTCGGGGGCCCTCATCCTGACCGTCATGCTTTCGTCCTTTGCGGCGAATCCGGCGGCCGCCCAGGCGAAGCGCGCTCCCGGCAAGATTGCCGGCGTGGTGTCGGACGCTGCCGGAATTCCACAGCTGGGTGCAAGCGTGGAGTTGATCTCTGAAGCGGCTGGTCTGCCCGCAACTCTGGGGTTCGTTACCAACACGCAGGGTGTTTTCCATGGCGAAAAGCTCGCTCCCGGCTTTTACACCGCGCGCGTAACTCTTGCCGGATTTCTTCCCACTCTTGAAAAACACATCCGGGTTACCTCCAATTTGACGACCGTGGTGCGCATCGAGCTCGCCTCCATGTTCGCTTCGCTCGATCAGCTGCGCCGCACGCCCTCAAATTCCGCCGTGGAATCCGATGATTGGAAGTGGGTGCTTCGCTCGGCCTCTGCCACTCGCCCGGTCCTGGAATGGATGGAGGCAGGTGGTTCGAGCGCGCCCACCCTGACGATGGAAGCGGGCTCTCCGCCGGCTCCGCGTTTTCGCATGGAATTGACCGATGGGGCAAGGCGTCCCGTTTCAGCCTCCAATATCGCTGCGTCTCCCGCTACCGCCGTGGCCTACGATCAAAAGTTAGGTGGCACGAGCCGGGTGATCCTTGCCGCGCAGGTTAACTACGATCAGGATGCGCCCGCCGGTGGAATCTCGACGGTTTGGCTTCCCACTGGCACGATTGGCGCCGGGCCCCACACGGCACTCGTCTTGCGCCAAGCGAAACTAGGCCCCACGGGGCAAACGTTTCGAGGCGTGCGATTGGATCAGGGTGGTGCCCTCGCCTTGAGCGACCGCATGGCTCTGCGTTACGGAGCCGAATACGCTTTGGTTGGACTAGGCACCGCGGCCTCTTCGCTCCGCCCCAGGGCCGAGCTGAACGTTCGAGTTTCTGATGCTTGGCAGGCGGACATGATCTTTGCTTCCATGCCGACCGGCCCGGCGCCGCTGGAATCCGCGGATGGGCAGCCGGGCGGCGCCCTCGCGGCAGCTTTGAACGAGCTGGATGCCTTTCCAACTTTGCTATGGCGCAGCGGCAAGCCGGTCCTCGAAAACGGTTGGCACGAGGAACTCACCTTGGAGCGAAAGGCTGGAACCCGTGGCAAGCTCGAGTTCGCAGGATTCCATGATGACAATCGCCATGTGGCCGTCTTTGGACGCGGCAACGGTCTGCCTGTGGCCGATTACTTCCAGGATTATCTTACGAGCGGTTTTGCTTACGATGGCGGCTCTTCGAGCAGTTGGGGTACGCGGATCGCTTTTCGTCAGCAACTCGATGATGACGTAGAGCTGACCGCCATCTATTCCTTTGGGGGAGCCCTGACTCCTTTCCTGGATTCGGATGATCTGCTTCGCGATGTACTTCACACCGTACCCCGGCACTCTGTGGGGGCAGGGATTACGGCCAAGGTGCCACGTTTCCGAACCAAGGTCCGGGCAAGTTACAAGTGGGTGAACGGTGTGACCGTTTCTCGCGTGGACGGATATGGCGAGTCCCTTTTCCAGATGGATCCATACTTTCATCTTGGTCTTCGCCAACCCCTGCCGAAGTTCGCTCTGGGCCGGTGGGAGGCCATCGCCGACTGCGACAATCTTCTAGCGCAGGGCTATGTCTCAGCAATCAGCAAGGACGGTCGCGTCGTGCTTATGCCCTCTTTTCGGACCTTCCGAGGTGGATTAAGTTTCCAGTTCTAGGTGCACCGGGCGTTCTCGAAAGCTGTATTGGTCCTTCCAGAATCTGGATGAAAGTGGAAATTCCAGCCCGCCGTTCTCGTAACATATTGAAGAGGAAACAGTTATAATTAGTTTCGGCTACCAAACAATGGACATTGGTTTGCACTTGATTCCGAGCGGCAGGGTGTCGCCCTGGGTGGCTGGACGATGAAGCAGAGTTTGCGAGTAAGCGTTGGGGCGGTCGTGCTGGCATTGGCTACGCTGGCGGCCGTGATTTTCGCCCTGCTGAATTTTGACCAGCGTTCCCGTTTTGAACTTGTGGACGACGGGGTCGCTTGGCTCGACACCGACCATGGCATCCAAGCCTGGCATGTTTCCCCCAATTCCCCGGCGACGCGCGCTGGGATTCGCGCCGGGGACATTCTGCTCACGATCAACAGCGCCCACGTAACGCGAGCCACGGAAGTCGCCCGTCGGCTGGAGCGTGCGGGACTCTGGACCCAGGTTCGCTACAACCTCGCGCGGGGCGGCCAGGAGTTTGAGACGCCGCTCGTCACCGCCCCGAAAGAAAAATCTCTTCCGACCGAAAACTACATGCGTGTGGTTGGCCTGCTTTATCTCTTCATAGGCCTGTTCATATTTATTCGCCGATGGAACGCTCCGCGGGCTGTGCACTTCTACATTTTCTGCCTGCTATCCTTCATCTGCTGGTCGTTCCATTACAGCGAGAAACTAGATGTCTTTGACTGGGAGGTCTACTGGGCCGAGGTGGTGGCTCATCTCCTTGCCCCCGCCTTGCTACTCCACTTCGCGCTGGTTTTCCCCGGACGCACGGAGACCGCGGCACGATCTTCTGCGAAACTTTTGGCAGTCTATTTATTGCCTCTGGCCATCCTTCTCGTCCATGTCAGCACGGCGGTGAATGCCTTTGGCTTTGTGCGCTGGCCCGGCGCGCTGATTCTCCTTCGGAAGATGGAATACGGTTATCTTGCTGCGTCGTTCCTCGCTGCGGGTCTTGTTTTCTACTGGAGCTACCGCGAAGCGCCGTCTGGCGTGCTGCGCCAACAATTGAAGTGGCTCACTGGTGGGACTCTCGTCGGCAGCCTGCCGGCCTCCTTGCTGTACATCCTTCCGTTTGTCTTCGACGCTAACGTGGAGGCGCATTCATGGATGAAATTCTCCGTGCTGAGTTTGGTTCTGATTCCACTGTGTTTTGGCTACGCCATTGTCCGCTACCGCTTGATGGACGTGGACATCATCTTCAAGCGGGGCTTGGCTTACACGGCGGCAACTGCCGCTGTCGCCACCGTGTATTTTTCTCTTGTCGCGCTCATCACCTATATCTTCCACGCGCAGACAACTGGCCCCGTGGGTGGCATGATCGCCATCGTCATGGCGGCGTTCCTTTTCCAACCGTTCCGCGAATGGATTCAGGCGCGCCTCGATCGTTTCTTTTACCGCGACCGCCTCGACTACCGCCGCACCCTGATCGAGTTCGGACGCACCTTGACCAACGAAGTGCGCTTCGATCCGATGCTCGGTTCGGTCATGGACCGCATCTCGCAGACGCTGCTGGTCGACCGCCTGGCCATTTTTGTCGAAGACCCGCTCGAGGCCGGGCGCATGCGCATCGCGCGTTCCATGGGTGTGCGGCTTTCTGAATCTCTCGACCTTGGTTTCCTCGAGCCGGCCCGGCCCGAGTTGGCCCGCGGGGCGCTCTTTTTTGAGTCGCCCCGTGCGGCGCGCGAGGTCAGCGATTCCGTGCGACGCACCCTCGAGCAACTGGACTTGAATTATTTTGTGCCTTGCCGCATCCGCGAGCACACCGTGGCAGTTCTCGGCCTGGGCAAGACGGTTGACGGCGACTTTCTCTCGAGCGATGACGTCGAATTGGTCGAAACCATCGCGGGCTACGTGGCGGTGGCCCTCGACAACGCCCAGCTTTACAATTCCCTCGAGCAGAAAGCCCTGGAAATCGCCCGCCTCAAGGATTTCAGCGAAAACATCGTCGAATCCCTGAATGTCGGGGTCCTGGCTGTCGACCTCGAAGGCCTCGTCGAATCTTGGAACACCCGGATGGAGCAGCTCTTCGGCGTGGCCCGGCGGGAGGCGGTTGGCCGGCAGCTGGGCTCCCTGCTCCCGCAAGAACTGGCGCGGGAAATCGCCGCGCGTGGTGAGCAGGAACAGATCACCGGCATCTACAAACAGCGCCTGTTGCATCAGGGCAAATCCCTCACTTTAAATGTCTCCATCACTCCACTGGTGAGCAAATCGAACGAGCGCATTGGGCGTCTGCTGCTCTTTGATGACGTTACCCAACGCGAGCGCATGGAAGAGCAGATGTCGCAGACGGAAAAACTGACCTCCCTCGGGCTCCTTGCTGCCGGCGTTGCGCATGAGGTCAATACGCCTCTGGCGGTCATCTCCAACTACATTCAAATGCTGGCGAAGCAAATGCCCGAAGGCGATCCCCGGCAATCGATCATCGAGAAAATCGTTAAGCAGACCTTCCGCGCCAGTGAAATCGTCAACAATTTGCTCAATTTCTCGCGCACCGGAGCGGCCGAAGCGGCAGACGTGGATGTCAATCGCGTTGTCGATGAAACCCTGTCGCTTGTGGCTCACCCTTTGAAAGCTTCGCACATCCAAGTCGTGAAGCAGCTCGCCGTTCCGTTGCCTGCCGTGCGCGGCTCTGCCAACAAGCTGCAGCAAGTGTTCTTGAACCTTTTCTTGAATGCCCGTGATGCCATGCCCAGCGGTGGGATGCTCGAAATTCGCACCGCGGCGCAAAACGGCGGCGTCGAGATTGAAATCACGGATACGGGAGCGGGCATCGCCCGGGAACACATTCACCGGATCTTCGATCCCTTCTTCACCACCAAAGCCAATGGCCGGGGTACTGGCTTGGGGCTTTCCGTGAGTTATGGAATCATCAAGGAGCATTCTGGAAAAATTGACGTGCGCTCGACCCCCGGCAAGGGCACGTCCTTCCACGTGGAGTTCCCCGCGGTCAGGAAAGCGGTTCATGTCTAAGGGTTCGATCCTTGTTGTCGATGACGAATCGGAAATTCGCGAAGGCCTCGAGATGCTCCTAAGGGGCGAAGGCTACGGCGTTTCCAGTGCGGAAACTGGTGAATCCGGTCTCTTGAAGCTCGAACAACACCCCTTCGATCTTCTCTTGCTGGATGTCAGCCTGCCTGACCGCAACGGTCTGGACATGCTGAAGGAAATTCATCGCCGCGATCCCCAACTCTCTATCGTTCTGATCACTGCTTACGGCTCGATCGATATGGCCCGCGCCGCTTTTAAGAATGGCGCCATGGACTACATCACCAAGCCATGGTCCAACGACGAACTGCTCGCCCAAGTAGCCCAGGCGGTCGAATCACGCCGGCTGCGTGACGAAAATCTTCAGCTCAAACGCGCTCTCAAGCAGCGCTTCAATTTTCCCAACATCGTCGGCAAGAGCGACAAGATGCACACGCTGCTCGACCTCGTCATGCAAGTTGCTCCCTCGCGCTCTACGGTGCTCATCAGCGGCGAAAGCGGAACCGGCAAAGAGCTCATCGCCAAGGCCATCCATTCCGCTTCCACGCGTGCCGACAAAGCTTTCGTCCCTGTAAATACTGGTTCCATTCCCGTGGATCTGCTCGAATCCCAGCTTTTTGGCCACGTGAAGGGCGCTTTCACCAGCGCGGTCGCTTCCAAAAAAGGCCTCTTTGAAGTCGCTGACCAGGGGACCATCTTTTTCGACGAAATCGCTACTATCAGCCCGGAAACACAGGCCAAGTTGCTGCGCGTCATTCAGGAGCGCGAATTCATGCGCCTCGGCGGCACCGAGCAGATCAAAGTGGACGTACGCATCGTGGCGGCGTCCAACGTTGATCTTCTAACCCTCGTTCGCGAAGGACGGTTCCGCGAGGATTTGTTCCACCGCCTGAACGTCATTCATCTCCAGATCCCGCCGCTTCGTGATCGCCGCGAAGACGTGCCGCTCTTGCTGGCCCATTTCCTTGATCGCTATTGCCTGGAAAACTCGAAGCCTCTGCGGCAATTCACCCAAGCCGCCATGAAGCTGCTCATGGATTACGACTGGCCCGGCAACGTCCGCGAACTGGAAAACGTCGTCGAGCG
>DATKEV010000003.1:0-84911 GCA_035511855.1 Candidatus Udaeobacter sp.
CTGGATTTGCTTACCAACTGCAAATCCCAGCCGTTCGAAAGTGTGCGTTGCTTCCTGCAGAGTTTTCACCATCACCCACACGGACCTGATTCCAGTCGCCGTGTTGGGATGTGACTGGCTTGCTTTCAGATAATCGATGAAGAAAATGTTGCCCGGCAAAGCTGGCTTCGGATCAATGTTGAGCCATTCTTTAGTCACTGGAGAAGAGGACTCCCATTTGCCTTTCCTCGGTTCGGTACCTTCGATACCAGCCGCATGGAGTGAATCGCGGATTGCAACCGCCGAGGATACCTCGACTGCGATACTGCTGGGACCCTCCCGCTCCTCCAAGAACTTGACCAAATCCGCCGCCTTTTCGCGATCATAGAACGTTAGCAGTTCTAGATACGTACCATTGGAGAAAAAGATACCGTTGCCGGTGGTTCCTCCGGAAGGATGACTGCCCCCTGGGGTCACTGTGAAGCCGAGGCGTTCATAGGAAGTCGTCGCGACTGCCAAGTCGCGGACAGCGATGACGACGTGTTCGAGGTTGGCAGTTGTTCGGGATGGGACTGGGGGCGCGGCTGGGATCTGAATTGCCGTGTGTGAGGCAATCGCTGTCATTAGAGTTAGGGCCGCCGCCTCTGCGATTACATATGAGCGACCAGCGATGATCTTGCGACTCATGGTAGATTGGGGTTGAACCCGCTTTTCCCTGATCGGGGACACCGATCATTCTTTTTTTCCTGTTGCCTATTGTCGGCCTTCGATTGCCTGCCCCGTGTTCTTCACCTCTCCGACCTCAAATCTCAAACTTCCGACCTCCCCTCATACCCGCCCGGCTTCGTGCCGCAACAGATGAAGTAGCTCCCCATGGCCAGCTGGTGCCCGGCACACGGTCAGTGAGTTCTCGCAGGTCGTCCCACGGACGTTTGTCGGGATTGGCAAGCACGGTCAGTTTCACCGGAATTCCAGATTTCGACTTTATCTTCGCGCAAAACCGTACGCCAGTCACCTTCTCGCGTCAACCTCGGTTTGTCATGGTCGCAACTCGGTAGCAGGCACGACTGGCCTAGCAGTTCTGTTGAGCTCTGGCGTGTTTTTCGTCTCCAATCACGGTTACCGGAAAAGTGGATGCTAGTACCGTGAAGCCGATCTTTCAGGATGTGGCGGCCCAATGTTGCAGCTAAACCTGTTGAATTAGTTTAGTCTATTCTTTCTGCTCTCGGTTGCATGCCTGGCGACCTCGTCCCGCTGGATCGCGATTCCCATCTTCCAGACACCAACGATGTCTCGCGTAGCGCGAATATTCTTCGATGGGTCACCTCTTACCAGTAGCAAGTCTCCGCGCCGTCCAGTCTCTATCCGTCCGCGGTCGACCAACCCGAATTCCCGAGCCGGACTCGACGTCGTCGCTCGTAGAGCTTCTTCGTTCGAGAGGCCGCACTCGGTCAACAGCAACAGTTCTTGGTGAAGGCTGACTCCGTAGCTTGTATCGGGATTCGGAGAATCGGTACCGGCTACAATGGTAATGCCCGCATCATGGAGCGCCCTCACTGCCGCCTGGGCATTTTCGTATTGATGTTTTTTTGTCACGCTCTCGGGAAGTTTGGTCGTCAAGATTTGAAGCGCCCATCCAAGAATATAAGGCTCAAAGCGGGGGTCAGTCGCCAAAGCGGACCCGGTCGCGTTTCCACTGAGTGCTTGAATAATCGAAAGTGTTGGCGTGAACACCGCATGTGTGCCTATGGCAGTATCCAGAAACTCGCGAGAGATTGGCGTGTCGTCGAAGATGTGCTCCACGCCATCCACGCCAGCCCGCATTTCGTCTAGCCCTTCGGATTGCGTAGCTTCGTGTGCCACTACCATCCTATTCCGCCTGTGGGCCGCTAAGACCAAGGCATGGAGCTGGTCCACCGAGAGAGTCGGCAAAAAGTGGTCATAGATGATCTTCAAATAATCCGAGCCTTCCGCAAAGCGGGCATCGACAAACGCTTGCACGTCATCACCTGGACCCAGCGTCGGGAACTTTGGCCCAGCCATTTGCGTTGGATGGCCACCAGGAACTGTTGCTCCGGTGCCTGCAGTCCGAAAATCCGCTGCGTTCGGATGCTCGCCATGTTCTATCTCCTTCTTTAGCGGAATAAGCGTACTTGGATCACCCCACATGTCTAGCACCGTCGTTACGCCGAGAGCCGCAGCTTGCTCCAGAGTCTCTTCATGCCCAATATGCACGTGCGCATCGATCAGTCCGGGTAGCAGCGTCCTGCCCGCACCATCGATCACCACTGCCGGGTCGGGCGGTCTTACTCCAGCAGTGGTGACGCTCCGAATCATCCCGTCTTCGACCCTGACCGTCCGCCCGCGCAAAATGTGATATCCGTCGAAGACGTCCACGTTGTAAAACACCAGGGGCTTTGTCTGCGCCATCACAGGAAGCGCACTGAAAAGCGCTAGAATTACCAGACGCGACCACAGCTTCATTCCGGACATGTTGCCACACCGCAATGATTCTTGTCAGCGTATCCTCAAACCTTCTTCAATTGCCCGTAAGTCCTGATTAATGCGGTTACCGGTGAAGTTGGTCCTGGTACCCAAGTCAGCGGTAACCCCCTCGCGGCATGTACATTATTTGCACAATCTAGGTAAAGTGCTTTCAGGATTGGGCGGCAACACGCTGTGCGGAGCAGCCAACCGCCTACTGCTCTGAACCGGATGTTCGCCTGGCCCTTCGACTTAGACGCCCCTCAGTCATGCGGGCTAGGGCTCGACGCCTGGCATAGGACATGCTCTGGCATTCGTTGCGGGCTGTCTGGTCGGACGCCTTACCTTCCATGGCCCCTCACGGCACGAGGGAAATCTTCAGCAGGTCCAGTACAGGTAGTCCGCGCCATTCCTCCCATGATGCCTAACGAATCGCCGCTGTCGAAACCAAAGCCTAGTTCGATACGGCTTTCCTGCCCCGTGTGCAATGGCATGCTGGTGCCGCTCGCAGGAAACTCGGCGGTCAAGGCGCTCGAGCGTCATTTGGAGCGCGATCACTGGTATTCTTGGCAGGTCGCACACGATGCGGCAATGGACCAATTCGCACTCCAGAAAGCCGCGCTGGGGTAACACTAACTCCTGATAAGCGCTCACCGGACAACTGCCGATCACCAATTCCACAAGTACGGTAATGCGTTTCGGAACAGAGTGTGTACGAACTTTGTACGAATCCAACGTTTTACTCCATTCGGGTTACAGCGCACCAGGTTCGGCCTGTACGGCATGGGGCCCCGCATTCAAAGCTTCGTCCCGATAGGGAGGGCAAGGGGCGAAGGCCAGAGATTACGATAGTCAGTATCAGATGAAAGTGACTAACACGCGCGTCATTGTATATAATCTCGACCGCCATGCCAAATCTTGAAACGCTGTACAACGTGGTAGACCGGGTAGCCACGATTACCTTGAACCGCCCGGATAAACTGAACGCCTGGACCGCGGTGATGGAGCGCGAGGTGCGCGCCACCATGGAAGAGGCGGAGCTCGATCAAAGCGTCCGAGCCATCGTGCTGACCGGTGCGGGCCGCGGATTTTGTGCCGGCGCGGACATGTCGCTTCTGAGCAACGTCGCGGAAAAAGGGCTGGATGAAGCGCGGCTCGCCCAGGCTTTGCGCGCTTCGGACGCTGTCCGGGAGGGTGTGCGCCCGGATTTCCGGAAAAAGTATTCGTATTTTCCGGCAATCACAAAACCCCTGATTGCCGCCATTCAAGGCCCCGTGGTGGGATTGGGGCTGGTGATCGCTCTATATTGTGATCTGCGATTTGCCTCCGATGCAGCGCGTTTCGGCACGGCCTTTGCGCGTCGAGGACTCATCGCCGAGTATGGGATGGCGTGGATGCTGCCGCGTCTGGTGGGGCACGCCAACGCACTGGATCTGCTGTTTTCGGCGCGGATGATCGACGCGGCGGAAGCGCTGCGCATGGGGCTCGTGAATCAAGTTTTTCCGCAAGACGTCTTTCTCGACAAAGTACAGGAATACGCTCGAGAGTTGGCGTGGAACGTCAGTCCCCGCTCGATACGAGTGATCAAGCGGCAAATGTACGAAGCGATGTTCCAGACACTTGCGGAAAGTTTTGAAACGTCGGAGAAGGAAATGTTGGCCAGCTTGCAGTGTGACGATTTCAAAGAAGGTGTCGCGCACTTTGTGGAGAAACGCGCACCTGCTTTTACAGGCAAGTAAGCGAAGTCCATGAACTTTGCATTCAACGAAAAAACGAAGGAACTGCAACGCAGGCTGCAGGAGTTCATGGGAGAGCACGTCTACCCGAACGAGAAAAGGTTCCATGAGGAGGTGGAGCGCGGCGGCTGGAAGCCGGCGGGGATTGTCGAAGAGCTAAAAGGGAAGGCTCGCGCGGCTGGATTGTGGAACCTGTTCCTGCCCTACGATGAAAATGGTGCCGGGCTTACGAACCTGGAGTACGCGCCGCTGTGCGAGATCATGGGGCGAAGCCATATGGCGCCAGAGGTGTTCAACTGCTCGGCGCCGGACACCGGCAATATGGAAGTGCTAGCCCGGTACGGCACGCAGGAACAGAAAGAGCGATGGCTCAAGCCGTTGCTTGCCGGCGAAATCCGGTCGTGTTTCGCGATGACCGAACCCTCCGTCGCTTCATCCGACGCCACGAACATTGAGGCGAGAATCGTCCAGGACGGCCACCACTACGTCATTCATGGCAGGAAATGGTGGACCTCAGGGGCGGGCGACCCGCGTTGCAAGATCGCCATCTTCATGGGCAAGACGGATCCTTCAGCTCTGGCGCACAAACAGCAATCGATGATTCTGGTGCCGATGGACTTGCCGGGCGTGAAGATTGTGCGCATGCTTACGGTGTTCGGCTACGACCACGCACCGCACGGCCACGGTGAAGTCACATTCGAAAATGTCCGCGTTCCGGTCGCAAACATCTTGCTTGGCGAAGGGCGAGGATTCGAGATCGCGCAGGGGCGGCTGGGACCCGGGAGGATTCATCATTGCATGCGGTGTATCGGAATCGCGGAGCGCGCCCTGGAAACGATGAGCAAACGTGTCCAAGGACGCGTGGCCTTTGGGAAAACCCTGGCCGAGCAAGGAACGATTCGCGCGGACATCGCCGCCTCTCGCATGGAGATCGAGCAGGCACGCTTGCTGACGCTGAAAGCGGCTTACATGATGGACACGGTAGGGAACAAGGAGGCACGCGCGGAAATCGCGATGATCAAAGTAGTGGCGCCAAACGTGGCGCTACGCGTGCTGGACCGCGCGATTCAAGCGCATGGCGGCGCCGGAGTTTCGCAGGATACGTTTCTGGCCAGCGCCTGGGCTATGGTGCGCACTTTGCGGTTGGCCGACGGGCCGGATGAAGTGCACTCGGAATCGATTGCCAAGTGGGAGTTGGGGAAATGGAATAAACAAGCGGGGCCATCAGGCTCGCAATAGGCGTCGAGGCGTCTCGCCGAGTGGCGGTTTCCCCTCCAGAGAGAAGACGATGCCGGCAGTTGTGTTGGACAACTTACATTCGCTGAAAGAATTCGCAGGCCGTGAAGTTGGCGTCACGGAATGGTTCAGCATTACGCAAGAGCGGATCGAGCGATTCGCGGAAGCCACGGAAGACCGGCAATGGATTCATGTTGACGGCGAGCGGGCGAGCAAGGAATCGCCTTACGGCACGACGATCGCCCACGGGTTCCTGACGCTTTCTCTGGTAAGCCAGTTCATGAAAGAGGTTGTCCAGATCCGAAGCGGCCCGCGCATAGCAGTGAATTACGGATTGAATCGTGTACGCTTCCCTTTTCCGGTTCGCGCCGGCTCCAAAATCCGGGCGCGCATCGGACTGCTGAGCCTTAAGCAACTCTCGGATGCACTCGAAGCCACTTTTTCCGTCACCATGGAAATCGAGAATTCTGACAAACCATGCTGCGTGGCGGAGTGGGTGGTCCGCTACTACGGATGACCATGCAGCTCACAGATTAAGACTGTTGAGAGTCTTCGCGACCGAGCTGCGTGGCTACGGGTTTTAGATAGTGCCGGTTTGCGCGCTATGCAGAGAGGCACGCAGGAGAATATTGATTCGCCGAGGCAAGGATGCGAAGCGCTCGTCTTTCGTAAGGCCCTGATGATAGCGGTAGTAGATTTGCTGGACAATGACCGCGAGCTTGAACCGAGCAAGAGTGAGAAAGAAAGACATCTGGGAAACATCGCGGCCGGTCTTTTGAGCGTAGTATTCAACGAGTTCGGCCCTCGTTAAGCTGCCGGGATGGGTTGTGGGACCCGAACGGTTTTCTTGCAGCTCTTCCGGATCGGCCGCATCAACCCAATATGCCAGGGCAGTGCCGAGATCCGCGAGTGGGTCGCCGATGGTGCACATCTCCCAGTCGAGCACTCCAAGAATTTTTGTGATGTCGCCAGGATCCAACACGACGTTGTCGTACTTGTAGTCGTTGTGGATGAGCGAAGCGCCTCCGGTGGAAGGGATGTGCTGCTGCATCCACGCGGATATTTTTTCCATTTCCGGATAATCGTGCGTTTTGGAGCCGTGATAGCGTTCGGTCCAGCCACGAACTTGACGTTCGAGGTAGCCCTGCGGTTTGCCGAGATCGGCGAGTCCGGCGGCGGCACAATCAAGGCCATGGAGGAGAGCCAGGTTTTCCACAAAGGACTCGCTCAGCCGCCGCGCTTTTTCGGGAGAAAAGTCCAATCCCAGTGGCGGATCTCTCCTCAGGATTACCCCGTGAATGGGTTCCATCAGGTAAAAGGGAATGCCTAGGATGGATTCATCTTCGGAGTAGATGAGAACCTTGGGTGAAGGAGCATAGACAGAGTGGAGCCTGGAGAGGACTCGAAATTCGCGGCCCATATCGTGAGCTGACTTAACCTTGCTACCGAAAGGAGGGCGGCGAAGAACCAATTCCTTGCTCCCGAATCGAAGCGAGTAAGTAAGGTTGGAATGGCCGCTGGGAAATTGCTGGATACTGAGCGGCCCCGGTTCGTTTGGAAAGTGAATGCGCAAGAAGGGCTCGAGCCTGCCGAGATCAAGCTCTTCCCCTTGTCGAACTGTTGTCGGGTGGTCCAGCAGGTCGGCCATCGGCGAATCCCCTAGCGGTAGGTCAGCATGGCTGCATCATTCAGATGCGGGTGAGTATTGAACGCGCTGAGAGTAAACCGGTCTCCGGTATAAAGGAACTCGCTCCAGGAACAGTTTCGCGACATCCAACTGACCTGCAAGGTATGTTGTGTCGAGAGATTCAGCGCGCGCTGCATGGCCAGGGCAATCGGGCCGCCGGAGGTTATGATCGCGATCCGTTCACCGCGCCTGCCGGCGGAGAGAAAGCTTGAGAGGCCGGAATTCACTCGGGAACAAAACTGCAACCAGGTTTCCACGCCCTGCGGGCAAATCGCCCCGCCCACCCACTTGGAAATGACCGCCTCGAACAATCTTTGAAAAGTGGTCCGCCGCGCGGACGAGCCGGACGAAGACTGGAGTGTGGCGTGGAGATCACGGATGCTCTGGTCGTTTTCGAGCAATCCAGGCAGGCTGCGTGCGAGCACGGCTTCTCCTTGATATTCATCGAACTCCGTCAGCACCAGCGGCTCGGGAAACCTGAGGCCAGCATCATCGTAGGCATCGCTCACAAGCTTGAGGGTGTCTTTCTGGCGGACACATGGACCGACGCAGGCGCGGTCGAAAACGATGTTGCGTTGCGCCCAATACTCGCCGAGAAGACGTGCCTGCGCTTCTCCGAGGTTGGACAACTTGTCATAGTTATGCTCAAGAAACGAAGCTTGCGCGTGGCGGACGAGAAACAGAATCCCCATTGCCTACCCGGCCATTCCGTCAAACGTTATACCGCAAGACGTATCCCGGAGGAGAAAATTCGTCCAGATCCAGATTTTGTTTGCGAGCCAATTCTCAGATACCCGGAGCTCTAGGCAGTTGCGCGCTGGTCTCTACTGAATTCAGCGAAGGTTTTGCCCTGCTCTTTGAGTTGCTTCAGCAAGGGAGCCGGAGCCCAGGTTTCGCCATGCCGCTTTTGAAATTCGCAGATGCGTTCGTAAACTTTTTTCAAGCCCACGGTATCTGCATACCACATCGGGCCGCCGCGATAAGCGGGGAAACCATAGCCATTGAGATAGATGATGTCGATATCCACGGCGCGAAGCGCAAAACCTTCTTCGAGAATGCGCGCGCCTTCGTTGACGAGTGCATAGAGGCAGCGATCTACGATTTCCTCAGAAGAGATTTGGTGTTGTGGAATGCCTGCGTCGGTAACCCAGCCTGCGATGAGCCCGGCTACCTCAGGGTCCGAAGCTGGCCGGCGCTGTTCATCGTATTTGTACCAGCCCGCACCGGTTTTCTGACCGTATCGGCCGAGCTCACAGAGCTTATCTTCGCAGAAAGGCTGGCGAATGCCGGACTTCTGCAGGTGACGATATTCCTTGCGGATGCGCCAACCCACGTCGAGGCCGGCGAGGTCGCCGGTGGCGAGCGGGCCCATGGCCATGCCGAAGCCACACAGAGCTTTATCGACGGCTTCGATGCCAGCGCCTTCTTCGACGAGGAATTGGGCTTCGCGGCGATATGGACCGAACATGCGGTTCCCGACAAAACCCGTGCAGTTGCCGACGAGCACCGCAACTTTGCCCAGCTTTTTGGAAAGCTGCATACAGGTGGCGATGACTTCTTTGCTCGTGGCCTTGCCGCGGACGACTTCGAGAAGACGCATGACGTTGGCGGGGCTGAAGAAATGCGTGCCGATGACGAATTCGGGCCGTGCCGTGCTGGAAGCGATCTCGTCGATGCTTAACGTAGAAGTATTGCTGGCCAGAACAGCGCCGGGTTTGCAAACACGATCGAGTTCCTTGAAAATTTCCTTCTTGAGCGCCATACCTTCGAAAACCGCTTCGATCGCCAAGTCCGCGCTCGCAAATTCGTCAAAACTCAGTGTCGGCTGAATCCGTTGCAGACACTCATCCACAAATGGCTGCGTGAATCGGCCGCGCTTTACCGAGCTTGCATAGTTTTTCCGTATGGTTGTGATTCCGCGATCCAGCGCCGCTTGATCGGCTTCTTTGAGCAGGACGGAAATGCCCGCATTGGCAAGGACCATGGCGATGCCGCCGCCCATCGTGCCGGCGCCGACAACCGCCGCGGAATTGATGGGGAGGAGCGGCGTTTCTTTAGGGATGTCGGGAATCTTGGCGACTTCGCGCTCGCCAAAAAAGACATGAATCAGCGCCTTCGATTGATCGGAAAAAAGGCACTCGGCGAACAGCTTCTGTTCCACTTCGCAACCTTCGTCGAAGGGCAAATTCACCGCCGCTTCAACCGCTTCAATGGCTGCGAGCGGGGCCGTCAAGCTCGGTTGTTTGTTGCGCGCAGTCTCGCGCGCGGCAGCGAAGACTTCTGTGTTCTGTTCTGGACTCCCAAGTTTCCCAGTCCGCTCGCGCGTCTTGGGGAAGGGTTTCCCGGCAACTTCCCGCGCAAAGGCCAGGGCGCCAGCCAGCAAGTCGCCTTCGATCAACCGGTCGATGATGCCGTATTTCAAAGCTTGTTCGGCTGAAACTGGTTTGCCTCCCGCGCACATCTCCACCGCTGCGGCAACGCCCGCAAGACGCGGGAGACGCTGTGTTCCGCCCGCGCCGGGAATTATGCCGAGTTTCACTTCCGGCTGACCGACTTGCGCGCTCGCCACGGCCACACGGTAATGTCCGGCCATGGCCAGTTCCAAACCGCCGCCGAATGCCGTGCCATGAATCGCCACCACAACCGGCTTTCGGCAATCTTCTATACGGAGCAGCATGGGCAGCATTCCGGCGCCCCGCTCTCGCTTGCGGGAATTCATCTTTCCGAATTCTTTGATATCTGCGCCGGCGACGAATGTGCGACCTCCCCCAATGAGCACGACTGCTTTAATGCTGTCATCTTTATCTGCTTTTTCGATCGCTTCGAGGATTCCCTCCGGCACGCCCGGGCTTAGAGCGTTTACAGGGGGATTGTTAATGGTGGTGACGGCTATGCCGTCGTGCTTGGAGAACTGGACCAGATCGCTCATCTTAGGTGCTCTCTCGTTTTTGAATCTTAAGCGTGCTTGGCGGACACCGTGCCCTCATCGATTACCAGGCGAGCGATGCGCTCGCGATGAAACGTGGCGTCGCCGAACGCCGTTTCCGACGCTTTCGCTCGACGGTAGTAAAGATGAAGATCATTTTCCCAGGTGAAACCCATGCCGCCATGAATCTGGATGCCACGGTTGCCGACCGTACGCGCGGCATCGCTGGCGTACATCTTGGCGATGGAAACCGCAGTCGCTGCGTCCGACGAATTTTCTTCCAGCGCCCACCCGGCGTAATACGCCGCGGAACGAGAGCTCTCTGTTTCCAAATACATGTCCGCGCACTGGTGCTGCACGGCCTGGAACATTCCGATGGGTTTGCCGAACTGTTTCCGGGTCTTGGCGTACTCGACAGTCATGTCGAGGATCCGCTGCATGCCGCCGACTAATTCGGCCGCAAGAGCCGCAGTGGCAATGTCAAAAGCGTGCCGCAGGTCCGTGGTACCGCCAACTTGTTCCGCTGGGGTGTTGCCAAATTCGATCTTGTACAGCTTGCGCGTAAGGTCCATGCTGGACATCGGAGATATTTTGAGACCGTGAGCCTTGGAATCCGTGACGAACACGCCGTTGCCGGCGACAACGACGATGAAGTCGGCGATGCCGGCATCCGAGACAAAGAATTTTTCCCCGGTAAGCTTCCCGTTGGCGGCACTTAGTCGAACATCATCCGGGTTCCAGCTCGCGCTGGCTTCCAGAAGGGCGACGGTGGCGCGAACTTCTCCCCGGCAGATGGGCGCCAGATATTTTTCCTTGTACGCGGGATCGCCCGTGGCTTCCAAAACGGATCCAGCCAGAACAACGGTCGAGAAAAAGGGGCCGGGCAAGAGGGCACGTCCAGCCTCTTCCATCAGGAGCATGAGTTCGACTTTGCCGAGCCCGACTCCGCCATATGCGTCCGGGAAAATGATGCCGGTGTAGCCCTGTTCGGTGAGCTTCGACCACAACGAAGCGTCGTAAGCAGTGTCCGTTTCCATCAGGCGTCGCATTTCAGCGCCAGGACACTCACCGGCAAAGAACTTACGAGCGCTGTCTTTAAGAAAGTCCTGGCCTTCACTCAATCCGAATTCCATCGGGTCTCCGTCTAGTAGCTCTTGGGCAGGCCCAGCACAAAATGCCCTATGATGCTGCGCTGCACTTCCGATGTACCTGCTTCGATAGTATTTCCGCGCGTGCGAAGGTAGCCGTAAGACCAGATACCTTTATCGACTGCCTGGCTGTCGCCGCCGAGCAGCTGACCGTAGGGACCGAAGATTTCCTGCGCGACCTGCTGGAGCCGCTGGTTCAGTTCGCTCCAGAAGATTTTCTGAATGGATCCCTCGGGGCCAGGAGCGCCGGTACCGGAGATGCGGCTGAAAGCGCGCAGTTGGTTCATGCGCATGATTTCAATCTCCGCGTAGCATTGGGCAAGTTTTTGGCGTGCAAGGGGGTCCTGGGCGGCCGAGTGCCCGTTCTTTTGAAACTTTCGCGACAGCTCGATCAAACGGTTGATGTTGCGCTTGAAAAGAGGGTGGAGACGCGCGCCATACGCGCCCCGCTCATGCATGAGCGTGCTGACCGCCACGTTCCACCCGTCATGCACCTTGCCAAGTATGTTTTTCACGGGCACGCGGACGTCCCTGAAGAACATCTCGTTGAATTCACTTTCCCCCGTCATCTGGCGCAGGGGACGCACTTCAACTCCCGGCGATTTCATATCAATCAACAAAACCGTCAAACCTTTGTGCTTGGGCGCGTCGGGGTCGGTGCGCACAACCAACTCGCACCAGTTTCCCACCCAGCCGTAGCTCGTCCACACTTTTTGGCCGTTGACGATGTAGTGGCCGCCATCCAGCCGCGCCTCCGTTTGCAAGCTGGCAAGATCGGAGCCGGCGTTTGGTTCGGAAAATCCCTGGCACCAAATCTCCTCCGCGCTGAGGATCTTAGGGATGAACCGTTTCTTTTGTTCGTCCGTTCCATACCCGATGATCGTCGGACCGATCAGCCCCAAGCCAAGCGCGTTGGCCATGGGCGGCGCTTCCACTCGCGCCATCTCTTCCCAAAAAATGGCCTGCTGCGCGAGCGTCGCGCTGCGTCCTCCGTACTCCTTTGGCCATGACACAGCGGCCCAGCGGCCCTCGTGCAGCTTCCGTTGCCACGCCCTCAAATACGGGAATGATTCCTCAATCGGTTTTTCCCTCCATTCACTCCAATCGCGAGGCATATTGGAGCGCAACCACTCACGGAGCTCATCACGGAATTGGAGCTCTTCCGGTGAGAGATTCAGGTCCATCGCGAAGATTCCTTCCTAACCCGAAATCGGGCTCCGGCCCCAGCCGAGGAGACGATCCGATTCTCTTGCTGAAACCGGCTAACGATCAAGAAAGCCGGAGCTAACCCGTAATGTCTCTTGCCTTATTTATCGCAAATTCCGGGCGTAACATCTCTTGGCCTTCCCAGTATTTTTTGCGCAAATTCTTTTTCAGGATTTTTCCGGTCCCGGTCTTTGGCAAGCTCTCGTAAAAGTCGACCGAACGCGGGCACTTGTAATGCGCCAGGCGCGAACGGCAGAATTCAATCAGCTCGCTCTCGCTTGGCTGCGACCCAGGTTTCAAAACCACCAGCGCCTTCGGCACTTCGCCCCACTTTTCGTCCGGCACCGGAATCACAGCGGCCTCCAGTACTCCCGGATGGGCCATGAGCATCTTTTCCACTTCGAGCGACGAAATGTTTTCTCCGCCGCTGTTGATGATGTCCTTTTTGCGGTCCACAATCAGCAGGTAGCCGTCCGGGTCGATGCTGGCCATGTCGCCGGTATGGAACCATTGTCCGCGCAACGCCTCGGCTGTCGCTTCGGGCTGATTCCAATAGCCTTTCATGACCCCGTCGCTGCGGGTGATGATTTCCCCGACGGTTTTGCCATCGCGGGGAACATCCATGTCTCGATCGTCCACGACGCGCATCTCGATCCCGGGATCGGCAAATCCGGTCATGGCCTGGCGTGCGAACTTCTGTTCGCCTTTCCATTCGCATCCGTGCTTGATGAAGGAATGCGAGAGCGCCGGTGATGTTTCCGTAAGGCCATAGCCTGAGATGCAGGCGACCCCGAGCTTCTCTTCAACTTCGCGCACCAGAGTCGGAGAAGATGCCGCGCCACCGATAATGACTCTCTCCAAGCTGCTCAAATCGTGTTTCTGCCGGTCCGGCGAATTGACCAGGGCGATGGCCATCGCGGGCACGAGACACATCGTATAAATGCGCTCCTGTTCGATCAGTTTGAAGATTTGTCCGCAGTCGAAGCGCCGAAGAATGACGTGCTTTCCGCCAATGAGCGCGAGGATATGCGCGACGCCCCAGCCGTTGGCGTGAAACAAAGGAATCGTGTGCAGCTGGGCGAAGTCCCGCGTCGGGTCAAAGGTCAGGCAAACGTGGAGGGCATGCAGATAAACATTTCTGTGCGTCAACATCACGCCCTTGGGATTGGCGCTGGTGCCGCTGGTGTAAAAAAGCTCGGCCACTTCATCCTCGTCAATTTCCATGATGTCTGCTCGGCAAAGCGACGCCACGGCGAGAAGGTCCTCATAACTGTCAGGAGAAAGCCAGTTGGTTTGTGACGGACCATCAAGGATGAAAAAGGACTCCACCTTCGAGAGTTCCTTGCGAAAAGAGTCGACAAGGCTGAGGAACTCTTTCTCCAGAAAGAGCACTTTCGCCCCGGAATCATTCAAGATATAGGCAAGCTCTTGAGGTGCAAGCCGTACGTTCAGTGGAAGCAGCACCGCCCCGGCTTCCAGAACACCGTAGTATGCTTCGAGCAGCCGGTGACAATTCATGCTGAGAAACGCGACGCGGTCACCCGGCTGGACACCCGCACTTTTCAGCCCGCCACCCAGCCGCGCCGCGCGGTCGGCAAATTGTCCGTAGGTAAATCGCTCGTTCCCACACACCACGGCGGTCCGATGCGAATACTGTTGTTCCGCATAGCGCAAACATCGAAGAGGTGTAAGCGGAATATTCATCTTGAAGCCCGCCACGTCTAAGCGGTCTGCCCTCCATCCACCACCAGCACATGTCCAGTGACGTAATCAGACGCACCGGAAGCGAGATACACGGCAGCGCCTTTCAAATCCTGCTCGTTGCCAAAACGTCGCAGAGGAATCTTGCCCAGGAAAGCATCCTTGTTTCGTTCGATGACTACCTGCGACATGTTGGTTGGAAACCACCCAGGAGCGATGGCGTTCACCTGGATGTTGTGAATTCCCCACTTGCACGCTAGGTCTTTGGTGAATGCGATTATGCCGCCTTTACTTGCATGGTAGCCAATGGCCTGAAACTCCGGAGGCGCGCCGCGGAGCCCGGCAACCGAAGCAATATTAATCATTTTTCCGCGGCGCTGCGGAACCATGACCTTGCCAACTGCCTGCGAAAAAAGGAACGTCCCAGTTAGATTCGTCTCAATCACTTTGTTCCAGTGCTCCAGTCGCATGTCTTCGACGGGAGCACCCCAGGATGTACCGGCATTGTTGATCAAGATGTCGATCCGGCCGAATTGGGCGACCGTCGCGTCCACAACCACTTGCACGTGGTCGGGGTTCTTCACGTCGCAGCCTAGAGCCAAGGTTTTCACGCCGAGCAGCCTCAATTCTTCCGCTGCTTGTTCGCAACGCTCTTTCTTGCGAGCGCAAAGCACTACGTTGGCACCCATCTCTGCCAAGCCTTCGGCCATCTGGCGTCCGAGCCCGACAGAGCCGCCGGTGACAATCGCCACGCGTCCCGACAGGTCAAAGAGTTCCTTCACAGCAACCGACTGGACCGCTTCCTTCACCGCGCCTTCTTCTCCTTCGATAAGTTTCCGCCGAGCAATGGTTCGTCGAAGACTCCAGCCTCATCATCCCGCTCGGGACAACGCGAAACTGCATATGCTTCACAATCCGAGCGTACTAATGGTGCAAGACGGAAACTTGGCGTTTCTGCCTGAAGATTTTCGCCATCGTCGATGGCGGCCTCTAAAAACTGATCCGCACGCCGAGTTGAATCTCCCGCTTCACAAATGCCGAAGTAAAGCCCAGCGGTTGGCTCGGTGACACCGCAGTCGTTCCTTTCACGTTGAACGTTGTAGCCCCCGCGCCGCCAGCTGCCGGAATGAGACCGAAATTCGGTCCGACCACATCGTTCACGCTAGCGAAGTTCGTCCGGTTGAGGATGTTGAAACCTTCCGCCACCAATTGCAGGCTGGCCTTTTCGCCAAACTTGAAGAAGCGGGAAAGGCGCATGTCGAAGTCGGCGTAACTGGGGCCCAGGCCGCTGTTGCGGCCGGCGCCGATGGGGCGGTCGTTGGTGGAGTGATTGTCGCCGTTGACGTCAGCCCCGGCAAGGAGGTTGAAGGGGTGGCCGCTGTTGTAGCGAACGATGGGAGCAAGCTCGAAGCCGGAGGCGAATTTATTTTTCCACGGGCTATCGATGACGGCGGCGGCGACGAATTTGTGGCGTTGGTCGAAGTCGGAGAGACCGCGTTCCGCGGAGAGAGCGGTATTGTCCTGCGGGCCAAAGTCGCTGTTGAAGTCCGTCGCGGTGTCGAACGCTTTGCTGTAGGTATAATTCCCGATGAGCGTAAAGTTGTTGCCGAAGCGCTTCTTGACCTCGATGATGCCGCCCTCATAGAGAGCACTTGCTTGAGAGCTATATTGGTCGGCCTGCACAATGAGCGGGTTGATAAAGCAGGTTCCAAAGCCGCCGCCGGGACAACTGGTGCCCCTCCAATTCCGGAATGACGCAGGTTTCCCATTAGCCATCAGGGTGCCGGGAACGGTGGTCATGGGCGCGGGCAGAGCGTTGACGTCGATGGCCACAGGCAGTCTCAGGGTATGAGAATAAATTCCGCTCAAGGAAATCGAAAAGCCGGTGGCGATTTCCCGCTCAACTCCTACGGAAGCCTGTTCAGCGTAAGGGTTCTGATAGTTGGGCTGGCCGGTGAAGATGACGGTGAGCGGAGGAAGCGGACCTGTATTGGTAACGACGATGCCATTCGGGGTGATCGAAGTCTTAGTCACACTCTGAAGAGCTTGTGGGGTTACGCAAGCCGTGTTGCCGGCGGTTGGGATGGTGCACTGGACCAAGCCTTGGGCAAAGAGTCCGCCGAAGATACTCGCGGAGGTAATATTAGGGTCCAGAGGATCGCCGGTCAGGGGAACCAAAAGGTTGGCGATTTGGCGTGTATTGTTGACATTGCCTAGAGTCTGGATCACATCGGCAATCTGGCCGTAGATTTGAGAATAGAAGATGCCGAAGCCGCCACGAATCACCGTCTTGTGATTCTTGAAGGGATCCCAGGCGAAGGAGACACGTGGAGCGAAATTGTCTTTATCGCTCTTGAGCGGCCCGTACTGGGCGTCCAGTTCGTAGCGGAGGCCATAATTCAGCGTGAAATTATTGGTGATTTTCCAGGCGTCCTGCCAATACAACGCAGTAAACGGCCTGGGATAGTCGTAGTTAGGATTCCCGAAGCCCTGTTGGTAGAACTGGGGAAGGCCGAAAGCCCCCGATTGGATGGCGTTGATCCCTGCTGGGAAGACTGTTGAGGCGAGGCCGCAGCCCGGGGCCGTGGTCGACGTAGGAGAGCCACCCGGATTTGCAAGGCACGGGCTAAGAAGGCTCCCGGGCAGAGGGCCAAAAAAGAAACGCCCCGGAAAGAAAGTGTGAGATTCGCTATGATTCCCACGGTACAGGAATTCCCCGCCAAATTTGAAGGTGTGACGTCCGCGGAGTATCGTCAAGCTGTCGGAAACTTCGGGTCGGCGCATGATGGTCAAGCTGGGAATAAAAATTTGCGTGCCGAAATTTCCGTAGCCGGGAATGTCCAGGCCAATTTCTCCCGGAACATTGGGAATGACATTGAAAATGGAATAGTTCCACTGCGCTTGAAAAGCGTTTTGCACCGATTGGCTGAAGAGGTGGAACCAGCCGACTTGAAGAGTGTTGTCATAGGCGTGAATAGAGCTGCCGCGAGAGAAACCGGTGAGCGATTGCACGTCGGGAGACTGCTCCAAATCGTGGGTGTAGTTGTAGCGCAGAGTCAATTGATTTTGGTCGTTGAAATGATGATCCAGGCGGCCAGAGGCCTGGTATCTGCGGGCGTTGTAGGGAATTACGCCGCCATTGTTTTCGAATTGGTGCAAGAGGAATAAACTCACCGGGCTGGTGGCTGGGTTGACGGTCAATGCGCCGTTCAGCACGGCCGCACATACCGGTGGGGGCAAGTTTTTCATGTTAGTAAAGGGAGGTGGTAACGTCGCCGCTACTGCGGTACCTACCGGACCACCGAGACATGGTACTGACGGCGCGGTTGAGGCAGCGAGCCCGTTAAATATGGCGACTTGATTGTTGCCAAACCTATTTCCATTGAAGATGATCGAGGACCCATCGTCCGGCCGGAAAATCTTTGTGGTAGTCAGTAAGGGAACGGCGTTTTGTGCGTCCTGGCGGAGTCCCTCGAACGCGGCGAATAGAAAAGTTTTGTCTTTCTTGATCGGAAAACCGACCGCGCCACCATATTGCTGGCGGCTCAGGGAGTTTTTCACATTCTTGCCCTGGGAGTCCGGTAGGCTGGGATTGAAGGTATCCCCTGGCTTGAGCGCCTGGCTGGTCGCGAAGGGGTCGGCAGCGTCAAGGGCGTCGTTGCGGAAAAATCCGTAAAGGCTACCGTGGACCTTGTTCGTGCCTGTTTTCGAGACGATGTTGATGGCGGCGCCGCTCGCACCGCCCAGCTCCGCCGAATAGTTGCTGCGGTTAATTTGGAACTCTTGAACGGCTTCCTGGCTCAGGTTTAAACGGACGCCGCCGGAATCGTCGTTGGCTTCACCGCCGTCCACGGTCACACTGTTGCCTCGGCCATTGCTTCCATAGAAGGAAAGCCCACTCTGCGGCGTCTGCTTAACGCGAAAATCCTGATCTTGAGCGAGCCGGGTAGAATCGGAGACGCCCGGCATGAGCAAGGTGAAAGTGAGGTAGTCGCGGCGGTCTATCGGGAGTTCCCTGATGTACTGTTCGCTGACGGTGTCGGCCTGATGCCCGCGCTCCGTTTCCACGACGGGGGGTTCTGTGGACACCTCTACTATTTCCCGTCCCGACGATATTCTCATGTGGATGTCGAGGATGACGGTCTGCCCCACGCTGACAACGACGTCTGTCAAGATTTCCGTTTGGAAGCCGGAGATTTTTGCGGTTACGCGGTAAGTGGTGGGAGGGAGACCGATAAACTCGTACTGCCCGTTCTCGTCGGTCACCGAAGTGCGCCGAATACCCTTTTCGGTATCTTCCGCAACAATGGGAACTTTTGGAATAACGGCTCCTGCGGGATCAGTGACAGTGCCCCTAATGTCGCCCGAGGAACCGACCCCCTGAGCAGAAGCAACTGGGCCGATCGGCAACAAACACAACATAAATACGAATAGACCTGCCAGTAAGGTCGATTTCATAGCTCCTCCTGTTTCCTCGAAGGCACCTTGTGCACGGTTTTGATCGGACTCAAGTTTGCGTACTCCTCTGAAGATGAGTTCGCGACGGACAAGGTTTCTTGTCGACGCCACTACTTCAACTCGACCAAGAGAATGCAACACCACTCAGGCATGGGGTTTAAGACTCTCGCGCCGTTCTTGAACCCTGCCCCCTCGGCAGAACTGTCGAATATTGTGATAGTCCGTATCACATATTAGCAACTAACGTCAATACCCAGTGGCGAACCACCTTAGGAACCTTACCCACCCCCGTTCCGAAGGGCCTCCCCTTCGCACACTTCTTTCAGCAGAAGAACAGGCGTGGTCAACCCGATTCCTTGAATTTTTGGTTGGGATTATGCCGCGTGCGATTTAGGACATCACCAGGACAATTCGGCCGGAGATTTGGCCATGGCGCAAGGCATCCATCACGTCGTTCGCTTCTGTAAGAGGCCGTGCTCCAACCTGGCAGCGTAACTTGCCTGCTTCTGCCATTGCTAGCACCTCCCGCAGGTCTTGACGCGTGCCTACTGCGGATGCTCGAATGCGCACTTCCAGACTGGCCATCAGGATCGGCGGGAAGCAAATGCTTTCGGCTGGCAAGCCAACGACGAGAAGCGTCCCAGTCGGCCGCAAGCAAGAGAAGGCCATTTCGTAGGCTGCCTTCGCGGCAGAAGTCACAAGCGCCACGTGGACACCGCCAATCTTACGCATCTCTTTGACAACGTCGGACGCAGCAGCATTCAGGGTGGTGGATGCCCCTAAGTGCTTTGCCAGGTTGAGTTTCCCCTCTGAAATATCGATCGCCGTCACTTCCGTTCCCATCTCGCGGGCAATCTGAACGCCGAGATGCCCCAAACCGCCGATGCCAAGAACTGCCAGTCGCTGGCCCGGCTTAATCTTCGCGCATTTAAGTGCGCGATAGACCGTAACTCCAGCACAGAAAAGAGGTGCTGCATCAACGGAGGAGAGACGATTCGGAATCTTCGCCGCGTGGCTCGCCGGCGCCTTCACAAATTCGGCATACCCTCCATCCACCGTCACTCCGGTGATCTTCTGCTTTGGGCAAAGGTTTTCGTTCCCTTCACGGCAGAACTCGCACTCTCCGCAAGTCCAATGAATCCAGGGAACACCGACGCGGTCGCCGATTTGCAGCTCCTGCACCGCCGCACCCTTCTCGACAACACGACCGGCGATTTCGTGCCCAAGAATTAAAGGTCTCTTGACGATGCGGGCCAGTTGCGCCCAGTCTCCGTCGGCCACGTGCAGATCAGAATGGCACACGCCGCAGGCTTCCACTTTAATGAGGATTTCCCCGGCACCCGGCTTCGGACGCTCAACTTCTTCGATGGCGAGTGGCTTTTTGAATTCGCGCAGGATGGCAGCTTTCATTCCGCCCATCCCATTGACACAATGACGCGGACGCGCATTTCGATGGGCACTGCCATTTTCAACAGCAAGGGTCAGCTCTTGACGGCGCGAATAAAGAATTCTACGGCGCTGTCCACCCGCTCGGTCAGTTTGTGCGGCCCAGTAAGGTCCACGGCCCATTGACGAACCACGGTCGTGTACAGGCCTTCCATGAACTCGGCGAGGTGGACGATCGGAAAGTCGCGAGTGACCTCTCCACTCGCTTGGCCCTGCTCCAGAATCTCGCGGAGCAACCGGACCGTGGCTTGCTCAGGCTCACGCATGTCGGGTGTACGCACCGGATCCATCGCTCCCGACAGCACGACAGCCTGCCACAGAGGCCGGTCAGCTTCCGCTGTGCGAGCCACGCTCTTGTAAAACCGGCGCAAGCGCTCAGCCGTCGTAGCATCACTGCTAAGCTCAAACTTGAGCCGCTCCGTTTGGCAGGTAAAGCCGCGCCTGCCGACTTCACGCAAAACAGCATCCTTGGTCGGGAAGTAACGAAAGAAGGTTGGTTGGCTGATTTCGAGAATTTCTACGACGTCATCGATACGCGTATTCTCGTACCCGCGCTTGCGGAACAATTTAATAGCGGTATCGATGATCTGCTGCCGCAGCCTCGCCTTCTTGCGTTCGCGAAGGCCCGGTATTTGCCCGCTCGGTGCCTCTTCGTTAGGGAGGTAGCCGCGTTTCAATCTTGAGTCCCCGTGGTCCTTAACTCTTCCGCCGACTGCGAGCGATTCTCTGCCAGCCACTTTCGCGTGGCGCATGGTGCGATTTCCTCCTTGAGGGCCTGCATGGTGCGCCGCTTGATGCGCAACACATCTTGATAGTCGCACTAACATTATAGTGACTAACGCCAAGTTGCAAGCGCAGGCTTACGATCATCTCTTCGCTCGTGACCGACCGCTTTCAGACGGTCTATGTGCCCCAGGGAATCGCGCTATCACAACACCCCAGTACTTCGAATTTCGTCGGTACGCCATAGACTATCGACTGGCCAGACCTTTAGACCACGGTTCTTCTCCCAACCGCCCATCGAACTTTCGTATTCATAACATCAAGGAAACACTTGACAGTCCTTCGACTATGGTGGTACAGCGGTTATACCTATTTCTTGGGGGAGGTCCTCATGCATTCCAATTTTCGGCTGCGCACCCTGCTCGCGCGTGCCAGCCTCCAGAAGGTCGCTTGGGCACTGGCAACAATTTGTGCCGGCCTTCTCATCTGCACACCCGCATTCCCGCAGGGCGATACGGCGAGAATCTCAGGTGTAGTCACCGACCAGTCCGGCGGCAATGTGGCCAAGGCCGCTGTAAGCGTCAGGGACGTTGCCAGAGGTGTCTCCCAAAACTTGACGACGGACGCTGATGGCGCCTACGTCGCGATCAATCTCTTGCCGGGTACGTATACAGTTAAGGTGGAGTACAAAGGTTTCAAGACCTTTGAGCGCAAGAACATTTTGCTGGAAGTCGGTAAGGACGTACGCATCGACGCCGTCCTGCAGACTGGTTCAACGAACGAAACGATCATCATTACCGAGGAAGTCCCGATGGTGGATACCACCTCCTCCACGCTCGGTGGCACCATCAGCAACGAGATTATCAATGACCTTCCGCTAAACGGCCGCAATTACCAGAACCTTCTCACTCTGCGTCCGGGCACTTCGGTTTACCCGGGCGGCGGCCCTTGGACCCAAACCACCAACGGCATTCGTCCCGAGGACACCAGTTTCATCGTCGACGGCATCACCAATGACGAAGCTTTTATGGGCCTCAGCGTGACCAACGCGGCTGCGGTGCTCGGCGATGCCGCGACGCTTATTCCCATTGATGCCATTCAGGAGTTCAATACCCAGGTTAACCCCAAGGCTGAATTCGGCTGGAAACCCGGCGCTATCACCAGCGTCGGCTTGAAATCAGGTACCAACGACATTCACGGCACCGCCTATGCTTTCGGCCGCTCCGACTCCTTTGATGCTCGCAACTATTTCGATCCACTTGGCACGCCGAAGACTCCCGTCGAGCTCGAGCAATTCGGTGCCACCGGAGGGGGGCACATCATCAAGGACAAGCTCTTCTATTTTGGCGCGTTTGAAGCTCAGCGCTATACCGTCGGCAATGCGCTTCCAGGGCACGTCCCGACAACGGCTTCCATTGCGGGGGGTGGTGGCAACGGGTGCGTGGTGCTTGCCACCGGCGACTGCACAATCAGCATACCTGATGCCACGGCTGACCTCGTCGCGCAAAACGCGGGCTTTGTCGTGAACCCGCTCAGCAGCTATTTGTTGGGATTCTATACTCCTAACGCAGGGCAGGGAACGTTCGTCAATCTCACCTTTCCCAACGAGAACAGCTCGAAGAACGCACTAGGGAAAGTGGACTACCACATCAACGACCATAATGCCCTGAGCGGCTCTTATTTCTTTGGCAATGACACCATCGTGGGCATGGACTTCTTCGAGCTCCTCGCTCAATTCCGCACCAAGGTCCATTCCCGCGCACAATCCACCTCCGGCCACTGGGCTTGGACGCCGAGTTCCAATTGGGCCAACGAGTTCCGCGGAGGCTTCACCCACTACGTTCTCCAAATTATCCCTGACGATACGACATTTCCCTATAAGATCAATACTGGCATTTCCAATCCCTTGTTGAGCGGAATTCCGGACGTCCGAGTCGGGTTGGGCGGCGGCTTCTTCTCGCAGCTGGGTGCCTTCCACAACTTTCCAAAGATTGTCGGGCCGGATAAGGTCTATGACTTCATCGATCAGGTCTCTTACTTGCGCGGCAAGCATGCTTTCAAATTCGGCGGCGAGCTCCGAAGGGACTTGGTCCATCAAGCCACTTACCGGGGCGGGCGAGGCCGGATCAAATTTGCTGATCTGGAATCTTTTCTCTCTGGCATTCCGTTGAACGCCGGTTTCTTGGCTGGAGATCCCACCCGCAACATCTCGCAGTGGCTTTACGCTGGCTACTTGCAGGATGACTGGCGCATCACCAAGAAAGTGACCCTCAACCTGGGGCTGCGCTACGAATTCCAGGCTGTTCCCACGGAGGCCAACAATCTCTTCGGCAACTGGGAGCCTTCAGTCGGCTTTGAACAAGTAGGCAAGAACATCAGTTCGATCTACAACCCCGACCACAAGAATTTTTCTCCGCGCTTGGGAGTTGCTTGGGATGTGACTGGCAGGGGAACGACCGTCGTCCGCGCCGGGGGCAGCATTGTTTACGATCTGCTGTCCATGAGTACCTACATGTCTCAGCAGAACCTCCAAAACAGCGCGACCCTTTTTGGCCTCGGCGCCGTTCCCACCGGCGCAACGATTTTCGACACGGCGTGCCCGACAGGTTGCGCCGGCGTCGGAAATATTTTCACGACGGGGGTCACCATCCCAGGATCCGGCCTTAACTGGCAGAATCAAACTACTCCCATTTATCCATCTAGCGTTACTGCACTCGTACAGTGTAGCAGCGCGTCCCCCTGCAACACCTTCGCCATGAATCGCAATTTCCGCACTCCTTACGTAGAGAACTGGACGCTGGGCATTCAACATGCTTTCTCCGGCAAGCTTGGTCTCGACGTCTCCTACGTCGGCAATCACGCCGTAAAGCTCCCCGGCGTGGTGGATCTCAATCAGCCAGCCGCCGGCTCCGGATGGACCCCCGCGGCAATTCTCGCAGGCGCGGCAGACGGAGACGCAGAGACCGCGGCTCGGCCATTCACACTGAATGGCAAGTTCCCCTACCTTGCATTGATCAACTACCTCTCGAATTTTTACGGGTCGACGTACCACGGTTTGCAAACCACGTTTACTGGCCGCAACTATCACGGCCTCGATTTCGTAGCGGGTTACACCTTTTCACATGCCTTGGATGACCTCTCTTCAAACTGGGTAGCGTTCCTCCCCAAGGACAGCGCAAATCCGCTTTTGGACCACGCCAGTGGCGACGAAGACATCCGCCATCGCTTGACGGTTTCTATTACATATACGCTTCCAGAGAAAAAGACCAAGAGCCAGCTCCTCGAAGGCTGGCAGGTCAATACCATCATCACCGTGCAGAGCGGACAGCCGTGGAACGTGAATGACCAATCTTTCGATTTCAGCGGAACCGGAGAGCTGGCAGACCGCTGGAATTTTTTTGGAAATCCGTCTGACTTCAAGTCACAAGGACCAAACGGCTTGCCGTTTTTCGCGCCAGGTGCTTCTTCTGCTTGCGCTGCGAAAGCCCTTGCTCTGGATGGTGGCAGCCCTGGCCCGAACACCGCGGCGCTCAACTTAGGCGGCTGCTATGTGAATGGCAACTCCATGCTGCTTCCGCCGGCTCTCGGAACCTTTGGCACCATGGGCCGCAACATTTTCCGCGATACCGGTTTCCACAACGTCGATCTTTCGGTTAGCAAGAGCTTCAAATTTGGAGAACGGATGAAGGCGCAGTTCCGCGTGGAAACGTTCAACATATTCAACCATCCCAATTTCGCCAATCCGAATGGCGGCACCAGTACCTATGGCCAAGGTGCAACTGCCGATCCGTCACAGGCCGGTGCATTCGGTTGTGGCTGTTCCACGCCGGACAACGCCGCCTTCAACCCCGTGTTGGGCTCCGGCAGCAACCGCGCCATCCAGCTTGGTTTGAAGTTCATCTTCTGATTCGATTGGGCACACTTGGAAACAACACAGGGGCCGGACATGCATCCGGCCACTTTTCCTTGTATAAACAAAGAAACGAATTCCAGGGAGGATTTAGAAACGATGAGACGTTTCGTTCTAAGTGTGCTTGCCTTAAGTGCCGTGTGTGGCGCAGCGATGGTGTCACTGCCAACTCTTCGCCTCGCCGCCACTGCCGCCGATGACCAATCCGTTCTGCAAACCGACCGCGAATTTGTCCAAGCCGCTGCGAAAGACGAGAAAGCCAGAGTCGCTACACTTCTCGACACGGATTTTACTTGGACGGACTCCGACGGAAAAACGCAGACGCGGAGCGAAGTTCTCAAATCTTTGCCTGCGCCCGCGCTGGGCAACGAAACCGGCGCGGACCTAAAGCAGCGCTCCTACGGTCAAGTCAGTGCGGTCATGTCCGGTCGCAGTAAGACCTACGTTCTGCGCATCTGGGTGAAGAGGCCCGCGGGCTGGCGGTTGCTCGTCTATCATGAAGTTGCTTTGGGCCGGCAAGCCCCGACTGCCTCCGGCCCCGGCGTGAAGGATTGCGAAAATCCATGCAAGACGCTCCCTTACAAGCCGAGAAACGAAGCCGAGCAAGCCATCGTGGCTTCCTGGCAAGCGCTCGAGACGGGCGTCACCAATCACGACGCTTCTATGTGGTCGCCGCACATCGCCGAAGAGTTCACCATGCTCGGCTCGAGCAACGATCATCCGTTGACCAAAGCCGACCGCATTGCAACCATCAACCTGCAAAAGCAAACTGGGTTTGGCGCCGCTCCCGCCCCGCTCGTTTCGGCGCAGATGTTTGATTTCGGCGACGCCGTGGTAATGATCTGCCACCACCAACCGTACTCCGGCAAACCTGTGCACGTAAGCCGTCTGTGGATCAAGCGCGACGGCCACTGGGTCATGTCCATCAGCTATCAGACAACGGTTCAAGCCGCTCCAGCGAAAGCTTCCTAGGGCAATTCATTCTCCGGCGTATCCTTCGCGGGTTGAGCCGGACCAAACGCGCTATCGCCGTGGAACACCACACAAAATTTGACCTCTGGCGTTACAATATGCGCTATGGACACCATTGCGCCAGCCCGAAACAATTCAAATAAAACAGAAGGAGGCCCCATGCTCACCAGGCGCCTCGATCGTCGCAGCTTTCTCCGCGTCTCTGCCGTCGCCGGCGGAGGCATCCTGCTAACTCTGTACACCGATCCCGTTGCCGAGCTCTTCGCGCAAGCTCCGCAGACGCCGCCCTCCGCCTTCTTGCCCACAGCATTTATCCGCGTCGCCGTCGATGGCAAAGTGACTATCACCGCAAAAAATCCCGAAATCGGTCAGGGTGTTAAGACCAGCCTGCCCATGATTCTTGCGGACGAACTCGACGTCGATTGGAAAGATGTTCGCATCGAGCAGGCCGACCTCGACGAGACGAAATACGGTCCGCAGCGCGCGGGCGGAAGTACCGCCACCCCTGTGAATTGGGATCCTCTGCGCCGTGTCGGTGCTGCCTGCCGCCAGATGTTTCTAACCGCCGCGGCGCAAGCCTGGTCCGTTCCTGAATCCGAATGCCAGACTTCTTCGGGCCGCGTAATTCACCAGCCCTCAGAGCGCACTCTCACCTACGGCGCGCTTGCCGAGAGGGCCGCCGCGCTGTCCGCGCCCGATCTCAAAACGGTCAAGCTGAAGGATCCCAAAGACTACAAGATCATCGGCCGCGCCACGGGCGGCGTCGACAACGCTTCCATCGTGACCGGAAAATCCCTCTACAGCATCGATTTCAAGGTTCCGGGCATGCTGTACGCCGTTTACGAGAAGTGCCCTGTGTATGCCGGAAAGTGCGAAGGTGCCAACCTCGACGAGATCAGGGCTATGCCGGGTGTGCGCCATGTCTTTGAGGTGGAAGGCACGCAAGACTTACTTGGCCTGCATTGGGGCGTGGCCGTTGTTGCCGATACTTGGTGGCAGGCAAATACCGCTCGAAAAAAATTACAGGCCAAATGGAACGAAGGCGCGACCGCTCAGCAAAGCAGCGAAAACTTCGCCCGCCGCGCCGAAGAACTCTCCAAGCAGCCTCCTGCCCTGACTCTGCGCAAGGACGGAGACGCCGACGCTGCTCTGCAAGCGGCTGCCAAAATCGTCGAAGGCGACTACTACTATCCATTTCTCGCGCACGCCCCGATGGAACCAGAAAACTGCCTCGCGCACTACCACGACGGCAAAATGGAATTCTGGTCACCCAGCCAAACGCCCGAATCCGGCCGCCAGCAAGTCGCCAAAGTTTTTGGCATCCCTCACGACGACATCATCGTGCACATGAAGCGCGCCGGTGGTGGATTCGGTCGCCGCCTCACGAATGACTACATGCTCGAAGCCGCCGCCATCGCCAAGCGAGTCGGCGTTCCCGTCAAGCTCCTCTGGACCCGCGAAGATGATTTTCATCACGACCATTACCGCCCCGCGGGTTTTCATTTCCTCAAAGGCGGTCTCGACGCTTCCGGCAAACTCGTCGCCTGGCGCAATCACTTCGTCAGCTTTGGCGAAGGCGAGCAGTTTGCTCCCTCCGCCAACATCCCCGCCAACGAATTTCCCGGCACGTTCCTCGCCAACTTTTTCTTTGGTTCGTCTCTGATGCCCCTCGGTGTTCCCACGTACGCCATGCGTGCTCCCCGAAGCAACGCGTTCTCCTGGGTGTTCCAATCCTTTACCGACGAGCTAGCCCACGCCGCCGGAAAAGATCCCGTCCAGTTCCGCCTCGATCTGCTCAACACTCCGCGCGTCACCGCTCCCGATTCCAAGCCCGACGCCTATGCTGGCGACCTCGATCCCGCTCGCATGCAAGGCGTCCTCAAGCTCGTCGCCGAAAAATCCGGCTGGGGTTCACGCAAGCTTCCAAAGGACACTGGCATGGGCGTCGCGTTCCAATTCTCTCATCGCGGACACTTCGCCGAGGTGGTCGAACTTCGCGTCGACTCCAACAACAAAATCAAAGTGCACAAGGTTTGGGTGGCCGGAGACGTCGGCGGCCAGATCATCAATCCCAGCAGCGCCGAAAATCAGGTCCGCGGCGCGGTTATCGAAGGCCTAAGCCACGTCATGTCGTTCGAGATCACCATCGACGGTGGTCGCGCCGTCCAAAGCAACTTCCACGAATATCCGCCCGTCCGCATGAATCAAGTCCCGCCGGAAATCGAAGTCCATTTCCTGAAGACCGACAATTCGCCAACAGGCCTCGGCGAACCTGCGCTTCCGCCGGTTCTCCCTGCCGTCTGCAACGCCATCTTCGCCGTCACCGGCAAACGCATCCGGTCCCTCCCACTCTCGAAACACGGCTTCGCTTGGGCCTAGCCAGACAGTAAGGTTGAGCCGCGGGCGCAGAAGTCTCCTAGACGAGCGGAAACAAACCGTCAGCTGGGCCGTCTGGGCCATCACGGGGAGACTGCCTTATGCAAACTCTGAAGTCCGATCTACGGCACGCAGTCCGGATGTTCTTGAAGAATCCCGGCTTTGCCGCCGCGGCGATCCTTTGCCTGACCCTCGGGATCGGCGCAACCACCGGAATCTTTAGCGTTGTCGACGCCGTTCTCTTACGGCCGCTCGGCTACAAGCAGCCCGACCGGCTCGTCCGCATCTACACGGAGTTCCCCACCTTTCCAAACGGCGGCCTGCACCGCTTCTGGACCTCTCCGCCGGAGTTCCTCGACCTCCGCCGCGACCTTAAGTCCTGGGACTCGATCGATGCCTGGATCAACACGGGCTCGAACATCGCCGGCATTGCTCAGCCCGCTCGCGTGACCTCATCTTTCGTCAGCGGCGGGCTGCTGAATTCTCTCGGCGTGTCCCCCATCATGGGGCGACTCATCGCGCCGGCCGACGATGCTCCGGGCGCGCCGGTCACCGCCGATATTTCCTACGGCTTGTGGAAGAGCGTTTTCGGAGGCGATCCGCAGGTCGTGGGAGAGCAAACGTTGCTCGATGGCCAGAAGTGCACCATCATCGGCGTGATGCCGCGCGGCTTTGAATTTCCGCCCGGTGAAGTGGATCCACCTCAGGTGTGGTCGCCGATCCAGTTGGACCCTGCAAAACCGGGCGACCGCGGTTCCCATAACTTTTATTTGCTCGGCGTGCTGAAGTCCGGCGTGACCGTAACGCAGGCGCAATCGGAATTGGAATCCTACGTAACCGCTTCCACCGAGCAGCACAAGTCGCCGAACGAACACTATTTCAATGCGAAAAATCACACGCTGCTAAGTTTTCCACTGCAGGCGGAAGTCGTTAGCGGCGTTCGCCCCGCGCTGCTGATGCTCCTGGCCGCAGTAGGATTCGTTCTCCTGATCGCTTGCGTGAACGTGGCCAACCTGTTGCTAGCGCGCGCGGAAGCCCGGCGCCGCGAGATCGCCGTTCGCAGCGCGCTCGGTGCCGGCATCGGGCGGCTCGCGCGCCAATTCGTGACCGAGGGATTGCTCCTGTCGGTCTGTGGCGCGCTCTTGGGCCTCGTTCTCGCTTATGTCGGTATGCGCGCGATTCAATTGACGAACGCCGGGGCCATCCCCCGCGCCTCTGAAATCGGCATGGACATGCGTGTTTTGCTCTTCACCGTGGGTGCCGCTTTGCTCACCGGCGTCCTCTTCGGCCTCGCGCCGATAGTTCCCATCGTCTTGCAAGATCTCCACGACTCGCTAAAGGACACCGTGGGTTCCTCGACCGGCACGGCCGCCGCGCAAGGATTCCGTCGCGCGCTCGTCGCAGGCGAACTTGCCTTAGCCCTTGTCCTGCTCATCGCCTGCGGCCTGATGATTCGCGGCTTCTGGAAGCTCCAGCAAGTGCACACCGGGGTGAACGCGGAAAACGTCATCACCATGAGTGTGGCCCTCCCTCAGACCAGCTACCCGAAGCCTGAAATGATTGACGGCTTCTGGTCCCGCCTCGAAGAAAGGATGACGCACCTCCCGGGCGTGCAAGCCGCCGCCCTAGTCTCCGGTCTGCCGCCTCTGCGTCCGCCGAATATGAATGACACGCACATCGAAGGCTTCGTCCGCAAAGAGGGTGGCCCCATCGAAAACATCGATTACTACCAAATCGTGAGCAAAGATTATTTTCAAGCCATGGGGATCCGCCTCATGGATGGGCGCCTTTTTGACGAACGTGACGCTGCTGGCGCTCCCGACGTCATCATCGTCAATCAGACGCTGGCGCACACTTTTTACGGCAATCAAAATCCCATCGGGCGCCGCATCCAACCCGGGATGTCGGGCCCGTTTTGCAGCGTGATCGGCGTCGTCGACGACGTCAAGAACGCTGGGGTCGACCGGCCCACTGGCACCGAGCTGTATCTGCCGTACAAACAGAAGCAAGGCTCCGGCAATAACAACGCCTACCTGGTGCTGCGTGCCAAGGGCGACCCGAATTCGCTGGCGAGCGCGGCCCGCCGGGAGGTGCAAGCCATTGACCCCACGATTCCCGTGGCCGACGTCCGCTTGATGGAAGATGTCCTGGCCTCCGCTCGATCGCGCCCGCGCTTCTTGACGCTTCTCCTGACGCTTTTCTCCGGCAGCGCGCTGATAATTGCCACCGTCGGAATCTACGGTGTAATTTCCTACTCCGTGGCCCGCCGTTCGAAGGAGTTTGGCCTGCGCATGGCCCTCGGCGCGCAACCGTCGAACATTCTCGGGCTGGTACTGAAGCAGGGAGTTTTGCTGACGCTGATCGGTTTGGTTCTTGGCGTAACCTCTGCGCTCATCTTGACGCGCCTGATGGCCAGCCTGCTCTTCGGCGTCCAGCCAACCGATGCCATGACTTTCGTCGGCGTCTCCGCGCTGCTAGCCGCCGTGGCCCTTTTTGCCAGCTACATCCCAGCCCGCCGCGCCACGCAAGTCGATCCCATCAAGACTCTACGCTACGAGTAACGCCGTCACCTGCGATCAAGCGGAGTATCCGTCAGGAAGGCGCAGGCATCTTTTTGTTTTAACTCTGTCGAACCCACCGCCGGAGCGTCGGCGATGGACTTCCGAGGCCTTCAGTGCTATCTCTAGGTCGGCTCTGCCAAGAAAAGCAGGAGTCACGCCCCCGCATTGAGGGCGAGTTTCGCCCACACGACAGCTCGGTCTTTTTCGTGGGCCTCTGACGGGCTTTTCAGGGGATTCGGTAGGGGAGCTGGGCTGCCGCTATGCTGCGAACGAAGATACGGAGGAGTTTATGTTTGAAACGCCTCAAGAAGTAAAGCCATCTGCTTCCAAAGGACTCAGGATAGGGATCCTTGTAATGGCGGTCACTTGCGCGGTCGGCGTGTATTTCTTGACGCAGAGCACCACGAACAAACAAGCGTCTGCTGCGGCGGGCGCGACGGCTCAGGTGAAGGGCGACGCCGACCCCGTGCGTGACCTGAAAATCCAACGCGCTACCATGAGCAAGGACCGCAACGGCACCATGGCGGTCTGGGCCGTGACCCTCGAGAACAAATCTGCCGGCTACGGCTACAGCAACATCAAGTATGAAACGACTTATATCGGCGCGGACGACAAAGTGCTGATGGTGAATCAGGGCACCATCGCCGGCACCATCGGTCCGGGTGAACAGAAAAGTGTTCAGGCGAATGATCCGCTCTACCCGGCGGGCACGGCGCGTTACAGGATGAAAATTACCGGAGCAACTCCGGCAACTCCATAAGGCCCTGTCCGTCGCGAGCCACGTCTTCGAGTCGTGCACTGGCTTCCAATGCAAGGCCGATCAGCGCCGTTTCTTGCTTTCGTTCTGCGCGACCCGCGCCTTCACTAATTTCTTAACAAGTGCAATCGGCAGTGGCTTGTCGGTGGGGAAGTGGATGGTCCCTTTGGATGTGGAGAAGCCCTTAAGTTCATTCTTAAACGACTCGATCACGGACGCCGTAGGAAACAAACTGCAATGGTTCGAAAACGCGGCGAACCACACCAGCACTCCATTGTGCTTGAACGCAGGAATCCCATAACTGATGGTCTCGGTAGCCTCCGGTGGCACAACGGACCGAATCGCCGCACGCATCTTGTGCAAGGTGCTGCGGGCGGGTTCGGGGACATCAGCAAGGTATTCATCGACGTTCTCCGGGGCGCTGTTGGCTTTCGCCGCAGAACTGCGATTGCCGGATTTCACTCGTTTCATGCGGGCAATGCTACAAGAAGCTCTAATTCAAGTCTATGCCTCAGCCGGCGTGCAGCCGTTTGACATGAAAAAATACCAAGTGCTCCGGCATTGTGAACGCACATGTTCAGGAGCAAAAGATTCTTCATAGCGTCCGGCGCGCGCGCAACTGCATCACGCGGAGTGTGCCGCCCGCCCAGGCCTGCGGCACCGCGAGCACGACGAGCGCGAGCGGATACCAGTGGGGCCCGAAGGCCGGTCCCTTGTTCCATGTCAACACGGCACCAAGAATGCTCACGGCGAGGCCTACGACGCCGCCCGTCAGTGCGTGTGCCACGGGCCGGTCGGGCGCGAGCCGCGCCGTGATGTAGCTGGCAACGACGCCGTAGACGGTGCGATAGACCGTTGCAATCAAGAGGGCTCCGTCGAAGCCAGCCATCGACTGCCCCCATGGCGGGAAAACGCCGATGGCGTGCAGCACCACGTCGGTCCCGATAGTGAGAATGACGCCCACGACGATGCCGGCTAGCACGGCGCCAACGCTTCGACCAAGACGGCGCGGAGCTTGCATTTCGCTCATGACGAGCGCGCTCCTTTCTCCATCCCTCGAGCCGCCTGCGACGTCAACACTTCCGCAAGCCGGTCGTAGCTCGCCGCGACCCCGCGCTCCATGCCGGACTTGAGCACAGTGTCGCGCGTCTCTTGCGATACGTAGAGGATCGTGCTCGTCAACGTGGTCCTTCCGCCCTGCTCGGCCAAGGTCGCCGTGACCAGCGACTCACCCGGATACCAGGCCGCGTCGAACAACTCGGTACAGACGAGCCGCTCTTGTCGTACGATTTCGCGGTAGATGCCGCCCATCCCCATTTCTTTCCCGTTGGTGTGACGCCACACGTAGCGATAGGCGCCGCCTACCCGCAGATCGATCTCGCAGACCGGCATTGTCCAGCCCGCCGGCCCGAGTAGCCACCGCTTGACCAGTTCGGGCTTGGTCATGGCGTCGAAGACCAGCCGGCGCGGGGCATCAAAGATTCGCGTCATTACGATCTCCCGGTCACCGCGCGTCGTCAGTTGCAGATTTCCAGTGCTCTTCATCGGTGATTTCCCCTTATCGCTTTGTGCGTCCACGGTTTTTCTCCTTGGTCTTCATTTTCTCAAGCAAGGCGTCCAGGCGCTGATAATTAGCCTCCCAAAGACGCCGGTACCTCTCCAGCCACGCCTCAAGCTCCTGGAGCGGCGCGGGCCGCAACGCATAAATGCGGCGCTGCGCGTCCACGCGCACATCCACCAGTCCGGCCTCACTGAGCACCCGCAAATGTTTCGAGACTTGCGGCTGGCGGAGACGCAGCCGGCGGACCAGGTGCCCCACGGGGCGCGGTCCGTTACGCAAGAGTTCGACGATATGTAAACGGTTGGGCTCGGCCAGCGCTCGGAGTGTTGCCATCATGGCGAATCCGAATATGCCTCAAGGCATATATTCTTGTCAAGACATATTCTTGCCAGGGAATATATAACTGTTTTTGATAAAAACGCCGCTCTGAAGTCCGTATGGGAGCCCGCCAACCCCCGAGAAGACCACGTCGAAATCGTCACTGCGCCTTAGGGTCATCCCACCCTCCATTGTAAAATGGCAGCGGGCTGCGGCTAGTGCCGTTCCAACTATTTGGGCCAATGACGGTCCAAGGGTCAGGCGCGAAAATGGAAAAGAGCATTTCTCAAGCGGATTGCCCGAACAAGAGGCGGTCATCCTAAAGACGCCGAAGAAAATGAGAGTCGCGATCGTATCGGACATTCACGGCAACCGGCGCGCTTTCGAAGCCGTTCTCGCTGACCTGCGGCAGGTCGCGCCCGACTTCGTTGTCCATGGCGGCGATTTGGCTTACGGTGGAACTCACCCCGCGGACATCATCGATCAGGTCCGCGCACTAGCATGGCCCGGGGTTCGCGGAAATACCGATGAGATGCTTTGGGCCCCGAAAAGTGTGGCTGAATTTGGCGCCTCAGCGCCGCGGCTCGCGCCGCTTCTTTCCCGCATCCAGGAGTTGATTCCCCCAGTGCTCGCCAGCATCGGTGTAGAGCGCTTGCGATGGCTCGAAGCACTTCCTCAACAATATTCCGGTGAAAGCTTTAGCTTGGTCCATGCCAGCCCCGGCGACCTTTGGCGGGCTCCCATGCCCAACGCCGGCGATGACGAATTGCAAACGACCTACACTTCGCTTAATGCTCCGATCGTCGTCTACGGACATATTCACGTTCCGTACATCCGCCGCCTTCCCGGCATGACCGTGGTGAATACCGGCAGCGTCAGCCAATCCTATGACGGAGATCGGCGCGCCTCGTATCTGGTGATTGACGGGGAAAACCTCACCATTCGCCGGGTCGAATACGACGTGGAAAGTGAAGCGCAAGATCTCTTGCGTTCGGGACTGCCCCACGCGGACTGGCTCGCCCGAATCCTCCTCGCCGGAAAATACTCTCCCCCCGGCTAAATACCACTCACGAAATGTAAATCCACAGATAGGCACTTAGCTACTGTAGCTCGACAAGCCCCTCCCTTCTGGGAGGGGAGTATGTCACTTCGTCCCCTCCTTGTTTCCTTCCGCTAAGTTTCGCACCAGCCAGGGAATGATGACCTGGCGGAAAATCACCGGGTCGGGCCACACTTTTACTTGCCGGCCCAAGTGCCCGCCCTGCGGATTGATCCACGCTTCTTTCGGAACATCACCGCTGTTCAAAATCAAATCTATGTCCGAGATCGGGACCTGCGTATCCAGGACACCGCCGATGATCAGCATCGGAGCGGTCGGTTTTCCGAGGAGCTGCTGATCCACGAGGGACAACTTGGGGAACCGGGCCACCATGTCGTCCAAGTTGTTGACGCCTTCGACGATGGACATGAATGCCGGCGCATGGTCGAAGAGGTACTCCCTGTTCCCAAACATGGAGTTCAGCATGTAGTCTTTCTGAAAGAAGAGATGCGCTGGCGGGGACTGGGCGCTCACGGCCTTCAGGCGCGCGCGCTCCACGATGGCCAGCTTCGTTCCCCAGTAAGCGCCCCAACTCACGCCGTGAACGCCAATTTTCGTCTTATCCACTTCGGGCCTGGCTTGCAGATAGTCGAGCACGCGCGAGAACATGCGATCCGCTGTTGGGCTTACTTTGATCGGCGCCTGGCCGGTGCCCGGCCCGTCGACCGCGAAGAATCCGATGCCCTGCGGCAGGATTGCGCTAAAGCTTTCTGACAGATCTTCCTTGCGGCTATCCAGGCCACTAATCGCCAGCACGAGCGGCACGGGGCCTTGCGCATTTTTCGGCAGACGCAGATAGCCGACGATCTCTGCGCCTTCAAAGGGGATGTGAACAATCTCCAGGGGCGGGTCCCAGAAGCGTGCATGAGCGCGGAAAGCCTCCATCGCTTTGGCATAGGCGCGCTGCTTGCCGGGAGACGCGGGCACCGGCCAGCGGCCAAAGGAATAGATGCGCCACGCCCTGATGTAATCCGTGTTGGCTTTCGCGGGATCGCTCTTCTCCAGCAATATCGCTTCCGCCAGGTAGCGGTCGGCGACCGCGATGAATGCAGCCGCCCATTCATCTTTATCAGTGGTCTTTATCGAAGCAAATGCCTCGCGCACGTCGGCGGGATCGAGGCCGATCAGCGGATACATGCCATTTTCCGCACGCTTGATCGCTTCGATCTTGATTTCGTCGAGCGTGCGTTCTTTTTGTGCTTGCGCGAACACCGCGTTCGCGGTCAGCGAGGCGACAACTGATGCGAGCAACAATATTGCAATCCTGCGGCCCATTTTTCGCTCCATTCACTCTGAACTCTTCAGCTTTGCCAGCGCCTCGACGTAAAACGAAGGATCGTAGTATTTCTCGGGTGGTGGCGGATGCCCGCCCCACTGGCCTTCCACTTCGGCGCGCAGCTTCAAAACGTTTTTGAAGCCCTCCAGGTCGAAACGCGCGTCGCGCGCAAAGCCGCCGGGACGCGTGATCGTGGTTTCATAATTCTCCGCCGCGACTTCCGGCGCGAGATGATATTCCTTCGTCCAGAGATCGATGACTTGCTGTTTGTTGGCGGGCGCGGTGATCCAGCGCTGCGCCTCGATGATCGCGGCGAGGAAAGGAAGCAGCGCGTCGCGATGGCCTTGCGCCCATTTCCGCAAAGTGAAAAAACCCGCGGCCTGATACGGTCCGATGAGTTCCTGGACGGAGCCGAGACTCACAAAGCCTTCGCTTTTGGCCACGAGCGACGACGGCGGACCAAGCATGGAGCCGGCGTAGTCCTTGTGTTCCCTCATGGCGATCAGCCGCTGCGGTGTCGCGCCGAACGGCTTCATTTCATAGTCTTTGCCGGCTTGCATGCCGCCGAGGAGCAGGATTTTTTTCATTTGCAGCGCATACGCCGTGTTTGGCGCATCCACGATGAGCATTTTTCCACGCAGATCCTTGACGGATTTGATTTCCGGCTGGGCGATCAACTCGTTTTGCGAGCCTTCGCCGCCCATCACGATGACCACGTCCTGATCGGTGAGTTCGACCATGGCGACGGCGTTGTCCACGGCGAGATAGGCGAGATCGCCCCTGCCTGCGGCGAGGTCCGCGCGCAACTCTTCGGAGTTCCCTTTATTCGCGGTTTCCACTTCGATTCCGTATTCCGAAAAAAGGCCCTGTTTTTCCGCCACGGCGAATTGCACGGGGCGCCCCAGGAGCGTCAGCACTTTGATTTTTTGCGTGGGTACCTGGGCGAGCGTGCTGCTGCCGAGCAACGCGCTTGTCAAAATCGCGAGGCAGGCCAATCGCGTGGATTTCATAGGATTTCGCTCCTTTGCAGGTTAGGACGTTTAGCGCAAGACCTGGCTCCGTGCTCTGTGCGCGTCCTCGGTGCTCAATGTTGGTGGATAGAGGTTTCGTCCGCCACCGTAGTGAGTTCGTCCTTCCACTCCTCCATGACTACCCCCTCGAGACAGGCCGTCGCGCCTCCCCGGGGAGAGTGTCAGAAAACCCTCGATACAAGGTTGGACCGCTGTACCACTCGTCCGGGAGAGGTGTCAAGAATATTCTTCTATGGGGTGGAACCAGTTGCCGTTAGTATGAGTCGCGAAAAGCAGCTGGGGTATAGTGGTCGGACCAAACTGAAACGAAAGTTTTGTGTTGGCGGGGCGAGAAGAAGGCGGTTCCGCCGGAGCGTAAACTGGGTGGTAAGATCTTGGCTCCCCAAGGCAGTTGTTGCTCAGGCGGGGCTGCGGTGCATTTAAGAGGAGAGTCAAAATGGCGATTGCGACGATAAATCCGGCGACGGGGCAAGTGATTAAGACGTTCGAACCGCTTTCGGATGCGCAACTGGAGGTGAAGCTGCAGCGGGCGGCGGACACGTTTGCGACGTACAAAAAAGTGCCATTTGCCGAACGCGCACGAATGCTGCTGAAGGCCGCGGCGATTCTCGAGAGCGAGAAAGAAACTTTTGGACGGATGATGACGACCGAAATGGGGAAAACCCTAAGGTCGGCGGTGGATGAAGCAGTGAAGTGCGCGTGGGTCTGCCGCTACTACGCCGAAAACGCCGAGCGATTTCTTGCGGATGAGATCGTGGAAACAACGGCCAGCCGCAGCTACATCCGTTACCAGCCACTGGGTGCCGTGCTTGCGGTGATGCCGTGGAATTTTCCGTTCTGGCAGGTGCTGCGTTTTGCGGCTCCAGCCTTGATGGCGGGAAACGTGGGGCTGCTGAAACACGCGTCGATTGTTCCCCAGAGTGCGTTGATGATCGAGGATTTGTTCCGGCGAGCGGGATTTCCCGAGGGGACGTTTCAGACCCTGCTGATTGCTTCCCAAAAAGTTGACCGCGTGCTGGGGGATCCGCGAGTGATGGCGGCAACATTGACGGGAAGCGAAGGAGCCGGGATCGAAGTCGGAATCGGGGCCGCGAAAAGGATCAAGAAGGTGGTGCTGGAGCTGGGGGGAAGCGATCCCTTCATCGTCATGCCAAGCGCGAATCTCGAGACGGCGGTGAGCACGGCCGTGAAAGCGCGCATTTTTAATAACGGGCAATCCTGCATCGCGGCGAAACGTTTTATTGTTGCGGAATCCATTGCGGAGGAATTCGAATGGAAATTCGCGCAGAAAATGGCGGCGTTAGTGGTTGGTGATCCCTTCGATGAGAAGACCGAGCTGGGGCCGCTCTCGACGGCCGATGGCGTCGCCGATCTTGACCGCGACGTGCAGATTACGGTGAAGGCAGGAGCGAAGGTCTTGACCGGGGGCAAGCCGCTGAACCGGCCGGGAAATTTTTATGCGCCGACAGTATTGACGAATATTCCGAACGGGTCACCAGCGCATAAGGAAGAGCTATTTGGGCCAGTGGCCAGCGTGTTCCGCGCGAAGGATCTGTATGACGCGATTCGAATCGCCAATGACAGCCGGTTTGGGCTGGGCGCGAGCGCCTGGACGAACGACAAGAACGAACGCGAGCGCTTCATCAACGATCTGGAGTCTGGAATGGTATTCATCAACCGAATGGTGGCTTCCGATCCGCGGATTCCGTTTGGAGGGGTGAAGTGGTCGGGGCACGGGCGCGAACTAGGCGCTCATGGAATCCGGGAGTTCACGAACATCAAGACGGTGTGGATTGAAGAAGCGACGTGAGAGGTTGCAGTGAACTAGAACCCTGTGGTAGGTTGGTCTGACAACCCGACCAGGCGCTGACAACGCCCCCGTCAATCGGCTGTACTTACGGAAACTTCATGGTACAGCGGTCAGACCAGGATCGGTGCAGCCGGTGCATCCCCTTTCACCTCGGGAGGATGTCATGTACAAAGTAGTGCGTTCCTCTCGCCTGTACGAGCAGATCGTTCAGCAAGTCGAGGAATCCATTCATAAAGGTGCGCTGAAACCGGGAGACCAACTTCCCCCGGAACGTGAGCTGGCTCAGCAGTTTGGAGTGAGCCGGACGGCGGTGCGCGAAGCGGTAAAGGCGCTACGCGAAAAAGGAATGGTGGAAGCCTATCCGGGGCGCGGAACCTTTATTACAGACGGGACCTCTTACACCATCAAGCAGTCGCTGGACCGGATGATCAAGACGGGGCAGGTGGAGGGCTCCCTCTATTTGGCCGAAGTGCGCGAAATCCTGGAACCTGAAATCGCGGCGCTGGCGGCGACGCGCGGAGACGAAGAGGACCTTGTGGCGATGCGCGAAGCCGTGGCCATCATGGACAGCGCGAAGAAAGATCCCGACGAGTTCATTGAGGCGGACCTGGATTTTCATCTCGCACTGGCCGAAGCGGCGGCAAACCCGTTCATTCTTTCACTGATTGATTCGATCGTGGGTGTTTTGCGAGAACAGCGGATACGCATCTTTCACGTGGATGGCGGCCCGGAGCGCGGACAGTATCACCACAAGCGGATACTGGAAGCAGTGGAGCATCGCGATGCGCTCGGTGCGCGGGAAGCGATGAAGGCACATTTGCGGCAGGTGCGGGAGGATTCGCGGCACGCACCAAGCGCTGTGGATGCGGAGATCGGGAAAGCCTCTTCCTAGTGGGGAGAAATAGGATTCATGGCCAATCTGGGATTTGTCGGACTCGGAGTGATGGGCGGCGAGATGGTGAACCGGCTGCTCAGCAAGGGCCACAGCGTAACGGGATATAACCGGACGCGTTCGAAAGCGGAATGGCTGGTTAAGAAAGGCATGAAGTGGGCGGAGTCGCCGCGCGCGGTGGTTGCAGCGGCTGACGCGACGTTTTCGATGGTGACTGATTCTGCGGCGCTTGGGGCGGTGATGAATGGCGCGGATGGGATGCTCGCGGGGCTCACAAAAGGGAAGATTTTTGTGGATATCAGCACGGTGGGCCCAGCGTTCAGCCGCGAGATTGCGGCGAAAGTGCGCGAAAAGGGCGGCGACATGGTGGACTCGCCGGTTTCCGGAAGCGTGATCACGCTGCAAGAAGGGAAACTTTCGGTGATGGTAGGCGGGCGGAAAGAAACGTTCGAACGAGTGAAGCCGCTACTGGAAGACATCGGACCGAGAGTGACCTACGTAGGAGAGAACGGGCTGGCGCTGGTAATGAAGATCGCGACGAATCTCAGCCTTGCGGTGCAGATGCTGGCATTTTGTGAAGGAGTGCTGCTGGCAGAGAAGAGCGGCATCGCGCGCACGACGGCCGTGGATGTTCTGACGCACAGCGTGATTGCCTCGCCGATGGTGCAGTACCGCGGCCCGTTCGTCTTGGATATGCCGAAGGAAGCGTGGTTCAACGTCAACATAATGCAGAAAGACATGCTGCTGGCGCTCGAATTGGGGCGGCAACTGCACGTGCCGATGCCGACGACAGCGGTGACGAACGAGTTTTTGACGGCGGCGCGAGGGATGGGGCTGGCGGAGAAAGATTTCGCGGTGGTGTTCGATGTCCTGGCGCAGATGTCGGGAGCGAAACAATGACGATAGCCACAGACAAAGCAAAGACGAAGTCCAAGACGAAGGAAGCGGCGAACGCCGAGCAGTGGATTCACATGTACCGGCGGATGGTGATGATCCGGTTGTTCGAAGAGCAGGTGAACGAGCTGTACACGCGGGCTTTGATGCCCGGTCTGGCGCACTTGTATGTGGGGGAGGAGGCAGTGGCCGTTGGAATTTGCTACGCGCTGCACCCTACGGATTACATTACGAGCACGCACCGCGGGCACGGGCATTGTTTAGCGAAAGGCGCTTCACCGGACCGCATGTTCGCAGAGCTGCTCGGAAAAGAAGCGGGTTATTGCCGGGGCAAAGGCGGATCCATGCACATTGCCGATCCAGCGACGGGAAATCTAGGCGCGAATGCCATCGTGGGAGGAAGCGCGGGAATCGCGACAGGCGCGGCGCTTTCTTCGAAACGGCTGGGCACGGAGCAGGTGACGGTTTGCTTTTTTGGCGAGGGAGCACTGGGACAAGGCGTGCTTTACGAAGTGATGAACCTGGCGTCGCTTTGGAAATTGCCGGTGATTTACGTCTGCGAGAACAATCTTTACACCGAATATACGCACTATTCGGAGACGACGGCCGGCGACATTCTGGCGCGGGGGACGGCTTTTGGCGTGCACTCGGAAAGCGTGGATGGGCAGGACGTGCGAGCCGTGCATGCTGTGGCTCAGAAATTGGTGGACCGCGCGCGTCGGGGAGTAGGCCCGGCATTTCTGCTCTGCAATACGTACCGGTATACGGGGCATCACGTGGGCGACATCAATCGCGAGTATTACCGCACCAAGCAAGAAGAGCAGGAGTGGAAAACGAAGCGCGATCCCATCAAGAACCTCACGGATTGGTTGATCGAGCAAAAGTTCGCCGAGAAAACGAGCTTAAATGCCATCGAGAATGAAGTGAGAGCCGAGATGAAAGCCGCGGTGGAGTTTGCAATCGCCGCTCCGTATCCGAGCCCCGAAGAAGCACAAGAGGATGTCTATGCCTGAAGTGGCCACAAGGGAGCTCACGTTTGCGCAGGCCATCCGCGAGGCGCTCGCGGAAGAGATGCGGCGGGACAACCGCGTGTGTATTTTCGGAGAGGACGTGGCGGAAGCGGGGACGCCGTTCAAAGTATTATCGGGACTGGTGGAAGAGTTTGGCGCGGAGCGCGTGATTGATACGCCGATTTCGGAGGCGGGTTTCACCGGAATGGGAGTCGGAGCGGCGATGACCGGATTGCGTCCGGTGGTGGACATCATGTTCGGAGATTTCCTGACGCTGACGATGGACCAGATGGTGAACCAGGCCGCGAAAGTGCATTACATGTCCGGCGGAACGTGGAAAGTGCCGATGGTTTTAAGGACGACACTGGGCGCGACGCGGCGGTCGGCGGCGCAGCATTCGCAATCGCTGCACGCGTGGCTGAGCCATGTGCCGGGGCTGAAAGTGGCGATGCCATCGACACCCTACGACGCTAAGGGACTGTTGAAAACGGCAATTCGCGATGAGAACCCGGTGGTCTTTTTTGAAGACAAGATGATGTACAAGCTGAAAGGATTGGTGCCGGAAGAGGATTACACGATTCCGTTTGGCGTGGCGGACGTGAAGCGCGAGGGCGAAGACATCACGCTGGTGGCGACGAGCAGCATGGTGCAAGTGGCGCTGGGCGCGGCGGAGCTGCTCGAGAAAATTGGCGTGAGCGCGGAAGTGATCGACCCGCGGACGACGTGGCCGCTGGATGAAAAAACGCTGGTAGAATCGGTGAAGAAAACGTCGCGGGCGATGGTGATTGACGAAGGCTACGGGCGCTACGGCGTTACCGGGGAGATTGCATCCGTGATTGCCGAAGGCGCGTTCTATAGCTTGGAGGCGCCGGTGAAGCGCATGGGCGCGATGCATGTGCCGATTCCGTTTTCTCCTCCACTGGAAGACGCGACGGTACCGACGGAGCAAACCGTATTTGAGGCGGCTCGGGCGCTTTGTGGGAAGGCGTGAGAGCCGCGGAACAGGAGGCGTGCCATGGCCCTGAGAACATACGGACCGATGGCGGTGGATTGGGAAAACCGCATCGACTTCGACCGGCTGCGTCGCGAGCGGCTGGCGCGCGCGAAAGCGCTACTGGCGAAATCGGAGATCGGCGCGTTGCTGTGTTTTGACATGAACAACGTGCGCTACTTGACGGCGACACACATTGGAACGTGGGCGCAGGACAAGATCAGCCGGTTTTCTTTGCTGCCGCAAAATGATGAGCCGATTCTTTGGGATTTTGGATCGGCGGCGCGGCATCACCAGCAGAATTGTCCGTGGCTTGGTGAGCGTTCGCGCGCCGGGATCCCGCTGTTGCGCGGAGCGATGTCGCCGGAGATGGGCCGCGCGGAGAACGTGGCACGAAAGATCAAGGTGGAGCTTGAGAAGCGCGGACTACACAAGGAACCGCTGGGGATCGACGTGGTCGAGCCGCCGATTCTTTTTGCGTTGCAAAAAGAGGGGATCAAGATTGTTGATGGGCAGCAATTGATGTCCGACGCGCGGGTGATCAAGACGCAAGATGAGATTTCGCTGCTGAATCACGCGGCGATGATGGTAGACGCGGCGTACGACGAGCTGTACCGCGCGATGAAGCCGGGGATGAGTGAGAACCAGGCCGTGGGGCTGGCGAGCAAAGTTTTGTATGACCTGGGTTCGGAATATGTGGAAGCGGTGAATGCGATTTCCGGCGAGCGGTGCAATCCGCATCCGCATGTGTTTTCCGATCGCGTGCTGCGGCCGGGTGATCCGGTTTATTACGACATTTTGCATTCCTACATGGGATACCGCACGTGCTACTACCGGTGCTTCACGATTGGCTACGCTTCGCACGCGATGATCGATGCGTACAAGCGGTGCCGGGAATATTTGGATGCGGCGATTTCCCTGGTGCAGCCGGGGAGGACGACGGCCGAGATTGCGTCGGTGTGGCCTAAAGCGGAGGAGTTTGGATTTCCGGATGAAGAAGCGGCGTTCGCATTGCAGTTTGGGCATGGGATTGGATTGGCGATTTGGGAAAAGCCGGTGATCAGCAGACTAGTTTCGCTGGAACATTCCCACGAGATCAAGCCGGGGATGGTGTTCGCGCTGGAAACGTTCTGGCCTTCGACGGATGGGTGGAGCGCGGCGCGGATTGAGGAAGAAATTGTCGTCACCGCGACGGGGCACGAAGTGATCACGCGATTTCCCGCGGAGGAATTGATGGTGGCGGGTGCGCACTATTTCACCGTGAACGGGCCGCTATCGATGACACGGGAGAACGAAGCGGCGCCAAGCCGGCCGGTGAAGGAAATGGTGGAAGCCAGCGCGAACGCCGAGGGAGTGGCGGCTACGGACTGAAGGCGCGTCCCGGGCTTCTGAAAAAATATTATGGCGATCAGCGTGGTGATGCCCGCGCTCGAAATGGCGCAGGAAAACGGGAAACTATTGGCGTGGCGGAAGAAAGAAGGTGAACGCGTCACGAAAGGCGAGCCGCTGCTGGAAATCGAGACGGATAAAGCGGTCGTGGAAGTGGAGGCGCCGGGCGACGGGATTCTTATGGGAATTATGGCAGACGTGGGAGCGGTGATTCCGGTGGGAGAGACGATTGCGTGGCTGGTGGCGCCAGGTGAAAGGCCGCCCGCTAAGTCTGCTGCGGCTGCGGCGCCGGCCGCGCGTGCAATGAGCACGAGTGTGGCACAAGCTTCAGCAGCCGCTCCGGCGGCCGCGAAACAAGTTGTCGCGACTCATCAGGCTTCGCCGAAGGCCCGGCGGTTGGGGAAAGAGCTGGGCGTCGAGATTGGGAAAATTCGCGGAACGGGGCCTGATGGGGTGATCACCGCCGAAGACGTTCAGGCTTTTGCCAATGCGAAAGGTGCCACCGAAGTGCTCGCGGCGCCGGTGCAAGTGGAAGCTTTGAGCGCGGTGGCGCGGTTGATGGCCGAGCGCGTGACGCAGAGTTGGACGAGCGTGCCGCATTTTTTTCTGGTGCGCGATATGGATGCAGGCGCACTTGTTGAGGCACAGAAGAGGATAAGAGCCGAGATGCAAAAAACGCAGGGCGCGGCGGCGACGGTCACGGATCTGCTGATTATGCTGGTAGCACGCGTGGTAGCGAAGCATCCGCGAATGAATTCGAGTTGGACGGGTCAGGGAATTCGCGCGTATCCGGACGTGAATATCAGCGTGGCGATGGCGGTGAAAGATGGGGTGGTCAGCGCGGTGATTCACAAGGCGGACACGCTGCGGTTTTCTGAAATTTCCTCGCAGCGGCGCGAATTGACGGAGCGCGCGCGGACCGGGCGTTTGCGTCCTGCGGATATTACCGGGGGAACCTTTACGATCAGCAATCTCGGGATGTACAAGGTAGACGCGTTCAATGCCATCATCGCGCCGCCGCAAGCCGCGATCCTGGCGGTGGGAAGCATTTCTGAGCGCGTCGTTCCGGTAGCTGGCAAGCCGGGAATCCGGCCGATGATGACGATGACGCTTTCGAGCGATCACCGCGTGGTGGATGGGGCGCGAGCCGCAGAGTTCTTAAGCGATTTGGCGGACGCCATTCGCGAGCCCGAGAAGTTGTAGCGGTGCAATTCACAAAATCCTTGGGAAGGGGATGAACGATTCTCGCGCCGCGACGCTCCCGGCCCCGACTATGACGACGTCCAATCCACGGAAGAAACCGTTCTACGCAAACTCGTCCGTGCAAGTGGTGTTCGCTGTCGCGCTAGCGATTGCGCTGGGTTATTTGCGGCCGGCGACGGCGATGGCCATGAAGCCGCTGGGTGATGCCTTTATCCGAGTCATCACCATGATTATTACGCTGGTCATCTTTTGCACAGTGGTGACCGGTATCGCGGGCATGGAAAACATGAAGAAGGTCGGCCGCGTGGGCGGAAAGGCGCTGATCTACTTCGAGATTGTGTCGACCTTCGCACTGTTCATCGGGCTGATTGTCGGCAACGTGGTACGACCTGGCGGCGCGTTTAATGTGAATCCAGCGACATTGGATGCCCGGGCTGTGGCTGATTACGCAGGGCAGGCGAAAGCACAAACCGCGACGGATTTTCTGATGCATATCATTCCGACGACGGTAGTGGATGCGTTCAGCAAGGGCGACATTTTGCAGGTCCTGCTCGTCTCCGTGCTGTTTGGATTTGCACTTTCCTCAGTGGGGCCGCGTGGCAAGCCACTGGTCGATTTCTTGAACGCGCTGACGGATGCGGTGTTTGGCGTTGTCAGCATCCTGATGCGGTTTGCGCCGATTGGCGCGTTTGGAGCGCTGGCGTTTACGATCGGCAAGTACGGGATCGCTTCGATCGGGCCGCTGGTGAAGCTCATTGCCGCCTTTTATGCCACGTCGATGTTTTTTGTTTTTGTGGTGCTGGGAGTGATCGCGCGAGTGGCGGGGTTCGGAATCCTCCGATTTCTCTCGTATATCAAGGAAGAAATTCTTCTGGTGCTGGCGATCAGTTCGTCGGAGCCGGCCATGCCGGCGCTGATGACCAAACTAGAAAAGCTGGGGTGTTCGAAAGGCCTCGTGGGGCTGGTGGTGCCGACGGGTTACACCTTCAACACGGACGGCACCAGCATGTACATGACCCTGGCGGCTCTGTTTGTGGCGCAGGCGACGAACACTCCGCTGACGCTGACGCAGCAACTGACGATTTTCGCGGTAGCCGTTTTGACGTCGAAGGGAGCGAGCGGCGTGCAAGGAGCCGCGTTTGTCGCTTTGGTGGCGACGATGACGGTTATTCCCACGATTCCGGTCGCGGGCATGGCGCTGATTTTGGGCATCGACCGGTTCATGAGCATGTGCCGCGCGACGGTGAATATGATTGGAAATGGAGTTGCCACGGTCGTCGTGTCGCGCTGGGAAAACGAAATTGACCGGCAAACGCTGAAACAGAACCTGGCTTGAGAAGAAACAAGTCTCGCACATGCGCTTCGGGCCGATATGACCGGGAGCCGGCGGATTGAAAGCGAGAAGCGCAGATTGGCATGGCTGAGGGATTCGACATCGTCGTAGCTGGAGCCGGGCATAACAGCCTGATTGCGGCCGCGTATCTGGCGAAGGCCGACTATAAATGCGTTGTGCTGGAGGGGCGGCCGATCGTGGGCGGCGGAGTCAAATCCGCGCAATTGACGTTGCGCGGATTCACGCATGACATTTGTTCTTCAGCGCACAACGGAATCCACGGGAATCCCATCCTCCGCAACGATGAGCTGAAACTCGGAGAGTACGGCCTCGAGTATATCTACCCCGATCCTGTTTATCACATGCCGTTTCCCGACGGCAGTTACCTGACGCAGTGGCGCGACCTGGACCGTACATGTGAGGAGTTCGCAAAGTTTTCCAAGAAAGACGGCCTCGCTTACCGCCGGATGATCACCGAATACGAGACGGTCAAGCCCATCCTAAATGCCGTTACGTTTACACCGATCGGTTTTGGGAAACCGATCAACGACCGTTTGGCGGATCACCCGCACGGCAAACTGTGGCAGCGGCGACTGGCCATGTCCGCGTGGGAAATTATTCGTGACACCTTCGAGGACGACCATTGCCGGGCCTTCATGTTGGGTTGTCCATATCCGCTTCAGCCGGTGCAGGACCCCATGACCGGCCGGGCCGCGTACATTCCATTACACCAACAGCGAGAGAGCCGGCCACTGCCAAAGGGCGGATCGGGGGCTTTGACAGTGGCGTTAGCGCGGTTCATCGAAGCGCATGGCGGCGTTATTCTGACCAACAAGTGGGTCAAAGGGCTGATCGTCGAGAACGGACAATGTGCGGGAGTGGAGTGCGAAGATGGCAGCTCGTATCGCGCCGAGAAAGCAGTGCTCTCGACGATTCACATCAAGCACCTGATCGACATGGCGCCGCGCGATTTGTGGGGACAGGATTTCATCGACGGCGTGGATACGTGGAAAGCCGGCCTGACATTGTTCGAGACAAATTATGCGACGACGGAGCCGCCGAAATATGCGGTTGCTGGCGGGACGCTCTCGCCGGTGCATTCCGGAGTGATGGTTAGTGCCGATCGCGTCTTGCGCATGAGCTTTGATTACGCTCGAGGAGCGGTGGATCTTGAAGACCCTTCGATCCATGCCATTTGTTGTAGCATCGCTGACCCGACCCGCGCGCCCGCAGGCATGCACACCCTCAAAATCGTCAGCTACTATCCGTACGAATTGAAGGAAGGTCCGCGACATTGGGACGAAATCAAGGATCAAGTTTCAGACGCGAACTTGAAATTTTTGCGGCGGTTCGCGGCCAATCTGACCGATGACAAGATTCTCGCGCGGATCGTCAAGAGTCCGCTCGATCTGGAGCGCATGAACCCGCACAACTGGCACGGGAGCTGTCACGCGGGCGGGTCCGGGCCGGCGCAGACCGGCGCGATGCGTCCTGCCCCGGGATGGGCGCAGCACCGGATGCCGATACCGGGCTTGTACCAGACGGGGGCCACAACGCACCCCGGCGGCTCGGTGACCGGTGGGCCGGGGCGAAACGCAGCGACCGTCATGCTCAAGGATTTTGGGACCAGCATCGAAGAAGTTGTTAGGAAAACAGCGTAAGCGATGGTTGGGAAGGGATTCTCCTATGAGCACAATCAGCCGACGCGAATTTGTGAAGACCACCGCACTGGCGCCGCTGGCCGTCGCGCCGTTTTCGATGAGTCCGCAAGTCCAGAAAGATGATCGTTTCGACATCGTGGTGGCTGGCGCGGGGCACAACAGCATGATTGCGGCGGCCTACCTGGCGAAGGCGGGCTACAAATGTTTGGTGCTCGAGGGGCGGCCACTGCTGGGCGGCGGTGTGAAGACCGCGGAGTTGACGCTGAAGGGCTTCAAAGATGACGTTTGCTCAACCGCGCACACATTTCTGCTCGACAATCCGATGATGAAGAACGACGAACTCAAGTTGCGCGACTACGGGCTTGAGTACATCGACCCCGATCCCATCTTTCATGTGCCTTTCCCCGACGGCACGTATCTGACGCAGTGGCGCGACCTGGACCGCACCTGCGCAGAGTTTGCGAAATTTTCGAAGAAAGATGCCGCGGCCTACCGGAAAATGCTTGCGGAGTTCGACGCCATCAAGCCGATCTTGTTCGGCGCAAGTTTCACGCCCATCGGGTTCGGAAAACCGCTGAACGACCAACTGGCGCAGCAACCGAGGGGCAAGCTCTGGCAGCGTCGCCTGGCGATGTCCGCCTGGGAGATTATTCGCGACACGTTTGAAGAGGATCACTGCCGCACGTTCATGCTGTACATGTCCCATTTGGCAGCCGAGCCGCCCGATGCTCCCATGACGGGACGGCTCGCTTACGGAACTGCGCGGCAACAGCATTCGGGGCGGCCGATTCCGAAAGGCGGATCGGGCGCGTTGACAGAAGCGCTGGCGCGCTTCATTCAAACACGCGGTGGCGTGCTGCTGACAAACAAATGGATCAAGCGATTGATCGTTGAGGACGGCCGCTGCAAGGGAGTAGAGTGCAGTGATGGCAGTTCTTACCGCGCGGAGAAGGCTGTGCTTTCAACCATCCACATCAAGCACCTGGTGGATATGGCGCCGCGCGAGTTGTGGGGACAGGACTTCATCGACGGCGTCGATACGTGGCAGGCGGAGCACGCCATGTTCGTCACGCACTATGCGACTTCCGAGCCGCCGAAATATGCGGTGGATGGAGGGACGCTATCGCCGGTGGAGTCGGGGATATTGGTTTCGCCGGAACGCGCGCTACGCTATGGATACGACGACGCGCGCGGGGTGGTCAACCTCGAGGATCCGTCGCTGCAGGTCATTTGCTGCAGCATGGCCGATCCGACGCGAGCGCCCGCCGGGATGCACACCGTGAAAGTCGTGGGCTGGCAGCCCTATGAATTGAAAGAAGGCCCAGAGCATTGGGACAAGATCAAAAATGAAGTTTCGGATGCCTACCTCAAATATTTGCGGCGGTTCTCGCCGAACCTCACGGACGACAAAATTCTGGCGTGCTTCGCGGAAAGCCCGCTGGACCTGGAGCGCATGAATCCGCATTTCTGGCACGGCAGCGCACACGCCGGAGCACAAAGTGCTTCGCAGACAGCGGCGATGCGGCCGATGCCGGGATGGGCGCAGCACCGCATGCCGATAGCCGGCTTGTATCAAACCGGCGCGACGACGCATCCGGGCGGTTCCGTGACTGGAGGGCCCGGGCGAAACGCAGCAGTGGTGATGCTGAAAGATTTTGGGACCAGCATCGAGGAAGTGCTGAGCAAAAAGGCCTAGCGGGACGCGGAAGGGAAGCACATTTCCATTCGCGAGGCGAGTTCATGCTGAAGAGAAGGACGAGAATCATTGCCGTGGTGGCCGCGCCTTTGCTGGCGGCACTCGTCTTGCTTGCCGCGAGTCTTGCCGCGCAGGAATCTCTAACGTCACCGGCGACGAAACAGATGGTGCCCGACAACCCGTCGGAGCATCCTGCGCCGGTGCAGCCGATTCCGTATAGCCACAAGAAACATCTGGCATTCGGTTTGGAATGCAAGAAATGCCACACGAATCCGGACCCGGGCAAATTGATGACGTTCCCGGCCACGAGCACCTGCATGGAGTGCCACGTCACGATCGCCAAAGAAAAACCTTCGGTTCAGAAACTTGCGGAGTACGCGAAGTCGAAGCAAGCAATTCCCTGGGTGCGCGTTTACGCGGTGTTGCCCGGTGTCGAGTGGGACCATCGCCCGCATCTCGAAGCGGGCGTGAAGTGCGAGACGTGCCACGGACCGGTGCGGGAAATGGAAGCGATGGCCGAGGTCACCAGCGTCACGACCATGTACAGCTGCTTGAACTGCCATGAATTGAATCAGGCGAAGACCGCGTGTGACACTTGTCATAAGCATTGATCCAGCCGGAAGTTCTGCGGGAGGAGGGACAATGGCGAAGCTGATCGAACTGGAAGTCAATGGCAAGCGCTATCCAGTCAGCTATCCTGCCGACACAGCTCTATTGTATGTCCTGCGCGATGAGCTCGGACTAACCGGAAGCAAATACGGTTGTGGGGAAGGGCAGTGCGGCGCGTGTACGGTCTTACTTGGCGGAGCGCCGCGGCGATCGTGCCAGATTCCCGTCAGCGCGGCGGCGGGGAAGCCGATCACCACGATCGAAGGACTTGAAAGAGAAGGGAAGCTGCATCCCGTGCAGCAGACGTTTCTTGATGAGGGCGCGTTCCAGTGCGCTTACTGCACTTCGGGGATGATTATGAGCAGTGTGGGACTGCTGCAAAGCAACTCGAATCCGAGTCCCGCGGAAATTGTTCAATTCCTGCAAGGTAATGTTTGCCGTTGCGGCACGCACCCGAGGATTGTGGAAGCGGTGCGGCAAGCTGCGCGAATGATGCAGGAGCGCGGGCGATGAGTGCGCGGGTAGAAAAGTTCGTAGGTGAGCCGGAGCGTTATGAATTTCAAGCCGCTCCCATCCATCAATTCGAATTGGGCCGCCGCGATTTCTTCAAGCTGCTTGGCGCGGGGATCGCGGTGTTCGCGATGGCAAAGGATGCGGCCGCAACGCAGGAAACCGCTCCCGGCTCGAAGAGTTTTCACGGCGAGGAGCTGCCGAAAAATATTTCCGCCTGGCTGCACGTCGGCGAAGACGGGAGCGTGACCGGATTCACAGGCAAAGCGGAAATTGGCCAGAACATCCGCACGTCGCTGGCGCAAACGATTGCGGATGAACTGCGCGTGCCATTCGAAAGCGTGCGCATGGTGACCGGAGACACGGCGCTGACGCCGTTCGACGCGGGGACGTTCGGCAGCCGCAGCATGCCAACGATGACCCCGCAGCTCCGTAGCGTTGCGGCCGCCGCACGCGATTTGCTCGTCGGCGTCGCGGCGAAAGAATGGAACGTCGCGCCTGAAGGCTTGGTCGCAGGCGATGCGAAGGTTACCGATCCGGCGTCGGGCCGCTCTGTTCGCTATGCGGAGTTGGCGCGTGGTAAGACGCTGGCGCAAAATCTTCCCGCGGAGGACCCCATCACGCCCGCGACGGAGTGGAAAATTGCGGGCAAGGCCATCCCGAAAGTGGACGGCCGCGCGTTCGTGACCGGCAAGCATCAGTACACGCCGGATTTGCGTCCGGAAGGAATGCTGCACGGCAAAGTGCTGCGGCCGCCGTCCTTCGGCGCGACGCTCACTTCCTGCGATGACAGCGCGGCGAAAGCGATGGCAGGCGTGGTCATCGTGCGCGACGGAGACTTCGTCGGGGCCGCCGCGCCCACCGCGAGGGAAGCGGAGAAGGCGCTGGCCGCCATTCACGTGCGATGGAAAGAAGTTCCGCAGATTTCGAGCCGAGAAATTTTCTCGTATTTGAAACAAAACGCTGCGGCCAAGTCGGACGATGGCTTTCGAAAGCAGAAAGGATCCGTCGAGGTGGCGCTTGCGAGCGCCGCGCGTCGCGTGGATGCAACGTATACGGTTGCCTACATCGCTCATGCTCCGCTGGAGCCGCGAGCGGCAGTCGCGCAGTGGACGGAAGGAAAGCTAACCGTGTGGACCGGCACGCAGCGGCCCTTCGCCAACCGCGACGAGCTTGCCGACATATTTCACCTTTCGGAAAGCAGCGTGCGCGTGATCGTGCCGGACACCGGCTCGGCTTATGGAGGAAAGCACACTAGCGACGCGGCCATCGAAGCCGCGCGATTGGCGCGTGCGGCAGGTCGTCCCGTGAAAGTGGTATGGACGCGCGAGGAGGAATTCACCTGGGCGTATTTCCGGCCCGCGGGCGTGATCGAAGTCAAGAGCGGCATCGCTGCTGACGGCACGCTGACAGCGTGGGAATTTCATAACTATCATTCCGGAATGTCCGCGATTGAGACGCCGTATGTCGTGGCCGACCAGCGAACCGAATATCATCAGGTTCCGTTGATTTTGCGCAGCGGCTCCTACCGCGGCCTGGCGGCTACTGCGAATCACTTCGCACGCGAAACGCATATGGATGCCCTGGCCCACGCGGCGAAGATGGATTCGCTGGAGTTTCGCCTGAAAAATCTTTCTGATGCGCGCATGCGCGCCGTTATTGAAGCAGCAGCGAAATCCTTTGGCTGGCCGCGCAAGAAGTCGCTAGACGGACAAGGATTCGGCATGGCAGCCGGTAACGAAAAAGGCAGTTACGTGGCAACGTGTGCGGAAATCGCGGTGGATCATTCTTCCGGCGCGGTGCGTGTCGTGAAGCTGGTCGAAGCGTTCGAGTGCGGCGCCATCGTCAATCCCGATGGTCTGCGCAATCAGGTTGTGGGCGCGATGATTCAGGGACTTGGAGGGGCGCTGTTCGAAGCCATCGAATTCGAAAATGGGCGCATCAAGAATCCGCATTTTGCCAGCTATCGCGTGCCGCGGTTCCGCGACGTGCCTGAAATCGAAGCGATCTTGCTCGATCGCAAGGATATTCCTTCCGCGGGTGCCGGCGAGACGCCCATCATGGCCGTCGCTCCGGCAATCGGCAACGCCATCTTTGACGCGAGCGGAGTGCGACTTAACTCCCTGCCGCTGGCTCCGAACGGCCTGCGTTCCAGTTGACTACTCCTCAGCTCGTTCTGCACAATCATTCGGCGCACACGTGGCCCGCCGAAATTCAAACCGTTTTGTCTTTTGCATAGCAAAGCGACTCCATATTGCATTCCGCGCATTTCGGCTTGCGTGCCTGGCACACGCGCCGCCCGTGCCAGATGATTTGGTGCGAAAACTTGATCCATTTGTCCTTCGGAATGATTTGCATCAGATCTAGCTCGATTTTCTTCGGATCCTCGTTGCGTGTCAGGTCTAGCCGATTCGAAAGCCGCTGCACGTGCGTATCAACGACGATGCCGCTGGGGATCCCGTAGGCTGTGCCAAGGACGACGTTCGCCGTCTTCCGAGCGACTCCCGGAAGCGTCAGGATCTCCTCCATCGTGCGCGGCGCTTGCCCGCCGAATTTTTCAATCACAGCTTTGCTTGCACCCATGATCGATTTCGTTTTGTTCCGGAAAAATCCGGTGGGACGGATGTCCTGCTCCAGTTCGCTGGGCGTGGCGTAGGCAAATGCTTGGGGCGTCGGGTACTTCTTGTAGAGCGTTTCGGCGACCTGATTCACGCGCACGTCGGTGCATTGTGCCGACAGGATCGTCGAAATCAGCAATTGGAACGCATTCTCGTGTTTCAACTCGCACGCCGCATCGGGATACGCTTCGTCCAATTTTGCCAGGATGGCCGCCACGCGCTTCGGATCGGTTCCCGCAGCTTGCCCTGGCTTTGTCGTTTTCGACTTCTTGGCTTTCTTAGCCGTCCTCGATTTTGTCGGGCTCGTCCTTTTTCTTGCGGCCGGTTTTTTCTTAGCTTTGCGCGCCATGAGGACCAGAACTATAACATGGTGGAAAGATGCGAGAGTAATCGGCGGAATGCTTTTCCTCGATGACTGTACTGGTTTTTCGCTTCGGCGGAAAGCTCAGCAAAGGTTTTTCGGAGGGCAGGGAAGTAGAACACCGGATCGTAGCCGAATCCTGCCGTCCCGCGCGGGGATTCCAGAATCTCACCTTCAACGCGATCCGTCACCACTGCGAGGACACGCCCCTGTTTTGCCAGCGCAATCGCACAAACGAAATACCCAGCGCGATCGCTTCCGATTGTTTCGCGCATCTCGCGCAGCAGCTTTTCAATACGGTGCGCATTCGTTGCTCCCGGCCCCGCGTACCGGGCGGACTGCACCCCCGGCGCGCCACCCAATGCTGGCACGACGAGCCCCGAATCATCTGCGAACACCATCTCCGCGCAATGCCGCGAATAATAGAGAGCCTTGCCAGCGGAATTTTCTGCAAAGGTTGGGGCCTTCTCCTCGAACGAGGGGAACGATTCGAAATTCGGCAGCAGCGCCAGTTCCACCGTCACGCGTTCCCCCGCCGTCGCCACGAGCACGCGATACTCAGCGAGTTTTCCGGGATTCGACGACGCCAGGATCAGCCTAACGGGCGCGCGCACTGAATTTTACCGGCAGGACCGCGCGTTGTTCTTCCGTCAAGCGGCGAATCCCCGCGGCCGCCAGCGCTAAGAGGTCTTGCATCTCGCTTCCCGAGAATGCGCGTCCTTCCGCCGTGGCTTGAATTTCCACAAAATGTCCGCTGCCGGTCATCACCACGTTCATATCCACTTCCGCGCGCGAATCTTCTTCGTAAGCAAGGTCCAGCAGCGCGCGATCGTCGATAATTCCGACACTGGTTGCCGCGACCGTGTCAATCAGCGGTGAATTCTTCAAGATCCCAGAAGCCGTCAACCGTTCGAACGCCAGCGCCAGCGCCACGAACGCTCCGGTAATCGAAGCCGTGCGCGTCCCGCCATCCGCTTGAATCACGTCGCAGTCGAGCCACACGGTGCGTTCGCCCAGCGCTTCCTGATTCGTCACCGCGCGCAGCGAGCGTCCGATCAATCGCTGAATCTCCAGCGTGCGCCCTGATTGCTTGCCTCGGGCTGCTTCCCGTGGGGTGCGCTCCTCGGTCGCACGCGGCAGCATCCCGTATTCGCTGGTGACCCAGCCCTTGCCGCTGCCCTTCAGAAAACTCGGCACGCCGTCATCCACCGTCGCGGTGCAGATCACCCGCGTGCTCCCCAATTCGATGAGCACGCTACCTTCGGCCGTGGAAATAAAGTCCGGCGTCATTTTCAGCGGGCGCATCTGCTCCGCGGTGCGGCCGTCGGCTCTCACTTTTCCTCCAGTCGTCATTTCACCCTGACCCCATACTCTCGATGTCTTGATTCCAGCTGCGCCAGTTTGCCGGGCACATTTCTAGGTGTCAACGCCGCGCCGGTGCGGCTGCGGGGTTGTCCGGGATTGAAGCGCCCGGCTTTTCGGCGCCCGGTGCTGCCTCGCTCGTCGGCTTCATGGCCGATGGCGGTGGCTGCCGAGGCTTCGCATTCACAATGAATGTTCCCGTCAGATCGAGATGGCCCGCGAGCGTTTCCACTTCCTGCCCATGAATCAAGATCTTCAGCCGCTGCACCTGCGGAACATTCGCTTCCAGCGTGCGAACGATGGAATCCACAGCTAACTGTTCGCTGACGATTCCCGATGGAATCGACGTTGCCAGCGCCTCGGAAAAATCCGCAATGGCTGTCCCATCCGGCAGCAAATAGAACGCCAGCAGCACGGCATCCGGCGGCACGGTGCGCAGCTCCGGATCCACCGGCCCGGCAAGCAAAGTGTTCAATACTTGTTTCGAACGCAGCACCGTGTCGTTCGAAAGCGGCAGCTCTACGGTGACAGGCACGAGCGCGGAATCATCCGCATCCGCGGCCCAAAAGAGCTTTGCCTTCACGCGGGGATCGCTCGGATTCACTGGGATCGTCTGCGTCAATTCGCGCCGCGCTTGCTCCTCGCTTTGTTGCTGCAACCTTGCCGCGCGCTTCACACGCTTGCGCAAGATTGGAAAATAGATCGCCGCCGCAATCACCGCCAGGACTAAGCCAGCGATCAGAAAAACTTTCCAGCGCGGAATCACGGCAGCGCTCCTGGCACGCCGGGAACCACGTACGACGGCCGGAACGCGGCGGCACCACCGGCAATCGCATCCGCGACGCCTTGCGCCATGTGATCCAACTGTGCCCGGTCATCCACCACGATGCTGCAAATCTCGACGGCGATGGCGGGTGCCGCTGTCGTGCGAAGCTGTCGCACTGTCGCTGTTTGCGCCGTACCGGGCGATCCTTTGAAGCGTTGGGAGAGCAGTCCCTGAACAAGGTCGGCGAATTTCCGGCTCAATCCGAGGAACGGTGCTTGCGCGCGGTCCCAGGGAATCAGCCCGTTCGAATCCGTCACCAGCGGCAAATCCGAATTCGCGTATACGCGCACCGTCCCCGGCAATCCTGTCGATGAAATATGCAGCGTCACGAAAATCGCTCCGCGCTGCGCATTGGCGATTGCCGAACGATCATCAAACGACGGATTGTCATTTCCTTGCCGCGTTTGTACCACTTGAAAGCCCTGAAGCTCCAGCGCTCTCCGCACCTGAATCGCCATATCCAGGACGATCTCGCTCTCGCGAATCCCGCCCGTGCCTCGCGCGCCCGGGTCCGTTCCGCCGTGCGCAGGATCCAACACTACAATATTCAGCCCGCTCCGCTGCGATTGCGTGCTGAAGGGAGATGCCGGTGATCCTGTGGATCCGCCTTGCTGCGAAATCGCGACTGTAGTAGTCGGCGCACTTGAAGGAGTTTGTGAAATTGCAGTCGGTTGCTGGATTTGTGTCTGCGGCTGAGAGTTCGCCGCTATCGCCGTGCCCAGGATCAGCAAGAAAATTATCCCTGGCGGAGAGAGGAACGCGTTTCGGGCCAAGTTTCTCACCTCGAGCAGCATATCAAATGTGCTCGCCAATTCGCGCCGCTCTCAGCTTACAGCGGCGACCAAAAAGAGACAGCATGGCATCCGACTGTGTTTTCTGAAGAATCCGCTTCTTCAATTCAGTGTTGGCTCGTCATCTTATCTATGGTCAGCAGCTTCAGCTTCGCTTTTTCCAGTAAGACGTTTACGTTCGTCAGCTCCACTTTCTGAAGAGCGTTCCAGTGTGCAAGTGATTCCTCGGCGGCCGCGTCCCACTTCTCGCTCGCGGTCGTCGCATCCGTGGTCGGTGCCACGTCTGCGCTCTCGACGATCGCCAGCAAGCTCAGAAGCGCTCCGGCGGCTCGCGGAAGAGCAACATGCTCTTCCCCGGGCACTGTCAGCCCAAACAAGGGAAAATCGGCATCGCTATCCGGCTCCGGGGCAACTTCGAGATTCTTGGCCAGCGCATCCAATGCTTTTTGAGCTTCCGCGTTGCCACCAGCGTCCTTCTTACGCGCGTCGACCTGCGTGCGCAAATCGCTCGCTTGCTGCAACGCCGTCGAAACTTCACCCAATCTTGCAGAGATTCTTGCCGCCAACTCGAACTGCCGCACCAGCGCATCTTGCGGAGTCTTCACTCGCGGATCCATTCTTACCGTCAGCGGCTGCGTGCTGCTCCTGCCATTCGCCGTCAGTTTCACAATGTATTGGCCGGGGGGCGCCAGCACTCCCGCTGTCCCCTCGTCCGGAATGCGAACACTCTTCGGCAGCGCATACCGCAAATCCCAGACAAATCGGTGCATTCCCGCTTCGGCTGACAGCGGTTTTGGATCGCGCACCCACTCAATGGGATACTTCACGGCGCGCGGGTCCGTTTTGTGCAGTTCATCGTCGCTGGCGAATCGCCTCACCACCTTTCCTTCGGAGTCAAATATCTCCAACTGAGTTGGAGATGCCGCTCTCTGCTTCAGGTAGTAATCCAACGTCGCGCCGTCCGGCGGATTCGCGGCCAGCGGCTCATCCATCGGCACGGGGGTGCCTTGGTCCGATCCCGGCCGCACGCGATACACGGTCGACGGCCGGAACAGCCATTGGTCCGACGCGGCCATAGACGCGTCAATCTGCCGCAGCGGCGTCATGTTATCCAGCACCCAGAAGGAACGCCCGAACGTCGCGATCACCAGATCATCCTCGTGCACCACCAAATCGCGCACCGAGGTCATCGGCAGGTTGAGTTGCAGCGGCTGCCAGTTGTCCCCATCATCGAAAGAAGCATACACGCCCCTCTCCGTGCAAGCGTACAGCAGCGCTTTACGAATCGGATCTTCCCGCACGCAATTCAAAAAGTATCCCTCTGGAATTCCATTCGAAAGGCGCTGCCAGTTTTTCCCGAAGTTTCGTGTGCGGTAGAGATATGGCTGATAGTCGTCCAGCCGGTGACGGTCAACGGCCGCGTAGGCGGTTGCCGGATCCGAGTGCGACGTCTCGATGTGCGTCACCTTGCTCCACGGCGTCAGCTCCGGTGGCGTGACGTTCTCCCACGTTTTCCCATCATCCTGTGTCAAGTGAATCTGCCCATCATCGGTCCCGGCCCAAATCTCTCCCGCCCGCACAAACGACGGCCCAATCGTGTAAATCACACCGCGCCGCTTTGCTCCCGGAGCATACTTTGCCGTCGTCGCGTCCAGATTCGGTGGAGCACCCGGATCCTCACGCGTCAAATCCGGGCTGATGATCTGCCACGAACTTCCTCCATCCGCCGTACGAAATAACACTTGCGAGCCAAAATAAAGCACGTGCGCATCGAACGGCGAAAACTCCAGCGGCAGCGTCCACGTGCGCCGGTATTCGCCGGGATGCGCGATCGTCGGGGGCATTTGCTGCACCTGATCGCCACTCAAATCCTGCCGGGCGACCGTGCCGCCGAAGATTATTCCGGGGTTTAACGGGTCCGGTGCCATATATCCATTCTCATCGCCAGCATCCATCGGCCGCCAATCATGGAAATTCAGAGAACGGTAGTTGCTGCGGCTCGGCGTCGCCGCGGCGCCGCTGTCTTGCTGCGCGCCGTACACCCAATAAGGAAAACGATTGTCCGTGATTACGTGATAGAACTGCCCTGTTGGTTGGTTGTACCAGGAGCTCCACGTCTCCCCGCCGTTGCGCGTCACCAGTGCGCCTTGATCGTTGCCGAGAATCATCCGCTTCGGGTCATCCGGATCAATCCACAACTCGTGGTAATCGTCGCCGCCCGGCGCTCCCCGGAACGCCGTAAACGCCTTCCCACCATCCGTCGACTTGTAAGCGCTTGTATTCGGCAAGTAAACCGTGTCCGCATCTCTGGGATCCACGCTGACTTCGCCGAAGTACCACCCGCGTTGCCACGTGCGTTTGTCATTCGATACGCGCTGCCAATTCTGTCCGCTGTCGTCTGAGCGATAAAGGCCACCGTCCTTTGCGTCCACAATCAAATAAATCCGCTTCGGATTGCTCGGTGCAAACGCAATCCCGATGCGCCCCAGCCCTTCCGATGGCAAACCGTGGCCCGTCACCTGTTCCCAATGATCTCCGGCATCATTCGAACGGTAGAGGCCGCTCCCTGGTCCGTTCGACGGTGGATAGACATTCCACGGCGGCCGGCGCGTTTGCCACAGCGCCGCATAAATCGTTTTCGGATTGCCCGGTTCGAACGCCAGGTCAATCGCTCCCGTGTCTTCGTCGTGAAAAAGAATCCGTTGCCAGTTCTTTCCGCCATCTTTCGAACGATAAACGCCACGCTCCGCATTGGGCCCGTAGGCATGCCCCAGCGCCGCCACGAAAACTCGATTCGCATCGCGCGGGTCTACCAGGACCCGTCCAATCTGTCGCGAATCTCCCAGTCCGCTAAACGCCCACGTCTTTCCGCCGTCCGTCGACTTGTACATGCCATTCCCGTAAGAAATCGACGAGCGCATGTCCGCCTCGCCCGAACCCACGTAAATCACGTTGGAATCCAAAGGCGCCACCGCGATCGCCCCAATCGAAGCGACCGGCTGCGAATCAAAAATCGGTTTCCACGTCCGTCCCGCGTCATTGGTCTTCCAAACTCCGCCGCCCACGCTTCCGAAATAGTAGGCTTCCGGCTGCCCGCGTACTCCTGTCACCGCCAAGACGCGCCCGCCGCGCGCAGGGCCAATCGATCTCCAACGCAACTCTTGGAAGAGCCTTGCGTCGAAGTGCTGCGCCATCTGCGGCGAGGCAGACAGGCACAAGGTACCAACTACGACGAAGAACAGAAATAGTGACGGGCCAGCGAGATGTCGCGGGTTCACGTTAAGGGTCTCCTGCAGAATAGAAGAATGGTCTGGCTCCCAGGATGCTACCAGTTTTGAAGTCAAGCTTAGGGCTATTGAGACGATTCTCGGATGAGGACAACGTCGGAGTCGGTATGGCCGCGGAGGATGCAGAGGCTTCTTCCGTCCGGTGACCAACGGAAGTTGAGAATCTGCTCCGAATCAAACGAGGTGATCTGCCGGCTACGCGAGCCGTCGAGCGGTTGCATCCAGAGATTGTCTACTCCGTTTTCGCGGATCGGGTAGACCACCGCCTTCCCGTCCGGAGTGAAGTTCAAGCCCCCGCTCGAAATCCGCTCGTCAGCGTCAATCAGATGCGGTGGCGACGGGTTCGGGGAAGGTTCCAAGAGCGCGACTTTATATTGAGGATACGGATCCTCCGGCGTCGGCATGGTAGCCAGGACATAAGCGAGAGCCTTGCCGTCGGGCGAAGGGCTCAGCCCGGTCCCTGCGGGGAATGTCCGGGGAACAGCGCTCCCCGGAAACATTTCGGGTTTTCCTGTGCCGTCCATCGGTACCCGCCAAAGTTGTTGCAACGCGAGGTCCCAGTAATATGCCCATTTTCCGTCCGCCGAACACACCGGGGCCCGATCGTCCCTTCCGTCGGTCAATTTCAGGGGATTTGTGCCGTCGGCGTTAGTACGCCAGACGTTCGTCGAGTTTGTGCCCCCGTGAAATGCCCAGGAGAAGACCAGGTAACGAGTCCCGCATCCCGCCAATTCGACAATTGCTGCGTTTGAATCACCAACCAATTGCGTCGGAACGTTCCGGTCGATGCCGATCCTCATCACCCGAAGATAGTCGCTGAAAACCAGGTTCCCGTCCGCGGACCAATCAAACCCGTAAACATTCTGCCCCTGAGGAAGCAATGGGTTGGCTGCCGGCGACTGACTACCCGTGGCTGGAAGGACGTACAGATTTTGCGTACTCTTGGTCTGGACTGTAGCCAGAGTTTTTCCGTCGGCAGACAGAGTCAAAGTCGCATAACTATTGGTATCTCGAGTGATCGGCTGGACCTGTTCGGCCCCCTCCGCAACGAATCCGACCTGTGACCGCTGATAGTAGTCCGGTCCCTTTCGCGAATATAACGCCATGAGTCCGTGCCCATCGGGGAGCCACTTGAAGTCCAGCGTGAGCTTGTCATCGAGGGTGGCGAATCTGGCTATCTTTTTGGACTCGATGTCCAACAGAGCGATTCCTCCGAGAGCCTTGTCCGGCTTGAACAATCGGTACGCCAGTTGCTCACCCCGCGGTGACCAAGCGACGAACGAGGGGAAATCAGAAGCCGGAGCCACGGCACTCAGAACCAGCTCATCGCTGCCATTTACATTTGAAGTAATCAAACTGTACTTGCCTGCCTCGGGATAATTCACTCGGGCGAAAGCGATGCGCCGGCCATCGGGAGAAAAAGAGATGTCGCTGTCAATGCCCCGGAGTATCGTCTGGGGTGTCCCCCCCAGAACTGGCGCTCGATAAAGATCGAAGTTAGTGTTTGTCGCGTCCACCGCTTTTATGAAATAGAGATAATTTCCGTCCGGGGAAAACGTAAGGCTCTTGTAAGAAGCTGGCGCAGGTGGAATCACTTGCGTATCACTGTTGGTCGGAAGGTTGCGAAGCCACAGGCCTTGCAGTCCCTTATTGTTTATCACTGTCAGCACATATCTGCCGTCGGGCGAGATGGCCGTGAGTCCAGCCTTGCCCGAGTTGGTGACCTGGGTGATCGTGAAATTCTGAAAATGAGCCGCGCTTGTATGATGCAGCAACGAGTACACCCCGAATACCGCTGCGGCCAAGACGGCCAGTCCAACTACTGCTATTCCAGTAGCTCCCCATTTGTGCTGCTTCACTGCGTCGACCACCGCCGAACTCCCGTGCTGTTGAGCTGTGGCGGATGCCGGTGGAGGGGCTGCAACGGCCGAAGACGTCGCGACCGTCTGTGGAGTCTGGTTTAATTCAGCTTCGCGCTTCAACCGCTTCAGATCTGCCCGGATTTCCGCGGCCACTTGGTAACGCAGATCACGGTCCTTCTCCAGGGCCTTGCTGATGATCTCTTCTAACTTAAGCGGTAAATCGGGATTCAGCCGCACGGGGCGTAAAGGCGGCCGGTTGAGAATGGCATCAAATATGATCGCGGATGTATCCCCTCGAAACGGCATGGCCCCCGTGGCCATCTCGTACAACACCGCACCGAACGAGAATAGGTCAGTTCGCGCATCAAGTTGTTTTCCCTTGGCTTGCTCCGGAGACATGTACGCTACTGTCCCGAGCGCCGTACCCGGTCCGGTCAGGTTCTCTGCGCTCGTGCCAGCCGTCGCCTCGAACGGTATGCCGGCTGCTTGCGCGACCTTGCTGCTGACGGGTGTCAATTTGGCGAGCCCGAAGTCCAATATCTTGGCGTGCCCTCTTTTGGTGACAAAAATATTGGCAGGCTTGATGTCGCGGTGCACGATGCCTTCGCTGTGCGCGGCATCGAGCGCATCCGCGATCTCAATGGCCAGCATGAGCAGCTTTTCGTTTTCCAGCGGACTGCCGGTGATCACGTGTTTTAGCGTCAGGCCGTCCAGAAACTCCATCGCGATAAACGCTCTTCCCTCTTGCGTTCCGATGTCGTGAACGGTGCAGATATTGGGATGATTCAACGCCGATGCCGCTTGGGCTTCGCGCTGGAAGCGGGCCAACGCCTGCGGATCACGGCAAACTTCCTGCGGCAAGAATTTGAGGGCCACAAAGCGATGGAGGCGTGTGTCTTCGGCTTTGTAGACCACACCCATGCCGCCGCCACCAAGCTTGTCGGTGATTCTATAGTGGGAAATGATTTCACCAATCATTGAGATGACATCTTAAGGAGTTAACTTGGGGGAGTCAACGGAAGGATGCCGTTGGAACTCCTACGGTGAGCAAACCAAGGCCGCCATGGTGCGTTCCTTGTAGGGGTGGACCGAGCCCCCTTCACAACGGAATTTTGGTTGAAGGTCTGTGAAAGATATTGTAGCTTTGCGGCCGGTGTTGTCCTTGCGAGATCAGGCAAGCCTGACAATTTCTGATGTTGGGACTTAAGCGAAGGCGTTCTCTCCGTCAACGGACAGGCCTGGGGTAGTTCAGAAAGTTCAATTCCTTGTGGCCACGGGTTGTCCATGAGTGACGCGCCCTCGCCGCTTCTGGATGACGGGAAGTTGTTGAATATTGCCACGAGTGAACTCTCAGAAGGCAAACGTGAAGTTTTGCCCTCTCCCGCGAAGCAACGCACCGCTCACTCTGGTTCTCTCGGGTCGGATACCCAGAAGGCTGATATTGCCCATGCTCCTTGGCATGCTCCTGAGTACTCCCACTCTTTGGGCGAAGCAGACCAGCACTTCTTCCGATCTGGAAGCAAGGCTGAAGGAAGTGGAATCAGTCTTTGCGAAAACCCGGGCCCCAGCATTGCATGCAGACGGGGTCGGTGGTACATTTTCGCTCGGCCCGGAAGTTAAAACGGAAATTCCGGCTTACAGTGTCGGCGATCAGTTTACCTTGGAGGGAGGCTGAAAATGGTTTCGCATCTTGTGCTTAGGGACGCTGTGTGGAGTTGCCCCAAGGACTTCGCGGACCGCGCAATTTCGGCATTATGCATATGGGAGAAACATCGCGCGAGAGTTGTGTCACTTCGAATCGCAGCTTTTCTCCTGGTTGGGTCGCTGACTCTGTGGATGTCCCCGGCGGCGCGGGCGCAAGGTAACGATGGCGTGGCGCTGAGGCAGACAGTTCAACAGCTCGTGGACCAGGTGCGCAGTTTGCAAGCGCGAGTAAAGGAATTGGAGGCTGCGCAGACTGGCAGGACCGACCGCGTGCCGGCGGGAACTCCGGAAGCGCCGCCGGCTGCGGAAGCGAGCGCCGGTTCGGGTAGCGCGCCTGCGGTGCAAGAGCCGACCGATCACGATAGCGAGCATCCCATGGACTTGCCTGGCGGACCGAAGCTGAATATACGCGGCTTCCTCGACTTCAATCTCGGCCTGGGAAGCGCTGCAAACGCGCTCATTTATCCGCTCACGATTCCCCCGTCCCCGGTCCATAACACCTTCCAGTTTGGTGAATTCGATCTCTTCATGAGTTCCGACTTGTCAAACTCCATCAGCTTCCTGAGCGAGGTCGTATTGGGAACCGACGCCGCCAACTCTTGGGGCATCGACATCGAGCGCGCGCAGATTAGTTACAAGGCCAGCGACTTTTTCCAGTTGAGCGGCGGCCGCATGCACACAGCCATCGGTTATTACAATACTGCCTATCATCACGGAACTTGGTTTCAGACTGCCACTGGCCGCCCCTACATGTACTTCTTCGAAGACAGCGGTGGGATTCTCCCCGTGCACATCGTCGGTCTCGAAGCGGCCGGCTTGGTGCCCGGTAGCGGCAAACTAAACGCCCATTGGATCGTTCAAGCAGGCAACGGCGAAAGCTCTCTCTTTATCGGCCAACCCATCGTTAATCAGCCCGTGCAGAACTTTCTCTCCGACAAGAATCACAAGGCCTTCAACCTCGCGGGCTACATCAAGCCGGACTGGGCGCGCGGCCTGCAAATCGGTTTGAGCTACTACAACGATAAACGCGTCCCCGACGGGGTTCCTCACGTCAAGAATTCCATTGCCGGGGCTTACCTCATTTACGTTACCCCCACCTGGGAAATGCTCAACGAGTTCCAGGTACAGCGTAACCATTCGATCGGCTCCGCAGTCACGTACAACACCCCCCTCGGCTACACGCAGATCTCCCGCAAGTTCGGAAAGTACCGCCCGTACTTTCGCTGGCAAGAAGTCAACGTGCCCGTGAATGACCCGCTGTACAGCACTGTCGGCCGGTACGAGGGGCCCTCTTTGGGGCTGCGCATGGACTTCACCGGTTACGCCGCACTCAAGGTGCAGTACAACCGCATTTACACTCGCGATCCATCGCCAAAAAACGGCCTGGATAGCCAGGTTGCATTCACATTCTGAGAAGACTGGCATGCCAAGACATCGAACGCTTTTTTCTATCGTCATGATCGTGCTGGTCCTTTGCGCTCCCGGAATCTTGGGGGGCGCTGGCGTTGCTTCCGTGGACGTTAAGGCAAGCTCGGATACCGGTCCGCGGCTCGGAAAGATTTCGTCTTTTTAGCCTAGAAGCTTGTCACTATGCCTCGTTTGACCATTTTCTTGTCGCTACTGGCCACAGCCATCCTGCTGTCCCCCGCGCTGCCGCTTGGGACCAGCGAACCCCTTGGATTCGCGCCGCAAGGCCGGCCCGCACCCGACGACAGTCTGGGAATTGTGGTGAATCGCTCGAATCCAGTTGAAAACCTGTCTTTCGCGGAGCTCCGCAAAATCTTTATGGGGGAGCAAACCCACTGGTCAAATGGCCGTCGTATCACTGTGGTGATGCTTGAGGCTGGCAAACAGGAACGCCAGGCTGTACTCACTCAAATCTATAGGATGGATGACAAGGACTTCAATAAACACTTCATTCAGGGGATGTTCACAGGAGAAATCCACGCGGCACCAAAGACTCTGGCGACTTCCACGGAAGTGCTCAAATTCGTGTTAAACGTGCCAGGCGCGATCGGCTACGTGCGCGGCGCAGAAGCGGATGAATCTGTGAAGGTCGTTCGCGTGGACAGCCGTTTGCCCGGCGATAAGGACTACAGTATTCGGCTACACCCGAAATCAGCCAAATAGCTAGAGCCCATGCGGTTTTCTCTGTAGTGTAACCCCTGTCCTGATTAAGTCACATCTCCGCGATATCCTTGCTGAAAATGCTCAGGTTTCAGGTACCTTCTGTAGTTGAGATCCTTTTCCATGGGCTTCTAACACCACCAAAATGTCACCGTCTCAGAACTCCAATCTAGTCGAAATCCGAGGCCTCACGAAAAGCTATGGCGCTTTCGACGCCGTGAAAGATCTCAATCTGTCCGTTTCTTATGGGCAGATCTTCGCCCTCCTCGGCCCCAATGGGGCGGGCAAGACCACGACCATTCGCATGCTTATGGGAATTCTTGCTCCCACTGCCGGTTCCGCCAGAATCGACGGCCTCGATTGCTTTCAGGATCGCGTCGAAGTCAAGCGGCGCGTCGGGTATCTCCCCGACGAACCCATCTTTCATGACTATTTGCGCGGCAGCGAAATCATTCGCTTTTCCGGAGAAATGCACGGGCTCAATCGCGCTGAAATCGAGAAGCGCACGCGGCCGCTGCTCCAGCAATTGGAACTCCATGACGCGCTCGAAGAATTCGCCGTAAATTATTCCCGGGGCATGAAAAAAAAGCTAGCCCTGGTCTGCGCCATGCTGCACGACCCCGCTCTTCTGATCTTGGATGAACCAACCAACGGGCTCGATCCCTTTGCCACGCGCGCCCTCCATGAAATCATTCGGGCGAATGCTGCCGCCGGCAAAACGATTTTCTTCAGTACCCATCTCCTTGATCAGGCGGAGAAGCTTTGCACGCAAATCGCCATCGTGGCCAAGGGGCGGCTTGCGGCTCACGGCACATTAGGCGAGCTACGGGCGCGCCTCACAAGCGACAGCTCCCTCGAAGAAATCTTTTTCTCGGTTGCAGGCGATTCCGGGGGCGTCGCTGGGCTATGAGTGTTTCACGTCCTATCGGCACTGCGCGCACCATTTGGCTGATCGCCCGTCTTGCTCTGCGCCGCCAGCTCAATATCTGGCAGAGCGCTCGCTTTGGGCGCAAGAAGAAGGCCGCGGCCGAACTGTCCTCCGGCGCTGGCGTGGTCCGCTCCGGCACTCCCGCAAAGTCTCGCGGACGTTCCGTTTTCAGCATTTTCCTCTTGCTGATCATGGCCTTTAACGGGTTCAACATCGGTTCGCGCGGCTTGATTGGTCTCTCCGCAACTTCCCGCGAACTCGACGTTTCTTCCGACAAAATATCCGTCCGTGGTTACACCCAGGCCAAACTCGTTCAAGCCGAAAAGGAACTCCAGCATGCGCGAGAGCTGCCCGACGCCGTCCGTCGCGAGAAATATCTGGGCATGTGGAACCGCTATGTGGATGAATTGTTCCTCTACGAGGTTCGTGGCGAACGCCTCTCCGAAGACGACGAAAACAACCGCGTGCAACAGATGCGCGATGTGTTCGCCCAAAGAGGCGCGGCGGGCTTCACTGCTCGAGCAAAAGACACGTTTTGGGTTTCCGGCGAAACGTGGCCGCGGGATTCTCAGCCCAGTTCCGTTTTTCTCCGTTCCCTCAGCCTGATCGTGCTCCTGTGGATGGCCTTCATCGTCTTCGTCTCTCTGGGCACGAACAACAAGAATCTCGGCGAAGTGGAATGGAACTTCGAGTGGCTCTACACCTTTCCTGCCTCCGCTCGCGCGCTCTTCACCTCGAAGTTGTTCGTCTACTCCTTCCTGAATCCTCTTGTCTGGCTCTTCTTCTTTCCTTTTCTGGTTCTCATTTACGTCGCCGGCGGATTCGGTTTCAAGGCCATCCTGCTCGGGCTTGCCGCGCTGCTCTACCTTTCGATTCTCGCCGGAGCGCTTTCGACCTTTCTCGAAGTGGCGTTGCGCAAACTGCTCTCTCTCAGCCAACTCAAGAATGTTCAGGCGCTTTTCACCGTTCTCGGCACCGTTTCCTTGTTGTTGGTCTACGCGTCTTGTCTCTCCAAACCGTTGGACGATTTTCTGGTTGCGCGAGCCACCGCCATGCCCGAATTCCTCGCTTGGAATCCATTCTCGCTTCCTCTGATTCTTGGCCTTCCGTCCGCCCCTGTTTCTCAGATGCAAATCGTCGTATCCGTAATGGTCGTTCTCATTTTTGCTTTCGGCACGTTCGCCTTACTCGGAAGCGAGTGGCTGACTCGAGATGGTTTGGTGAAAGCCGGCGGTCCCTATCAGGGAACGCGGCGAATCCGCCCAAGCCCCCCTCACAAAACTTGGCTGCGCGGCGCCGCCGCCCAGGAACTGCTCTTGCTGGCCCGCGATCGAAATCTTCTCGTTCAAGTGCTCGTCGTTCCGCTCCTCGTCCCTGCTTTCTACCTTCTCATCTATTCGGGAATGGTTTCCGCCGTCAGCGGAAATTTTCGCCACGCCGCCGTCATGGCCTTCGGCGTGGGCGCCTATTCCTTTCTCAGCAGTGCCATGCCGCTGCTCAATCGCGAGGATAAGACGCTCTGGCAACTGCTCACCTTTCCGCAATCCCTGGCAACGATTCTGGTGAAAAAAGCCATGGTATGGGCGGCCTTCGGGCTGCTCTATGGCGGAGCCACGCTTCTGCTCATCACCCGTTTCAGCCATCACTTACATGCCAGCTCTTGGGGCGAAGTTTTTCTCGCGCTTTATGGAATCGCTCTTTACGCCTTTATCGCTTCCGGCATCGGCATCCTCGCAACCAACGTTCTCGAGACCGACCGCCGGGCCCGCTTTCGAACCGACATGGTTTATCTGTACATGATCCTGGCAGCCATGTACGCCAACACCATTTATTCGCCCTCGCTTTGGGCCAAGCTCGCGCAGTTGGTGCTTTCCACCCTGCTCGCCTTTGCCCTTTGGCAAAAAGTCAAAGACATCACCCCCTACTTCTTGGATCCGGTAGCGCGTCCCCCGCGCAGCCTTAGCCTTGCCGATGGCATGATTGCGGCCCTGGCGTTCTTTGTCGTTCAAGGCCTGGTATTCCTGGTTCTCCATTCGGTGACCGATGTTTCTTTGCCCGCGCAAATCACCTTCGCCTACATACTCGCCGGCCTCATTGTCGCCGGCCTTGCCCTCTATACCTTTTGGCGCCAGGACGTGCCTGATCTGTGGAAGAAAATTGGCGTGACACGAATTCGCGACGGAGTTGCGGCACAACCGGTCTGGCGAGGCGTTCTCCGCGCCGTGGCCCTCGGCGCCCTCGCCGCTCTTGGCGCCATCATTTATATGCGCGTGCTAAACCTGTTCCCTCAGGGGCAAATTTGGAAGCAGGATGCCGAACTCAGCTCGTTCCTTTCCCGCGCCGACCGGCCTGTATGGATCTGCATTCTCGTAATCGTCGCCGCGCCTCTTTTCGAGGAGTTCTTGTTTCGCGGGCTGATTTTTCAGGGTCTTCGCCGAACCACCGGCCCCGCCTTGGCAATTCTTGGCAGCGCGGCGCTCTTTGCTCTGGTCCATCCGCCGATCTCGGTCATACCCGTTTTTGGTCTCGGCATCGCCGCAGCCCTCAGCTTCCAAATGTCTGGCTTCCTCCTGGCTCCCATCCTCACTCACGCCGTCTACAACACCATGATCATCTTCCTCAATAAATCCTAAATCGGATTTCTCATAAGATGCGCGTTGATTGTGCTGGTTCGAAGCACCGCTCACCTGTACCAACGGACAGTGTGACCGATTGGGGGAGTACCCTCCATTCGAATTCGTTCCTCTTCGCCCTAGCTGTAGCCTACTTAAAGGCGAGGCTAAGCCCAGAAGTCTCGCGTCTTCTCGCGATTCGTTCGAAAGAGGGGTAATCATGAAAAAATTCTCGTTGGTCATTTCATTCGTGTCGTTGGGTGGTTTTGCATTGATGACTGTCGGGGCTGATCGTGTCGCCGCGCAAGGTCCTGCGGGTGCCGGCGCATCGGGCTCGACGCAACAAAGTTCACAAAGTTCGCAAAGCTCTCACAGCTCGCATTCTCTCAATCCCATCAAGTGGATCAAAAAAGACAAGGATTCGAAAAACTCTGCCGATTCGAACGCCAGCCGGAGCGACGTGGAGAAAAAGCTGACGCCGAAGCTGCAGGCCGAAGGCGTACTCCCCGCCAATTCGAACGCCACCGACGCGTGCACGCCGTTTGCGGCGCTCAATGAATGCCTCGCCGCCCTGCACGCCAGCCACAACCTCGGCATGGATTTCAACTGCCTCCGGGCCAACGTCACTGGCGTTCTGACCAACGCCAATATGTCCGGATGCAAAGGGGCGATCGGCGACAAGGCCCAGAGCCTGAACAAAGCCATTCACGAGCTAAAGCCGGAAGCCAATGCCAAGGAGCAAACCAAAAACGCTGAGCAGCAAGCCAAAGACGATCTGAAAAACTTGGGCTCGTAAGACTGGCGTCTGAACTTTTCGAGCCAGCTCGCTCATCATTTTTAGCAGCTTCGGAACGAGGCGGGGAAGCCGATGTTGGCGGTCCCGCCTTGGTTCTTTTTTTGAGCGTCTCCGTTACGCCGACACGGAAGACGAGGACGCGGAGGAGCCCGCTGCGGATGCAGAGGAGCCTGCCGAAGAGGGAACATCGGTGTCGGGATTCGCGGCGGCGGCGGTGGCGCGATACCGCACTATCAAAAGCGTGAGGTCGTCGGCCTGGTGCGCGCCGCGCGCAAAATTTTCCACGGCTTCGAGCACGCATTTTTGGATTTGGTCGAGTGGGCACTCCGGCAGCCCCATCAGCGCTTTTTTCAAGCGCGGAACCCCAAACAACTCATCGTCGGGATCCATCGCTTCCGTAACGCCGTCGCTGAAAAGAATGAGCGTGTCTCCCGGCTCGAGCTTGAGGCATGCGGACGTGTATTCCGCGTCAGGAACCAAGCCCACCGGGTACGAGCCTTCCGTGAAAGGTTCTTCGGGAACTCCTCGCCGTAACAGCATCGGCGAGGGATGCCCGGCGTTAATAAATTCAAGATGGCCCTGTTCATCCAGAATTCCAAAAAACATGGTGGCGTAGCGGCCCACCTCCGCGTGATCGCACAGGAAGCGGTTCACGTGATTGAACACACGCGCGGGATCCATGCCGAGGGTCATCCCGGAAAGCGCGCCTTGCAACATAGTAGTGAGCAGTGCGGCGCCGAGTCCTTTGCCGGAGACGTCTGCGATCAGAAACGCGGTGCGGCCCTCGCCGAGAGGAAAAACGTCGAAGTAGTCGCCCCCCACGGACAAGCACGGGAAATTGACGCCGGTCACGGCGAAATGCGGATGATCCGGGAAATTGCGCGGCAGCAGCGCCTGTTGAATGCCGCGCGCGATGTCGATCTCCTGTTCCAGGCGCTGGCGTTCCCGCTCGCGCTCGACGAGGCGGGCATTGTCCAGAATGCTAGCGGCGTCGGCGGCCAGCGCGTCCAGAATCTGGCGATCGAGCTTGGAGAAGGCCGCAGGGCGCCGGGAATCCAAATAGAGAACCCCCAGGAATTCTCCGCGCTTGATGTTCGCCATCAACTCTTGCGTATTGGCGCGGGAGATGGCGTAGAGAGGAATCACCACGACGGCACGCAGGCGCTGTGCCACGATGCTCTGCGCCGCTTGCAGGTCCATGTCTGCCTGCGCGAGATCTTCCGTAATTACCGGCGATTGCTGCTTCAATGCCAATTGAATGGCCGTCTGGCTGGGCGCAACGCTTTCCGGGGGGAGGCGCAGCGCGCCGCTGCGCCGCGCGAGTTTCACTTTCAAGGCCCCCGCCGAGTCTGGTTCGAGGAGCAGGCCTCGGTCCGCGTCCGTCACGGAGACGGCGTGATCTAGCATGTGGCTCAGCGCCTGGTCGAGAGGGAGCTGCGAGTGGAGCAACGCGGTGGCTTCGAGGAGTTGATTGAGTTTGCGCAGGCCCCCGCCGGTATGTTCGGAGCTGGTGATGTGCTCGATGCGCGTGAGCAAGTGCGGAATGGAATCCTCGACGGAACTGTTCGAGGAGCGAAAAATAATTTCGTAGGAGTCGTCCAGGCCGAAAGTGATGGCATCGCCGTCCTGCAGCTCGCGGCTCTCGACCTTCTCGCTGTTGACGAACAGGCCGCGGCGCTGGCCCCGATCCTCGAGGTGGAAGCGGTTGGCTTCGATGACTACCGCGGCGCAGTTGCGGGAGATGCGCCGGTCAGAGAGCTGCAGATGGTTGCCGGTTTCCGCGCCCCGGCCGATCAGGAAAGGCGTTTGCGTGATGCGGGCATAGCGGCGCGCGCCGTCCGGGGAGACGACCTCAAGGACCGCTTCGCCTGCGAGAGGAACCGTATCGGGCATGGGCTGCTCGTCAACAAATTGTAACACGTGCGGAAGTGACCTCAACAGTGTCCCCATACGAAAAAAAGGATTCCATTGAGCATACTTTTCATGGGCTAGTACCGTTGAATAATCAGATGACGAGTTGGAAAGCTCCCACTAAGTTGCCGCAGCCTAAGCTCTTATCAAAAAGTCGCTAACGTGGCAGCAGACTTGCCACACCTCATCGTCGGTGACTTCTTTCGCGCTCAAGGCAGTTAGCCAAGGGGCTATCCGCCTTGAACTTACGGGATCTTTTTCAAATCAGTGGTGGGTGTCGAAGGAAGGATTTTGTGAGAGAACTGCCACAATCTGAGGCTGGCGAGATGCCTGAGGCCGAAGCCATTCGACTCGCGCGCCAGGGCAACGCCGAGGCGTTTGAAAGGCTCTATCGGTTGCACAGCCGCCGAGTCTTTACTCTGTGTGTTCGCATGTTGGAAGACTCGGCGGAAGCCGAAGACTTGACCCAGGAAACTTTTCTTACGGTCTTCCGCAGGATTCAGACGTTTCGCGGCGAATCCGGGTTTTCCACGTGGCTGCATCGCGTAACCGTAAATGTCGTGCTCATGCACATTCGCAAAAAGACCGTCGCCCAAACACCTCTGGAGGAAATCACGGAAGGGACGGAGGAAACTCGCACCCATCGTCTGGAGTTGGGCGGTCCCGACCTGTACCTGAACGGCACCATTGATCGCCTCACTCTCCAGAGGGCTATCGATCAGCTGCCCCCCGGATTCAAGGCCCAGTTTGTGCTCTACGACATCGAAGGCTACGAACACCGCGAGATTGCTGACATGCGCGGGTGCACGACGGGCACTTCCAAGTCGCAACTGCACAGAAGCCGGCTGCGCCTCCGCGAACTGCTTCAGAAAGACCAAAACAACGATACGCCAGGAAAAACCCACTCTGCCAATCGCCCCGCCTTCGAGGTTGTGCCCCCTGGCAATCGAGTCCAGCGTCCACCGGTCCACGGTGACAAGATTGTTCCATTTAAACGCAAAAAAGACATAGCGACCGGTGATTTGACAGGCGAGATCGATAACTCGACTGCACCCGCTTGCGCAGCTGCTAAGTAAGAAGCAATTTCAACTGAAGAAATAATATCTATAAGGAGATACTATGCGGTTCCTTTCAGATTTGCCTTTATTGGTTGTAGGTATCGCCGTTGCAGCCTTCCTCATCAAGCTCTTTGTCAGCCTCTGGGTGGCCAACAAAGCCTCGGTCTTGCACGAGCTCGGTGACCAGGAGCCGGGGGCCGTTAACACGGATCGGGCCGCGGCCGGCATTCGCGCGGAGCAACTCTTGTTGGACGCTGATGCCGTTCCGGAACAGAAACCCGTGGAGCAACAACGTCCGGAGTACCCGGGCGAACACGCGCACGCCGCCAGCGGAGCGGTCCAGTAATTCTCCGTGGAACCTTTTTGACCACCGCCATCTTCTCGATTTGGAGGGACTCTGCGGTCAACGCATTCATATAACTGAAATGCCGTGCCGTGCGGCCCCTCACGAGAAGGGCACTTCTCAAGCGTACAGGGTGTTATCGGAGAGGGTGCCCGAATCATTTTCAGAATCACATCTCTTAGTTCTTGACACCGATTTACATCGGAGGCAGTTGCGGCCGTGGTTCTGCAATACCGTGTAAGCTCGAGCGTACTTCGCTTGCAATCCGAGGAGTTCGTCGCCGGCTTCCTTTCCGCTTAAACCAGCCTGATCCATCTCGGCGCGGTGCTCGTTCCAGATATACAAGGCGCTCTGGCATTCTTCGAGTAATCTTTGATACTCGCTGCAAACCATTGTTTTGGCGGAGAGTGGCTTGCTCATGCTCTTCTCCCTTCGTCGACGCTCGTGCATCTCGTGCATTTTGTCCGCCAACACAGGTAAGTCGCGAGTTTTGCAAAGATTGAGAGAGTGAGCTCTCTTGCTGAGCATGGGTTCCAGTACGCAGAAAGGGACTCTTTCCCGTTTCTTGTTTGTATTTTCTACACGCTTTGCGTTTCAAATCTCAATCGTCGTTGGCCCACAAGATTCTTCTATGCGCTTGAATCTTCAGCCCACTAGCAAATCCAAAGCGAGTCTGGAGAGGGAATTGCCTTCGTCACCGCGGGGCCAAAAACTCTGAGGATCAACCCGTTCCAAGGGGCGGGGAGACGTTTCGACGAAGATACAAGAAAGGCGCTTAAGGAGGCGCTGCGAATGAGATGCGCAAAGTGTTGGATCGTTATAGTGACAGGCCTGCTTGCTTGGGGACCGTTCTCGTCCGCGAAAGATCCGAGCGAAGCAAAGACCGAGCAGGATCGCCTTCAGAATGCGGGAAAGGTGATGCAGGAGATTCTCAATGTTCCTGATGACATTCCCCAAGATCTGCTCGACAAGGCCCGTTGTGTGGTGGTGATGCCTTCGGTGCTGAAAGCTGCGTTTGTTGTTGGCGGCAGCTACGGTCGCGGCACGATGGTCTGCCGCACCGGGAAAGACTTCACCGGTCCATGGGGAGCTCCTGCCATGTATGCGCTCGAAGGCGGGAGCATTGGTTTCCAGATTGGCGGTGAAGCAACTGACTTCGTCTTTCTCGTCATGAACGACCGTGGCGCAGGCAGCCTGTTGCGCACGAAGGTGAAGTTGGGAGCAGACATATCCGCCGCGGCCGGACCGAAGGGACGTTCCGCTTCGGCTGATACCGACGCTTATATGCGCGCCGAGATTCTGAGTTACTCTCGTGCAAGAGGCGCTTTTGCCGGTATCTCGCTTGATGGCTCGACGCTTCGACCTGATGAGGACGCGAATCGCAAGCTCTATGGCAACCCCACGAGCGCCGCGAAGATCATCACCGAATCGGACGTCAGTGCTCCTTCCGCCGCGCATGACCTGATTGCGGCTCTGCAAAAGTCATCTCCACGGCTCCAGCGTTAGCACGTCTCGTTCGAATTGGTTCTACTAGCGAACACCAAGCCAGGAGGTGACATTGGCAGCGGATCAAGTGATTACGATCGCCGGCAGAAGCATCACCATCACAAGTCACGACATCCTCTTGGTGGGAGTATCTCTTGTTATTGGCCTGGTGTTCTGGATGGCTTTCTACTTCAGCCGAAAGCGAGTTGTCGTGCTGAAGAGGTCCAGCGGAACCGACCAGGTTACATTCGAGTTGTCTCGCATCGCCGACGCACTCGAGCGCATCGCCAATCGGCCAGCGGATCGTGCGATTGCGGCGGCCACGCGGCGTCAGCTTCAGACGCAGCCGGCCCCGCCGCCAAATCCGCAAGGTGTCGGGTACTCCTTGTTTAGGCGTTGAAGACGACGATCTGGCCGCATTTCGATGGGCGGGTCGCAGTCATGGGTTTCAAAAGACCTCACGAGAGTCCAAAGAGTTAGAAAGAGCCCTGAATTGTGGATTACCGCGTGAGTCGGGCGGCGTTTTCCTTGAGCCCTTCCTGTCTACGCTACGCTGGGCGCTTGCTCGCAATTGATCGCCCAGGGTATGCCGAATTGATCGATAAGCACGCCAAAGCGGACGCCCCAGAAGGTTTTCTGGAGGGGCATTTGCACGGTGCGGCTTTCCGCAAGCGCGTGAAATATCCGTTCTGCATCCACAGGGTCATCGATGCCAAGCAGCACGGCGAGACCCCTTTGGTTGTTCATGCTGCTCGGGAGCAGGGTCGGCGCCCATCAAAACGTTGTCGCCGACGGTGAGAGTCGCATTCGTTTCACCGCATGTCCTGCGGGGCTACACTGGGAGAGAATGGGAGACAGGAGGTGGATGGCGATGGCACGCATTAGTGGGGCGGATCCAGGCAAGCAGGGATTATGGAGCGGGCTGTTCACGCGGATTGTTTATGCCATGACGAAACGCAAGGTGGGGCGCGTGGTGATGCCGGTGCGGATCGTGGCGCATCACGCGAAAATTCTTTGGGGCTACGGGCAGATGGAGCAGTCGCTGCTAGGGAGCCGCCTGGTGGACTCGGGGTTGAAAGATTTAGCGCAGTTGAGAGTGGCCACGCTGGTGGGATGCCCGTTTTGAATTGACGTGGGTTCTGCGGTCAGCAGAACCCGCGGCGTTTCGATGGACAAAATGGCGGCCTTGCCAGACTACAAAAATAGCGCGCTGTTTTCGGAGGCGGAGAAATTCGTGCTGGAGTACGCGGACGCGATGACGCAAACGCCGGTCGAAATGCCGGACGCGCTGTTTCGAAAGCTGCGGGAGAAGTTTACGGACGCGCAACTGGTGGAATTGACAGCCACGCTGGCGTGGGAAAATTATCGCGCGCGATTCGATCACGCGTTTGGCGTGGAGGCGGAGGGATTTACGCAGGGAAGCTACTGCGCCATGCCGGTTCGCGCGGCAGCGGCGAAGGCGCAGACTCAACACGATTGAAAAAATGTTTCGCGAGATCAGCTGGTATTCAGCGGGTGGCGGAAGCGAGGCGGCGGGAAACGTACTCTTCGACGTAAGCGTCGAAGAGATGGTTGAGGCGGTCGCAGACAGGGCCAGGAGCCGAGAAGGAGTGGCCGGCGATTTCGCTGACGTTGATGAGATTGCGATTTGTGGATGAGATGAACACTTCTTCGGCGGAATAGAGATCTTCGGGGCGCAGCGCCTGCTCGACGACGGGGTGTCCGGCTTCCGGCGCGATTTCCATGAGGATCCCGCGCGTGACGCCTTCAAGGCAGCCGGAGTTCAGCGGAGGCGTGAAAATTTTTCCGTTTTTCACAACGAAAATATTTGCGGAAGTGCACTCGGCCACTTCGCCGCGTTCGTTGAGCATGACGACTTCGTCGTAGCCTTCCTTGTTGGCTTCCGCGACAGCCCAGACATTGTTGAGCCAGGAAATGGTTTTTACGCCGGCCATGGGAGAGGCGGCGTGGCGGCCTTGTTCGCGGAGGGCGAGCCGGACGACCTCGCGATGTTCGGGGAGGCTGGCGGTGTAAATGATGAGGTCGACCTGCGGATACGCTTCGGCGCTTTGCCAATAGCCGACAGAATTGTACACGAAATACACGCGCGCACACCCTTCGGCGACGTGGTTGGCGCGGATGACTTCGTGGAGATGAACGCGGACTTTGGCGGCAGTGTAGGGCATGGGGATACGCGTGACGGTGGCGTCTTTCTCGAGGCGGCGCCAGTGGCGCTCATAAGCGAAGGCTTCGCCGCGGGAAATCCGCAGGGTGGTGAAGATGCCCCAGCCGCAGATGAGACCGGCCTGACCGGGAGAAAGGCGAACTTTCTCGATGGGTAACAGGGTGTCGTTGTGAAAGACGTTCGGGTGAATCACCAATCCCTCACGGTCCGAATCTCCGACTAACTCTATTGTATCCGAAAATCACACGGGAACCGCCGAGCAGACCGACTGCTCATCATCTTCCCGGGGTAGGTCATCCGAATAAAGGAGTGCCGCCAGGCGTATATTGATCCTGGAGAAAGCAAAGAGGGTGGACCGGAGCCCGCCCTCCGCTGTGTCTCAAAAACTGAAGCGGCGTACGGAATTACGGAGCTAGTTCATAAGCTACTTCCGTAAGAAGCAGAGGAGGAGCTGTCAATGAAAGTCTACGGCATGCAGGAGGCGGGAAGGATGATGGTTTGACCGGCGAAGATGAGGTTGGCGTTAACGATGGAGGGGTTGGTGCGGGCGATGCAGGACCAGGAAGAAGCGTGGCCGAAGTGGGCCCGGGCGATCTTGGAGAGTGAGTCGCCTTTCTCTACGGTCATCGTTGTGGTGGCGCGCACGGAAGAGATCGCGGCGGGGAGAAGTATCTGCGAGCCGGCTTCGATGTGGTTGGCGTCGCGAATGTTTGGGTTGGCTGCGAGCAGTTCGTGCCAGCGGAGGCCTTGGCCAAGATTCTGCTCGGCGAGTTTCCACAACGAGTCACCCTGCTTCACGATCACAACGCTTAGATTTTTCGAAACTGTTGGAGCGATCCTCGCGGACGGTCGAGCGGGAGCGATACGCGCCGACGGCTTTGCAGGTGCCACGGGAGCGACAGGCCGCGGAGTCGCGAGGCTTGGCGGCGCCGGGCGGGAAGAAAGAATGCGCGGCGGAGCGGAGAGCAAAATGTTGGGTCGTTCGAACGGTGAGCGCTTCACCGGCGGCCGGAACGGCGTGAAGCGCGGCGGAGCCGATCTTACGAACGGCGGCGCAACGGGAGATTCGAACGGCAGCGGCGGATGAACCGAGCGCAGAAGAGGTTTGGGTGAAGCGAGTACTGGAGCTTCGGCGAGCGGAAGAGGGAACTGCTGCGCGCGATGAAGTTCCTGGGAATCTTTCTGGCGGCGGAAATGGCGCGCGACCTCGCCAAGAGGAGCACCAGCGGGAAGCGATTCGGCGTCGACGGCGTCCGCCGATTTTTCATCGGTGGCAGGAGCCTGTTGATTTTTCTTGGCTTCGACTTGCGCACGATCTTCCGGAGTGAGAATTTTCGCGCGCTTCAAATCTTCTTCCGTGTAAACGTGCTTGGGTTTTTTCTGCCGGGTTTCCTTACGGGCGCGTTCCTGTTTGGCGGCGTCGGCAACATCCTGGGCGGAGCACTGAGCCGCGCCAATCGCAACACAAACGAAAACAGCAATCCCCCAAAAGATTAGACGGAGAGATGCAGGAATGTGCCTCACGGTGGAGGAGAGGCCCACGGTTGCTGGGGTAGCGAGATCAGTTCCTAGCATTTCAAACCGACCAAGGGTGGACACCGTTTATCCTCTAAATATAGCAAAAAACAGGTCATTTGAAAACAGGAATTTATAGGTCGCTTGCTAACCTTGAACCGGCAATATTGGGCGAGAAACGGCCGGCGAAAAGGATATAATCCCGCGCCTGCGAGGACTTCCATGAAAACGATCAACCGTGTTTGTGCCCAAATCTTGTTGGTGTCAGTACTCGGAATCTTTTTATTCGCCGAACCGTCTGTCGCGCAGACGCCGCCTCCACCGAAGTATCCCGACTATCCCAGCGAAACGCCGGCGCGGTTTGAAGTGGCGACGACGGGCTTCGACTACGTTCGACGCGAGGTGATGATCCCCATGCGCGACGGCGTGAAGCTGCACACCGTCATCCTCGTGCCGAAGGGCGCCAAGGGCGCGCCCATTCTGTTTACGCGGACACCGTATGATGCCACGGAGCTGACAAGCCGTTTGGCCAGCGCGCACCTGGGACCGTCCTTGTACGGTTACGACAACGCGACCGAGGTGATTGTCGAAGGCGGATACATTCGCGTGGTTCAAGACGTGCGCGGCAAGTACGATTCCGAGGGCGACTACGTCATGAACCGGCCGCTGCACGGGCCGCAGAATCCCACGCCGGTCGATCATTCCACGGACACGTACGACACCATCGAATGGCTGGTGAAAAATATTCCAGAGAGCAATGGCCGCGTCGGCATCCTCGGAATTTCTTATGATGGCTTCACGCCGTTGATGGCACTCGTCAACCCGCACCCGGCCCTGAAAGTGGCGGTGCCGATGAACCCCATGGTTGACGGGTGGATGGGCGACGACTGGTTTCACAACGGCGCATTTCGCCAACAAAACCTGCCATACATCTACGAGCAAGTGGCCACGCGCGACAACAAGGCGAAGTGGTGGACGTCGCACTTTGACGACTATGACGAATACATGCAGGCGGGCTCGGCGGGTGAACTCGGCCGCCAGCACGGGCTCGAGCAAATTGGTTTTTGGCGGAAGGTTGTCGAACATCCCAGCTACGACGCGTTCTGGCGGGACCAGGCGCTGGACCGGATCCTGGCGGGTGAGCCGCTAAAGGTTCCGGTGATGCTGGTGCACAGCCTCTGGGATCAAGAAGACATCTACGGCGCGCTTGCGGTTTATAAAGCGATCAAGCCGAAGGACCCCGACAACGACAAAGTTTTTCTGGTGCTGGGCCCCTGGCATCACGGCCAGGAAATCGAAGACGCGAGCGCGCTGGGGGCATTGAAATTCGGCAGCGACACGGGGATGTATTTCCGGCGAGAAATCCTGCGTCCCTTCCTGGACCACTACCTGAAAGACGGCGAGCCCAAGGCAGATGTGCCGCCGGTTTCCGCGTTTGAGACGGGCACGAACGTTTGGCGTCGACTGCCTGGGTGGCCTTCGGGTTGCGCCAGCGGGTGCACGATCCGGCCAACACCTTTCTATCTTGCCGCCGGACTGAAACTGGAATTTGCATCACCCAAATCCAGCGAGCCGGGATATGAGGAATATATCTCCGACCCCGCCAAGCCCGTACCTTTCCGCGCGCGTCCGATTCAGCCGGTAGGCTATAGCAACGGAATGACGTGGCCGCAATGGCTGGTGGACGATCAGCGTGAACAGTCGGGGCGGCAAGACGTACTTGTGTACGTCTCCGACGTTCTGGACAAGCCGATGAAAATCAGCGGTCCGCCGATGGCCAATCTGATCGCTTCGACCAGCGGCACGGATTCAGATTGGGTGGTCAAATTGATCGATGTGCATCCGGACGAGGTGGCGGGACAACCGGCGCTGGGCGGCTATCAATTGATGGTCTCCGCCGACATTTTCCGTGGGCGCTACCGGGAAAGCCTGGAAATTCCGAAGCCGATCGCGTCCGACAAACCACTGAAATACCGTTTCGCGCTTCCCGCCGTGAACCACGTTTTCTTGCCGGGACATCGCGTCATGGTGCAGATCCAGTCGAGCTGGTTCCCGCTGTACGATCGAAATCCGCAGGGGTTTGTGCCCAACATCTTCTGGGCCAAGCCTGGCGATTATCGCAAGGCGATCCAACGCATCTACCACGCGCCCAACCAGGAGAGCTTCGTCGAACTGCCCGTCGTCACCGCACGGTGATGCCGCACGGTGCGGCCAGGCCCTGGTCGACTTGACGAGGTCGCTCGAAACCGCTGGAGGTTGCGATGTGTACGAGCCCTTCCAGTGCCGAAACTTCGGGGAGGCAGGCTCAGTTTCCGATTATCCGACGCCGTTAACCACTGGCCCTCAAAGCGTAGGTCGCGACGTCCCTGCTTTTACTCGTGCCTGAGCGCGGCCATCGGATCAATCCGGCCAGCTCTCCGTGCCGGAATCCAACAGGCCAGCGTCGCGACACCCAACAGAATCGCCGGTACGCCGATGAAAACCGGAAGGTTGACCACGCCCTTCGTAGTCGCGCGAACGGAAATCGCGAACGCAAGTATCCATCCAATCGCCGTGCCCCAGGTGATTACACCCAAGTTCTCGCGAATAATTTGCCGGACGACCCGCCCGCTGGTGGCCCCGAACGCCAGCCGCACGCCAATCTCTCTCGTTCGCCTGGCCACGGCGTACGAAACCACGGCGTAGATTCCGATCGCCGCGAGGCCGAGCAGGAGTGGCCCGAGCACGGCGAACATCCGCGCGGGAATCCGGCGAAGAAAGAGGTTTCGTTCGATGTGCTGGGAGAATGTTCGCACGTCGTAAAGAGGGAGCATCGGATCGAGATCGCGCAGAACGGCACGCGCCTCCGGGGTGAGTGCGGTTTCATTGCCGCTGCGCGTCCTCAGGTGAATCTCGCCTTGGATCGCTGGAAGGTCTCGGTACGAGAAATAGACGGCTGGCTGCGCGGGCTCGCCGAACGCGTCGTAGACGGAATTGCGCGCCACGCCGATGATCGCGGAGCTTCCGGCGCGCGTCTGTATCCGGCGGCCGATCGCATCCGCGCCATTCAGGTAACGGCGGACAAACTCCTCATTGACGATGGCCTGTGCGGGCGCCGCGCTATCCCCTATCTCGGCAAAGTCATTTCCCTCAAGGAGCGGGATGGCCATCACCTTGAAGTATCCCGGCGTGACCGTGTTGGAAATGGCTCTATCCTGCCCCGCCTCCGTGCGCACGCGGCCCTCGACAGTGAAAGGCCGCGCCGGAATTCCATGCAAGTCTAGCGGAACATTCGTTGCGATGGCGGCGGCCTCGACGTCCGGCAAGGATCGCAGCCGTTCCAGGAGGCGCGCAGCAAATTCGCGCGCGGACGCCTTGTCGGGATTCCGTCCGCTTAAGTCGTAGGCGGCCAGCAAAACGCCCTCGGACCGGAATCTCGGGTCCGTTTGGCGTGCCGAGCGAAAGCTTTGCAAGAAGAGCGCCGCCGCGATCAGGACGACCATCGCAAGTCCGACTTCCACCCCCATCAGAACTTTGCGCGCACGGCTGCGGGGCGGCGTGTTGGAACTGGAACGAAGCCCGTCCTGTGGATCCAGCCGTGCCAGATGGACCGCCGGCGGCGCGCTGAAAATCAAACCGCACACAGCACCGAGCAATATCGCGAAGGCGAGGGTGAGTTCATCCACTCTCGTCTGAAAACGGATCGGAAATGCGCCAATCATTGGCGCCACGCGCAATGCAGTGGTGCCCCAAACTGCGATGGTTGCTCCGAGGCTTGCTCCCAGGAGAGCGAGCAGCATATTTTCCGAGAGCACTAAGCTGACAATGCGCCAGCGTGCTGCGCCCAGCGCCACGCGCACGGCCATCTCGCGCCGCCGGGTGCTTCCACGAGCCAGCATGAGGTTTGCCGTGTTTCCGCAGACCGCCAACAGCAGGAGCAGCATAACTCCTTGCAAGATGGCTAGCCCGCTGATCAGCAACCGCTGCGGACCGCGCGGCGCCTTCCAGAATGGAAGAATCTCACCGCCAATTCCGGCACTGGCCTCAGGATAGTCGCGCGCAAGCTGAGCCATCGCCGTACTGAACTCGGCCTGAGCTTCCTCGCGTGTCGCGCCAGGCCTTAACATTCCGATCAACGAAAAAGCGCGGATGCTGCGATCTTCGAGGTCGCGCGTTCCGCCGAGCAAGGCAGGCGCCAGCGTGGCCGGCGCCCACAGTTCGAACTTCAAGGGGAGCATGGTTCCCTGGAATTCCCTAGGCGCCACGCCGATGACAATCAGGTCGCGCTCATTAACGCGCACTTTTTGTCCCACAGCCCCCGGCGCGCCGCGAAACCGCGTTTGCCAGTAATCATACGAAATCACAATGACAGGCTCAGTTCCGGGCCGCTCGGCCTCCTCCGGTCGAATAAATCGTCCGATCGCCGGCTTCAGTCCCAGCGCAGAAAAATAGTTGCCTGAGACGAGTTGCCCGAACGTCCGCTCAGTCTGGCCCGTCTCTCTCACGTTGAACGGCACCATCTGAAATGCCACGACGTCCCGCAGTGCCGGCACTTGCGTCTGCAAGGCGCGATATTCCAGCCACGAAGCGCCTGGATACGCGCCCGTCTCCGTGCGCGGCTCGAGCAGCAGAAAGTTCGATGCACCACTCACGCCGGGCAACGGTTGGAACAGGATCATCTGAATCCATGAAAGGATCGTTGTATTCACGCCAATTCCGATGGCAAGCGAAACGATGATCACGGCCGCAAGCCCTGGCATGCGGCAAATCGCTCGCCCTGCGTTTCGCAAATCCCCCAGCAGATTCTCGATAAATAGCAGTCCTCGCTCGGCTCGATAGTCTTGTTTCATCGCTTCCACGCCGCCAAACTTCAGCATGGCTTGGCGTCGGGCCTCAACCGGTGATAGGCCGGCGCAAAGATTTTCTTCGGTTTGCAGAGCGATATGCTCCTCAATCTCTTCCCTCAATCGCTCTTCTTGTGCCCGCCTGGTCGGCAAGTTGAACAGACGGGTGAGGAATCGCCTCAGAGATCTCATGACAAATCCTCCGCTTTCGCTTCGAAGAACCGACCGATGATGGCTGCCGTTTGTTCCCAATCTTGGGTCTCGACCTGCAACTGCTTACGTCCTTCCCGTGTCAGTCGATAGAAGCGCGCCCTGCGATTATTCTCTGAGGCGCCCCACTCGGACGCGATCGCGCCTTCTTGCTCCAGCTTCAACAGCACGGGATAGAGAGTCCCTTGATTCACGGCAAGAAGATCTCCGCTGATCTGCTCGATGCGCCGCGCGATTCCATACCCGTGCAGCGGTCCCAGGACATCAAGAGTCTTTAGGACCATCAATGCCAATGTACCCTGCAGGACATCCGTTTTTTGTTTCATAGCACCGCCGTTTTGGTTTCCAACAGGAAATATGGCACAGGTCCTTTGGGAAAACAACAGGTAAGTCGTCGAGCACGCCGCTGTGTGCGCCACTCCTATAGGTTCATGAAGATGCTATCGCCAAGTAAACGGGGGAGCCGGCTATGGGCAAATCGGCAGCCCGGAAGTATCGCAAAAGTGAGACCTGGGGGCATCTGCCTTCCATGAGAGGGCCGGCTGGTAACGCGGAAATCAGAAACTGAGCCAGCCCTGAAACTTCGTTGACAGGGACGGGAGGGTACTTTAAGATTGACGTTTGTCTCTACAGGGAAAGGTGTGACTGAGCGCGATGAGGACGTACGTAGCCAAGGGCGAGGAAGCCGAAGCGCTGAAGGTCGGCGCGAATTGGTTTGTGGTGGACGCGACGAACCAGGTGCTGGGGCGCCTGGCGACCAAGGTGGCGCGGATGTTGATCGGCAAGGACAAGCCGAGTTTTACGCCATACCTGGATTCGGGCGATCACGTGGTGGTGATCAACGCGGACAAAGTCCGCATGACCGGCAACAAGGTCGAGCAAAAAATTTATTATTCGCACAGCGGGTATCCCGGTGGGTTGAAGGCCGTGCCGGCGAAGCGCGTGCGCGAGGCGAAGCCGGATTGGATGATTCGCGAAGCGGTTCTCGGCATGCTGCCGAAGAACAAGCTGCGCGCGCGGCGTGCTAAAAAATTGCGCGTGTACCGAGATGCGGCAGGTTTGGCCCGGCACGCCGGGCAGAAGCCGCAAGCGGTTTCGCTGTAAACGAGATTTTTTTCCGCACGTGGCTGTTCCTTCTAAGTGGTGCCTTAGCGGGGAATAAGCAGGCGTGAAGTTTGAGATGGATCCGCAAAGCAGCGGGACGGATATTTGCCGCTGTGCGGAGTGGTATCGAGGTGACTGCCGGGCAGTCATCCATTGCGAGGAGGAACATTGGGTTCTACGGGCACGCCCCTAGCGGGCACGCAAACATGGTTTCTAGGAACCGGACGACGCAAAGAGTCGGTGGCGCGCGTGTTCCTGCGTCCGGGGACGGGCAAGTTCACCATCAACCGCCGGACAGTGGAACAGTATTTTCCGAACCACGCGTGGAAGCATGACGCGGTCGAGCCACTGAAGTTTACGAATATCGCGGACCAGGTGGACGTTGTTGTGACGGCGCATGGCGGCGGCGTAGGC
>DATKEV010000004.1:0-12498 GCA_035511855.1 Candidatus Udaeobacter sp.
TTCTGCTCTGCAGGGTTCAACAGGTAGTAGCTCCAATCCATGGCAGCGCGAAGCGTCTGCTGTCTCGCCGGCAGGTCCCGCGCGCCGCCCCTTAATAGCTGCAGCCGGCTCGCCAGCCGTGTCAACATCGAAGCGGGCGAAAGAACCTTGATCCTGGCGGCTGCAAGCTCGATTGCCAGAGGCAAACCATCCAACCGGGCGCAAATCTCGGCGACGGCTGGCGCGTTTTCCGGACTAAGTTCGAAGTCCGGCTTGGCGGCGACCGCGCGTTGGATGAACAGCGCGACCGCCGGGTACTGTGAAACGAGGTCCACAGAAGTCGCCGACCGCGAATCCGGCAGCGCAAGCGGCGGCACCGGAAATTCATGTTCTCCGTACACGTGCAGCGCTGCGCGACTCGTTACCAGGATTTTAAGATGGGGACCCATGGCCAACAGCTCCGCCACGGTAGGTGCCGCCTGAACCAGGTGCTCGAAATTGTCCAACAGGAACAGCATCGGTGCGCGCAATGAATCCTGCAAATTCTTCTTGAGTATTTCGAGCGGCGACTGACCTCCCGCCTCCCGGATCCCCAACGTCTGAACGATCACGGAAGCGATCAAGCCCGGATCGCTCAGCGGGGAGAGCGGGACAAAATGAATCCCACCCGGAAAGTTCTCGACCAGCCCACTCGCCACCTCCACCGCGAGACGCGTTTTGCCGATCCCGCCTGGACCCGTGACCGTGACCAAGCGCACCTCCGGACGCAGCAGGAGTTCTTTGGCGGCAGCTACTTCCTTTTCTCGCCCTACAAACCCGGTCCGCTGCACAGGAATATTGGTCGGGCGGGGCTCCACCTGCATAACTGGTTTCTCCGAGAAGCGGTCGCGTATGGCGGCAAGTTCCCGTGCGAGATCACGGGTTGAGACGTACCGCTTATCTGGCTCTTTCGCCAGACACCTCTCAATAGCCCAACACAGCGGAGCGGGGGCGTCAGGGGTTTGCACTCCGATCGGTTCGGCTTGTTCCCGGAGAATGGCCACCAGTGTCTCCGCTGCTGTGCTTCTCTGAAAGGCGCGCTTTCCGGTCACCATTTCATAGAGCACCAAGCCGAACGAGAACTGGTCTGACCGGAAATCCTGCCGACGACCGCTGGCCTGCTCCGGTGACATGTATCCCAGCGTTCCTAGAACCAGACCCGGTTGAGTCTGCGACGCGGACACCGTGTTCATATCCGACAGCTCTCCGCTGGTCGACGCGACCTTCGCCAGGCCAAAGTCAAGGATTTTGACGAATCCATCGTGAGAGACCATCAGGTTCTCGGGCTTTAAGTCCCTGTGCGCGATGCCCGCTTCATGCGCCTTGGCCAGCCCCTCCGCAATCTGCGCCGCGATTTCAATTGCTTTTCGTATTGGCAGCAAGCTCGAGACAAGCAGCTCGCGTAGCGTCTTCCCCTCTACCAGCTCCATCGCAATGTAGTGAGTGGAACCGTCCTGCCCGATTTCGTAGATGGTGACTATATTGGGGTGGTTGAGGGCCGAGGCGGCTTCGGCCTCACGGCGAAACCGTGACAAGGCCACGGAATCCTCTCCGATCTGTTCCGGAAGAATCTTCAATGCCACGAAACGGTGCAGACGGGTATCCTCGGCCTTGTACACCACTCCCATCCCGCCTCGTCCGGCTTCTTCGACCAGTTTGTAATGTCCGATGACATGGTTCAGTGGTAGCTTGGGAGGCTTTGCTGAGGAAGTAAGTTCCAGAAGTTCCGGAGCGGAGGCGGCAAGAAACGCACTGCCTGCTTCTTCGTGGGAAGCCATGAGCGATTCTACTTCGACGCGCAGCTCGCTATCGGGCCCGCAAACCAAATCCAGATAGGCTTGCCGCTGCTCAGGCGCTATCCGGAGCGCTTCTTCCAAAATCTGTTTCGTCCGCTCCCAGCGCTGCGTACTCATACGCGGGGATTCCTGGACATTTCCCGATGCAGCCATGCGCGAGCCGCGGTCCAATCGCGTTGCACCGTAGCCGGAGCAATTTCCAGTACCTCAGAAATCTGCTCCAAGGAGAGCCCGGCAAAGAAGCGCAACTCTACGACGCGGCTCTGGCGCGGATCGATTTTGGCGAGACCTATAAGAGCATCATCGAGGGCTACGACCTCTACATCTTCTCGGCGGGACGTCATAGTCGCGTCTTCTAAGGAGAGCTTGGGGACTTTGGCGCCGCGTTTGGCCGCCCCGTGGCGGCGCGCATAGTCGACAAGAATCTGGCGCATCAGCTGGGCGGCAATGGCAAAGAAATGAGTGCGGCTCTCCCAATGGGGACGGCTCAGCCCGACCAGGCGAAGGTACGCCTCATGCACCAGCGCGGCGCTCTGCAACGTATGGTTTGGCCGTTCATTCCGCAGTTGAAAGTGGGCCACACGACGCAATTCCTTGTAGACCAGCGGGAGCAAGGCGTCGAGTGCGTCGCGGTCACCACCCCGCCATACCTGCAACAACTGCGTGACCTCGCTTGGAGGCTCGTGCTCCACAGGGGGTTCTCTGGGTTGGGAAACATCCCTGCGGCGTAGCCTAGCGGTTCGTAAATCTGCTGTCAAATGCGAAAACCATGCAAATCAGCAGGTTAGGAACCCCTACTCTCTGCAAATTTATTTCACGCGCAGATGATTAAGACGACCGCTGTTTTGCGCTGTTAGAGACAGAGGGAAAAACCTCAACGACTTTGAGAGAGGAGGCAACCGATCAGAGTCAAGACGAGCGTCAAGGCAGGGAGGCTCCCGAGCGACCACAACACCATCGTCCGTTAACCCTGGTCGCCTGAGCTTCGGCTCGGGCCCTGAACTCTACGAAAGGAATAGCCATGAACGTAAAAGACAAACGTCAAGGCAGGACAATTCCTGAACAAGAAGGAAGGAAAACCACGATGAAAACTACCGTAACGAAGTTCGGTTTACTCGCTGGCGGCTTGATGTTCGCTGGCGGTTTGATGTTCGCCGGCGCGACGCACGAAGAAGATCCACCAAGTCTCGCACAGGTCGTGGCCTTGGACGAATGCGATCCGGGCACTTTCAATGCCGCGCTTGGGCCTGATTTCTGCAAGAACGTCGCGCTTGGAGCAGCCACGAAGTTGACCGACTTATTTGCAAAGGCAAAGGCTGGCACTCCGGACCCGGGCTGGGACTTCGAACCTGACGCCGTCAACATCAAGCAAGGAGCCACTCTTAACGTATTCGACCAGGGCGGCGAGCCTCACACCTTCACCGAGGTGGCGCAGTTCGGTGGCGGCTTTCTACCTATGCTGAATGCGCCAGGAGAGGAAACGGTTCCCGAATGTGCCGGCGGCTTTTCGAACGTCGCCGTGGCCAAGACCCGCATCCTTCAAGGCAGCCAACGGCAGATCACGGGTCTAGCGAAAGGTGAACATCTTTTTGAGTGCTGCATCCACCCCTGGATGCGCGTGAAAGTCGAAGTGAAGTGATCCGTGGCACGCGAGAGAAAGAGAGCGCGAGCCGGGAGCTAGAAGAGCCGGATATCGCGGAGGGACGGCTGGCAGATCGCGTGGAGGCGAACCATCTTGCCTTGATTGGTCTGGCAAAGAGGTTCGCCAATGTGCTTTTCCGCTGATTCCTGCGACAAAAGCGAATGCGTTTCACGCACCGATCGGTCCCACTTCACCAAACTTGTCACTCGGGCCGCGAACTATCCGGTGAGCGCCCGGCGCTGACGGTACACCTGACGACCGGTACGCTGCCGAGCGAGTTAGGAACCTGGTACTCTCCGCAAATTTATTTCATGTGCAGATGACCAAAATGGCCGCCGTTTTGCGGTGTTAGACCCAATCGCCGGCAATTGCGTCCAAAAAAACTGTGCCACTCTAAGAGCTCACCGCACTTGCAACCCAAGGCGGATCAAGACGAATAGCGAAGCCTACTAATCAGTGATTCCAAACGCGGGCGGTCTTTATCCATCACTGCCGTGAACTTCATTGCCAATCCACGACCGGGCTCAACACGCTTTACAACCGCGTCGGCCCTGATCTGTCCCTCCTGAACAAGAAACTCCAGGTCGACCGTCGAACCTACACCCCATGACTTTGCTGTCTCGATAAACAGGCCACCCAAACTCATATTCCGGACTCGTGAGACGTCTTCATGACCGGCACAACGCCAATCGACCCACACGCTCTCGTGCGTCTCGATACGCGAGGTGAACCTCCTTGAAGGGGAAGCCGATTGTTTCAACATGTGCCCCCACCGCCTGCGGTCTTTCCAGAGATGGCGGAATGCGGAAGTACGCAGGACTCTACGGACGGGAATCGTTACCCACGATAGGTCTTGGGAAGCTGAGGGCTGCCCGCGACCGAATTCCCGACTCTTAACTGGGGGACAACAGCGGACGGATAGTAGACTCAACTATCTTCGATTGCAACAGGAAACTTATCCGCCGCGGCGCGCGGAACCCTGAAAATCCAAAGACAAACATTTCAAGATTGCCTTCACGCCTCTAAAGCGCAACTTCAAGTTAGCCGGACTGCCCAACCGATTTTTGGGACGATTCCACATCCGTGGTAAGCGCTCCAATCAGGCACTCAGATTTTGCTATAATCGACGTCGCAGTTCAACGCAGCAGTCTCTCATGCATGTCTACTAGAAAATCGATAAGGAGCGCAAACTGGTGATGAGCACCGGATCTGACGTTCTTTAGTTTAGTGATTCGCGATGACCCAAAGAAAGCCCTTACAACCGGCTAAACGGCGTTCCGTTCGGCGCTGCCCGCTCGTCGCTTCTGCGGAGGTGACCGAGGTGCGTTCCGGGGCGCGACTCTCAGCACGCACTTCGGAGCTGGGCCTTGGGGGCTGTTATGTTGACGCTCTAAATCCGTTCCCCGAGGGGACACTGGTCGAGTTGCGGATTCTCAGAGATCAAGGCGTCTTCGAGACCAAGGCCAAGGTAGTCTACTGCGACCCGAGATTCGGAATGGGCCTGGCCTTTACAGAAATGACACCCGACGCGCGGTCACTATTAGAAGCCTGGCTAGCCGAGATCGTTAGCCAACTCAGGCCGGTTTCGTAGGTTCTGCTACGTTCGTTCAAAAACAGGCGGGAGCGCAAAAAGGCTGTTGGCGGAATGGCGCACTGTTGTCCAGTTCATGCTTAATCTCCGCCGGACTTCCCGCGGAGTTAGTTTTACTGCAGGGGGTCGCTTACGTTCGTGCAACCCGCGCCCGAGGGGTCGAAGCGGATCGCAGCAGACTGGTCGGAGCAGAACATGCGCCGACCCGTGGTGCCAACCGAGATCGGCGTCCCCGTGACGGCATAAGCAACCGAAGGCGTGTTGCCGTCACCCGTCCAAGCAAATGTGTAACCGCTCTTGGTGCCGCTCGCGAGAAACTGATCGATCAGACAAGCGTTGGCCGCCGTTGGAATATTGCAGGGCTCCGGACCACTCATAACTGCGAGCGATGCCGGGAAACCCTTGTCGGGATAAGTGGTGAAGTAGGTTATCGCCGAGCTGTTGAACATGCGAATGGAACCAACCGCCGAAGCCTCATTGGCCGCCAAGCGCGACCGGAGGTAGCTCGGAGTGGCCATGGCCGCGATAATCAGTATGATCGCCACAACGATCAGCAGTTCGATCAGAGAGAAACCTTTCTGTTGGTTCCGCATTTCCCTCAAGTCACCTCAGTATGCACTTCGCGTTTTACATTGCAGGCCCGTTCTGCGGGATGGGCTTCACGGCCAGTGTGGGTTTGCTGGTCAGTAAGCGCAATGGTCCGGAGGTCGCAATCTCGGACAGGTGGCGATTCCGGTGTTTGCAACGAATTCCCGTCCCAAGGTGCTGGTACCTTTCCCTGGCTTGGTGCCTGTCCTCAGTCTCTGGAACTCCCGCATTTCATGTTGCGCCTCAGCCGCCTTGTCTTTTTTGCGGTACAGTCCCGCCAATCCGAAATGCGCCTGCGCCGCCAGCGCACTCTCTTTTTCGATTTCCACTGATCGAGGCACGCGAGGATATACGCTTCACGGCCACTCGTGACCCGCTCACCACACTTTGGAACCGCGGCGTCATCCTGGAACTGCTGGAGCGCGAACTCGTTCGATCCCATCGGGAGCAAGCGTCGGGCGACACCCTGTTCAGACGCCCACCGGAGCGGTTCCCGTCACGATGAGTCTTGGCCTTCTGCTCAGCCAGGAATGGGGATTGCGGCCTGCCGAGGTCCTTCTCCGTGAAGTCGATGCCGCTCTCTACGCCGCCAAAGAGGCTGGACGCAACTGCATCAAGGTTGCTCGACCCGAGGAAGCGCCTGCGGATCATATTCCGCCGCCGCGCGAGCCCGCCGGAGGAGCGGCGCTAGTCGTCACGCGCTCCAAAACGCATAACCGCTTGTTTCTGGGAATCAATCGCTTTGCGATTTCGCTTTCGCCTGTCCCATCATCTGGCGCATCGCGGCCGTGGATCCCGGCGCACGCTTCTCGCGCCACGCCTCCAGCCGCTTGCAGGTGTCTTCTATATTGTGGAACAGGTTGGGATTCTTGAATGCCGCGCGCCACGTCGGAACAATCGACCGCATGCGGTCCCACACCACCCAGATCTCCCCATTGCTGTCGAAGAATAGTTCGTCGTTGATCAGTCCGCGGTTGACGATGCTGGCCACCATGTCCCAATAGCTGATGACCATGCGAATGTAGGTATTCTCCTCGCTCCCCTGGGGATATTTTTGCATCATTTCCTCAGGAGATTCGGGGTGAAAATGTTCGACAAACCAGGCGCGCGCCTGCCGCAGCCGCACTTCGCGCCTCATTTCGTACAGCTTCAGCATAAGGTTCACTTCGTCGTATGTAATCTGGGTCATGAAAGCTCCTCCTGGCGCTAGCTCGCGGGGCCCGCCTGTGCCGCCGCTTCGTGCTCCGGATGCGAAACCCTTGCCAGCTCGACCCGTTGCACATTCGACAAGGGAATGCCCTGCCGCTGAAACTCGATCAGCACGCGCCGCCTCAATTCGCGCGCCACTTCGTCCTGTCGCGTCGGCGCGGTGCGGACCTGCAGTCGCACCGTGGAGGCATTTCGGTCGAATCTTTGTACCCCAAGAATCCGCGGTCCATCCACCAGCGCCTGGGACCACGCGGGGTCGCCGCGCAAGTCTGCGGCTGCCGTCTCGAGCGCCTGCAGCGTTCGCTCCACGGAGCTTTCCGGCGCCAGGGACACGTCTACATAAGTCTGCGACCAGTCGCGGCTCAGATTGCTCACCGTTCGGATCTCGCCATTGGCAATCGTCACAAGCGCCCCGCGTCCGTCCCGCACCACCGTCCGGCGAAGCGTCAGGTGCTCCACCCGGCCGGTGTAGTCGCCGATCTGCACGGTGTCGCCCACCACGTATTGGTCCTCCAGCACGATGTAAAAACCGGTGATCAGGTCGCGAACTAGGTTCTGGGCCCCAAATCCCACCGCCAGGCTGGCCAGCCCCGCTAGAGTTATCGCTGGCGTGACGTCAATATTAAATTCCCGCAGCGAGGTGAGCAGCGCCACCACCCAGGTGACTCTGCTGCCCGCACCGTACAGCACCTCCGCCAGTGTTCGCGTTTGTTGCTCACGAAGCTGCGCCGCGCGGTTTTGCACCGAGGCCGGCCTGATCAACAGATTCGCGAGCGCCCGCAAAACGCGATTGACCACCAGCGCGATCATTAAGATGCCGAGAAGACGCAGAGCGTTAGGGAGGGCCAATTCCAGCCAGTGATTGAAGGAACTCGGCATATTCTTTATAAGGAGGGGAGTATAACATTGGAAAGTATTTGAGGAAGTGTGGTCGAGGCCGAAACCGGCCGTTGGGTCGGTTCATGAGGGTTCTCACATGTTGCCATCAAGACGAAGACTTCTTCTCGCGCTGGGCGCTGTCGGCATTCCTTTCCGATTCTTAACTCATGTAGTGTTCCCGCAGACCCCCGTTCCTCGCCGCCGGCCCACCCCCGACGACAAAAACCCGGAAGATGCCAACGCGCCGAACATTGACCCAAAAACAATTCTCGAGGGCAACCAGAAAGACATAAAGAAAAATGTGGAGAAGCTCTACCAGTTGGCCAGTGAATTGAAAGCCGAGGTGGACAAGACCGACGCTGTCAAAGTCCTCTCCGTTGCGATGTTAAGAAAGGCCGAAGAAATCGAGAAATTAGCCCACGGCATTCGTTCTCGCGCCCTCGGCTGATCCGCATCTCTTCGGAAGAACTGGCCGCATGCCTTGTGACCAAAATTGGCGGGTCGAACCCCAGGTCCCGCTGGCGCAACGCCCACATCCCGGATAGAATGGCATCGTAGTCGCCGATCTCGCACGTGGCGCGTTCTTTAAGAATCCAAGCGCCCACCGTGCGCCGTTAGCGATGAAATGAGTTTGGACCCGTAGCGTAGCGGATAGCGCGACAGCCTCCGGAGCTGTAGGTCGTGAGTTCGAATCTCACCGGGTCCACCAGTTTTTTTCGGGGTAACCTGCGGATTTGTTCTTGGTTCAGCAGGCGACGTTGTTGTGCCATAACGCCCCCCTTCGGTTGGCGAGAGCGTCGAGAGCTTGGCGTTTCGACCCGCGCCTGCTCGCAGGCTAAGCAAGCCTGAAGCCGGAAAGCCGAGACGCTTTCTGGTCGAATGTTAGAGTGTACGAGCAGCCTGCTCTAGCGCCGAGGGCTAGAATGACGGCGTCTGCGAACGAGCCCTTTCCTTGTTTAAGCGCAATCATGGCGGTGAAAACCTCCTGCTCTTTTTCGACGACGAGCGCGTCAATCTGAAGCGTTCGCTCGATCGCCGCGGCGATTTCATCGCTTCCCAGGCCGTAGGCGCGATCGAGCACCCAGACGGTTTCGACCATCGCGACGACACTGACGAAACCAGGGTTTTCCTCAGTGAGTCGCCGCTCGATAATTTTGGTTGCCTTAGCTGATTGAACCGGATCGTCTTGCGCGAGGTACCGGACGAGGATGTTCGTGTCTAACCCAATCATCGACGCCTGGCACGGCTAGCGACGTCAGCGGCACCTTCGCGAGCGACGTCAGTCATCTCTTCGATTGTTACCGGCCGTCGGCGCCGGGACTTGACGATGCCTCGCAAAGCCGACGCAGGCAATTTCGGCAGTAGAACGACGCTACCATCCGGGTGCATGAAGAACTTGACCCGGTCTCCGGGTTTCAACCCCAGATGCTTGCGGACGGCCCTGGGGATGGTCGCTTGTCCTTTCACGGTGATCGCAGATTCCATGGTAGCTCCCATTACTTCCTTACAAATGTAATACCAAATTCGCATGGCGTCAAGCTGCGACGCTTCAATGGCAACCCGCCCTCCGAGCCACAGTCCACAAGGGTTCAGACCCGCTGCCCACCGATCGCTGTTTTTAGTAGTCCGACCTGGCGCCGTCCCCGCCCGTCCCGGCCGTGATTCCAGACGTAAGACACGGCTGGCCGCTATGGGGTTCAAAAGTTCTAAGATCGTCACCTAGGGCCCACCATCACAATCACCAGTAAATACGCGGCGATTCTCACTTTTCCCCTTTCGGGGAATATCTCTCAAAAAACCAATTTGCCAACTATTTGCCAACTTTAGGATTGGCCGGATGGCACTACACTCAGGGGCGTTAAGACCGTTCGGGTGAAGGCCAAACGGCTAGCATCGATTCGGCTATTTCGAGAATGCTGCCCTCTCGTCGAAGGACGTGCAAGGCTGTGCAAGACACTGCAAGACTTTGGAAAGAGCGGGCATTTTTACTCAGTTTGCCGGGGGCGTAGTTCAGTTGGTTAGAACGCCTGCCTGTCACGCAGGAGGTCGCGGGTTCGAGCCCGTCGCTCCCGCCAACTTCGACGAGAAGAACTTCAAACCAGGATCTTCGCCCGTTCCGTCGGTCACACAGGGTTGAGCAACTTCTCTCGGCCCTCCCCCACCTGTTGCCGCCACATCGCGCTGTAGAGACCTTTGCTCGCGAGTAGATCTTCGTGACGGCCGCTCTCTACAATTCGCCCCCGTTCCAATACGTAAATGCAATCCGCGTGCAGGATGGTAGAGAGCCGGTGGGCGATCAATATCGTGATCGCGTCTCGGCTCACGGCGACATCCCGAATGGTCTCGCTGATTTCTTCCTCCGTCAAAGAATCAAGCGACGAGGTCGCTTCGTCGAACACCAGCAATTGCGGCCGGCGCAGAAGAGCGCGCGCGATCGAGAGCCGCTGCTTTTCTCCTCCCGAAACCTTCACCCCGCCTTCGCCAATCTTCGAGTCGAGCCCGTGGTTGGCTCTCAGGAGCAGACCTTCGACAGCGGCCTGGCGTAAGACTTCCAGGCATTCTTCGTCCGTGGCGTCCGGGCGCACGAATTGCAGGTTCTCGCGAATCGATCCGGAAAACAGCTGCGTGTCCTGCGTCACGAATCCAATTCGTTCACGCAAATCTTCAATTGCCACCTGACCTTCCGGCGTTCCGTTATAAAAGATATGGCCACTCTTTGGGCGGTAGAGGCCGACCAGCAATTTCACCAAAGACGTCTTGCCCGCACCCGACGGGCCTACAAACGCGATGGTCTCGCCGCGCGCCACGCGGAACGAGATTTCGCTCAAGGCTGGTGAAGATGCCGACTGATGCTGGAAGCTAACTCGGTCGAACTCGAGTGTTTCGAGTGAAGGCAGTGCGACCGGATGCTCGGGCTTTTGCTCCGTCGGCATTTTCAAAATCTCTTCGAAATTGTCGAGCGATGCCTCCGTCTCGCGATACGCGTTGACGACATTGCCCAGTTCCTGCAGCGGGCCGAAAATGAAAAATGAATAGATGAAAAGAGAGAAAAACTGCCCTACCGTAATGCGCTGTGTGTAAATAAGATAAAGCATCAGAAGGAGAATGGATGTCCGCAGGAGATTGACGAAGCTGCCTTGAACAAAACTGAGGCTGCGGAGGTAGCGGACCTTTTCGAGTTCCAGCTTGAGGATTTTGTCCGTGGTCGAATTAAGGCGGTCAATCTCTTGTTGAGCAAGACCCAAACTCTTCACTACTTCGATGTTCCGCAAGGATTCAGTCGTCGCGCCCGCTAGGGCCGTCGTCTCCGTCACGATACGCTTTTGGACGGTCTTGACTCTGCGGCTCAGCAGAGAACTCAGGCTGCCGAGCAGCGGAACGGTCAACAAATAAGCTGGGGCAATGGACCAGTGCACTTTGGCGGCGTAGATCGTGACGAACGCCAAGCCGATCAAAGTTGTGAACACCATGTTCACAAGCAACGCGATGAACTTCTCGACATCGCTTCGTACCCGCTGCAACTTCCCCAGAGTTTCGCCGCTGCGCTGATCCTCAAACAACGTGTACGGGAGATCCAGAGAATGTCGAACGCCATCGGTGTAGATGCGTGCGCCGACCTTCTGCGTGATTACATTGACGAAATAATCCTGGAAATTCTTGGCGATGCGCGAGACCAGAGCCACGCCAACCGCCGCAGCGAGCAGCAGGCCTACACCTCGGATGAACTGTGGGCTTGAATACTCCCGATAGCGGGTCGCGTAGGAGTCGATGATGTGCCGGAAAATGAGCGGATCTAACAGCGAAAAAATCTGATTGATCGCCGCCAGGACAAGAGCGACGACAGCAAGCTTCCACAAATCCTTAAAGTACCGGTAGAGAGTAGCCATCTATCCGAAGCCGTGGTCCCACGTATCACGTTGGATGATTTATTCCGGGAACCGTTACTCAATTGTCGCTTCTAGGCCCAAGACACCGCTGCTACATGTGCTAGGTACTGATTCACAGACTGCGAGGATTAGATAATCGACCCGAACGCCCGTGTCCCCTGTCCCTATGCCAGGGCGTATTTGAAATTTCACTTCCTGCAGCGTTCACAGCTGCACGCCTCAACAATCAGCCGATGGGTTTTCACAGCCCGGCAGTGCCGGTGCAAGATGCGCAGTTGCGTGGCCTCCGACCGGACCAGCGGTTTCGCCTGGTTGGCGTGGCCCTGAGCAACTTTTGCGACCCTGGGGATCGGCCCGCTCAGACGGCTCTTTTTACCTAACCACACAGCGTTGTGCGTCAGGTCATTGCTCTCATCTCCTAAGGAGACTGATTCGCTCTCGCATGGTTCGAACGGCTCGACCAGTCGCCCGTCAGTGATCAGGCCTCGCCGCGAGCACTTGCAACAGCGGCCTTGCTGGCAAGCCCTTTACCAAGCATGTCCGCCTCCATCTTCCGCGCAAGAGAAGCGGGCACGAGGGCGTTCATGATGCGGTTCAGCCGGCCCGGAACGACTCTGGAGCGGTTTTTGAGCAGACCGCTGAGGCCCTCAGATACGCACTGCTCGACGCTCATCGGTTTCAGCGGCATGGTCTTCGGATCGAGGCCGAACTTTTCGAGCACCGCCGTGTTCGTAAACCCGGCTGCCAGTACAGTGACGTAGACACCTAGAGGTTTGAACTCATAGTGGAGAGCTTCGCCAAGGCTGTGTACATACGCCTTCGCGCCTCCGTCATTCGCCATACAGGGAATGCCGTTTTCCGCACCCATTGCCCCCACGAGGATCAAGC
>DATKEV010000005.1:0-2563 GCA_035511855.1 Candidatus Udaeobacter sp.
ACAAGTGGATCGGCACGAAAAGCACATGTCCGGTTGAAAGCTTTTGCTTCACTGATGAGGCCGTTTTGCTGAAGTGATTTGCTAGGACCCGCCCAATCGTTCTCGATTGCTCCCGAATGACGGGCAACCCGGAAGTTATTCTCGAAGCGATCAGCTATTCATAACGCAAGGCCGTTAGTGGATCGAGCTTGGAGGCGCGATAGGCAGGCAAGAAGCTGGAGAGAGCGGCGACGGTGGACAGGGTGACGACCGCCATTACCAGAGTGAGCGGGTCGCGCGGCTTCAGACCGTAGAGCAACGATTTGGCAGCTTGCGCCGCAGCAAGAGCTAAGCCGGTGCCAATTAGCAGGCCGGTGACGGTAAGCACCGTCGCTTCGCGAAGAATCATTCTCAGGACGTCCGCGCGATTCGCCCCAATGGCCATCCGGATTCCAATTTCCTTGGTGCGCTGGATGACCATGTAGGAGATGACGCCGTAGAGTCCAATAGCGGCGAGGAGCGCTGCCAAGAATCCGAAGAAGCCTGAAAGAGTGGCCATCAATTGATCTTGAAGCAGCGAATTTTGAATGCGCGTCTTGAAAACCAAGAATTCAAGGTCGATTCCGGGATGCACATCGGCCATAGTTTCTTTCATGGAGCCGATGAGGTTCGTCAAAGGAAGCGACGAGCGAATGAGGATTTGATCGTCCGGGCTTGGCTTTTCTTCCTGGGCAGCCGGAAAATACATGAACGGCAAAAATTCCTCGTGCATGTCCTGAAACTTATTATCCGCTGTCACTCCCACAATCTCGTAGAGAGGGCGGGGCTTTCCCGGCGGTTCGTGGATACGGAAGCGCTTTCCAAGGGGATCCGCACCTTTGAGAATTTTCTTTACAAACGCCTGATTCACGATGGCGACCTTGACCGAAGTGGTGGTGTCGCGATCGTCAAAATCACGTCCGGCGAGGAGCGGGGTTCCAACGGTCTTGAAATAGCCCGGACCGAGAAAATTTTCCCAGGCGACACCTGCGTCCTGGTCGGAACCTTCGTTGATGACGTCGTCATTCCAGGTCATTCCGCCAAATGGGACCATCATGGCGTGGGCAGCGGATTCGACACCAGGGATGGCCTGGACGCGCTTGACCAGATCGCCTTTGTATTCGGTAAAGCGCTCCTCGGGAAGCTGTAGGCGCGTGAAATCGACCTGGGTGACTAAGATTCCGGTTTCCTGGAAGCCAACATTCAGGGTCGTCAAGTTGCGCAAACTGCGGACAAAAAGCAGCGCACCCATCAAAAGAACGACGGAGAGTCCGACTTGCGAGACGATGAGAATGCGCCGCAGACTAAAGCGCTCGCGGCCTCCGATCGTTCCCCGGCTCCCTGACTGGAGCAGCGTGGCGGGCTCCGCGCGGGTGGAACGCAGGGCTGGGGCCAACCCGAAGGAGAGGGTTGTCAGGGCGGCGAGCGCGGTCGTAAACGCCAGGACGCGCCAATCCATTCCGAGATCCAGAGAAACTTGATTCTGCTGCGTGCTGATGAAAGCCACAAGCATGCGGCTAATCGCGAAAGCCAAAAACAATCCACAGATTGACCCGGCTGCCGCGAGCAACAGGCTTTCCGAGAGCAACTCGCGAACCATTCGCCAACGCGTGGCTCCGAGCGCCCGCCGGATGGTGATTTGACGCTCGCGAGCGCTGGTGCGCGCGAGCATCAAGTTGGCGAGGTTGGCGCACGCGATGAGCAAGACGAGGCCGGAGATTCCCAGGAGCAACCACAGGGACGTCTCGGAATCCTGGCGCAGTTCTGAAAATCCCGTGCTCGCGGAAAACGCGCCGAGTTTATATTCGAGATACTTCTTCGTGCCTTCGGCGTCGTACACGGGAGGAATCGTTTCCTGCAAAATGGCTGGAGTGACCGCGAGCATTTGGGAGTTGGCGCGGGCAATGGTCCATCCGGGTTTCAAGCGGCCGATGGTGGCGAGCCACCAGGCGTGACGGAGCGTGAGACGGTTGTTGCGCGGATGGAGTATGGGCTCGACACAGATGGGCACGGCAACGTCAAAGGTGTCGCCGATGGAAATGCCATTGAAACCCGGCGGCGTCACGCCGATGACTTGAAAGGAATTGCTATCCAGAGTGAGCTTTTTCCCAACCACTGAGGGGTCGCCAGCAAAATTTCGCTGCCAGAAGGCGTAACTGATGCTTGCTCCAGACATACTGCAACCGGGCTGGTCATCCTCCGGGCCCAGCAGCCTCCCCAGAATCGGCTCGACGCCAAGTACGTGAAAGAAATCGCCGCTGACGCGGATGCCTTTTGCATTGCGGACCTCTCCGCCGGTGGCCAGATTGAACCGCTGGTCGGACCAGACGGCGATTTCGGCGAAGCCTTCCTGGCGCTTGCGGATCTGCTCCCACATGGCAAAAGTGAGCTGGGAATACTGGCTCGAAAATTGCCCGGAACCCCAGTGTCGGTCTGCAATCCTGATGGTTCCCAACTCTTGGGGGTTCTTGACCGGAATGGTGCGCAGGCGGATGGAGTCAATGAGCTGGAAGATGGCGGTGTTGGCGCCGATGCCGAGAGCAAG
>DATKEV010000006.1:0-9657 GCA_035511855.1 Candidatus Udaeobacter sp.
GCCAGGATGGACCGAGATTCCCTGGGATTTTAGCAGATCGATGGCTTGGTCTTCGCTGGACTGGGTTGCGGGAACGCGCAGGACGGCATACCAGCCGCCTTCCACTGTAAGGCGATTGCAAACAGTTTGTGTAGCCAATCGACGATCGAGTTCGGACAGGTTTCGCCGGACGCGCTCAAGCAATTGCTTCTGAAAACCATGACGCTGCTTAAGCAGCACCGGAATTGCCAATTGAACTGGTCCGTTCATGGAGAGGTATGTGTCGGCCGTGACTTCGAGCCGTGCGAGGGCTTCGGCTCTCTCTGTCTGCGGCCCGCTCGCCACGAGCCAGGCGGCTTTCATTTGGGGCAGGCCAGAAATCTTAGAAAGACCACTTAATGTAAAAGTTAGTGCTCCCGGATTTGCGCCAAAACTAGCAGGCCTCGTTCCGTCCAAGGAAAAATCGAGGAAGACTTCGTCTGCGATGATGGCCAAGTGGCGCGCGGAACAAATGGCATTCAGCTTGGCCATTTCCCCGGGCTTGGTAAAGTGTCCGGTCGGATTATTTGGGTGAACGACGATGATGGCGCGCGTTCGTGGCGTAATGGCCTGTTCCAGCGCGTAAAAATCAATCTGCCAGCCATGATCGTAAATGAGCGGATAGCGAAGCAGGTTTACATCCAGGATGTTAGCGAGAAAATCGAACAGGGGATAGCTCGGCTCAGGAATCAGGATTTCGTCGCGGGGATCGCAGAGCAATCGGAAAACAAACGAGTAAGCTTCGCTCGTGCTTGTGGTTAGGATAATGTCTTCGAGCGCGACCGCAGCGCCCTTTTCTGCATAATATTCCGCGACCGCGCGCCGGGCGCACTCCAGACCCTTTGGATTTGGCTCATATTTCAGCACTGCAGGATTTCGAAGCGCGTTCAGAATCGCTTCGCTGTCATATTCAAAGCCGCACTCCGTGGGATTCGAAATCGTCAAGTCTAGCAGGGGTTTCCCCGCGGCGCGATGCTCGGCCAGCGCCTGGCTCAGCCGGTTCGGCGTCAGATTCCAATTTGTCCGCTTCGCAAACATTTTCATTCCGCTTTCGAATCCGCGAGTGTCGCCATCCGCGCTGTTTTCGCGCGCCCCTGGCGTATACTGATTCTCGCATGCAACGGCAATGAGCGCTCAAGTCTCAACAACCTCAACAGTCGAAGCAGTTCCGCAGCTCGATCTCGCGGCGCAATACGCGGCAATTGGTGTTGAAATTCGCACGGCCGTCGAGCGCGTCATGGCCTCCCAGCAATTTGTCTTGGGACACGAGGGTGCCGCGCTGGAGCAGGAAATCGCCAAGCTTTGCGGCGTGGCCCACAGCGTCGGGGTTGCTTCCGGCACCGACGCACTGGTCTTGGCTCTGCGTGCTTGCGGGGTGAGAGCTGGCGACGAAGTGCTCCTCCCGCCATTTACTTTTGTGGCCACGGGCAGTGCTGTTAGCGCTCTAGGAGCGAACCCGGTTTTCGCGGACATCCGCCCCGACACCTACAACATCGATCCAGTCGAATGCGCACGACGCGTCACGCCGCGCACGCGCGCAATCATCGTCGTGCATCTCTACGGCTTGCCGGCGGACATGGACCCTATCCTTGCTTTTGCAAGAGAGCACAGGCTGCCGGTCATTGAGGACAATGCGCAAGCGATCGGGGCTTCCTACAAGGGACACCCAACCGGCTCACTCGGCGACGTGGCGTGTATCAGTTTTTATCCGACGAAAAATCTCGGCGCTTACGGCGATGCAGGCATGGCCGTTTCAAATTCAGGGGAACTCGCCGATCGGATTCGAAGGCTGCGGAATCACGGGCAAACTGGGAAATACCTGAGCAGCGAGCCGGGCTGGAACAGCCGCCTCGATGAAATACAAGCGGCGATCTTGCGCGTGAAACTGCGTCATCTTTCGAATTGGCAGCGCGCGCGGCAATCCAACGCGGCCGAATATACCCGTCTGCTAAATCAATTTCCCGGCGTCATGCCCCCAAAGGTGCCCGAAGGATTCGAGCACGTCTTCCACCAGTACACCATTCGCGTTGAAAAACGCGACGCCCTGCAAAAGTTTCTCGCCGAGCGAAAAATCGGCAGCGCTGTCTATTATCCCCACCCGCTGCATCTGCAGCCGCTGTACGCCTCGCTCGGTCATGAAACGGGCGACTTCCCGCACGCGGAGCGCGCGGCTCAGGAAGTGCTCTCACTCCCGATGTATCCGGAATTGCGCAACGAACAAATAGCTCGCGTCGTGGACTGCATTCAGGAATTTATCAATTTCAAGTAGCTATCAGAATACGGCAGACTGCGTCCGGTAGCTTATCTATTACTTATTAAATAGTATTCGTATGACTTAATTTCACCCGCGAACTAGTTTGCGCCGTAAAGTAAGCAAAATTTACACTTCTTGTCCTAACTGTCTTTTTTCTATCACTTTGCGGAGATTCTTTTACTTGCCTAGATAGAGCAGCGCCAGCAGGAAAACCCAAAGCCCGTCCATGAAATGCCAGTAATAGGAAGTTACTTCCGCAACCATCGGGAGCGGAATTCTTCCCGTATCAACTTTTCGAAACGTGACGTAGAGAAGCGCGGCAACGCCACCGAGCAGGTGAACTCCGTGCGCGCCGGTGAAAATATAAAAAAAGCTGCTGGCGGGGTTGCTAGCCATGTAAACGCCTTGCGCGACAAGTTGACGCCAGGCAATGAGCTGGCCGATGAGGAAGAGCGCACCGAAGCCTGTCGTTACGGTCCAGAGCGTTCGAAACGCAGCGAGATTCGAATCAGCGAGTCGCTTGCGTGCGAGTTCCAGAGTGAGACTGCTTCCCATCAAAACGAGCGTGTTAATCCACAGCACCATCGGGAGATGAACGGGAACCCAGTCGCTGCTGCCGCTGCGTCGCAGCAGGAAGGCGCTGGCGAGCGCCATGAAGAACATAAGGATGGAAACGAGCCCCAGCGCTATCGCCGTGTAGTAGCGCTTCGGTGAAGGCGTGTTGTCAGGTCGACGATTTTTACCGTTGTCGTCACCGCCATCCCCGCCGTCGGGAGGCGGAGTGCCGCCGCCCCCGCCGCCGATATCTTCGGCGACAACTTCGATGTCCAGTAGTGCGGTTGTGCCTGGCATGTCAACTGATCAATTTTACCGCAACGGCTATTCTAGTAACTTGTTCCGGCGCAAAGTGCTGCGGGACGAAATCCTCGACCAGGCCGGGGACGCTGAATTCATAGGCCCCACGATATACCAGCGGTTCGCTAGGGCCGAAATTATTGACGGGGGGCGGCGAAGAGAGAGTCCATTCGAGTGTGCTGGCGCGCCAGGGATTGCGTTCAGCGGATTTTTCACCGCGGAAAAGGCTCCAGAGAAAATTAATGAGAAAAATTCCCTGAGCGAAAACGGTAAGGAGAATTGCCACGGTGATGAACGTCCGAACGGGGCTGGCCAGGGCAGCAATTCTGGCGGCACGGCCGTTCGAATCGACGTTCGAATGGGAGACGAGACCCAGCCAGTGCATGGGCATGAAAACGCAATAAACGCCAATAAAGGTGAGCCAGAAGTGAAATTTCCCGAGCGATTCGTTGAGATGGCGGCCGAAGAGTTTGGGGAACCAGAAAAACAGTGCGCCCAAGATGGCAAACGTGGCGGCCACGCCCATGACAAGATGAAAATGCCCAATGACGAAATCATCGCTGACCGCAACGGCGGCCAGATCGTGGCGCGCGAGAAAAATTCCGGAGAGACCGCCGGCGAGAAAGAGTGAAATGAAGCCGATGGCAAAGAGCATGGAAGTGTTGAGCTGCATTCGCGCGCCCCAGAGAGTACCGAGCCAACTCAGGAGAAGGATGATGGCGGGCAAACCGAGCGAGGAGGCGAGAAGCGAGAAGACCAACGGCGAAAAAGGATTCATACCGCTGGAAAACATGTGTTCGCCCCAGATGCAAAATCCGAAAAGGCCCACGGTGCAAAGCGCCAGAACCACGAGCCGCTCTTTCCAGACGGGCTTACGGGAAAAAGTGGCGACAAGGTGCGTCGTGAGGCCGAAACACGGGAGTATAGCAACGTAAACTTCGGCCTGCGCGAAGAACCAGAAGAGGCGCTGCCAAAGAACGGGAAAGACATTTCGGACGGCGCCTGCAGACGGATGGGCGAGAAGAGTCAGCGGCGGAAAGAAGTTCGTACTCAAGAGGTTGTCGGAAAGCAGACAAACACAAGCTGCCAAAAGAATGCTGAAGATCAGCAGGGAGAGGATGGCATTGATGAACCAGGCCCACACGGTGATGGGCAGGCGCGGGAGCGACATCCCCCGGGCACGGAGATCGATGGTGGTAACGCTGAAATTGAGCGCGTTTGTAAGGGAAGCCGCACAGAAGATGGCGACGCTGACGAGCCACAGCGTGATGCCCGATGCAGGAGAGATCAAGAACGCAGTGGTCATGCCGAAGAGCGAGACGACGGTGGCCCAGAAAGCGAGCCGGTTTAGTGCGGGAAAGGCCATTTCGCGCGCTCCGATTTGCAGCGGAAGAAAATAGTTGCCGAAGCCAGCCTGTGGCGCGGCGGTCAGAACGAGAAAAACCATTAGCGAACCGTGGAGCGTTGCCAGAGCGGCGTAGCTATCCGGAGAATTGGCGGGGCCGGGAAAGAATGGGAGATGAAGCCCGGGCCAGACCAGATGAATGCGCATGAGGAGCGACATCGCCATACCGAGAAAAACACTGAAGAGCGCGAGCCAGAGGTATTGCAGGCCGATGGTTTTGTGGCCGGTGCTGAAAAGGCAGCCGGGAGACAAGCCGGGCTGCGGCGCTGCCGGTTCGTTTGCTCCGCTGTCGAGGGCGACCATCGAATCGGTGCTTGGCGACTCGTGGCTGCCGTCGGTTCAGGGTGGATCGGGAATACTCCCCAGATCTACAAGGTGCCCACGGCAAAAAAAGTTGTCCACCAGTCTCACTAATAGATTACCCCACATTTCCTTTTTGGAGTTCGTGTAAGTGGTCGTATCACCGGGCCAACGCCAGTATTCAAGCCGTTTTGAGAGCAAGACGAACCATGCGGAGGTCTCGACCAAACGGGTTAGAAGCAAAACCAGCCTTTCAAACTCTCCTTCTTAGAACACAATCGCTATGATGACGAGTCAAAATAGGACCACCTAAACGAACCGACTGCCCTGTCAGGCGCGGCAGGTTTCCAGGCTTCCTGGCGCGAAATACGTAGTCTTGCAAAAGCCTGATGCCAAATTGGGACAGCGCCGAAAATTGTTTCACATTGACGCGAACAGGGATGGGCGGGTTAGAATGGCAGCCCTTTGGGGGTCAAAAAAGAAACTCCGGCTAAATAGTTGTTCGATAGACCGCACAACGCAGTGCCCGCCGAACTTGCTACAATCTACGGTTCGTCTCACGCGCCATGTCCGCGCCTGTCTGTGTTCCCCCAAGGAGGATGCGATCATGCCACTGGTTCGTAATTGTGCTGCCGTAGTCATCCTGCTTTATGCCACCGTCTCTTTCTGCCAGGAATCCCAGGAAGGGCGTCTGATGCGTTTCCCCGATGTGCGCGGTGGAAAAATCGTCTTCGTCTACGGAGGAGACCTTTGGCTGGCTTCCACCAGTGGCGGTGCTGCTCATCGCATCACCACTCACCCCGGACGTGAACTGTTCCCCAAGTTCTCGCCGGACGGCAAGTGGATCGCCTTCACCGGCCAATACGACGGCAATTTCAACGTCTACATCATGAGCTCTGAAGGCGGCCAGCCGCGCCAGCTCACCTACTACCAGGGCAGCGCTCACCCCCTCAACGACCGCATGGGCATCCACAACGAGGTTTTGACCTGGACACCGGACAGCAAACGCGTGGTCTTTCTTTCGCGGCGCGACGCCTCCAACGGCTGGATCAAACGCCCGTTTACGGTCCCTGTCGATGGCGGACTGCCTGAGCCACTGCCCATGGATCAGGGCGGGCTCACCTCGTTCAACGCCAATGGCAGCAAGGTTGCCTACAACCGCATCTTCCGCAACTTCCGCACCTGGAAGCGTTACACCGGCGGCCTGGCGCAAGACATCTACATTTACGACATCAAGAACAACGTCTTCGAGCAGCGAATCCCGCACACAGACTATACCGATACGTTCCCCATGTGGTCCGGCAACACCGTCTACTTCACCTCCGACCGGGACTCCGAACACCGTTTCAATCTCTACGCCTATGACCTAGGCTCGAAGGATGTGGAACAACTAACCCACTTCACGGATTTCGACATCATGTGGCCCAGTCTGGGCGATACTGCCATAATCTTCGAAAACGGGGGCTACCTCTACCTGTTCGATCTGGCCACGCGCAAACCCTCCAAGCTCACGATCACCCTGCCCGGCGAACGCGACTTGACCATGAAGCATTGGGCCAGCGTGAGCAAGAACATCACCGACTTCGACATCGCCCCCGACGGCAAGCGCGCCGTCTTTGCGGCCCGCGGCGACGTTTTCACCGTGCCCGCGAAGGAAGGCGCTACGCGCAACCTCACCCGCACACCCGGAGTCCGGGAAAAAGAAGTTGCCTGGTCTCCCGACGGCCGCTGGATCGCCTTCGTCTCCGACCGCAACGGGGAAGACGAGATCTACATCACCCCTCAGGACGGCATGGGGAACATCGAACTAGGCAAGCAGGCTGAGGCCAAGGACAAAAACAGAGAGAAAGACAAGGAAGCTGCCGCCAAAGAAGCAACAAAGGAAAAAGAGCGAGGCCAGGATAAAGAACAACCCATTACCAGTGGCTATAAAGGTTTCAAGTTCACCCCGGCGTGGTCGCCCGACAGCAAGAAACTGGCCTGGGCCGACAAAGACCTCCGCCTCTGGTACGTGGCCATCAACGACAAGAAGCAGGTTGAAGTGGATCGCGGGCGATACAACGAGATCACCAGCTATTCTTGGTCGCCCGACAGCAGGTGGATTGCCTACGACAAGCAACTGGAGAGCGGACTCAGCGTCGTTTATCTCTACTCGACCGCCGACAAGAAAATCACAGCTGTCACCGGCGACCTGGTCAATAGCAACGGACCTGTCTTCGATCCCGAAGGCAATTACCTCTATTTCCTCTCCGACCGTGATTACAACGAAGTTTTGGGCAATATCGATTTCGAATTCGCCAATCCCAAGACCACACGGCCTTACCTTGTGACTCTGCACGCCGATGCTTCTTCGCCATTTCCTGCCCTGAGCGATGAAACCGCCATCAAGCGCGAGGAACCCGCGCTCGCAGTTTCCGAGTCTGAAAAAGAAAAGGGCAAGAAAGAAGACGAAAAAAAGAAGCCCGATGACAAGAAGAAGGAAGCCGAGAAGCCCGGCGAGAGCAAAGAGACCAAAGACGTCTCCAAGAACTTCCGCATCGACCTCGACGGCATCCGGAATCGCATCGTGGCATTGCCCGTCCCTCCCGCGAGCATTACTGGCCTAGCCGCGGCCAAAGGCTTCTTCTACTACTCCAGCCAGCCCGTGCAAGGCCTCTCCGGCCCGCTCCCGGGCGAAGAATCCGCCATTCACGCCTTCGACCTCAAGGAGCGGAAAGAGAAAACGCTCATCGAAGGCACGGGGCGGTGGGCGATTTCCTTCGACGGCTCCAAGATCCTCTACGAAGCTCATGGGGCATACGGCATGATCGACGCCAAACCCGACGGGCCGAAGAAAGCCGGCGATGGATCTCTCAACCTCGAGGGGATGCGAGCTGAAATTGATCCGCCCGCCGAATGGAAACAGATCTTCAACGAAGTCTGGCGGCAGGAGCGCGACTACTTCTTCGAGGCCAGCATGAACGGCGTGGACTGGGAAGCCGTTCGGCAAAAATATGCTCCGCTAGTTCCTTACGCAGCCAATCGCTATGACCTCACCTACATCATGGGAGAGATGATCGGCGAGCTCGCCAATTCCCACACCTATGTTGGCGGCGGCGATCAGCCCGATCTTCATCCCGTCAACGTCGGCTTGCTGGGCGTGGATTTCGAGCTTGACTCCGCCAGTGGCCTCTACCGCTTCAAGAAGATTTACCCCGGAGAGAACTGGGACCTGGAAACTCGCTCGCCCCTCACCGAGCCGGGCATCAACGCTAAGGAAGGCGACTATCTGCTCGCCGTCAACGGGCGCCCACTACGCGCGCCCCAGGATCCGTATGAGCTGTTGGTCAACACAGCCAACGAAACTACCGCCATCACCGTGAACTCCAAGCCTAACGATGAGGGGGCTCGCACCGTTCCCGTTAAGCCCATTGCCGACGAGTACGCGCTCCGTGAGCTCGACATGGTGGAAACCAACCGCAAGAAGGTAGACGCCGCGACCCACGGCCGTGTTGGATACATCTACATTCCCGACATGGGCGGTGCCGGTCTCAATGCTTTCCTAAAGCAGTTCTTCCCACAGATTCGTAAGGAGGGACTCATTATTGACGTCCGATACAACGGCGGAGGCTTTGTCGATCAACTCATCTTCGAGCGCTTGCGCCGCATCTTGGCCGGCATGGACTCTGCCCGCAACTGGGAGAGCAGCACGGTTCCTCCGATCGTGTTCCACGGCTACATGGCCGCCATCACCAACCAGTACGCGGCCTCCGATGGCGATATCTTCAGCGAGTTTTTCAAAGTCTACAAACTCGGTCCGCTCATCGGCGAGCGCACTTGGGGTGGAGTCCGCGGCATCCGCGGCAACATTCCGCTCATTGATGGTGGCTATATCACTCGCCCTGAATTCTCCCGCTACGACCTGAACAGCAAGTGGGTGGTGGAGAATCGTGGCGTCGCTCCCGACATCGAGGTGGACAACCGTCCCGACGACGTAGTCCGGGGCAAGGACGCACAACTGGAGCGCGCCATTCAGGAGGTCATGAAGCAAATCGAGGCCAACCCCAAGAAGCTTCCGCCGCGTCCACCGGATCTTCCGGCGTATCCCGAGGGACCTGCGATGTAGGCAGACGGTAAGCCCTCCGGATAGCGCTCAACCGCTTATTCGTTGTCTGGCTTGCCACCCTCGTGTACCTTGGTGTCCTTAGGGGTTACTTGAGGGAAATTCATGTTAATCTTTGAAAGCCAAAATCATAGCGCGGAGAATTTGGTGCGGTCGAGAGGACTCGAACCTCCGCGCCTTGCGGCCCTAACACCTCAAGCATTTTCGTCTGCCAGTTCCGCCACGACCGCATTCTCAGTGGGAATGAGTAATCATTAGTTTAGCTGTGACCGATCTTTCTTGCGATATCCGAAAAAGCTCAATCGAGGCTTGAAATTAAACCCAGCCAACTCCATTCCGGGACCGGCCTGATATGACTTTTCATATCTGCTTTACGCAGATTTCTAGATTTTTATAAATTTATCTCAGTCCTCTCAGTTGTATGGCTTCTTTTATCAAGGTCTTAGCTCTTTATATCAATGGTATGTGAATTGCACGCCCCGCAGGATACCTATACTTTCGGGCTCAATTTCAGGGAGTCGGGTCCGATCGAAGTGCGGTTTGTCGTGGGCAGTCTAAAGAAAACTCAACGTGGGTCGAGCCAGCGAATCGCTCCGAGAGTTCGGTTGGGCAAGATCCGGGATTCTGTGCGCACTTCCTCTCGGTCCGGCGTTCGCTGGACCGGTTGCATTTAAAACAAGGCAATAGAACCTTCGACAGTCTTAAGTGGAATGAGAGAGCGAT
>DATKEV010000007.1:0-15482 GCA_035511855.1 Candidatus Udaeobacter sp.
AGTGGCGCTGGCGTTGGTCCAATAGACTTGATGTCTTAGCGCTTTGGCGAGCTCGCGGGGATTCTGATAGGCGAGGGTGCGCAGGCGCGGCTTCAGCTCGTCGAGCGTAAAGCCGGCGGGGTTGAAGCTAACTGGCGCAGAGCCGTCGTTGGCGATGGCCACGCTGGCGCGGAGCTTCCAGCCAGTGTCTTGCAGAGAAACCTGGACGGTGATGCCGTTGGCGGTGAGAGTTTCGACGACAGCGCCGCCGCTGAAGAATTGATCGCTGCCCGGAGCGCCTGACTGCCAGCGCGCGATGCCGTTATCAACGACAGCTTCGACGTCGCGGCGATCTTTGGCCGGGCTGGCGGCGTGTTCGGAGATGTACAAGCGCGCGACATAGCCGTCCTTGCCGTCGGCAGTGCGAATATTGACGGTATAGCCTTCGGAGTCGGATAGAACAGCCACTTCATCGCCGCAATTCAGGCGGGCAACGAGTTGCATCGGGAGAGATTGTTCGGCGTCGGCGGTGACAGGAACGTTCGGAACGCCGCGGCAGATGACCGTGCCGCGAAGCGAGCCAGGTGCGGCGGCAACACTGGAACCGGAGTTTTCTGCGGCGCAAGCGGGCAGGGCAGCTGCCATGCTAGCGAAGGTTCCCAAGACCAAGAGTTTGTTTTTCATGTTTGTTCTACTCACCCCTCAGTGACTAGATTCTGCGAGCTAGTTCCATCCGCTTCGATTGATATCTTCGCGTGACCATTGGTACTGGGCCATAGCGCGTTCGTACCAGAGGACAGGTTACGAGCGGGGTAAAGGGAGGCGCGGCAGAGAAGTGGAAATATAGATGTTAAGATGCCGAAACTTGCTGTGGAGGAGGTCTGCGATGGGACGTATTGTAACAAGCGCGTAACTTGACCCTAGAGCGGGTGTAAGCTAGGGTGTAAGAAGTTTCTTCCTGAGTTGACCGCAACGCGGTCACCGATAGCGAGGAGGAATCCCATCGGCCACTCGGCTCCCTTAACAGGCAGACCTTCCACTTGGATGAGACGTACCGTTCACATATCCGGAAAAATTGAACCGTTCTTCGGCACGCTCGACGAGAATGTGCGTTTGCTGGAGGATTCGCTGCATGTGCGGACGCACCTGCACGATACGCGGCTGACGATCGAAGGCGAGCAGGAGAGCGTCGATCAAGCCGTGAAAATCGTCGAGGAATACAACCACTTGACGCGGCACGGGCGGTCGCTTTCCAGCACGGAAGTGAAGTCGCTCATGCGCGTGGCGACGGAAGAGCCGCATGAATCGCCGCGGGGGATGTTTGAGCCGGCGCGCACGCGCTCGTTCGGGAAGAAGCAGGTCACCCCCAAGAACGCCAGTCAGAAGCGTTACATGGAAGAGATCGAGAAGCACGACATGATGTTCGGCATCGGGCCGGGCGGGACGGGGAAAACCTACATCGCGGTGGCGATGGCGGTGAGCGCGCTGCTGACGAAGCAGGTGAACCGGATTATCCTGGCGCGGCCCGCGGTGGAGGCAGGGGAGCGGCTGGGGTTCTTGCCTGGAACGTTGCAACAGAAAATTGATCCGTACATGCGCCCGCTGTACGACGCGCTGTACGACATGCTCGATGCGGACAAGCTGGAGCGCTTTCTCGAGAAGGGCATTATAGAAGTGGCGCCGCTGGCGTTCATGCGCGGACGAACACTGAACGATTCCTTCGTGATTCTTGACGAAGCGCAGAACACCACCAGCGAACAAATGAAGATGTTTCTGACGCGGCTGGGGTTCAATTCGAAAGCGGTGATCACCGGCGACATCACACAAATCGACTTGCCGCAAGGAAAAAAGTCCGGGCTCATCGAAGCGCTGGAAGTTTGCGGGAAGATCGAGGGGATCGGCGTGGTCCAATTCGGCGAGAAGGACGTGGTGCGGCACAACCTGGTGCAGCAGATCATTCGCGCTTATGAAGAGTATGATGTAGATCACCCGCAGCGGGGCGGAAACACAACGAACGGCAAAGCAGGAACGCAGGTCAAAGAGTCCAGGAAAGACAAAGAAACTCAGCAGGGATGATCCTGAATCGCCAGCGAGCGGTGCGCGTGGCGCGGCGCCCACTTGAATTGTTTCTGCGTCGCATGAAAATTGAGTTGGGGTATGGGACTGCGGACATCACAGTTTGCCTGGTCAGCGATTCCGAGATCGCACGGATGAATGAGAGATTCCGCAAGAAGAAGGGACCGACGGACGTGCTGTCTTTTCCGGCGTCCGCGAGGCGCAGGCCGGCCCGGCTTAGACAGGGTCCGCAAGCAACCAACAAAAGGGAATACCTTGGAGATATTGCTATCTCTCCGGCGACGGCGCGTCGATATGCCAGCAAACATGGGCGGAGCCTTCCAGGAGAGCTGCGGGTGTTGATTCTGCACGGCGTGTTGCACCTTCTGGGTTACAACCACGAAACCGATCGCGGCGAAATGGAGCGGATCGAGGGAAAGCTGCGGAAGCGGTTCGGACTAGCCTGATGAACCTGCGGTGGCTCTATGCGCTGAGTGTCGTACTCCTTGGGCTTGCCCTGCCCATTTTTTCCTACCTCACATTGATCTACCGCGAACTGGGCCGGATGACCACGGGGCGCGTACATGAGCATCTGGATATTTTTGAAGCGGAGATCGAGCCGAAGCTGAGAATCAATCGCCGCAGCGGAGGGCGAACGTTCCGGATCCTCGGTCATTTTCTCCTGGCTTTCCTAGTGCTGGAGACTACCCGCGGAGTCGTCTATTTTGTACACGGAACCTGGGAATCGGTCGTCGAATTCTGTGTTTTTCTGGTGCTTGAAGTCGTGTTCGCGATGCACTTCATCCCCGACATGCTCTTGTACCGGACTTCAGGGCGCTGGCTGTTGCCGCTACTCCCCTTGGTCCGCGGGGGAATGTGGCTAGTTTGGCCGGTGCGAGTTTTTCTCGAAGGGGCGGAGTCGCTGGCGCGGATTTCGGAACACGAGGCGGAAAAGACCGAAGAGCAGCGCACGGAAGAGGGAATTGAAGCGCTTGTGGAGGCAGCGGAGGAAGAGGGGATCATCGAACCGGAGCAAGCCGACCTGATCGAGCAGGTCGTAGAATTCAGTGACAAGCGCGTACGCGAAGTCATGACACCCCGGCCCGATATCGTGGCTATGCCCGCGGAAGCCACGCTCGAAGAGCTGCACGCCAAGGTGGTCGGAACGAGATTCAGCAAGATACCGGTGTACGAAAAATCGCTGGACGATATTTTTGGCGTCGCGTACGCACAAGACCTGCTGCATATCGCCGATCAAGATTTACCCAAGCGCAAAGTCCGCGAGCTGGCGAAGCCCGTTCTCTTTATGCCAGAAACGAAGGCGGGATCGGAACTGCTCCGGGAGATGCGCCAGAAGGGGCAGCCGATGGCGGTGGTTATCGACGAGCATGGGACTGTGGCGGGCATCGCTACCGTCGAAGACCTGGTGGAAGAGATCGTCGGAGAAAGCGGAAACGACGGCAAGCCACCCGCGCCGGACGTCGTGCGTGAGCAAGACGGAGGCCTGATCATGCGCGGGAGCCTGGCGATTGGGGACGTGGAAGAATTGCTGGGGGTGAAATTTGGAAAAAAATCGGACGAAGCCGTGACCACGCTCGCCGGACTGCTCAGCCACGTTTCAGGGAAAGTGCCGGCGCCAGGAGACAAGATTGAACTGGAAGGACATCGTTTCGAAGTGCTGGAAGCAAATCAAAGAAAAGTGCTGCGCGTGCGAATTCGAAAGCAGATGAAAGCTGTTCCCACGAAAAGGTGAGACTTCCGCACGAGGTAAAGCGAAGCAGAGTAAACGTGTTGTCAGGTAGCGAGGAATCGCAGAGAAGAGTGACAAGTGTCGAGCACGGTTGAATGCGAGAAGAAAAGTTTCCGATCAGGATTTGTGGCCATTGTTGGCCGGCCGAATGCAGGGAAATCGACACTGGTGAACCGGCTGGTGGGGCAGAAAGTGGCGATTGTCACTTCGAAGCCCCAGACCACACGCAACCGGATTCAGGGCATTGTGACCAAGCCGGAAGGGCAAATTGTATTCATCGATACGCCGGGCTTGCACGAAGCAGAGTCCGCGCTGGGGCGCCAAATGATGCAGGAAGTGGCGGCCGCAGTGGAGGGAATTGACGTGCTGTTGTTGATGGTGGATGCCAGCCGGATGCATCCGCATGCGGATGATTTGTTGCTGGAAAAGGCGAAGCGGTTTCGGGGAAAGACCATCCTGGCGCTGAACCAAGTGGATCGGTTGCCGAAACCCAAGCTCTTGCCACTCATGGATGCGTTCGCGAAGGCGTTCGAATTTGAAGCGATCGTGCCGATTTCTGCATTAAAAGGCGCGGGTTGCGACGAGCTGCTCGGCGAACTCTTCAAAAAACTGCCGGAGGGCGAACCCTACTTTCCCGAAGACCAGGTGACGGACCAGCCGGAACGCTTCCTAGCCGCGGAAATTATCCGGGAGAAAGCCATCCAGGTGATGTATCACGAAGTTCCCTATGCGCTTGCGGTTATGATCGAGAAATTTGAAGAGATGCCCAAATTATTGCGCATCCAAGCTCTGATGAACGTGGAGCGTGACTCGCAGAAGAAAATCCTGATCGGCCACAAAGGGGAAATGCTCAAGAAGATTGGAACCGAAGCGCGCCGGGAGCTGGAAACTCTTTTTGGAACGAAGATATATTTGGGGTTGCTCGTGAAAGTTGCTCCACACTGGCGAGAAAATCCCCAGAAAGTGCGGGAACTCGACTGGCGTTTCCAGTTAGAGGGATTGGCGCGGAACGAGGAACACGAAGAATGAAGCAGTTCCCGCTGTCCCTCTGGCGGGCGCCGCTTGCACCGATCTCCTTCACCGCGCGGCTGAAGCCATGCGAATCAATAGCTGGATGGGGCTCCAGCGTGACCGTAGCCGCCAAAGGTCCAACGCACGGAAAAAGTCGAATAGAGGCCGTATGGGCCGTTGGTGCGTAGATCGGCGGTGCCAAGGGGCTTGCCGTACCTTCCCAAGTAGTCGACCTGATGCTGCGTTGCGCGCAGTTCGAAGTTTTTCGGCAATTGAAATCCGACACCGATGGCACGATCGTAGGCGATGGGCTCCATCGATTCGTCATAACTGAGCTGTGGAATGTTTCTTCCAAAACTGAATTTCGGCTCGAAGAAGAGAAACAGATGGCGTAACGGGGTCCGGCCCAGCGGCTGTATCTCAATGTAGCTGCTGAGGAGGTAGCGCGCGTAGGCCGTACAAGTGGAAGCGGAACCGCCTGCACTGGCGGGCTGTGGAAACATGCACCGGCCTAGGTCCGGTTCGTTATGCGAGGGCGCCACCGCGAAGTCGGTATAACCACGAACCCAGTTGTGAGGGAGCCAGGTCCGTGACGAGGAAGCTGGCCGGGAAACGTGTTCCGATTCGGCGAGTTGTGTTTGCGAGCGGACCGAAGAAGCTACCGTCGAAAACAAGATCAGGGCAAGAGATATTTTTTTCAAATGAACTCCCCTATTTAAGTTGTACTGCGTTCCGTTTGGCTGGCGGCCCGTGAAAACGAGTCAGGATTTCCATGAACGAAACGGCGGTTGCACTAGAACGTGCGCTAGAGAAACGCCACGTCACGAAATGCTTCGAGATGAAAGACCCTGTTTCTGGGGATTTTACCTGAGTTAAGTCTGGAGAGAGACAGAAAACATGCAGCGCCTGCGGAGAATGGCAACATCGAGAGAACGCACTAATCTGGCGCGGCGATGCCCAGGGACTTCATTTTGCGGTAGAGATGGCTGCGCTCGAGGCCGAGAGCCGTGGCTGTCTGCGTCATGTTCCAGCGGTTCTCTTGGAGCTTTCGCAAGATAAACTCCCGCTCATAGGCGCTGCGTGCTTCATGGAGCGTCGAGTAGGGATGGTGGGGACTTTCCGCGACGCCGCGGAAGAGCTCAGGGGGGAGATGGTGAGGTTCGATGCGCGCCTGCGGACAAACAATGACAAGCCGTTCGACGAGGTTGCGCAGTTCGCGCACATTCCCCGGCCACGGATAACGCAGCAAAATCTCCATCGCTGAGTCGCTCAGTTCGCGCGGTTTTTTCCCGTAGGCGGAGCTGAATTCGCCCAGGAAGAACCTTCCGAGTGTCGGGATATCCTCCCTGCGGTCGCGCAAGGGCGGGACAAAAAAGGGAATCACGTTTAGGCGGTAGAAAAGGTCCTGTCGAAAGACGCCCCGGGCGATTTCCTGCTCGAGATTCTTGTTTGTTGCGGCAATAACGCGCACATCGACGCGAAGGGTTTCATTGGAGCCAACGCGTTCGAAGCGCTGCTCCTCCAAGACGCGAAGTACCTTCGACTGCGTGCGAAGGCTCATGTCGCCGATCTCATCGAGAAAAAGGGTGCCATTGTCGGCTTTTTGAAATTTGCCGATCTTGTCTTCGGTGGCGCCGGTGAAGCTGCCTTTGACGTGGCCAAAGAGTTCGGATTCGATCAGCTCTTCGGGAATAGCGGCACAATTCACTTCGACGAAAGGGCCTTTGTTGCGGAGGCTCGCGGCGTGAAGCGCGCGAGCGACAAGTTCTTTGCCGGTGCCGCTTTCACCGTAGATCAGGACTCGGCCATTGGTCGGGGCGGTCACGGCAATTTGTTGACGGAGAGCCTTCATCGGCACACTTTGACCGATGACCTGATAACGATGGCTCAGCTCGCTTCGCAGTAGCTGGTTTTCTTCCTCGAGACGGCGCTGTTGGATGGCGTTGCGAACGAGAACAATCACTTTTTCGAGTGAGAGGGGTTTCTCTACAAAATCAAAAGCGCCCAGCTTCGTGGCGCGCACCGCCGTCTCGATGGTGCCGTGACCGGAAATCATGATGACCGCAGGAGGACGCGGGATTACCTGCAAGCGGCTGAGAGCTTCGAGGCCGTCCATTCCTGGAAGCCATACGTCGAGGAGGATGACCTCGAGGTCGCCGGCGGAAGCACGATCAAGGGCTTCTTCGGCCGAGCCAGCAGCTTCCACGTGGTAGCCCTCGTCTCTGAGAATAGAAGAAAGTGATTCGCGGATGCCCGCCTCGTCGTCGACGACGAGAAGATGAGGTTTTGCGGTCATTGAAAGTTGTCAGCTCCATTGTGGTCGGCAATCGAGGCGGAGGTCAATTCGGCGATGGGAAGCTGAATGAGGAAACGCGAACCTGTCGGCAGATTGTCCTCGACCTGAATGCTGCCGCCGTGCTCGCCCACGATGCGGGCAGCGATGGCCAAGCCCAAGCCGGTCCCGCGGTCCTTGGTAGAAAAATGAGGGAGGAAGAGTTTGTCCTTGTCTTCAGGAGAAATGCCGTGACCGGTGTCCGAGACGCAGATCTCGATGGACTCGGCGTGCGAGAGCGCCTTGGTGGAAATAACGATTTCCCGGTAGGAAGAGCTCTCCAGGGCTTCGGCGGCGTTGTCGATCAAGTTGACGACCACGCTGCGCAGCAAGCCACCATCCGCGCGAACCGTGGGCAGGTGCTCCGCGAGAACTGTCTTGAGAGTGATGCCATCGAGCCGGCCGGAGAAAACTTCAACTGCTTCTTGCACGATCGTATTGGCGTCGGCCGGGGCGAGTTTTGCGGTCGGGAAACGGACGAACTGCGAAAACTCCTTGACCAGGGCGGCCAGCGTGGAAACTTCCCGTTCGATCAACACCGAACATTCCCGAACAAGCTCGGTTAATTCAGAATCCTGGAGAGACGTTCGATCAGAGGCGTTCCGGCGCCCGATGAACCGGGAAAGCCGCTGAGCGGAGAGTTGAATCGGCGTCAGCGGGTTCTTGATCTCATGGGCGATGCGCCGGGCCACTTCCTGCCAAGCGGCCGACTTCTGGGCGCGGAGCACTTCGGTAAGATCATCGAGCACGAGCACATAGCCCGTGTTTGCGCGGCGCGGCCCCAGTGAACTGACCGTCACCGCAAGATGCAGTACCCGTCCGGCAACAACTGTTTCGATCTCTCGCGAGACCACGCCCATGCGGAGCGAGCGTCGCATCAAGTAATGCACCGTGTGCGCGGCGTCCGCGCCGAGGAGCCCTTCAAGGGTCGGCGAATCCGCATTGCCCCCGCCGAAAATGCGCGAGACGGAGCTGTTCACCCGCAGGATCGTTCCCGCCGCATCGAGCGAAATCACGCCCGTAGGAATGTTTTCGAGCACCGTGGCCATCAGTTGGCGCCGGCGCTCCAGCTCCTGAACGGCCTGCTGAAGGTTTCGCGTGAACTGATCGATTTGCGAGCGGCTGTCGCGCAGCTGGGTGGTCATAGTATTAAACGAGCGCACCAGAACACCGAGTTCATCCTGAGCCTGTTCGGGAACTTGGTAGTCAAAATTACCTGTCGAAACTTCGCGTGTCCCTTCAGCGAGTGCTTGAATGGGAACGGTGACTTGCTTGGCTAAGAAGAGAGCCACCCACATGACCGCCGAAAGCAACAGGACAGTAAACAGCAGAAGGATTAGAAGCATCTGCCGCTTCAGGGCGCGAAGGTCTTGTCTCGCCTGATAATATTCGCGCGTCTGAGACTGAATCGTGGCAAGCCGTGTGAGGAGGCTGGGGTTCGTCCGGTAGGCCGCGACGATGAAGCCGATCGCCTGCCCGGCCCGTGAAGTAGGAATCCGTGCGGCGAAATAATCTTTTCCGCGTGCCTCCCAAAGTTCCACTCCGCTCGGGAGTGTACGCAAATAGGTTCCTCGAACATCCGCTTGTGAGCAGATAGGGCCAAGACGATCCTCTGGCTGAGAATCGCAGACCGTGCCCCCTCGCACAGGGTGGCCGTCCTGATCGAGAACCCAGAGGGCATCCGCGCCTCTGGCAAAAGCGTGCTGTAGGTATTCGTCACCCGGCCGTGCGAGTTCCGCTTGCACCTGCTTGGCTATGCCGCGAAGGCGGGGCAACTGGGATTGACCCAAATCGTTCAGCAGCCTTTGCGTTTCTTCGGAAGCGATTTCAAGAGGTCTTGGAAACCAGAGCAGCAAACTGCGATTAATGAGGGAATAGCTGACCATGAACATGAAGAGGATAGGCAGAAGAGAGAGCGCCATGGCTCCGACGACCATCTTCGTTTTGAAGCGAGCGCCTAGCTGGTCGCGGCTTCGTTCCACCCAAAGCCGCAGAACCGTGCGAGCGAGAATCAGGCCGAAGACAAGCAGTGCCGCGGTGATGAAGCTTGAGACCGCATAAAGTGCCATGACCTCACGCCAACTCTTTGGGTGGAACGGGACGTCCAGTGAACCGAAAGTGAAGACCGCGGCTAAGAGGAGTGTCAGCAGAATCCCGCCGATGGCGAGGCCCCAGCGCTGTTTATTGTCACGATGACTCATGGTATTTGGAGCCTGAAATGAACCTGAGCCGAAGGCTTCGAAGATTTGAAGGAAAGCCGGCGGCATCGAGGGTAGACAATTTTCGTCAGTAGGCCGTACGAAGGAGCAGATTCTGTCTGCATGCTGTTCGGAGACATCTCTAAGGCAAGATAGCCAGCGCAGCGCAGCAAGTCAAGATTCCTGCCTGTCCTCGCATTCCAAGACCTGACCCTGTGGACAGGTATTAGCCCTTTCAGAACGATATGAGAAAATCTGAATACGCTTTGCCTCCTGATTTGCTAAGGTGAACGCTGGGTGCAAACCTAGCCGGGAGTGCTGCGGATGTCCGTCCGTTTGGGCGAAATACTAGTCAAAGAAAGCCTGATCACGCAGGACCAGCTCCAGAAAGCGTTGGAGTTTCAACGCGCCAATGGGGGCAAACTGGGGAGTTGCCTGACGAAGATGGGCTTCATCACCGACGATGACATCACCGGTGTGCTCTCCCGACAGTACGGCGTTCCCTCGATCAACCTGAAGTATTACGAAATCGATCCCAACGTCATCAAGCTCATACCACAAGACACGGCATCGCGTTACCAGGTGATTCCCCTGTCGCGGGTTGGCTCTGTTCTCACGATCGCCATGACGGATCCCACCAACGTCTTCGCGATGGATGACATCAAGTTCATGACGGGGTTCAACGTGGAACCGGTCGTGGCTTCCGAGTCAGCGATTGGCGATGCCATCACGCGGTTCTATGGAGGCTCATCCACCAACCAGGAAGAAATCAGCACCTTGATGAGGGACCTGGTTGACGAGGACAACGAGCTCGAGCTGGCCGCGGAGGAATCGGAGCTGGATACCGCAACTCTGGAAAAGGCGGCCGAGGAAGCCCCCATCATCAAGCTCGTCAACCTGATCCTCACGGACTCCGTGAAGCGCGGGGCGAGCGACATTCACGTCGAGCCTTATGAACTCGAGATGCGTGTGAGATTCCGTGTGGACGGTCAGTTGCAGACCGTGATGACCCCGCCCTTGCGCCTGAAAGACGCCATCACCAGCCGCATGAAGATCATGGCCAAACTGGACATCGCCGAAAAGCGATTGCCGCAAGACGGCCGCATCATGATCAAGTACAAAGCGGACGGGAAGAAAAAAGAGCTGGACTTCCGCGTTTCCACGGTGCCGACACTCTACGGCGAAAAGATCGTGCTCCGGTTGCTGGACAAGGAAAACCTCCGGCTGGACATGACCAAGCTGGGGTTTGAACAGGAGTCGTTGAAGAAATTCGAACGCAACATCTTGAAACCGTACGGCATGGTGCTTGTCACAGGCCCCACGGGGTCCGGCAAAACCAACACGCTGTACTCTTCCGTGGCGACGCTGAACAAAGTTGACACCAACATCATGACTGCGGAAGATCCGGTCGAATTTCAATTGGCAGGAATTAATCAAGTACAGATGAAGGAGCAGATCGGGCTGAACTTTGCGGCTGCCCTTCGTGCTTTCCTGCGCCAAGACCCCAACATCATCCTGGTCGGCGAGATTCGTGACTTTGAAACGGCGGAAATCGGAGTCAAGGCAGCGCTCACGGGTCACTTGGTCTTGTCCACGCTGCACACCAATGACGCACCTTCGACGATCAGCCGTTTGATGAACATGGGTATTGAGCCGTTTCTGGTCGCGACATCGGTGAACCTCATATGTGCTCAGCGTCTGGTGCGCCGGATTTGCGTGAACTGCAAAGAAGAGCTGGAAGTCCCGCAGCAAGCGCTGATCGATGCCGGATATTCTCCTGAAGAAGTAAAGACAACGAAGATTTATCACGGAAAGGGCTGCACCACCTGCAACAAGGGCGGCTACAAAGGCCGGACTGGTCTCTATGAAGTCATGGAAATCAACGACGAGCTTCGCGAACTGATCCTCGTGGGCGCGTCGGCGCTGGAATTGAAGAAGAAAGCGATTGAACAGGGAATGATCACGCTGCGGCGCAGCGGTTTGATCAAAGTAGCGGCTGGGCAGACCACTATGGAAGAGGTCCTCCGCGAGACGGTTTTATAGAATCGAAGGTGGGCGATGGCGGGAATCACGTTAAGCGAGTTGCTGAAGAAGATGATCGAGATGGGAGGCAGCGACCTCCACATCACCACGAACAGCGCGCCGCGCGTGCGCGTGCACGGGAGGCTTCGGCCTCTCGATATGCCGCCGCTAACTGCTGCGGATACTAAATCACTTGCCTATAGCGTGCTGACGGACGCACAGAAGCACCGTTTCGAGGAAAACCTGGAACTGGACTTTTCGTTCGGTTTGAAGAATCTGGCGCGCTTCCGCGGCAACGTTTTTAACCAACGGGGGGCGGTCGGGGCCGTTTTCCGCACGATTCCCTGGGAAATCAAAGGCTTCGACGCTCTTGGATTGCCGTTGGTCGTAAAAGGTCTCTGCGACAAACCGCGCGGTCTCGTTCTCGTCACCGGGCCGACGGGCTCGGGTAAGTCGACCACTCTCGCGGCCATGCTCGACAAGATCAACAGCGAGCGTGAAGAGCACATGATCACGATCGAAGATCCGATCGAGTTCCTGCACAACCACAAGAAGTGTCTGGTAAACCAGCGGGAAGTTCACGCGGATACCCATTCCTTCGCAAACTCACTGCGCGCCGCGCTTCGCGAAGATCCCGACGTTGTGCTTATCGGCGAAATGCGCGACCTCGAGACCATTGAATCAGCACTGCGCATCGCCGAAACGGGCCACTTGACGTTTGCCACCTTGCACACGAATTCGGCGTCTTCGACCATCAACCGTATCATTGACGTGTTTCCATCCCATCAGCAGCCGCAAATTCGTGCGCAGCTCTCCATGGTACTCGAAGGCATTCTCTGTCAAGCGCTTCTCCCGCGCGCTGATGGGCGCGGCCGCGTCATGATCATGGAGGTCCTGGTGCCTACTCCTGCGATTCGCAATCTGGTTCGCGAGGACAAGATTCACCAGATATATTCTGCGATGCAGACCGGTACGGGCCAGACCGGCATGCAAACCTTTAACCAGGGACTCGCGAACGCTTACTTCACAAAACTGATTACGCTGGACATGGCTATCTCGCGTTCATCGAATGCGGATGAACTGCAGGACATGATCAACCGCGGCGTTTCCACGACCGGGAGCAGTTCGAAAGTCCCCGTGGCCAGCAAACGCTAGGAGATTTAGAATTGGCTGAACGGCCATATGCCCAAGGAATTAAAGAACTGAGGAGGCAATCCAATGCCGGATTATAAATATCAGGGAACAAGTCGCTCCGGCTCCAGTGTCAGCGGGGTGATGACCGCCGCGAACAAGTCGGAGCTTGCGACGTTGCTGAAGCGCCAGCAGATCACGGCGACGAAGATGACCGAGAAGGGGAAGGAATTCAATGTTCCAACCTTCGGCGGCGGCGTGAACTCCAAAGAACTCGCAATCTTCACTCGCCAGTTTTCGGTCATGATCGATGCCGGTTTGCCGCTCGTGCAATGCCTGGAGATTCTGGCGAGCCAGCAGGAGAATAAGACGTTTCAAAAGGTGCTGATCAGTACCCGCGGCCAAGTGGAAGGGGGCGCCACGCTCTCCGCGGCCATGCGCAGTTCGCCAAAGGTGTTCGATGCTTTGTACGTGAACATGGTAGAGGCCGGCGAGACGGGTGGTATTCTTGACACCATTCTGCAGCGTCTTTCCTCCTACATCGAAAAGAACGTGAAGTTGCAGCGCGCCGTGAAATCGGCCCTTGTTTATCCGGTTGGCGTTTTGACCGTCGCCGGCGGCGTGATTACGCTGCTTTTGTGGAAGGTCGTGCCGATTTTTGCGACCTTGTTCGCAGGGTTGGGCGTCGATCTTCCGTTGCCCACAAAAATTGTCATTGCGATGAGCAACTTGGTCGGAAGTATTTTCGGATTACTCATCCTGGTGGCCGTTGCCGGCGCCATATTCGGGCTGAAGATTTGGTACGGCACACCGCAAGGGCGATTTGTCCTTGACACCATCGTCCTCAAACTACCCGTCCTGGGCATTCTGATGCGAAAAATTGCCGTTGCGAGGTTTACGCGGACGCTCGGCACGCTCATCTCCAGCGGCGTGCCCATCCTTGAGGGTCTGGACATCACCGCAAAAACGGCCGGCAACGCGGTGGTTGAGAGGGCTCTTCAGCAGGTGAGGAGATCACTCGAGGAGGGCAAGTCGCTCACGGAACCCTTGAAGGATTCCGAGGTGTTCCCCGGCATGGTGACTCAGATGATCGCGGTCGGCGAACAAACAGGCGCGATGGACGCCATGCTCCAGAAGATCGCCGATTTCTATGAAGAGGAAGTGGACGCGGCGGTGAAAGACTTGCTGACAGCCCTTGAGCCCGTCATGATCGTTTTTCTGGGGGTCGTCGTCGGCGGCGTGGTCATTTCCATGTACCTGCCGCTGTTCTCGCTGATTGGAAAACTGAGTTCGATGCACTAATTGGGCTTCCGCCCGCTCGGCATTGTCCTCTTAGTGGAGGGGGTGAAGAAGGCCTCACCCCTCCACTTTTCCTGCTTTCGACATGTGAAAGCCTGGAAGCGAGGGCTGGGGGGCGTGCGCGCACGATGGATCAAAGCTTCGCATCGCGAGAGTGGCTGGAGTGGCTGACGCGTGTTCGTCTTTTAACGATCACGCTGATCCTTACCGTTGGCGTAGTCTGGCCCCAATACGTTCCCGGGTTGAGCACCAATCGTTTTTTTCTTCCCCTGATCATCTTCTGGATAACTCTCGGAATCCTTCATCTCATTCTGTTGCGCTGGCTCCCGCAAGCCCACTGGCATGGAGGGTTGCAGGTCGCCGGCGACGTAGTGATGATTTCTCTCCTGGTTTATTCCACGGGACTTCAGGAGAGTTATTTCATCTCGCTGTATCTCCTGGCGATTATTGTCGGGAGCATCCTTTTTTCCCGCCGGCTTGCGTTTCTGACTGCGGCAATTTGCTTTCTCCTGCTCGGGGGCATGACGATTCTCGCTTATTTGGAAAAGATTCCTCGCACTTCGGCGCTGGCGCCGACGCGCGGTAGTCTCGGCTCCTGGCTGGTCATGAATTTTCTCGGTTTTCTGGCCGTAGCGTATCTAGCCAGCCTTCTGGCGCAATCTCTGCGCCGGAAAGGCCTTGAGCTGGAAGCGAAACGTGAGGAACTGCTTAGTTTGCAGGACTTCACCGAAGACATCATTCATTCGATGCGCGGCGGATTGCTGACGACCGATCTTAGGGGACGCATTCTGCTTCTGAATCACACCGGCGAGGAAATTCTGGGCCACAGCTTCGCGGAACTGCGCGGCAGGAAATTACAGGAGTTGAACGAGGATTTCTGGCTGCCCGGCCACTATGCGAACGCCGAGCGGCTCTCCATTCGGAAGGAGATCGACTTTCGCACGCCATCGGGGGAAGTGCGTTACCTGGGAATCAGTCTATCTCCGCTGCGTTCGCGCGAGGCGGAACGAAGCGGCTATGTATTCAATTTCCAAGATCTCACCGATCTGCGGCGCCTGGAGCAGGAAGTGGCCACAAAGGAACGGATGGCGGCTCTGGGCCGGCTTTCGGCGGCCATCGCTCATGAAATCAGGCAGCCGTTGACGGCCATGGCAGGAGCCGTTAAGGAACTGGCGCGGCTCGTCCCGCTCGAAGAAGACGAGAAGCATCTGGTCAATATTGTGAGCCGGGAATCCGAGCGGCTCAACAACATCATCACCGATTTTTTGAATTACTCAAGGGAAAAGACTTACGAGTTTCAGGAGGCCGATGTCCGCGGACTTCTCGACGAAACGCTGATGCTCATGGAAAAGAAGCCGGACGTTGGTACAAAGTACCAGATAGTAAGATCGTTCAACGGGCGGGAAATGCGCGCCCGCGTGGACGCCAGTAAGATCAAGCAAGTTTTCTGGAATCTTTGTGACAACGCGCTCCGCGCAATGCCGGAGGGTGGGACTCTCACTGTCAAACTCGACCAGCATCCTTTCTGGTTGCGCATCGCCTTTAGCGATACGGGCATTGGTCTGGACCCCAAGCAGCGGGCGAAGATTTTTGAACCTCTCCAATCGGGATTCGAAGGTGGTACTGGCCTTGGATTGTCCATCGTCTACCAAATTGTGCAGGCCCACAGCGGGAAGATCAGTGTCATCTCAGAGAAAGACCGCGG
>DATKEV010000008.1:0-12413 GCA_035511855.1 Candidatus Udaeobacter sp.
ACACGGTTCTTTATCCCGAGTATGTGGCCAGGTATGGGGTTCTGAACTTTGCAATCAAGAAGGAGGAGCGCCCCGATGCCTCGGACGAATTTCGCGCCGTTGGTTACGGGCATAGCGCCTCGTTGTGGAAAGCGGTCGTGAAGGCCTATATGGATGTCGGCTACGAAGGCATCCTGAGTATCGAGAACGAAGATTTGATCTTGTCGGGCGAAGTAGGCGTGGAGCGCGCTGCCTACATTTTGAAAAACGTTCGCGGCGAACTTCTGAGTGAATAGCGCGGTGCGCCGCGCGACAGCCTTGAATTTTGGCCGCGGGGAGCGAAAATAATCGGCGCGCGGAACCAGGCCGGGGAGGATTTATGCAACGGCGTGAAGCTTTAAGATTATTGATGGCTGGTGGCGTTTTGCGGGCGGTGCCTGCCGATCTCTTTGGTTTTTTCCGCGATTCCCATCCTGACGCCGGATACGCCCTTCGCACGCTCGACGCCCATCAGAACGAAACGGTCGTGGCCATGATTGATCAGATTATTCCCGCCACCGAGACGCCCGGAGCCAAGGGCGCCCTCGTCAACGAATTCATGGACGTCGTCCTCACCGAATGGGCCAACGATGAAGAGCGCCGCAATTTTCTGAGCGGCCTCGCCGATGCGGACAAGCAGAGCAACACGCTCTTCGGTAAAAACTTCGTGGACGCTTCTCCCGATCAACAACTTGCCCTCTTGCGTTCCCTCGATGAAGCTGCCGCCGTGATCCGAGCTCGATCAGAGCATAAGACCCGCCCGCCTCAGTGGAAGGTCGAAGGCCGCGACCTCCAGATGCAAGATGATTTCTTCACCGTGTTCAAGAGAATGACGGTCCACGGTTACTACACTTCGGAAATCGGTTTCAGCCAGGAACTCAAGTTGCAAATCATTCCGGGAGCGCAACACGGCTGTATTCCTGTCGCACCTGGGGCCGGCGACGCGGAGGGCTAGGAACGAACATGCCAACCACTACCTACGATGCAATCGTTGTCGGCTCAGGGATCACGGGCGGCTGGGCCGCCAAGGAACTCACTGAAAAGGGCCTCAACACGCTCGTTCTCGAAGCGGGCCGCAGCATCATACCCGAGCGCGACTATGTCGAGCACGTTCCCGTGTGGGAGCTGAAGCATCGCGGCTGGGACAATCGTGCCGAACGCGAGAAAACGCAGCTAATCCAACGCGAGGTCTACTACGCTTGCGACGAATACACGCACCAGTTTTTTGTCAACGACAAAGAAAATCCCTACACCGATGCGCCGGGAAAACATTTTTCGTGGATCCGCGGACGCCAGGTCGGCGGGAAGTCCATCACCTGGGGGCGCCAGAGCTACCGCTGGAGCGATCTCGATTTTGAAGCCAACCTGAAAGAGGGAATCGCCATCGATTGGCCGATTCGCTATGCGGACATCGCTCCCTGGTACGACTACGTCGAAGAATTCGCCGGGATTAGCGGCCAGGCCGAAGGCTTGGCGCAGCTTCCTGATGGAAAATTTCTCCCGCCGATGGAAATGACCTGCGTTGAAGTCGATCTAAAAAATGCGCTCGCAAAAAATTTTGACGATCGAATGCTGACCATCGGACGCGCCGCCGTCCTTACGCGCGTTCACAAAGGACGCGCCGCCTGCCACTACTGCGGCCCTTGCCACCGTGGCTGCATCACGAGTTCCTATTTCAGCAGCTTGAATTCGACGCTGCCCGCCGCGCAGAAAACGGGCCGGCTGACGATTCGCCCATACAGCGTCGTTCACAGCCTAAGCTTTGATTCGAAGTCCCGGCGCGTCAGTGGCGTTCGCGTGATAGACGCGCAGTCCAAGAACGCGCTGGAATTCAAGGCCCGCGTCTTTTTCCTTTGCGGCTCGACTCTCGAGTCCACGCGCATGCTGCTCAATTCCGCGACGCCTGAATTTCCCGATGGCCTCGCCAACTCTAGCGGCGAGCTCGGCCACAACCTCATGGATCATCACATGGGCAACGGCGCCAGCGCCGAAATGCCCGGCCATGAAGACAAGATGCCGTTCGGGAACCGTCCCAATGGCATTTACATCCCGCGCTTCCGCAACGTAAACGCAAAGACCAAACAAAACAATTTTGTGCGCGGCTACGGCTACCAGGGCGGCGGGAGCCGCGAAGGCTGGTCCCGCGGCATCAACAAGGTTGGCATCGGCGTTGATTTCAAGAACTCGCTGAAAATGCCCGGACCGTGGCGCATGGGAATTGGCGGGTTTGGCGAATGTTTGCCGAATCACAGCAATTACGTCGAGATCGACAAGGAAAAACTCGACGCCTGGGGCATCCCGACGCTGAAAATCAATTGCGCCTGGAGCGAAAACGAACTTGCCATGTCCAAGGACATCGCTGTCCAGGCCGCCGAAATGCTCGCGGCGGCCGGCGCAAAAGATATTTCCGTCCATCATGAAATCACGCCGCCGGGCCTTGCCATCCACGAAATGGGCACCGCGCGCATGGGCCGCGATCCCAAGACGTCCGTGCTCAACGAGCACAACCAGGCGCACGATGCGAAAAACCTGTTTATGACGGACGGCGCCTGCATGGTGTCCTCTGCCTGCGTGAACCCGTCGCTCACCTACATGGCGTTGACCGCGCGCGCTTGTGATTTCGCTGTTTCTGAACTCAAGAAAAACAATCTGTAGGGCGTGGCTTGCCCGCCCGCCGTATAATCTGCCGTACCGTGGCTTGCAAGGAGAATTCCCTGAGATGGCTCAAGTAATCCGCTCTCCGAAGCAGTATGACGTTTGCATTGTCGGCTCGGGCGCGGGCGGAGGCATGGCCGCGAAGGTTCTCACCGAGGGCGGATTGAACTGCGCGCTGCTGGAAGCAGGGCCGAACGTAAATCCCGATAAAGACTTCAAGATGTTGATGTGGCCATATGAAGCGCCGCATCGGGGCGCGGGCGTCGGCGGACACGCGCGCGAAAATTTCGGCGAGTTCCTTGCGCCCAACGGCGCGTGGCAGATCGAGGGCGAACCGTACACTTCCGCTCCCGGCTCGCGTTTCGAGTGGTTTCGTTCCCGCATCGTCGGTGGCCGCACCAACCACTGGGGACGCATCGCGCTGCGCTTTGCTCCCATCGATTTCAAATCCGCAACGCGCGACGGCCTCGGCGACGATTGGCCGATCACTTACGAAGACCTCGCGCCGTATTACGACAAGGTGGAAGCCTATATCGGCGTCTTCGGGACGAAGGAAAATGTTTCCAGCGCTCCCGACGGCGTCTTCTTGCCTCCTCCCAAGCCGCGTTGCACGGAACTGATGGTCAAGAAGGCTTGCGACAAGCTCGGCATCATTTGTATTCCTTCGCGCATGGCGATCATCACGCGCTCGCTCAACGGACGCGCGCCTTGCCACTATTGCGGCCAGTGCGGCCGCGGTTGCATCACGGCGTCAAATTTCAGCTCGAGCCAGGTTCTGCTGCCTCCGGCGATGAAAACGGGAAAGCTGACGCTGATTACTGGGGCGATGGCGCGCGAAATCCTGGTAAACAAAGAAGGCAAAGCCGACGGCGTCTCCTATATTGATAAAGCGTCGCGCATGGAAAAGCGTATCAACGCGCGCGCCATCGTGGTGGCTGCCAGCGCCTGCGAATCCGCGCGGCTGCTGCTGAACTCCAAATCCAGCACATTTCCGGCCGGGATCGCCAATTCTTCCGGAACGGTCGGCAGATATCTCACTGATTCCGTCGGCAGCGATGGTTATGGCTACTTCCCGCAGCTGGAGAAAATGCCGCCGCACAATCACGACGGCGTTGGCGGAATGCACATGTATATGCCGTGGTGGAAATTCGACCGCAAGAATGACTTTCCCCGCGGCTATCACATCGAATTCGGCGGAGGGCGCGAGCTGCCGGGCGTCGGCATGTTTCATGATCTGTGCCACGAGGAAGAAGGCTACGGCGCAACATTGAAGCGGCGCGCCCGCCAGGTCTACGGCACGTACATCGGCTTCGCCGGCCGAGGCGAAATGATTCCCAACCCGGACACCTATTGCGAGATTGATTCCGAAGTCGTCGATCAGTGGGGCATTCCCGCGCTGCGCTTTCACTTCAAGTGGTCGGATTACGAGTTGCTCCAGGCCAAGGACATGCAGCAGACGTTTCGGGCCATCGTCGAGACTATGGGCGGCGAATACCGCACTAAAACTTCCATCCACGGTCAGAATCTTTTTGGGATCGAGGACGGCGGCAAAATTATTCACGAGGTGGGCACCGCGCGCATGGGCGCCGATCCCAAGACTTCGGTGCTCAATGGTTTTTGCCAAGCGCATGACGTGAAGAATCTGTTCGTGACCGATGGGGCGCCGCTGGTGACGAATCCGGATAAGAATCCGACACTGACGATCATGGCGCTGTCCTGGCGGGCGTCTGAGTATTTGCTGGAGGAAGCGAAGAAGGGTAACCTCTGACGTGTCCCCCCGACGCGACTCCCAACTTCCGTCGAATCTCAACGAAGAGAGATTTCTCGCTTCGCTCGAAATGACGGGCGGTCGTCGGTGTTCTCAGTGAACTCCAGGTTGAATCATTTTTCCTTCCGTTGTGGGGGACGCCATGGCTAACGAATCCATAAACCGCCGGGACATTCTCCGGACTCTCGCGTTCGGCGCGGCCGCTGGTTCGGTGCTGCAAGTGATTCCGGCGGAGGCCGCGGCGTACGTGCACCAGATGGTGCACAAGGAGAAAGCGGCGACGGCGGCAGGGAAGTACGTGCCGAAATATTTTTCCGCTCATCAGTATGAAACGTTGACAGCGCTTTGCGACACCATCATCCCCAAAGATGAAAAATCCGGCGGGGCCGTGGAAGCCGGCGCGCCGGAGTTCATCGATCTGCTCACCAGCGAAAATGAGAAATATCAATTGAAGCTGGGCGGCGGACTTTTCTGGCTGGACAATCTCTCGACCGACCGCTACGGCCACTTGTATCTGGAATGCACGCCGGAGCAGAAAAAAGAAATCCTGGACCTGATCGCCTTCCGGAAAAACGCCAAGCAGGATCCCACGCTAAGCCCGGGTGTCGCATTCTTCGTGTTTCTGCGCAATCTGACTTGCGACGGTTTTTATACCAGCAAAATCGGCATCGACGACCTTCAATATATAGGTAACACCGCTCAGCGCGAGTTCCCCGGCTGCCCTTCGCTGCCAGAATAGAGCGGCTCGGTGTCGGGTCGGCTTGCGGATGTGAGGAATCTCCCTTGCTCTTCGGTTTCCACGCAATTCTCCCGAGCAGTGAGGGTCGCTCTTGGCAGGATGCGGAAAAACTCGGCGGGCAGAGGCGGGCCCAGGCTCGAGGATCTCCGTCGGAGAAAATGAGAACCTCAAGGGGATACCACACCCTTAACCAACTTTAGGAAGAAGGCCAGGTTTCCGAAGCTGTGGCCGAGGATCCCCGGCCAGGTGCTTTTTGTGCGTTGCGCAACGAAGGAGAGCGCGATACCCGTGATTGCCATGCGGACTGTGTCCCAGAGAGTCGGCTGCATGAATAAGTGGAAGACCGACCAGAGAATCCCGTGGACAACCCAGGTGGCCCTTCCGAACACGAGTTCTTGGCGCGGAAGCACATAACCGCGCCACCAAAGTTCCTCCCCGCCGATATTGCACACAACGATTAGGGCGGCATAGTAAACGAGAATCCACCAAGCCCCATGGAGTGGAATGCCCATGAAATCCTTCGGGCCGAAATGATCGAAAAACTCGTGGTAGAACCCAGAAGCATCGAAGAATCTGATGGACTCCAGGGTTGGTCGAAAGATGCCTGCGCTCCGCTTGAGGAGCGTGCCTATCAGAATCGCCGCGAATAACCAGACATGGCGATTCTTCTCTTTCCAGAGGGCAAGCCAGGATGTTGCAACCGCAAACAGATCTTCCCAATTACCTCCATACATGAAGCCCGAGAGTGCAGCTGCCCAGATCCAAGCCGTCGCGTTTGGAGCCGAGAGCCGTAACCGTTCGGTGAGTGCCTTCCAAGATGTGGAGCGGACGTCAATGGCTGCACCAACAAGCGAGGCCATCAACATGAGTGCAAGGGGCAGAATGAGCAGCAGATGGAAAATGCGCCACCACGAACTCATCTGCCGCAACAGACTCGGGCCGGCCCAGTGAAAAAGGAAGGCGAAGGTCAAGGCCGGTATCCCGAATAGAAGCGATGACGCGAGCCAGCCTGCTGGGCTAATCGCTGGTGCGTGGTCTCGTTGGTGCACGTGGTGAGTGTATCTGACTTGCTAAGCACACTTCGAATGGATCGCCGGAAGGTGAAGTGTTTTTCGCCGTAACCGTTTAGGGATCGATCTTTATGCCAGGATCGAGAATCTTCCCTTTTATGTCGATCGTGTATTTATATATTCTGTCATTGCTTTTGAGAACGCTCCGGCGAACCAGACCGGAATATGCGTTGGCGCTGTCGAACTGGTCCTCGTAAAACGGCGAGCCCTCCATAAAATCGATGCGGAATGGCTCCGTCGAAATCCAAAGGATTTCTTCGTTATTCAGCCTGTTGAGCACGACGACTTCGTGTCCCTTATCGACTTGGGGCTTGCCTTGGTTGTCAAGCGTGATGACCACTTTCTTGATTCTTTCCTCTTGCATGCCAGTGCCTGTAGACATGGTTCCTCCTTGAAAATATTATTGAACCTGGAACAGCTTCCGAAAACGGGGATTCGCCCGCAATTCGTCGAAAAACGGGGAGTCGCGCGCGAGGGTGCGCGAATAGCCAGCGGCCACGGCTTTCTCCAGCCATTCGAGGGTTTGCTCTGATTCGCCGAAGTGGTTGTAGACGAGCGCGGCGTCGAAACACAACTCCGCATCCTTTGGGGAGAGTGATGTGGCGCTACGGAGGTCGGCCAGGGCCGCCTTGCGATCATTGGTCATGGCGAAACAGATGGCCCGGATGCCGAGCGCGGTCGTATCGCGCGGATCGATCTTTAGTTCATCGTTTGCGAGGGAGATGCATTTTGTGTAAGCGTCCGTCGCCTCCGCGCTTTTTCCGGGAATCCAAGAATAGGCGTCCCCCAAGTTCCACCACAGTCCGTAGTCTTTGTCGTTGAGCTTCAAGGATTGCGCGAAGCTCCCGGCAGCTTCGTCAAATCGCCGCAGTAAGAAGTAGGCCATTCCGAGATTCGAGTAGGCATTGGCGGTGGGCCGAATGGAGATGGAATGCTCGAGGTTCGCGATGGCGTCGGCGTAGCGGCCCTCGGCGATATTTGTGCCGCCGAGATTGTAATAGCCTCGAAAGCTGTCGGGAGCGAGCGAAATGACTTTGCTGAACATCTCCGCGGCTTCGTGATAACGGGTCCGGCTGTAGTAAAACGCACCCAGCCAGCTGTAAGTGGCCCAATAGTGAGGGCGCAAATCAATGGCCTGCCGATAGGTTTTTTCGGCTTGAGAGAACTTACCCAGGCGTTCGTAGGCCCGGGCCAAGCCGCGGGAGGCGTCGTCGTTAGTGGGCTCGAATTGGAGGGCGCGTTCGAACTCCGGAACGGCATCCTCGTAACGGCCTGTTCCCGTGTGCAGCGTTCCGAGACATTCGTGAGCGGCGGCCAGTTTGTCGTCCAAACGAAGGGCTTGTTCACAGGCATCCCTACTGTTTTGCACCCACCGAGGATCTTTTTCATCCCGGTACTTTCGCCAATAGGCGTCACCGAGAGCGGCATAGGCGACTGCGTAGTTGGGGTCCAGTTGAAGTGCCTGCTGGAAAACGCGAATGGCGCTGTCGGTGTTCTCCGGCTTGTCGTAGTTCTGCAGGTACCCGCGGCCCTGCAGGTAAAGATTGTAGGCGCCGGGATCGCGCGTGCCGTGAAACTCCAGAGCGCGGCGCTCATCGGGCGGGACTACCAGACCCAGCATTTCGACGGCCCCATTCACAACTTGATCCTGGACGGCAAAGGGATCGGATGCGGGGAGGGTAAGGCTGTTGGCGCTCAACTGGCGGCGCGTGCGCGAGTCCACCAGAGCATAATTCACGCGAACGAGATCGCCGGACTTGCTGAGGCTGCCTTCGAGAACGAGATTGGCTCCGAATTCGGCGTAAGCCTGCTGGGCCGTGGCAACGTGCTTGGCCTGAATCTCCGTTGTAGGAACCACCTGAAGCGAGCGGTCGTCGGTGAGGTGCGTGAGCTTGGCGGTTAGTGTATCGGTCAAGCCCGCGGCGAAGGAAGCGCCTTCGGGATCGCCGTTCTGAGAGCGAAATTGCAGGACAGCGAGCTGTTTTTGGCGCGGCACCTGGGTGAATCCAAGCCAGGCCCGGGAGCGCTGCCGGACAGATGGGTTAGCGGCCGCCAGGCCTATGAGGATAGCTGCAAGGACGAGAGAAGCGGCCAGAGCCTTCCCGCGTTTCGACAGTAGGAACCGTGAAGGAGTCGGTGCTGGCGGTTGTGAGCGCACCAGAGCGCGAAGATCCACGACCAGATCGGCAGAGGTCGCGTAGCGTTCTTGGGGTTCCTTGGCGAGCATTTTTGCGACGATGTGTTCGAGCTCTTGGGGAACTTTGGAATTGTGTCTGCGAAGCGGCGGCGGATCTTCATGCAAGATGGAATTGCAGGTTTCGAGAAATCCGTGACGAAGAAACGGGTTATGCCCCGCCAGTGCCTCATAGAACACCACGCCGAGCGAGAAGATGTCGGCGCGCGCGTCGGCCGCCTTCTCTTGAAGGATTTCGGGCGCCATGTAGACGAGTGTCCCGGCAAAGCTTGCGCTTTCCAGAGTGTCCCGGGTTCGGGAGGAATCCGCGCCGGGGATTTCGCGAGCCAAGCCGAAATCGAGGGCTTTGACCTGAGCGGATGGGGTGAGCATGATGTTTTCAGGCTTGATGTCGCGGTGCAGGAGGCCGGCGTGATGAGCGGCAGTGAGGGCTTCGGCGCATTGGGTGGCGATGGGGAGAAATTCAGAGACGGTGATAGGCCGGGAAAGCCGCTTGCGCAGGGTTTCGCCTTCCACATATTCCATAACCACGAAAACTTCGTCACCGTCTTCGATGACGTCATAGACGGCGGCAATATGGGGGTCGTTTAGGCGGGAGACCCATTCGGCTTCTTTCCAGAGGCGTTGACGTGATACCGCGTCGGTGCAAAGCCTGGGTGCGATCCTTTTCAGGGCTACCTGGCGCTTAAGGCCAGTGTCCTCAGCTAAATAGACTTCTCCCATGCCACCGGCACCGAGACGGGCGCGAATCGAAAACCTTCCCACCTCTTTGCCGATGAGGTCCGTCGAGGAGGGAGGGGCTTGGTCGTGTTGGATTTTTGGCTGGGCCATGTGAAAAAAGAACCTAGGGCTTGACAGCCAACGGCGACCTCGCGGGAGACATTAAGACGGGGTCGAACCGCGAGCGATTCGCTTGGATGGGTGACCCTCTTTGGGAAGGATGTTACTCCCGAGGGGGAGAAGAAGCAATCCACGGGGTTTCTGGGGCCGAATGGCAATGATTTTGCCGAGAGGGGGCGCAACGTGCTGCGCCTTCACCTATATAAAAGATCGCTACATGAAGCCGCGGCTACGACTTGATGGTGTTGGAGGCGGCGTCCCAGGTGACCGCAGCTTTGCGGAAATAGGATTCGTTGGCCATGTGGCAAGCCAGTGCAGCGTTGTGGCCGAAGACGGCGTCTTCGGTGACTTGCTGGTGGTTGCGCACGCCCTGGAAAAATTTCCATAGGTGAGGTTTTTCTTCGTCCCAGGAAGCGCCGCGATAGGTGAAACCTTCCCTCATGGGCTCCTTGCCGGGCTTGGGATCGTGATCCTCGTGCCACTTTTTGGTATAGGCGTCGCGCATCTCCTTGGGGTAGCCGGAAGTGTAATAGCTGGGGGACTCGTCTTCGCCGGATTGGGGGATGTAGGTGATGGTGTACTCGGTGACTTCGAGAATGCCCTTGGAACCCTGGAAGCGATAGATCTCCGGCGTATCGCAGCCGAGGTTGAGGCGGAGATAGACGGGCATGCGGCCGTAGTCGAACAGTGTGGCGTGGACATCGGGCATGTTGCGGCCGTCAGGGAAGCGGAGTATGCCACCGAGAGCCATAGCGCGCTTGGGCGGCTCGTTCCAGCCGAGCATGAAGTTCATGCCGCTGACGAGATGGACGAGGAGATCGCCGGCGAGGCCGGTGCCGTATTCCTTCCAGCAGCGCCAGCGGGCGAAGTACTTGGGAGAAGTGTCCGGATCCCAGGGCCGCTTGGTGGCCTCGCCTTGCCACGTGTCCCAATCGAAGTTTCTGGGGGAAAGATCGGGAGGCGGAGGATACTCCCAGGCGCCGGTGGGATCGTTGCGGCCGAGCGAGCCTTCGACGAGAGTGAGAGTCCCGATGGTGCCGTTGGCGAGAAGCTCTTTGGCTTTGGCGCAGAGAACGGAGCTAACGCGCTGCGAGCCGATCTCGACGACGCGGCCAGTTTTTTGCGCGGCGGCGACCATAGCGACGCCGTCGGAGGCGGAGTGGGACATGGGCTTTTCGCAGTAGATGTCTTTGCCGGCGCTGACGGCGTCAACGACAACTTGCTTGTGCCAATGGTCGGGGACGGCGGCGATGAGGCAGTCGATTTCTTTGTTGTCGAGGAGATCTTTGTAGCGGCGCGTGGTGGGGATTTTTTTGCCGACGATTTCTTGAGCCAGAGTGTGGCGGCCGTCATAGAGATCGCAAGCGGCGACGCATTCGACACCGGGGAGCTGGATGGCGTCATGGAGCAGGCCCGAACCCTGCATGCCGATACCGATGATGCCGAAGCGGAGACGATCGCTGGGCGCCATGGATTGCAGCGGCAAGGGAATGTGTTCGGGCTTGAGAAAAATTGCCGGCGAGGCTGCCAGCGCACCAGCGGCTCCGACGGTGCGCTCGAGGAATTGGCGGCGGGATATATCGTTTTTCATGATGTGCTCCTTGTGAGAGTTGACGGTTAACAGTTTTCAGGTATCAGTCAGAACCAAAAGAACACCACCACTCCTTTTGCTCCGTCCGGCAAGGCTGAGAACGTCGAGCGGCCTGACAGAAGGAGCGACCGAAAAAGCGGCGGCTGGCTGCCGCACTCCAATTTATTTCAGCGACTGGACACTGACTTCCTTGAAAAAGACGATGTCGTTGTCGCTGTGATTTTGCAGACCCATGTAGCCCTCGTTGGGGCGCGGGCCGCGCTGCGGTTCGAAATCGAACTTGCGTTCGGGGACGGGCTGGCCTTCGGTGTAGTCGGTGACGGTGACGTCGTTGAGAACGACGACGGTGTGAGGGCCATCGAGCTTGATGAACATGGTATTCCACTCGGGACCGGGCTTGCCGGGCTTGGCTAGAGGCTTGGTGAGGGAATAGAGCGTGCCGGTGACGTGATATTCGTCTTCCTTGGAAGTTTCGGGATGGTTGTCGATTTGCACTTCGTAGCCATAGTGAACGGGCATCCACTCTTCGCGCGGCTCGATGGGGATGCGAACGAAGACACCGGAATTGTCGTTAAAGTCTCGCATTTTGTAGACGACGCGGATGCGGCAGTCGCCGAGCTTGCCGCCAGTCCAGTAGAGAAGGCCCATGCCGCCGTGGGTTCGAATGAGGCCGTCTTCGACAGTCATGCCGCCGGGGCCGACATGCTTCCAACCGGTGAGGTCTTTGCCGTTGAAGAGCGGCTTCCAGGCTGGGGCTTCTTGGGGTTGGGCGGAGGCGAAGGCGAACAGGATCGATGCGGCGGCAACTGTCAGCATCATTATCCATTTGCGCGGATTCATGGCGAGTTGCTCCTCGGAGAATTCAAGCCAAGCAAAGGCGCAGCATGCTGCGCCCCTACAAAGAAAACCTAAAACTGGAGTTTGTGCAGGTATTCGTAACTAATTTTTATGTCGTCGAACGCTGACTTGGGATAGTCGTTTTCGACGAAATAATGTTGGATGCCGGCCTGGCCTGCGTGCGCGAATAGATTTTTCCAGTCGATGGAGCCTTGACCGACGTCGGCCATGCGGCCGCCGAATTTAACCGACTGGCCCATCGCTCCCTGGTAAGCACTCGGCGTAGAGGCATCCTTCACCCAATCCTTTACGTGAACGAGGGGGAAACGGCCGGGATATTTGTCGAAATAGGCGAGGGGGTCCTTGCCGGCGACGCTGATCCAGCAGAGGTCCATCTCCATGGCGACGAGTTTGGGGTCCGTTTCGGCGAGCAGGAAATCGTAAGGGAGTTTTCCGCCGAGTGAGTCGGCGGGATCGAATTCGAACGAGTGATTGTGATAGCCGAACTGGATGCCGGCTTTCTGGCTGGCTTCGCCGGCACGATTGAAGAGATCGGCGGCGCGCTGCCAGCCGGCGGGTTCAACGCGCTGCTTTTCGTCAATCCAGGGGCAAATGATGTAGCTGTGGCCGACGTCGTGGGCTGCATCCAGAGCCTGCGGCCACTTTTTTTCGACGACGTCGTAGCCCGCGTGGCACGAAGG
>DATKEV010000009.1:0-35160 GCA_035511855.1 Candidatus Udaeobacter sp.
CAAGCGCACTGTTCTCAGCGACAACGCCGTGAGCGTCCTTGTTCCCGTGCTCGAAAAAGTCATGAACTGGGATTCCGCCAAGATCCGGCGGTTCTTCGCGTCCTACGGCCTCACTTTGCTCGAATGGGAGAAGATGCGCACAGACATGCTCACGATCCAGGACTCCGCCGTCCAAGTGACTGCGGCGTCTGCCGCTACCGCCGCGACGCACGCCGACTGACCGCGGTCACAACGTTTTTCCCTTTTTCGGGGCGCAACAATGTTGCGCCTCTTTTGCTTTTCCATGCACCCTCTGCTTTTGGGCGGGAATCCTAACTTTTGATATTCTTCTCCTCCTGCGGAGGCTGCGCATGTCCAAAAAGTCTATCCTCATGCTCGTTGGGGACTACGTCGAAGACTACGAAGTGATGGTCCCATTCCAGGCCTTACTCATGGTCGGCCACGACGTTCACGCCGTCTGCCCCGGCAAGAAATCCGGCGACCACGTTCGCACGGCCATCCACGATTTCGAGGGCGACCAGACGTATTCCGAAAAACGCGGACACAATTTCACGCTCAACGCCACCTTCGATCACATCAAGCCGGAAGACTATGACGCCCTCGTGCTCCCCGGCGGCCGCGCTCCGGAATACATCCGTCTCAACCCACGCGTTATCGAGATTGTTCACCATTTCGCGAAAGCGAACAAACCCATCGCTGCCATCTGCCACGCCGCGCAAATCCTCGCTACCGCGGGCGTCCTCCAGGGAAAAAAGTGCAGCGCCTATCCCGCGGTCGGTCCCGACGTCACCCAGGCCGGTGGTACATACGCCAATCTGGTCATGACCGAGGCGATCGCCGACGGCAATCTCGTGACCGCGCCGGCCTGGCCCGCCCACCCCGCCTGGCTTGCCAAGTTCCTTGCCGTCCTGGGCACGCGCATTGATCTTTAATTGTGCGAAGTATTTTTTTTCGTCATTCGTCCCAGAAAATTCATGGTGCCTTATCTCTTCCTAAAATCCCGCCCTGGGTGGATAATTTTCTTTTGCGCTTCCCCCGAAAGGGCGAGTCATAGTTTCATGGCAAACGTAAACACCAAGAAAGGCGTCATCGGCATCCTCACCGGCGGCGGGGACGTTCCCGGCCTCAATCCCGCGATCCGTGGGGTCACCCTCCGCGCCATTCGCGAAGGCTACCAGGTTATTGGCATCCGCCACGGCTGGGGTGGCCTTGTCGACATGGTCCGCGAAAAGGATTACGACAACTCCGACAATTTCTTCCTTCTCGACGAAGAAATCGTGGATCGTTCCGGACGAACCGGCGGCACCTTTCTCCATTCTTCGCGCACCAATCCCGGCCGCGTCAGCAAGTCCAACGTCCCCTCGCACCTCAAGGACAAATTCACGGCCGAGAAGAACGACCTCACTCCAGAAGTCCTCCAAAATCTCGCTTGGCTCAGAATTGACACGCTCATCCCCATCGGTGGCGACGACACTCTCAGCTACGGCGTTCGCCTCCACCGGGAAGGCTTCAAAGTCATCGGCATTCCCAAGACCATGGACAATGACGTCCCCGGCACGGACTACTGCATCGGCTTTAGCACTTGCGTGACACGCACCATTCAGATGGTCAACAGCCTGCGCACTTCCGCTGGCTCCCACGAGCGGTTCATGGTCCTCGAAGTTTTCGGGCGCTACGCTGGCTTCACCGCCATGCTTCCCACCATGGCCGGGGCCGCCAATCGTTGCGTCATTCCCGAATTCAAATTCAACATCGAGCACCTCACCAAACTTCTCGTCGAGGACCGCCGCAAGAATCCCAGCCGTTACTCCATCGTGCTGGTCTCCGAAGGGGCCATGTTCGAGGGTGGCGAAATGATCTTTGAAAGTGAAAGCACCGACGCGTATGGCCACAAAAAGCTTGGCGGCATCGGTGACATCGTCGCTGAAAAGGTGCGGGACCTCTCCGCCAAATTCAACAACGGCAAAAAAATCGACGTCATTACTCAGAAACTCGGTTATCTGGTGCGTTGCGGCGATCCCGACGCCATCGACTCCATCGCTCCCATGGCTTACGGCAACCTCGCGCTGGACCTCCTCCTAAAAAAAGTTAGCGGCCGCCTGGTTGTCCTCAAGAACGGTCACTACGACAATATTCCCCTCGAAACTGTCACCGCCTCGAAGAAGGTCGTCAATGTCAAGGAGCAGTACAACACCGAGCGCCTCCGCCCCCAATACGCCAGCTTCGAAATGCGCCCACTCTTCCTCATGACCAACGAAGTGGCATAACCCAAGTTCTCTCCCTGGGTGGGAAACTTCAGCGAGTCACACGCTCGGCTCTCTTGCTACCTCGGGCATGCCTGTTTAGGATGTTCGCCATCGCTGAACCCGGCGCTGTCGAGGACACACCTATCCTGAACATCGCAGGTACCCAGTCTTGGGGGGTCGAAAACCGCTGTATACAGGGGCGCCTCATTTTCATCTAACTTAAGGAATCACTCTAAGGGGGAATCCGGTGGCACTGCGTCAACTTGGCAAGAACGGTCCTTTTGTCTCTCCGCTTGGTTTGGGCTGCATGGGCATGTCCGAGTTCTACGGCGCGCGGGATGACGCCGAATCGGCCGCCACCATTCACCGTTCCATCGAGCTGGAAATCACCTTTCTCGACACCGCCGATGTCTACGGCTATGGCGACAATGAAATCCTCGTCGGAAACGCGCTCCGTGGCATTCGCGACAAAGTCTTTCTCGCCACGAAATTCGGCATCGTCCGCGACAAATCGAATCCAGCGGTTCGCGGCTTCAGCGGCCGGCCCGATTACGTGGGGGCGTGCTGTGATGCCAGCCTCAAGCGCCTCGGCGTTGAACGCATCGACTTGTACTATCAGCACCGTGTCGACCCCCAAGTGCCTATCGAAGAAACCGTCGGCGCCATGGCGGAGCTGGTGAAAGCTGGCAAGGTGCGTTACCTCGGGCTGTCCGAAGCTTCTGCGGCCACGATTCGCCGGGCGCACAAAGTGCATGCCATCGCGGCTCTGCAAACGGAGTATTCCCTGTGGACCCGCGATCCTGAAGAAGAAATTCTCTCCACGACGCGGGAACTCGGCATCGCCTTCGTAGCCTACAGCCCGCTGGGCCGCGGGTTCCTTACCGGGCAAATCAAGCGCTTCGAGGATTTTGAGCCGGACGACTACCGGCGCTTTTCGCCGCGCTTCCAGGGTGAAAATTTCCAGAGGAATCTGGATCTCGTCGCGCGCATCGGAGCCATGGCCAAGAAAAAGCACTGCACGCCGGGGCAGTTGGCGCTGGCCTGGCTGCTGGCCCAGGGCCAGGACATCATTCCGATTCCGGGGACAAAACGGAGGAAGTATCTCGAAGAAAACGCGGGAGCGCTTGAAATTTCACTGACAAAAGAAGATTTGCGACGCATCGATGAGGTGGCGCCGCGCGGTGCTGCTGCGGGGTTGCGGTATCCGGAACAAATGATGAAGTCCGTGGGCCGATGAGCAACTGAAGGATCCGGATTCTCGGCGCGATCGGACGCCATCGACTTGGAGCTCGCATTCGCCGAGCAACTCGAGAGTCCGTCGCCCTACAACGCCGATCAGTTTGCTTCCGCCCTCCGCCGCATCCGCGCACTCCTTCAATAATCTGCATCGCTCGCGATAGACTAGTGTGCCTTTGGATTCATTCGAGCTGTTCATGAATGCGTATGAGACTTGGTTTTGTGGAACGCGCCTCTGGCGATGGATGACGAGGCGGGAGCTTCTGCCGTGGATTTTGCAAGGCTCAACTCTGGGCGAACGCGTGCTTGAGTTGGGAGCCGGCCTGGGCGCGGCAACGGAAGAGTTGGCGCACCTGGCGGGGCGTGTTATTGGTCTTGAGTACGACCACGCATTTGCAGCAAAGCTCGGTGCACGGGTGAATGGTTCGAGTGTCGCCGCGATTCAAGGCGATGCGGCGGCGCTACCGTTTGCGAATGGGACTTTTTCGTCGGCGATCGCGATATTGATGCTTCATCACTTGCGTTCGAACGAGTTGCAGGATCGCGCGTTTGCGGAAATCTGGCGGGTGCTTCGCCCGGGCGGCGTGTTCCTCGCGTTTGAAATTCAGGATGGCTGGCTGCACCGCGTCGGGCACATTCGCAGCACGTTTGTGCCAATTGATCCTGCTGCGGTGAATACGCGGCTGACCACCGCGGGTTTTTCACGCACGTCCGTCTATTTCCGCCGTGGCGGCTTCCGAATCCGGGCCATTCATTAAGGAGTAGGGGCGGGGCTTGCCCGCCCGTAGGGCTCTTGCACCCTCAAAATCTCTAGTACAAATTGGTGACGCTCCAGGCTAGCGATGGACCAGCCGCGTTGACGCCATTCGAACGCCGTCATAGCATCTTTGTATGGCGCACTTCGCCGAGAAAAAGTTCCCGCCGGGCCCGTCCGATGGCATCAAGCGCTGGTCGCTCGGCCCTTTGAATAACAATCCGCTCGAATATTTCTCGAAAGTGGCCCGCGAGTACGGCGACATCGCCGGTCTGCGCGTCCTGAATTTCCGCTCTATCTTCATCAATCATCCCGATGCCATCGAAGAGGTGCTGGTCACCAACGCCCGCCGCTATAGCAAAGGCCGCGTGCTGCGGGCCAACCGGCACGTCTTTGGCGAAGGCCTGCTGACCAGCGAAGGCGATTTCTGGCTGCGGCAGCGGCGGCTGGCGCAGCCGGCGTTTCATCGTGCCCGCATCGCTTCGTATGCGGGCACGATGGTGGAGTACACCGAGCGTTTGCTGGAAGGCTGGCGCGACGGTGAAGAGCGCGACGCCCATCAGGAGATGATGCGGCTGACGCTGCAGATCGTCGGCAAAACGTTGTTCGACGCGGACGTCGAGCGCGACACACAAGACGTGGGAAAATCCATGGAGTTGTTGCTTGAGATCGGGGCGAACTTCCGGCGCGCGATTTTTGTCCCGCACTGGCTGCCGACGCCAGCGAATTTGCGGGTCAAGCGGGAAGTGGCGCAGATCGAAAAAATTCTTTACCGCATCATCGCCGAGCGGCGCGCTTCAGGTCGCGATGCGGGCGATCTTCTCTCGATGCTGCTTCACGCCCAGGACGAAGATGGTTCACGAATGACCGACCGGCAACTGCGTGATGAGACGATTACTTTGTTCTTGGCGGGGCACGAAACAACCGCGAGCACGCTTTCGTGGGCCTGGTGGCTGCTGGCGCAGAATCCTGCGGTGGAAGTGCGGCTGCATGAGGAGTTAGACGCCGTGCTGGGCGATCGCCCGCCTTCGCTCGAGGATACCCCAAGACTCGTTTACACCGGACACGTCGTCACGGAAGCGCTGCGGCTTTACCCCGCCGCTTGGGGGATGGCGCGTCTCGCGGTTGAGGATCACGAACTGGCAGGTTATCCGGTGAAAAAGGGCATGGGCATTGCCATGGCGCAGTGGGTGGTGCATCGCGATCCGCGATGGTATGACGCGCCAGAAGAATTCCGGCCCGAACGATGGGAAAGCGATTTGGCGAAGCGCTTGCCGCGGTTTGCTTATTTCCCCTTCGGTGGCGGGCCGCGGCAGTGCATCGGAAATGCGTTTGCACTGATGGAAGCGACACTGATTCTGGCGACGGTGGCAAAGAAGTTTCGCATGCGCCTGGTGCCGGGTCATCCGGTAACACCGCTGGCTTCGATCACGCTTCGGCCGCGCCATGGAATTCGCGTTGTGCTCGAAACGCGACAGCGTCGGGATAAGAATTTTTCTTTGATGGGTCAACAATCAGCCGTCGCGGATTAACGGTAGCTCCCTTGCGGGAACCGCCGTCAAAACACAGCCAGACACCGGTGAAAACCTGTTGTATTCGACCGTCGTGGAACTGTAGGGGCACGATATGTCGTGCCCATGTAGTCCGGGTGCCCGGTAGGCCTCGCCCTCGCACTATTTCGGCGTGGCGAGCGGTCCCAGCTCGGACCGGGTCTGCATCACCCGGAGAATCGAATCGCGCGCGACCATGCCGATGACGTGCGCGCTACCGTCAGTGGAATTGGTAACGACTGGCATTTGATTGATGTCAGCCGCGAGCAGCCGTTCAAGCAATCGCAGAAGCGGCTCGTCCGCCGAGGCCCACAGAATTTTCTCTCGCGGAATCATCGCGGCCTGGACGGAATTGTGCGTCCACTCCTCGCGGGGGACGGAGTTCAGCGTGTGGACGTTCATCATGCCCACGAGCCGGTCGTCGGTCAGCACCAGGTGACAGCGGCGGCCCGTGCGCAGAACTTCGGCGCCGTACTCTTCGAGCGTAATATGGCTGCCAACGGTGGGAACTTCCTGGCTCATTACATCCGCGGCGCTCAGCCCAGCCAGCGCTTCGCGGACCGCAACCTGGGCTACGCTTTCCTGCGCCGCGTTGAGCAAAAACCAACCAATAAATGCGGTCCAAATCCCGGGAGTAAATCCGCCGTAGAAGACGGTCCAAGGACCGATGGTAAAGGTGAAGTCGGGGTGGAAAGCCGCCCACGCGCCGATGAGAATCATCCCGTATGCGATGAGCTTGCCGCTTCCGGCAGCCATCCGTGTCGCTTGCAGGTAATTTTTTGTGGTGCCCCAGACAATCGCGCGGAAGATCCTTCCCCCGTCCAGCGGGAATCCGGGAACTAGATTGAAGAGTGCAAGCCGGAGGTTGATGTAAGCGAGCCAGACGGCGAGGGCGCCAAGGGTCTCGTTGTGGGGAAAGATCAGCGTCAAACTATGGAAGAAGGCGTAGAGAAAGAAACTCGCGAGAGGACCAGCAGCGGCGATGTTGAATTCCTGAATGGCTTTCGAAGGCTCCTGCCCAATGCGCGCAACACCTCCAAAAATGAACAAGGTGATGGAAACCACGCGAATCTTGTAATGTTGCGCGACCACGCTGTGCGACAGCTCATGAAATAAAACTGAGCCGAAGAAAAGAAGGCTTGTCACGATGCCGGCGAGCCAGTGCCCGGTCACGGTCCACTGAGGATGTTCTTGCGCGTACTGTATGGCCAGCGAAAAGCTGACGAGGGCAAAGATAATCACCCAGCTGGAATGCAGATAGATGGGGATGCCGAAGATTTGCCCGATTTTTAGACCTGCGCGCGTTGGCATGTTGAGCCTGAGATTATGTCGTTTTTGCTCTCCACTACACTACCCTTGAATCGTTTCTTAGCCAAACAACGGCGAAGGTTGGCGCGTCTGGAAATCCACGCCGTGTTTACAACCACACAAGTTCATTCCAAACCCTGATAGATAAGTCCTGTATTTTCAACGTATTGGAATTGGTCATGACCGTGCGATTCCTCGAATCGCAACTCCGGAGGCCGGTCATGATCGCCATGCTGCACTTTGCCACACTCGTCATCGCTACGGTTTTCGCGGCCGCCAGCGCGGCTGCTTTCCATTGGCTGCTGCTCCGCCTGAGCTTTCTCTTGATGCGGCCTGCCACAGCCCGCCGGATTCCCGCGCGCACGGAACTGGTCCGCGGAACGACGCCGTTGGCGCGGGCTTTCGCTTCGAATCGATGAACGAAGCGGCAGGCTGCCTCGTGCCGCTTCTTCGGCAATCTATCCCGCAAGCGGCCGAGATCAACCTGCGCACCGGGAAAAGGACAGAAGGGAGTAACTCCATGCTGGCTTTGAAATATTTGCTGATGATTCTGGGCGCGGGCTTGTTTGGCAGCGCCGGGGCCCTGGTGGTGTACGACATCTTTCTCTCGACGCAGTTGCGCCGGCTGCTTCGGCGCAACACGAAGGAAGGATCCGAGGTGGGAGCACTGGCCCAACGCCCTTTCCGGCCGGTGCGCTGGCGGCTGGCGCTGCAACTGGCAGCGGCAGGGGCTCTGGCGACTCTGATTCCTCAAAGCATCATTGTGATTCGAGACGGAGCGGCCGGCGTGCGGGTCAGCGAAATCTGGGGCGCGCGCCCTGGTACGTTGTATCCCGGGGTGCATATCGTGACGCCGCTGGTGGATTCCGTGGCCATCTATGACACGCGCGAACAAGTGTATTCGACGGTGACCTCCGAAAGTCCCAAGCAAAAGGGTGACGTGCTAACGGTTCAGGCCCGCGAAGGCTTGAACATCGGCCTGGCCGTTTCCGTGCGCTACCGCCTTGAGCCCAAGCGCCTCGATACAATTCACACCAATTTGCCGCAACCGGTAGGCGAACAAGTAGTGGCACCGGTCGTGGCCACCATCTACCGGCAACTGGCCCCGAACTACGTCACGCGTGAAATTTTCGCCACCAAGCGCGAAGAGCTCCGCACCAAAGCGGCCGAAGCGATCACTTCGAGGCTGGCGAGCGACGGCATCGTGGTTCGCGAAGTGTTGCTGCGCGACCTGCAACTTCCCGCCGAATACGCCAAAGGTCTCGAAGGCCTTCTCCTGAAAGAGCAGGAGAACGAGCGCCTCGGCACCGAAACAGAGATCAAGCAGAAGCAAGTTCGCATCGCAGAACTGGAGGCCGAAGCCCAAAAGTCCCGCGATATAAAACAAGCCGAAGCGCAAGCGCAAGTCCGCGTACTGCAGGCCAAAGCCGAAGCCGATTCCATGCAGTACACCTTGCCGTTGAAACAGAAACAGATCGAGCAGAGCAAGCTCGAAGCCGAAGCCCGCAAGGAATCCACGCTGCAAAACGCCGAAGCCGCGGCGCAAGCGAAGGTCATCGACAGCAAAGCGGAAATCGAGCGGCAGAAGAATCTTGCCGACGCGGAGGCGAACCGCATTCGCGTTACCGCCGATGCCGAAGCCAACCGCATCCGCGTCACGGCCGCCGCCGATGCCGAACGCATGAAATACGAAGCATCAGTGCTGAAGTCCAATCCGATGCTGATTCAGAAAATCATCGCCGAGCGGCTATCTGACAAGCTGCAAATCATGATGGTGCCGATCGACGGGAAGAACTTTTTCGCCAATGACGTGATGCGCTCCGCGTTTTCCGGTATTTCTGGCGGCAACAACAACTCGTCGGAAGGCGGGTCGGATGACCCTTCGCCGACAGCTTCAGCCTCGGCCCGGCCGAAGCCGCAGCGCCGGCCGTAATCGGCAAACAATTTCCCCGGCCACGTCCGCCGGGCAAGGTCTCCGCTAGCCAATACCCCTGTGGGTGGCTCGGGACGCGACGCTGGAAAGGAGGAGCGATCATGAGCACGAAGGCGAGCACCGCCGCGCTTTGCCAGAGGAGCGAGCGATTGTCCTTCCGCCAGCGCCGCGCACCGTGCCACCCGGCTAGCGGCGCCCAAGCGCAAGGAAATCGCGGAATTGACGCCAGTTGTCGAGTCCGCGCGTAAAATGAATCTCAACAGATGCGTGAGCCGTTGCCTCTCCGCTGGCGCTTCCGTTAATGCTTAACCACCGGATACTTCGGCCTTGCTGGCAGCCCCTGGTAGTTCTTCAACGCGTCTTTGGCCAGCTCAATGGCCTTCTCCAGTTGCGGGTCGTGCCCGCTCACGACCAGGTCCGGCCGCTGCGCCACAGGATAGTCCGGATCCACGCCGTGGTTTTCGACTTCCCACTCACCACCGTTCGCACCGGTATAAAAGCCGGCCTCGGGGGCGGTGACGAAGCCACCGTCACGCAACGGGATGCCGCGATTGATCCCCACGAGCCCTCCCCACGTCCGCATTCCGACAAGCGGTCCGATTTTTTCATTACGGAAGAGCCAGGGAAACAAATCGCCCCCCGAGCCCGCCAGTTCATTCACGATCATGATCTTTGGTCCAAAAATGCCCACCGGCGGCCAGGGAACATCACTCGTATCGCGCTGCGCGATCCCCGCCAGCAACTGCCTCTTCAGTTTCTCCGTATAAAAGTCGGGAATCTGCCCGCCCGCGTTATACCGCTCGTCGACAATGATCCCGTCTTTGTCCAACTGTACGATCAACTGTTTATCGAACGCGATGATTCCAGGAATCGTCGTGTCCGGCACGTGCATATAGCCGACGCGCCCGCCAGTGGCTTCCTCGACTTTGCGCCTGTTCGCGTCAATCCAATCGAGATAACGCACTCCAGCCTCATCGTTGACGGGCTTCACGGTGATTTCCCACGCGCCTTCTCGCTGGATTTGTTGTTGATTTTCAGCGTGACGAGTTTTCCCGCCAGCCCCTGCAGGTAGGAATACACGTCCTCATTCGAACGCGCTTCCTCCCCGTTCACCGCGATCAGGTAGTCGCCCGTCTTCACTTTCAGTCCCGGTTCGGTCAGCGGCGAGCGCGTAGCATCGTTCCAGTTTTCGCCGGCATAAATCTTCGTGATGCGGAAGTAGGCTCCGTCGGGTTCGAAATCCGCCCCGAGCATTCCCACCTCGACGTGCGGCTTCTTCGGCTGGTCGCCGCCGCCCACGTAGGTGTGCGAAGTGCTCAGTTCCGCGATCAATTCACCGATCAAATAATTCAAATCGCTCCGGTGCGCGACCCACGGCAGCAATGCTTCATAGCGCGCCCCGATCTTTTTCCAGTCGTGGCCCGTCATGTTCGGATCCCAGTAGAAATCCCGCTCGATGCGCCAGGCTTCGCGGTAAACCTGCCGCCACTCTTCACGCGGATTCACTTCGACTTGCATTTCCGCGAGATTCAACTTGCCATCGCCCACCTTGGCCTTGCCGGGTGAGGCTTCCGTGATTCCGTAAACCGGCCCGGCCTTGTAGATAACCTTGGCGCCCTCTTTATCCAAGTCGTACCCGTCGATGCCTTCGAGAAGCACCTTGTCCTCGCGCTTGGTTACGTCATAGACGTGCAAAACATTTTTCGGGGCAGGGTCGTCGATCCCGGCCTGCCGCGCTTCCTGGGGGGTGTTGACGTAAAAGAATTTGTCTTTGCGGGCCTCCAGGGCGGTGAAGATGCCAGGCTGCACCGGCGCGGGAGCGATGCGATTAGCGATCCCCCCCAGATCAATCTGGATGGGCTTGACGGGTTCTTCTTTCTTTTCTTCTTTTTCTTCGCCGGCTTTCTTATCGCCGCCCTTCTTATCTCCGGACTTTGCGTCCGCCCTCTTGTCGTCCTTCTTATCTTCTTTCTTTTCCTCGCCGGCCTTTTCTTCGTCGCTCTGCGGCTTGAAGGGCGAAGCTTCGTCGACTTTCAGCGTGACGCCGAACACACCATCGGTGGCGTAGTAATTGAAGCGCTGGTCGAGCTGGCCGATGCTCGGATAGAAGTAGCGCGTGGAAATAAAATAAAGATATTTGCCGTTGCTATCGAACACCGGATTGACGTCGTTATAGGTGCCGGGGGAAACCTGCGCGATCTTCTTTGTGCCCAGCGAATAGAGAAAAACGTCATTTGCGCCGCGCCGGTGCGTCTTCGAATACGCAATCCACAAACTGTCCGGCGACCAGCTTCCATCCGCGATGTCGTTGTAATTTCCTTTGTCCACCAGCACCGGCTTCTTCTCTTCGACGCCGACGTACCAGAGCTGGTGCAGCTTGTCCCAGTAAAGCAGCTTTTTGTTATCCGGCGACCACACCGGCCCGTAGCGATATACGCCACCGTCGGTGGTGATGCGCGTCTCTTCGCCGCCCATTTGCGGCCGCGTATACAGTTCATACTCGCCGGTTTTGTCGGACAGATAGGCGATGCACTTCCCATCCGGTGACCACGCCGGACCCAGTTCATGAATGCCCGATGCATCTATGGAAAGCGTGCGGATGCTGCCGTGCTCGGCGGGAACCGTGAAAATGTTGCCGCGTGCTTCCATCACCGCACGTGCCCCCGAAGGCGAAAGCCCGAAGCTGCCGACATTTTCCCCGACTTTCTTGAATTCGGTCCGCGCCTCGATATCTTCCGCGCGCACCTCGATGGGAATATTTCGCGTCGCACCGCTCGCGAAATTGTATTCGTAAAGAAGCCCACCATTTTCGTAAACGATGGCGTCCGGCCCCAGGTTTGGCCACTTAATGTCGAACTCCTTGTAGTCCGTGAGCTTCTTGGTTTGCTTCGAGCCCAAATCGTAGCTATAGAGATTCATCACGCCATCGCGGTCGCTGATGAAATAAATCGAATTGCCATGCCACATCGGAAACATGTCCATGCCATCGGTCTTCGGCAGCTCTTCGTAAGTGTTTTTCTTCAAGTCGTAAATCGCGATGGGCAGGCTCCAGCCGCCGCGATAGCGCTTCCAAGTCCGGAATTCCTGCGATGTTTCAAGGTAGGCGATCTTGGTGCCGTCGGGCGAGAAGCTGGTCAGGTCGCCGCGCGGAACGGGAAGAGCCTTCGGTGTGCCGCCTTGCGGCGAGATGAGAAACAACTTGGAACTGCGCCCGAGCGGGGTGCTGAATCGGTTCGAACGGAACAGGATGTTTTTGCCGTCGGGGGTCCAGCCCAGGACCATGTCGTTCGAAGGATGAAAGGTCAGGCGCTTCGGTTCGCCGCCCTCCGAAGGCATCACGTAGACGTCGGGGTTGCCGTCGTATTCGCCGGTGAAAGCGATCCATTTGCCGTCGGGCGAAAATTTGGGAAACAGCTCGTCGCCGACGTGCGAAGTCAGCCGCCGCGCCGCCCCTCCTTCGCGGCCCGCGATCCACAGATCGCCGGCGTAGGCCAAGACCACTTTGTCTTTCGAGATATCCGCAAAGCGCAGCAGCCGCGTGGGCCCGGCAGGCGCCGAATCCGCGGCTGACGAAGATTGCGCGGGGGCCTTTGCCGGCATGGCCATCAAGCCGCCAGCTACGGCCACACACAGCCACACCAATAGCTTATATCGAACGGAATTCGGCATCATTTCGAGCGCTCCTGTAGACAGAAATCCACGCCGGGACTTCAGCTTCCAAATTGGACGCTTGAGTCTGGGAATTGTCACCTGGGGCCCACAGCTATTTTTTTGCGACTGCGCGGCTGAGGGAAATGGTCAATCCTGTCATCACACCGGACCACGAACCTCTTGAGTGCCCAATCCCCCCTGAATCAATGATTCATTTCCAGCCGTGTTATCATCAACCCGTAACCCGTGTTCGCCAAGCAAAAACTGTCCCCCTCGCATTCTCGCGGGCTCGCTTTACCGTGTGTTCTCCTTGCATTCCTTTTCGCGGGTCTCCCACCTTCTTCGCATGCCGATTCCCTCGAAGATGCCGCCCGTGCACTGGCACTCAAAGTTTGTACCTCTGACAGACAACCAGCTTTGGAGATTCATTGGCAGGATTCGGCTCCAGCCCAGGGAACTCTTTCTGACGCAGTGAAAAATTCATTTTTGGCACAGCTTTCCGCTTGTGGGATCGACACTACGAAGAAATCAGGGATTCCCTTGTTGACTGTCAGCCTGCAATGGACAGCATCAAAAGTTCTGTTCATGGCCGACTCTGGCAATTCCTCGGCACCTCCCCGAGTCGAGATCGTCGAACTGCCGCGGCCCGCATTCTCCGTTTCGAACGCGTCATCTGCGGGACCTCACCTGACTAGGGAACTGATCTGGCAGCAAGAGAGGCCGATCAATAGTGCTGTCGAGTGGGATGACTGGTCCAATCAGCAACAGTATCTTTTTTTGTTCAGCGAGGGCTTCCTGATTCGGAGGCGTTTTGAGAATCACATCTGGACGCTGGTGGATTCGACAGAAATCCCTTCAAGTGCCCGACGCCATCGCCTGGGCGACGGCGAATTCATTCGTGGAGATCATCCACCGACGAGCCTCGCCTTTCTTCTCGATGGCAAGATCTGCTCCACACAGCCGGGCGAGCGCGTCTCTTTCACTTGCAGGGACACCAGTATTGGCGGGAAAGTGGTGACGATTACATCCGCATGCGGGGAGAAATCCCAAATTCTGTCGACCGGAGGTGGCGACTATACTCAACAAGACCGAATCACGTTAGCCGGTACTGAACTGATTCGCCCCTGGTTATCAGAGGCCGAGATTCGGACAGGTTCGGTCGAGCTGCCCGGGCCCGTGCTCGACGACCAGACTACCGAAGATGGAAAGTCCGTCACCGCAGTTGTCAGAAATCTTTCGACAGGAATTTATGAGGTCTATCGGATTACGGCTGTCTGCGGCAATTAGCGTTTTTCTGGCTGCTGGATTTTCTCTTTCTGACCCGGCAGGGCGCGCAGCCATGCACCCCAGGAGAGGCGGGACACTACGGGTGGAACTTCGCGCGCCAACAGTCTCGTTCGATCCCCGGGAATGGAAAGTGGGCAGTACGGAATTTGCAACGGATGAGAAATTGGGCGCGCTGGTATTCGACCGGCTGCTGATGCTGGACAATTACGGCCGATTTCAGCCGCAGCTGGCAACGGAGTGGTCGCACGATGCCGGATTTAAGAAATGGCAATTTACGTTGCGAGAGGGAGTGAAATTTTCGGATGGATCGCCGCTCATTGCGGCAGATGTGCTGGCCGCCCTCGAGCCGCTCCTTCCCAGCGGACAACAGATTTCTGCCGCCGGCAACGGAATAATCATTCAGTCCAGCGCGGGGATGCCGGATTTGTTGGAAGAGCTGGCCTCCGGGCGCTATTTTGTCTATCGCGTGCAGCCGGATGGGACGCTGATGGGCCCGGGGCCGTTTTTTGTCGCCGGGTCGTTGCCGGGAACGGGAGGAGCGGGCGACTCGGCGAATTCGACGAGCGATTCCAGCCGAACCGTCGCGGTACGTGCCGCAGCCAAGCCCGCACACCTGCGATTTCGCGCCAATGAAGAGACTTGGTCGGGCCGGCCGTTCCTGGATGCGATTGAGGTAACTCTGGGCGCCCCGCCGCTCGAACAACTCTTCGATTTGCAATTAAGCAAAGCGGACTTGGTGGAATTGTCGCCGGAATTGGTGCGCCGCGCCATGCAGGAGAATCTGCGCGTGTGGACTTCGTCGGCCGCGACGCTTTATGGATTGCGTTTTGACCAAGGCGAGCCATTGGCAGCCGAGGAAAAACTGCGCGAGGCTTTTTCGCTTTCACTCGACCGGCAGACCATGGCCAGCGTGTTGCTCCAGAAGCAAGCCGAGCCTGCATCGGCACTGTTGCCGCAGTGGCTCTCAGGATATGCTTTCCTCTTCAACATGCAGACGAATCTCGAACGCGCCCGGGAGCTTCGCGCGGCGCTGCCGACGAAGGCCGCGACCTCTGCGGAACCATTGCGCCTGCGCGTGGACGCGCCCGGCGACTTGCCGAAACTCTTGGGAGAGCGTGTCGCCGTCAACGCACGCCAGGCGGCGATCCTTGTGCAAGTGGTGAATCGGGGGCTCCTGCCTACCGCGAACTCCCTATCGGCGCCTTCAAGCGATCCGGCTGCCGCCGTACATCTTTTCGCGTGGCACTACTCCACTCTTTCTCCCCGCCTCGAACTGGATTCCTTTGTGAATTTCTTCGGCTTGAGCGGTTCGAACGGCGGTGAAATTTCTTCGATCGATCCGGAACAGCTTTACGCCCGTGAGCGGAAATTGCTCGAAGAACGCCGCGTTCTGCCGCTTGTCACCATGCCGGAATATGTCGGGCTCGGCGCGAATGTCCGCGATTGGATGCCTGCGCGCTGGGGCCAGTGGCGTCTCGCCGATGTGTGGCTCGACGTACCGGAGTCGGCTTCCGCCAAGCCCGCCGATCCTCAAAACCAAGGAGTTCCCGTCGCTCCGCCCTCCGCGTTCCCCGGAGTCAAACCATGAGCTTCCGAACAAAATTGTTGTTGATCGTTTTGCTCACCATCTTCGCATCCGTCTCGGTTGTCGCTTACGGCGTCACGCATTACACGAGAGCCGCATTCGAAGACATGGATGCACAGCGCACAGAAGCCCTGGTGGCGCAATTTAACAAGGAATTTGCGCAGCGCGGCGAGGAAGTTGCCCAGCAGGTGAGAAATATCGTTAACAGCGATATCACCTTGCGCATGGCCATGGACCTGGCGCGCCCGAACGTGGATCAATCGCTTTATGTCAGTGATGCCAACGGAGCGGCGCAGGATCACAACCTGGACTTCGTCGAATTCGTGAATCATGAAGGAACGCTGGTCTCTTCGGCGCAGTACCGCGCCCGCGTGGGCTACAAGAACGATTGGGTCCTGGCGAACAAGGACTGGGCGGATGCACCTGCATTTTTGCGCAAAGAAGAACTTCCCGACGGCGTAGAATTAGCCCTGACGGTCGTTCGAACGCTCTCTGGCGGTAACGAGAAGAATCTGTACATCATCGGCGGGCGCAGGCTGGACCAGAATTTTCTCGCCTCGCTTGTCTTGCCCGTGGGCATGCGCGCGCTCTTGTATCGCAACTTGGAACAAACTTTCGTGGCCTCCGCGCTCACGGACGTGAACGGCAGCGTTCAGCAAGCGGATCGTTTCCAGCCGCTCATCGAACAGATTCAGAAGCAACCCCAATCGCTTGTGAAAACGATCAATTGGTCGGCGGACGCGGCCGAGGCGGAGACCTTTCACGAAATTCCGTTGATGGGGCGGAATCACGAACTCCTCGGCGTTCTTCTGGTTGGCAGCTCGCAAAGAGAACTGGTTTTACTTACGCGTCGGATTATCAAAATCGCCGGAGCCGTTGCGGCGGCGGCTTTGTTCGTGGGCTTCCTGGTTTCTTTTTGGATTTCGGCGCGCATCACGAAGCCGGTCGAAGACCTTGCGGAAGGGGCGCGGGAAGTTGCCAGCGGCAGATGGGATACCCGCATCGATGTGCATGGAAGTGATGAGATCGGCCAGCTTGCCAAGGCTTTCAACGAAATGACGGAAACTTTGGCGACTCAGAAAGAGCGGCTCGTGCAGACCGAGCGCGTCGCCGCGTGGCGTGAACTTGCCCGGCGCCTGGCGCACGAACTGCGCAATCCGCTATTTCCGATGCAAATCACCATCGAAAATCTCCAGAAAGCAAAGCAGTTGGATGCCAAGCAATTCCTCGAAGTTTTCCACGAATCCACGGCCACGTTGAAAGCGGAGCTCGCCAACCTCAATTCCATCGTCAGCCGCTTCAGCGATTTTTCCAAAATGCCGGCGCCGCAATTTGTTCGCGTGAATGTGAACGAGGCATTGCGTAACGCTGTGCGCCTGTTCGAACCGCAATTCAACGAAGTCGGCAAGCCCACCATCACGCCTGAACTGTTCTTGACCGATCCGCTCCCCGACATCGACGCCGACCCGGACTTGCTGCATCGCGCATTTCAGAATCTTGTGCTGAATGCCCTCGATGCCATGCCCGCGGGCGGCACGTTGACGCTGCGAACTTTGGAACGCGACGGCAACATTCGCATTGAAGTGGCCGACACCGGGAAAGGTCTGACGCAGGAGGAGTGTTCGCGGCTGTTCACGCCCTATTACACGACGAAATTGCAGGGTACCGGACTCGGTCTCGCCATCGTGCAATCGGTGGTCAGCGATCATCGCGGAACGATCTCGGTGACCAGCGAGGAAGGCCGCGGCACAACCTTTCGCATCGAGTTGCCACAACGCCAGGTCGCGGGCTCCGTGTCTTCACCCGAGGCCGACACAGAAACCAAAACTTCCCCCCAAACTCTGGCTGCGGCCTCCGACTAGTGCTGCGCAAAGGACCGACGATTGCCGCGTAAAGCACATCTTCTTCTCGTCGACGACGATCCCAACACGCTGGCATCTCTTTCCCGCGCCTTCCGCTTGGAAGGCCATGAAGCAACCGTCTGCGACAACGCGGCCCGCGCGGTCGAATTGCTTCGAACGGAATCGTTTGACTTGATTCTTTCCGATGTGGTCATGCCCGGCCGCAGTGGTTTGGAACTCCTCGAAGATCTGAAGAATGCGGGCGTGAAGACACCTATCATTCTGATTTCGGGCCAGGCCAATATTGAAATGGCAGTAAAGGCCACGAAGCTGGGCGTTCTGGATTTTCTCGAAAAACCACTTTCAACCGACAAGCTTCTCGTCACCGTAGAAAATGCGCTGCGCCTTTCGCGCCTCGAAAGTGAAAACCGCGAACTGCGTCGTCGGCTCGGAAAGCACGAACTCGTTGGTTCCGGCCCGGCGATGAAAAAACTGGTCGCACAAATTGATCGCGTAGCCGCCAGCGAAACGCGCGTCTGCATTTTGGGAGAAACGGGCACCGGCAAGGAATTGGTGGCACGGTCGATTCACGAAAAATCACCACGGCACGAGCATGCATTCGTGACGCTAAATTGTGCGGCCGTTCCGGCCGAATTAATCGAATCCGAACTCTTCGGCCACGAAAAAGGCGCATTCACCGGCGCGGCGGCAAAACATATCGGCAAATTCGAACAGGCCGATGGGGGGACACTTTTTCTCGATGAGATTGGCGACATGCCGGTGGCGATGCAGGCGAAATTATTGCGCGTGCTGGAGGAAGGCGAAGTCGAGCGCGTGGGCGGCGACAAACCGATCGCCGTGAATGTCCGCGTTGTGGTCGCCACGCATAGAAACTTGGAAGACTTGGTGAAGCAGAATGCATTTCGGCGCGATCTTTTTCATCGCATCTATGTTTTTCCTTTGACGATTTCGCCGCTGCGTGAACGTCTCGAGGATTTTCCGGAACTGGTCGCGCACTTCGCGCGCCAGGTAGCCGCGCAAAATGGCTGGAAAGACAAAGTTTTTCAAGACGATGCGATTGCGGAATTGCGCAAATACGGCTGGCCAGGAAATGCCCGCGAATTGCGCAACGTCGTCGAACGCCTGGTCTTGCTTGCCGGTGAAGGCCAAGTCAGCGGCGCCGACATTCGCATGGTTCTTCCCACTTCCGATTCCGCAGTGAGCGCAACAGTCGGAAATATTTCCGCCGCAACGTCTGGAACTTTAGCCGAGCGAACCGAAGCATTCGAAAAGGAGGTGATGCTCCGAGAAATTCGGCGCAACAATTTTCACATGACGAACGTCGCGCGCGCTTTGGGATTGGAGCGCAGCCATTTGTATAAAAAGTGCCAGCAGCTGGGAATCGACCTGCAGTCGCTGCGCAAGCCGGAATAGATGTGGCGCAAGAGCGAGAAGTTTCAACGGAGACGGGGGTCGATCTGGCGGAAGCCGGAATCGATTCACTTTGCGGGGCAAAGTAGTTTCGAAATGCCTCTTCTGAAGGGCAATTACTAAGTCATTGAAAGTAAGCAGTTTAGCAAAAAATGAGTGCAATGCCGATTTGGCTTGACAAATTACAATATGCAATATATGATTAGCATATTGCAATATTCAAGCGAGAAAACTCCGATGAAGCTTAGCGATAAACTTCGAACCCTGCGGGCTGCGGAAGGCTCGCACAGAGGCTGGGGTTTCGGCGTGACCCAGGAGGGATTCTCATGAAACTTGGCGACAAGCTTCGATCACTGCGGGCCGTGGAAGGGTCGCTGCGGGGTATGGGGCGATCGATGACGCAGCAGGAACTGGCGGCGGCGATGCAGCGGGAGATTGGCCGGGGATTGAGCCAGGCTTATCTTTCGCAGATTGAAAATGGTGCACGGCCGCACTTGACGCACACAACGCGGGATCTGCTGGCGCGATTCTTCCGGGTCTACCCGGGGTTCCTGGTGGACGATCCGGAAGGCTACACGCCGGGGTTGCAGTCCGAATTGCGAGCGATTGACGCCAAGGTGGATTCGTGGCTGTTTGGCGGCGCGGACCAATTCACGGCGGATCCGCCGCTCCAGCGGGCGCTGCTGACCATCGCGGAGCATGAGGACTCGCGGCACGCGATTTTGCTGCTGGCGGAGATTCTTCGCACGCCGGACCTGGTTCACCGGTTGTCGGAAGTCTTGCGTCCCGCCAATCAGCAGAACGGCGGGCAGCACGGGAACGGGCATCCGCCGCCGGCACCGTCTCTCCGTAACTGAGTAGTTCCGGCGCCACCGGGGTGGGGCCGGTTGTAACAGGGTCTGCGTCTCGGATTCCAGCTCGCGCACGAAGCGCGCTCGAGGTGTCGTATGACCTGGTCCGATCTTTACCTCTTCTGTTTCCTGCTGGGATTCACGCTGAGCGTGCTGTCGTTTTTCTCCGCCGCATTCCACTTTCATCTGCCTTTCAAATGGCACCTGCCGTTTCATGGCACTCACCACGCTGGCGGAATGGCGGGGCGCGCGATGATGCACACCCGGGGCGGCGGCCTCTCATGGTTCAACGGGATGACCATCACGACGTTCCTCGCGTGGTTTGGGGGAATTGGCTACCTCCTTTCGACACATTCGAGGTCGGTGGCGATGGTCGCGCTGGGCATCGCCATCCTCTCGGGACTCATTTCCGCCAGTCTGGTTTTCAAGTTCATGGCGCGGCTTGTAAAAGTGAGCGACGCGCAGATGCTCGATTGGGATTACCGAATCGAAGGAACCTTGGGCACGATCAGCTCACCCATCCGTGAGGACGGCACCGGGGAAATGATTTTCGAGCAACGCGGGGTACGCAAGAGTGTCGGGGTGCGGAGCGAGGACGGCAAGCCGATTCCGAACGGCGCGGAAGTGGCGATCACTCGCTACGAGAAGCGAATCGCCTACGTGAAGAAATGGGAAGACTTCACGAGCTGAGCTTCAGGAAAAGTTTCTCGGACTGGGGAACGATGCGAACAGTCCGTAGCGGAGAGGAAAAGGGAGGTCTTTATGTTTGGTCTTTCGGTTCCCATCATGGCCGGGCTGCTGGTACTCGCGATTCTTTTTGCGATGGCCGGTTTCGCCACCTTGTTGCGAAAGGTTGGACCGCACGAAGCGCTTATCGTTTATGGCATACGCGGTCCACGAACGGTAACAAATGGGGGCACGATTCTGATTCCGATGTTGGAACAGTGCCGCGAGCTCTCGCTGGAGCTGATGTCGTTTGACGTGGCTCCGCAGCAGAGCCTTTACACCAACCAAGGCGTGGCCGTCACGGTGGAGGCGGTCGCGCAGCTTAAAGTGAAATCGGATCCCGTTTCGATCCGTACTGCGGCAGAGCAATTCCTCACCAAGAGGCCCGAACAACGCGAAGGGTTGATCCGGCTGGTGATGGAAGGCCACCTGCGGGGCATCATCGGCCAGCTCACGGTCGAGCAGATCGTCAAAGAGCCGGAGATGGTGGGGGAGCGCATGCGATCGACCTGCGCAGCGGACATGAACAAAATGGGGCTCGACGTCGTGAGCTTCACTCTTAAAGAAGTGCGCGACAAGAACGAATACATCACCAACATGGGCCGGCCGGACATCGCGCGGATCAAGCGCGATGCCGAAGTAGCCGCCGCCGAAGCCGACCGTGACATCGCCATCAAGCGCGCGGAAGCATCGCGAGCGTCGGCGATTGCCAAGGCGCAAGCAGATCAAGAGCGGGTGGCCGCAGAAACGGCTTCGCTGGCCAAGCAAGCCGAGGCCGAACGCGACCTGGACATCAAGAAAGCCAGCTACCTGGAGATGACCAAGAAGGCGCAAGCCAGCGCCGACAAGGCCTACGAAATCGAGACCAACATCATGCAGCAGCAAGTCATATCCGAGTCGGTGAAGGTGCAGCAAGTGGAGCGCGAAGCGCAAGTGAAAGTGCAGGAAGCGGAAATCGCGCGGCGCGAACGCGAGCTTATCGCCACCGTATTGAAACCGGCCGAAGTCGAGCGCCAGCGCATCGAGACGCTGGCCAGCGCCGAGCGTCAGCGATCGATAACCGAAGCCGAAGGCCGGGCCTCTGCCATTCGTGCGCAGGGTGAAGCCGAAGCCGAGATCCTCTTCAAGAAAGGCGAAGCGGAAGCCAAAGCCATGAACGTCAAGGCGGAGGCCTTTCAGGAGTACAACCAAGCGGCGGTGCTCGACAAACTCATCAGCGGACTGCCGGAAGTGGTGCGCGCCCTGAGCGAACCGCTCAGCAAGGTGGACAAGGTGACCATCGTTTCGACCGGCAATGGCGACGCTGCGGGCGCGTACAAACTGACCGGCGATATCAGTAAAATCGCAGCGCAGGTGCCGGCGCTGTTCGAAGCGCTCTCCGGCATGCAGATGTCCGACCTGCTCAGCAAGGTGCGGCTTATCGGCGATAAGGCGCCGAAGCCAGAGCCGCCACAGGCGCCGGTGAAGAAGGCGTAACGATTGTAGGCATGACCGCGAAGCGGTCAAGCGCTTCCGTCCCGGTGGGTTTTCACAGCACGCACCGGGACGCTCAAGGAATCTTCAGGGGCCTTAGGGGGATGGCCATGAAAACGAAAGAAAAACTTCTGTTGGTTTGGATCCTCGTTGTGGTGGCAGTCGGTATTTTGTTCAGCCACTTTTGCGGGGGCGCAGTTCAGGCCCTCGAACATTTCGTGGCAGGCAGCTTTGTTTCACTGCCGTGCCTAGAGAAATTTTCGGCGGGGTGGCTGGGCATGCACTTCCTGTCCTGAGGGGAATTTAACTAGCCGCGCGGGCAGGATTGGTTTTCTTTGAGGTTTTAGGTGGTTGGCATCGACTGACTCTGAAAGGAGATTCATCATGGGATTGTTAGAACGAGTGAGCACTTTGATTCGAGCGAACCTGAACGACATGATCGACCGCGCGGAAGATCCGGAAAAGCTGATTAAGCAAGTCATTCTGGACATGGAGAACCAGTATCTCCAGGTCAAGACGCAGGTGGCGGTGTCCATCGCCGACCAGCACATGCTGGAGAAAAAGTGGCGGGAGAACGACGAATCGGGGAAGGATTGGATGCGCAAAGCGGAAGTGGCTGTGGACAAGGGCCAGGACGATCTGGCGCGCGCGGCGCTCGACCGCTTCCAGACGTCGCAGCGGCTGGCCCAGAGCTACCGCGAACAAGTGGACGACCAGAAGCTGCAGGTGGAGTCGTTGAAGGGGGCGCTCGTGAAACTGGAACAGAAACTCGAGGAAGCGAAGTCCAAGCGGGACCTGCTTCTGGCGCGGCACCGGCGGAGCGTGGCGCTGGGCAAGGCGGCGCACGCCGAAACCGCGCTGGGTGACAATTCGAAGAGCGCGACGTTCGAGCGGCTGAAGGACCGCGTACATCACACCGAGGCGCTGGCCAGCGCCGAAGTCGAGCTGCTGACGGACGATGTGGGTGAACGCCTGAATCGACTCGATCGCGACGCTGAAGTCGATCGGCTGCTTGCGGATCTGAAGGCTCGGCGGGGACTGCCGGCGTAACACGAACGAAGAGCGGTCCACCTCCGAAGGCCGGCCCTACCCCTCCGTTGCCGAGCTCGCGATAAGGAGCGAAGAAGTCCGACGACCTTGACAAGCGGCTGACACGGCTGACACGGCTGGACCGGGGTGCGGACGACACGAGCCAGGCCGGAGTTGTCCAAAGGTGTGCGGGTGCGGTTCTATCGGACTTGCGCGGATGAGAGTCCCTTGCGCTTCATGGGCTTCCAGAGGAAGTCGCCGCGCAGGTACTGCCACAGACCCTGGAGCCGCCAGATCATGTGCAACTGCCGGTAGGGAAAATGTTCGAAGAAGCAGTAGCTGACGAGGCGCACGACATCTTGCCAGTCGTTATAGCGCTTGTAGGTGATCTCTTCCTGCAGGACGGAGCCGATGGAAATCACCGTGGCAAACGCATACCCGAATATCAGGAACTGCAGGAAAAATTCGCGGCTCAGAACACCCAGGCAAGCCGCGAGAATGATGGTTGCGAGGCCCACGAGCTCGACCACGGGGGCAAGCAACTCAAACAACCACAAGTAGGGAAACGCAAACCATCCGATTCTGCCGTAACGCGGCCGGAAAAGCATGTCGCGATTGGGCCACAGCACATCTAATAAACCCTTCTGCCAGCGCGCTCGCTGCCGCCCCAGAGATCTCAGGTCGGAGGGAACTTCCGTCCAGCACATGGGATCGGGCACAAAACGAATCTGATAGTCGGAACCTTTCTCCAGCAAGTGGCGGTGCAGGCGTGCCACCAGATCAAAATCTTCACCGATGGCGCGAGACCGATAGCCGCCGACGGCGCGCACCAGATCGGTTCGAAAGAGACCAAAGGCCCCGGAAATAATCGTCAGCATGTTTCCTTGCGCCCAGGCCTCTCTGCCAATCAAGAACGCGCGGAGATACTCGATGACCTGGATCACCTCGATGCTCTTGCGCGGCAAACGCACACGCTTGAGGGTGCCGTCCTGTATCTCCGAGCCGTTCAGCACGCGGATGATCCCGCCTACGGCAACGACGCGTTTGGGATCCGCAAGGATGGGAACCATGATGCGCAGCAGCGCGTCACGTTCGAGGACAGAGTCAGCATCCACGACGCAGACGTACGGGGAGGTGGCCGCATTCAAGCCGGCGTTTACGGCATCTGCCTTGCTGCCTCCGGGTTCTTTGTCAACCACCAGCAATCTTGTGTCAACATCGCTCCGATACAATCCGCGTACAGGCGCACTCTTAGCTTCGGGAACGTACACCGCGCGGACCGGCCGCAGGCGAAACTCTTCGCGCAACTCCTCGAGGGTGCGATCTTCTGATCCGTCATTGACAACGATGACCTGGAGTTCGGGATAATCAAGCTCGAGGAGATTGTGCACTGCCACACGGATGGAGCTTTCTTCGTTATGCGCCGGCGCAATAATCGCGATGGGCGGCGCCAATGGAGTGTCTTTGATCCAGGCTAAACGATGGCTCTCCAGCCTGCGCTGATGAGTCGCGCTGGTTTTCAAGGCAATCATCAGCATGGTCAAATAGGCTATATTACTTGAGAAGTAATACCAGAAGAGCGTATAATTCGAGATGACCAGAAATCGGATCATGGCAGCAACGCGGCCTTATCCACAAGACTTGTCGTTATGGCAGGGTCTTCGGCGAGAAGAGCCCCGGTCCGCAGCACTTTCTCGAGAAGGTCCCTTTCTTCTTCTCTGATTGCCGTGCTGATTTGGAGCTCGTGCTCAAGCTTTCCCCGCAAATCGGCATTCTCGAGGGCCGTCAAGTAGGCATGCAATCCGTAGCGATCACGCGTCTCTACAACCCGATTGAAGATCGGAGCCATGTCCGTCTTGAGTTCCACCAGGCCTTCCGCCGCCCGCAATCGCACCAGCCGGTTCGAATCCGTCAATCCGCGCAATAAAGAGGGAATCGCACGGGGATCGGAGAGTTTTCCCAAGCTTACGATCGCGCGCAGACGGACAAACCATATCGGGTCCCGCACCAGTTCGTTGAGAAGGTCAAATGCCATGCCAGATTTGTTGTGGGACATCGCCCGCGCGGCTGCGGCTCGCAATTCATCGAGGTCGTCTCCCACGAACTGCAATAGATCCAAGCCCATAGATGGAGTTGCTATATCACCGAGTACACGGCCGAGGACTTCACGCAACAAACCTCCGGCATGTTGTACAAATGGAAGAAGCAACTGCGGGCGTTCCGCGCAACACTGAATCAACGCACTCTGCAAAGGAAGCGCCGGCACTGACAGTCCGCTTTCGCCCACCCACGCCAGAATTTCCTCCCCTGCTTCCGGACAGGCCATACGCCCCAAACCTCGCAATGCCGCCAGCCGCACTTCCAGATCGCGGTCACGCAAGGCCTCCGCCAATGCTGGGATACCTTCCGGTGCGCGCGTTCGCCCCAGCGCCACGAGCGACCGCATCCGCCTCCAGCCCGTGAGCTGCCGCGCTTCAAAAATGCGCTTTTCGATCAAACCACTTTGCCTCAGGAATCTCAGCAACCGTGCCGATTCTTCCGATCCCGCGGCTTCAAAGGCGTCCAGGGCGATCGTCTCGACAATGCGCCGGTCGAAAGGTTTCTTACGCCACGTTTCGTAGGGGATCTCGCCGGAAATCAGCGCGTCCCATTTCTGGCGCAATTCGAAAACCCGTGCGTCGCGCTTCGCGAAATACCGTTTCCGGTATGTCCTGCGAAGCAGGATAAAGGCAAGCAGCAGCGCATTGGCCAAGATGGCCGCGACGATGGCCTTCAGCACAAACGCGGCTGGGCCCACCCTCCACAGCTTTTCAAAAATGGATTCCATAGCTAAACCCAAAAGAGGTGTCCGTCCGGTTTTGTGTCCGCTTCTGATAGGACGCGTAGCTGGTCACATCCTGCCGCGCCGTTATCTGGAAGCGCAGTGAGCCACCATAGGTTTGCGAAGCGAACCCGCCTATCTGATCAACTTGTGCGAAATTTTCTGTGCCAGCGGCAAAGAATACCGTCCCGAAAAGACGCCTCTCGCCCCATCGTGACAGAGGGAATCCAAGACGTGTAATTCCGGATGGTCGCCATTCCGCGCCCGTACCTGAAAATGCGCTGCGTGCACCAATCGCGCCCAGCGAAAACGTCCACTCCCGTGGGAAATAGACAATGGTGTTGCCGTTGAGCGTCAGAATCCTCGACGACTGATACCAATACCAATGCTGTCCATACACAAATTCGATCGTGCGAACGAAATTCGTTTCGCCCGTTTTCCATCCGTGGTCGAGATCAAAAAAGGCTTCGCTCTTAGGAATCACGGCGTTGTCGTGTGCAATTGCGCCCCCCAACTCTACCGCTCCCCATTTCGGCTGACGGCGCGTCACGCTTCCCGCAAACTTGCCCGCGCTGGCCCCGCCACGCTGATAGAAATCTCCTGCCACGCTGGTGGTCCATTCCGAGGTCCATCGAGAAACGAGGCTTGCCCATTCGTCACGATTGGCGCTGGCGAAATTGAAAAGATCGCTGTCCTGGCCGAACCGCAACTCATGTTTTGGTTCACGGCGAACGGAAAGCAGTCCGGCGCGCGCTTCCGAGCTCGCGGGATCCAGGCTTAGCGCCTTCTGAAACTCCAGGCGTGCTTCGTTGCGTTCGCCCGCGGCACGCAGAAGGTGGCCACGTGACGTGTGCAAGTCCGCGCGTTTCGGATCAAGCTCTACGGCGCTGTCGGCTGCCTGCCGCGCCTCGAGGATTTTCCCTTCGCGCATATAAACGTTCGCGAGTCCCATCCAGTTGTCTGGATCTTTCCGCGAGACCTTCAGGATGGCCACATACTCTTTTTCCGCCTCCTCCAGATGCCCCGACCAGGCCAGTACGCGCGCGCGCCACGCCCGCACGTCCATGTCTTGTGGAGTTCGGGCGACCTCGCGGTCAACAACCCGCAGCGCCGAATCCCAGTCTTGTGCCTCGGCGTATTTGCGAACCTGCGCTTGCCACGCAGGCGTCTTGTCTTGTCCGAGAGCGGGGGAAATGACCAACACCACGCTAAGCACAACTCTGGACAGGGAAAACCACGAGGGGTCAAAAGCCCTGCGAGTTCGCAAGTTTTCTCGACGACCGGCGTCTGTTAGGAGGCATACGTCCACGCTAAGATTCGTTGCAATAGGGACACCATTGGCGATGGAGAATCCGTTGAGATTTACAACCTAAGTGTCGTATAATCTATGACTTAAATGATATTCTAAAATGAAAAAATGTCATTGGCTTGGTTTTCTGCTGGGACTCGGGTATTTGTCTCATTCTGACACAGTTTGCGTCTCAAGAAGTCATTTGTGCCGGCTGGATGCTGTATCCTAAGTCATTCGACGGGGAGTTCCGAGGCATGGATTACCGCATGAATCCGTTGTTGATTGGGGTTCCAGGCGCGCTCACAACGGCCGGGGCATTCCTCTATGCCGCCGCTTATCCGCGCGCACAACTTTTTGGAAGAACCGTTTGCCGTACCAACTCGCCACGCAAGCTGGCGATTACATTTGACGATGGGCCGAATCCGGCCGTCACGCCGAAGCTGCTTGATCTTCTGGAGCGGCACAAGGCGAAAGCGACTTTTTTCCTGATCGGGCGGTTCGTGCGCGAGTGTGCCGATTTGGTAAAGGAAACTGCGGCGCGCGGCCATACGGTTGGAAATCACACGGAATTGCATCCGAAGCTTTTGTGGCAGAATCCGACGATGGTGCGGGTGGAACTGCGTCTTTGTCACGACGCCATCCGAGGCGCGATGGGAATGTCGCCGAAATGGTTTCGCCCGCCGTATGGGTTGAGGAATCCCTGGGTCGTGCCTGCGGCCCGTGAATTGGGATACCAGACTGTGATGTGGACGCTGATTCCCGGCGACTGGCGGGAAAAACCGCTGGAATGGCTGATCTCGCGGATGCAACCGATTGCTGCGCATGCCCAGCGAGAGTTTGGGAACGGTTCGCGGAGCGCGGCGAACGGAACCGGCGATGTTCTGTGCCTTCACGACGGGTCCCATCGGCAGCTCAATGCTGACCGCACGCGCACGCTGGCGGCGCTGGAGTACTGGCTGCCGCGCTGGCGCGACCTGGGTCTCGAATTTGTTACAATTGACGAAGCGGTGCGCACTCCCGCGAGTTGAATATGGACGAACGCGCCTATTACACCGAGAAAGAAGAAGTCCGGAAGATTAAACTCGTTTGCCCTAGCTGCAGAGGCGAGTTTGAGTTTCCCGTGCGCTGGAAAGTTTGCCGGAAGAGAAAAGAGCTGCCGCGCGGCGTGGGCGAGGAAGACCGGAAAAAGTTTGCGAAAGCGACTTCCTACATGGTGCGGCTGGACGATTTGGTGGCGTGCTACAAGTGCCGGAAACGGTTTGAATTGACGGGGCAGTCCACCGTGCTGATCAACGATAATCTCGGGGATCCCAATGCGGACCCGGAGAATTTCGGGAATCGGTGATTTTTTCTGCTTTCTAACCTCTGATCTCAAACCTCTAACTTCTAAATTTCCGGGTACATTTCGAAGAAGGCTTCGATGGATTGGCGGAAGGTGGATTCGATTTCATCCTTGCTGCCTTCGATCAGGTGCATGGTGACCCGCGCCGTGCGGCCGTTCTTCAGCACCACCGTGGCATCTTTCACTTCGCTCAGGTCTTCCTCGGGCAGCAAGCGCATCCCATAGATGAGTGCCAGCTTCGCCATAGGCATCTCCTTACTCGTTTTCAAGCGTAGCCCGGGTTTTCGCGCCGGTCAAACCGACAGAAAGCGGTGCCCGGTCGAGTGGATGCCCCCTTTGGGGAAGCTGTTGGGCTGGGATGGTACTAAAACTTAGCGAATTGTCCGGCCTGAAATGAGATGATACTCAGGCATCCAAGGGTAATTCTTGATGCATCGCATCAAGGAATCGGAGAGGGGTGTCATGAGAAAGCTGTCACGCGAAGGGTTTCGCGCGAGCTTGTGGTCGATTGCCGGCTTGCTGGCAGCGAGCGCGCCTTGCTTAGCGCAGCAGCCGGAAGGGCCGCAGGGTACGCCGCCAGAGGGGACTAAGGTGCAGCAAGCCGCTCCCGTAGCGGCGCCGGCGCAGCGCGGCGATTCGGGCGAAAGAATCCTCATTCCTGCAGGAACGCGTCTCGGAGTGGTGCTTGAGAACGGGATTTCCACGCGAAGCGCGAAGCCGGGAGATTCGGTCTACCTGCATACCTCATTCCCGATCACGCAGAACAATCGCATCGTGATTCCGGTCGGCTCCTACGTGCAGGGAGAGATTCTGGAATCGAAACGGCCGGGACGCGTGAAGGGCAAGGGTCAACTGCGGATGCGGCTGGACCGGCTGATATTCCCCAATGGATATACGGTCAACCTGAAAGCAGCGCCGCGGAGCGCCGACACGGGCGGCAAAGAGACCATGGATTCGGAAGGGAAAGTGAGTAGTTCGGGCGGCAAGGGGACTGACACGCCAACCATCATCCGGACGACAGCGGAGACCACCGGCGTGGGGACCGCGATTGGAGCGATTTCCGGAGGCGCGAAAGGTGCGGGCATTGGCGCAGGCGTGGGAGCGCTGGTTGGAATCGGGGCGATTATGTTGACCCGCGGGCCCGATGCACATCTGCCGCGCGGATCGACACTGGATTTGGTGTTGGAACACGAGGTCACCCTGGATGCGGGCCAGATCCAGTTCACGAATTTGGGGCAGGCCCAGCCAATTACCCCGCCACCCCCACCGCAGCCGTAGCGCGAATTTTTCTCCTGTCGGCGCCTCAGACCACGCGGACGGTGGACGCAAGCCCATGCTGCTCTCGCGCAATTGGTGATCAGGCGGGGGCGCGGGCGGCGGATTGAAATCGCAATGGGTTGAAGCGGTCCCAATCCACACTGACGCGCTGCGCGGTAATCCATTCGCGAACCAGTCGAGCTGTGATGGGCGTGAGCAGGATGCCGCTGCGGAAATGTCCCGTGGCCATCAGCAGGCCATCCAGATCGGTCGGGCCAAGAATGGGGAGATGATCGGGAGAATCGGGGCGAAGGCCGGCCCAGGTTTCTTCGATGCGCGCGTTGGCCAGGCCGGGAGCGAGATCGATGGCTGCGGAAAGAATCTTTGCGATGCCGCCTGCGGTTGGGCGTTTGTCGAAACCGGCGTACTCCACGGTGGCGCCCGCGAGAATCCGTCCGTCATTGCGGGGAACGAGATAAACCTTTTCAGACCAAAGCACGCGCTCGATGGATACGTCTTCGGCGCCGAGAGCCACCATCTGCCCCTTAGCCGGCCGCACCGGAGCGTAGGTGGCGACTCCTTCGATGGCCGCGGAAAAAGAGCCTGCGGCGATGATCGTCCACTTGGCCTCGATTTTTTCATTTTGGAGAAGCAGGCCCGCGCAGCGGTTTCCGTCGCGCCAAATCGCTCTGGCGGCGTTCCCTGAAAAAATTTCTGTGCCGCTGCGTTTTGCGGCTTCGAGCACTGCGTAGGTGAGCGCGCGGTTATCGACGGAACATTCTTGCGGCCGAAGCACCGCTGCTTTGACTTCCTCGCTCAATGCGGGCTCGAGCTCGCGGGCGTCCTCGGCGCGAAGCGGTTCCGCTTGCAGGCCGAGGCCGTGGTGCAGCGCAATAATCGTGCTCAGTTCGGCCTTGGTATCGTGCGAGAAGAGCGCTTCGACCGTGCCCTTCGGACGGAATCCAACGCTCTTTCCAGAAATCTCTTCGACCTGCTCCACGAACTGCGGATAGAGCGAGACGCTTGCTTTGGCCAGCGGAACGGTCACGATCGTGGCCGGACTTTCCGGAGCGGGAGAGATGATGCCGGCACTGGCCCAAGAGGCTTCCTGTCCCGGTTGCTGCCGGTCGAAAATCGCGACGCGCAAGCCCGCGCGCGATAGTTCGAGAGCAATGGCGGAGCCAATGATCCCGCCGCCTGCAATGGCTACCTCGAATTTCTTCACGGGGTTATCTTAGCGCAGTCGAACACGCGTGGTTGCTCGGGACGCACGATGGACTGGGAATGCTGGGTGTGACGGGGGAGGAAGAGCGGCTCGCCTCAGAAGCAGGGTCCTACAGGGCAGGGTCGGGCAGGGCAAGCCCTGCCCTATACAAGACTGAGAATATTTGCGTCCTTCACCAGGCGAATACTTCCGGTTCCTCGCGAGGCGACTTTCGGTCAACTTAATCCAGTTGTTTGCGGGCACGGCGCTAGTTTGAACCGACAAGCTCCTCGGAGAGGAGTTGGGCCTTTTTGGAAAGGCTGCGGGCGCGCGTCCAATCCAGGAGCTTTGCCGCCTCGCGCGCGTCTTTGATGAAGCCCTGAATTTTGGAGACCAGGTCCGATTGCGCGGCATTCAAGTTCTCCCCGCGCATTGCGGCGAGATTTTTCTCCGCGATATTCAGGCTCTCCTCTGTCTGTACCTGAGCCGCGACGGTCTCTCGTGGAGAGAGTTGGGGTGCAATCATAGGCGGGTCCGCTTTATCGGAATCCGTCGCTCCGCCGGTCACCGGCGCCGGGAGGTGTGGCCGCGCGGGGCTCTTGGTCGAAATCAACTGGAGAGGAAACGTTGGCAACTCTAGTTGCAAATCGGGGACCGGATCTTCACTGAGGTCTACTGGCGTAACCGCACTCGTCGGATACGTGGGCCGCACGAGGATGGCGGCATTCCATGGGATGGACGGCCTTCTCTTGACGCTGCAACCGTTCGACAGAATTACAGAACAAACAAGGACAACGAAGCTTGAGCGTGCAAGCTGGCGCCAGGAAAAAGACTTGGGGCTGACTGGGTTTCCCTTCATCATTAGGCCGCGAGTGGCAGCTCGATCCGAAACGTTGTGCCCCGGCCGACCTCCGACGTAAAGTTTATCGAACCGTTGTGAAGCTGCACGATTCGAAAGGTGCTCGCCAGTCCGATCCCGCTGCCTCCCGGACGCGTGGTGAAGAACAGCTGAAAGATTTTCTGACGGTTTTCCAGTGGGATGCCTCGTCCGGTGTCGCCGACGGTAATCTCCGCCATTTCGCTGCGCCGGCTCAGGACCAATCGCAACTGTCCGCCGTTGGGCATCGCATCCGCGGCGTTCAGCACCAGATTCAGCACCGCCTGCTTGAGCAGCGCACGATCCACGTAGACTGGAGGAACATCAATCGGCAGCAATTGGGCCATCTGGATATTGGATTTCTGCAACTGCGGCCGGGCAAGTTCCAGAACCTCTTTCAATAGTTCGGAGAGTTGCGTGGCTTCCAGCCGAACATCCATGGGCCGCGTGAAATCGAGAAACCGTTTGACCACCATGTCCAGCCGGTCGATCTCCTTGTCCAGCACTTGTACCGCTTGCTGGGAGGCGCCGTCTTTTTCCGGCGGAAGCGATTCCTTCAGGTTTTCGAGCCACAGCCGCATGGAATTCAGGGGATTCTTCACTTCATGTGCCACGCCGGCGGTGATGCGGCCGAGTGCCGCTAGCCGTTCGCTCACTTGCAACTGGGTATTGATGCTCTCGAGCGAATCGAGATCGCGCAGCGTCACCAACGCACCCATGCGTTCCCCGTCTTCTTGAATTTCCTGCACGCTTACGCTGACGCGCCTCCGGCCGTCGCTTGTTTCGAGTTCCGTCTCGGCAGCGACTTCGCTGAGCTGGTCGCTCTCAATGCGCAGCGCTTCATGCAGCGCGTGGCCGGGCGGGAAAATCTCCGTGACGCGCCGCCCGAGAAAATGTCCCGCAGGTTCGCCGAGAAACTTCTCTGCGGCCGGGCTGATCATGACGGCGCGAGCATCACGGGTAAACAACAGCAGTCCGTCTTCCAGCCCGGCCATGACGGAATTCATGTTTTCGCGCATGGTGCTGAAGATTTCATGGACGCCGCGCAATTGCTGGCCGACCTGGGTAATCTTCCGGCTCACCGCGCCGAGCTCGTCGGCGCTTCCCGCGAATCCTTTGACGACTGTTGCGGGTGCATCGAATTGTCCGGTGGAGATGCGATCCAGTTGCTGGGCGATGCCTCGCAAGGGTGCCAGCGTCGCGCCGCTCACAACAGCCGCCAACGCCGTGGAGATCACCACTGCGAGAACAGCAATGATTCCCGAGGTCTTCAGGCTCGGGGAGAGTTCCGCCCGAAGCAACTTAGTCGACATGGCCACGCGAATCTCGAAGGGTACGCCTCCGATCCTGATCGGGTAAGCGTATTCAAAAACCTGCGGAGCTCCGCGCAGGATGTTCACTTGATGCAAAAAACTGCGCTGCACCAATTGCGAAAGGGGAGCCTTCCGCAGGTGAAATTTTCCCGCCTCGGACTTGTCGCTCGAAGCGAAAACCTGGCTGTTTTCATCGATGATCGACACTTCATAGATGGACGGAGAATCGATGGCCGCCTTGAGCTGAGCCTGGAGTCCTTCGCTCGACTGCAGGGCGTAGCGCACATAGTCGCGAATATCCTGGGGGGAGTTTGATTCCGGTCTCCAGCCGCGCGCACTGGCTTCTGCCAGGGCTCGTTCTACCTGCTCGAATGTATTGTGGGCAATCTCGACCGTGCGCTTGTCCGCTTCGTGCAACGCTTGTTCAAGCAACTGGCCAAAGAAGACACCCGACAATACAATCACGACGAGCAGCACCAGCCCCGTCATGACCAGCGTAAGCTTTGTGCGCAGCCGCAGCTGCATGCCGGGTTTCTACTCCGTCTCGGCGCGATCGCCGCCGTATTCTTTCAGTTTGTTGTGGAGCGTTTTCAGGCTGATGCCAAGCAATTCCGCCGCGCGCGTTTTGTTGTTACCCGTCGCGCCGAGCGTTTGCAGGATGAGCTCACGTTCCATCGCATCCACGGTGGTGCCTACGGGAAACTTGATGATCGAAAGGTCGCTCGGCCCCTTCCCCGCGGCCTTGCCGAACTCTCCAGGCAAGCACGCTCGGGTAATCAAATCCTTTTCGCACATGATGGCGGCGCGCTCCAGAACGTTGCGCAGTTCGCGGATATTTCCCGGCCAGGTATGGCCCATGAAAATGTCCAGGACTTCCGCGCCGATTCCGCGGACGTGCTTGCCGTGCTTGGCGTTGACGTCGCGAAGGATGTGCTCCACGAGAATCGAAATGTCCTCTTTGTGGTCCCGCAGCGGCGGCAGGTGGATGTGGAACACGTTCAGCCGGAAGTACAAGTCCTGGCGCAGCTGGCCGCTGCCGACGGCTTGCTCTGGATCCTTGTTAGTGGCGGCGAGAACGCGCACATCCACGGGGGTTTCGCTCTTGCTCCCCAGCCGGCGCACCTTGTGGTCTTCCAGCACGCGCAAAAGTTTTGCCTGTGTCGGCGCCGGCATCTCGCCAATTTCGTCCAGCAGGAGCGTGCCGGAGTCCGCCAATTCGAAACAGCCGACGCGCCGTTCGGCCGCTCCCGTGAAAGCGCCGCGCTCGTGGCCGAAGATCTCGCTCTCCATCAAGGTTTCGGGAATTGCCGAGCAATTGATGGCCACGAACGGCCCAGTGACACGCGGCGAAAGTTTATGGATGGTGCGCGCCACGATCTCTTTCCCGGAGCCAGTTTCTCCCGTGATCAGCACCGACGCGGAACTCGGCGCGGCCATCTCCACGATGCGCATCACTTCCTGCATGGGTTTGGAGGCACCTACGAGATCGCCCAGTCGCCCGGATTCGCGAAGTTGCCGCTGCAGCACTGTCAGTTGCCGCGCGTCGCGCGCTCTGCTCAGCGCCCGGTCCAGCAGCGCGTGCAGCACCGGCCCTTTCAGCGGCTTTTCGATGTACCAGAACGCCCCGGATTCGATCGCCGCGACCGCGCGCTCTTCGCTTCCTTTTCCGGTGATGATGATGGCAGGCACATCGAGGAGCTCCTGGCCGAGCTGCTTCAGCAGGTCGAGGCCGTTCATGCCCGGCAGTTCGACGTCGGCAATGAGGGCGTCCGGGCGGTAGCTTGCATACCTCGCCAGCGCCTCTTCCGCCGTTCCTACGCCCAGAACGTCGCAGCCCCAGCGCTGCAAAAGCTGCTCATAGCCTTTTCGTGCGTTGTCTTCGTCCTCGACAATCAGGACGCGGTCTTTTCGCTCCAGCGTTTCGACGGCGCGCATCGCCGTCCCTCGTTCATCGCCCATGCGGCTCAGCCTCTCCCCGGCTCACTCGTGATGAATGGCTCACTGCATATTTTTCTGGACACTTCGACTCTAACAAGCCGTCCGCCACTTGCCAAGTTCCTAGCAAGTCTGTTGAAAAAGCTCCAGAAGAGCCACCTATGGGAAAGCCCCTTAATTGTCATACGGAGCGAAGCGATGAACTGCTTCTCATCTGTA
>DATKEV010000010.1:0-15395 GCA_035511855.1 Candidatus Udaeobacter sp.
TCGTAGCGTGGGCGGCATTTTAAGAAGATTTGACAAAAGCCCAAAATCGCTCTTGACGAATCTCTAATCTGTGATACACTTACCCGCGTAGATAACTACGCATTGGAGTGCGGGAGCTTGCTCCCGCTTTTCTTTTCTTGAGTCGGAATTTCCGCAATGCACCCCGAATCAAACAAAACCGCACCCTTTAGAATCAATCACTTACGAATTGCAAATCTTGTAAGCCCTTTTTTTTGAAAACGATACGAATTGGTGGGGGGGTGGGGGTCGGCTGGGTCTGCTTGAAATGAATGCACTCTTTGAATCGCTCGCTGCGAGGATGGGCTCAAACGCCCCCTGCAACTACTTCTTACCCCGACTACGAGGGACGGTTCTTGGTCCCTTCCTGACCTTGGCGGGGCGGATTTTGCGCATGGCGGCGTTGCCGGCACGCTGGCAGGCGCGCCACATGTACCAACTGGCGACGGTGCGGTAGGGGCGCCAACGTTCACCGAAGGCGAGGAGTTCTTTGGGCTTGGGCATATGCTTCTTGCCGTAGGTGATGGACCAACCTTTTTTAACGCCGAGGTCGTGGATGGGGAGAACATCGGGGCGGCCGAGGCGGAAGATCAAAAACATTTCGACGGTCCACGCGCCGATGCCGCGGACGGAGACGAGACGTTTGACGAGTTCTTCGTCGGAGAGTTTTTGGGCTTGTCCGAGGGTGGGGACGACGCCGTCGATGGTTTTTTGCGCGAGGTCTTTCATGGCGAGGATTTTGGCGCCGGAGAGGCCGGCTTTGCGGAGCGCGGGCTTGCGGAGCCCTAGCATCTCTTGAGGGGTGGGGATGCCGCCGGCAGAACTGAGGGCTTTGACGCGGGCGAAGATCGTGGCGGCAGCCTTGCCGGAAATGGATTGGTGAGTGACGGCTTCGACCAGAGTTTCGTAAGGAGATTGCGCGGCTTCGATCTTGAGTTGAAACGGAGTTGTTTCTTCGATCAGGCGCTTCAGGCGTTCATCGCGTCCGGCGAGGTGCCTGGTGGCTTCGGCAAGGTCAAAGGACAGATTCGAGGTCGCCATAGCGGTGAATAGATTAAGCTGAGAAAGAAAAAAGAGAAAGTCTAACGCAGAGACGCCCCGACCGGGTCGGGGTAAACGCCGGACGCTGAGAAAGCGCAGAGAGGAAAAGAAGGCGCCAAGTAGCGGAGTTATTGAGGCGTGGCTATCTGCTGGGCGATTTTGCGGGCGTGGAAGGCTTTTTTGTGGGCGTGGCGCAGACGGAGCAAGCTAATGGCGGCGATAAGGAGCAAGCAAGACTCGACGAAGAGTTTGCCGCCGTCGAACCAGTTCACCGGGGCATTTTTCAAGCCGGGATCGGTGAAAAGGCTGTGCCAGAAGAGGGCGGCGGCCGCGAAATAAATCGAAAAGTGGAAGGACTTCCAGAGATGGCGGCCGAGACGGATACGCAAGTAAGAAGTGACGAGGACAAATGCAAGCAGGTAGAGAGCGATGGCGCCGATGGTGTTGTCAAGGGGCTGGGCTGGTGAATGTACAGGGTAAATGAGATCGAGGATAAGGAAGCGTGGATTTTTGTTAAAGAGCAGAATCATCGGATGAAGAATGGAAACGAAGATGGCAATGTACCCGGTCCAGTTGTGAAAGCGGAAATAATTGAATCGATGATGCGGCCAAGAGCGGTAGGGGCTGTAGCGGAAGGCCATGAGCAGGCCGAGGAGCATGTTGAGGGTGATGGCGCCTACAGCGGCGAGGCCGACGTAAGCTGAAAGATCCAAGACAGTAATGCTTGCCGGCCGCATGAAAGAGGAATCGTGTTTTCGTTCGCCCCCTCCATTATGACGGGAGAAGAGGTCATTTTGGTTGGAAGAAGGAATGTATCCGTCAACGGGCGGCCTCCGGGGCAACACGAAAGGGGTGTGCTAGGATGATGGGTTTGTGTGGGTGGAAAATAGCGAATTGAAGGGGCCGGAGTGCAGACGGGAATCATTGGGCTACCACAGGTTGGGAAGACGACGCTGTTCCGGATATTGACGAAGGCGCATGTTGAGGGAAAGGGCGGAGCGTCGGCGACGCACGTGGGCGTTGCCAAGGTACCGGAGCCGCGACTGGTGGAACTGGCGAAGCTGTACAACCCGAAGAAAATTACCTATGCGACGGTGAACTACGTGGATTTGGGCGGGATGCAGAAGGAGCGCATGCGCGACGCGCTGGCGCAGTTACGCGAAGTGGACGTTATTGCACACGTGATTCGAGTATTCGATGATCCGGCGGTGCCGCATTCGGAGGGGAGCATCGATCCGCTGCGGGATGCGACGAATTTGGATCTCGAGTTGATGCTTTCGGATCACGACCAGATTACGCGGCGGCTGGAGCGCGTGGAGAAGGATCTGAAGAAGAAGCGCGATCCGATTCTGGAGATTGAGAAGACGGCGCTGGAGAAATGCAAGGCGCATGTGGAGGCGGAGAAGGCGCTGCGCGAGCTGGAGTTGACACCAGAAGAAAGGAAGTCGATCGGGGGATTTTTGTTTTTGTCGGCGCGGCCGGTTTTGTACGTGCTGAATCTCGGGGATGACGAGGCGGACAAGCTGGATACGGCAGAGGAGCGGCACAAGTTGAGCACGCTGCAGGGGCGGCCGAATGCGGCGGTGGCGGCGATTTGCGGGCGGCTGGAGGCGGAACTTTCGGAGATGGATGAGAAAGAAGCCGCGGAGTTGCTGGCGTCATACGGGTTGAAGGAGCCCGGGCTGAACCGGTTGATTCGCGCGACGTATGATTTGCTGGGATTGATCCAGTTTTTCACGGCGGGGGAGCCGGAAGTGCGCGCCTGGACGATCCGCAAGGGCGCGACAGCCGTGAAGGCCGCAGGAGCGATTCATAGCGACATCGAGAAGGGGTTCATACGAGCGGAAGTGGTGCGGTGGAATGACTTGCTGGCGGCGGGGAGCCTGGCGGCGGCGCGGGAGAAGGCGCAGGTGCGATTGGAGGGGAAAGAATATGTTGTGCAAGAGGGGGATGTGATTTTGTTTAGACACAGCGGATGAAGTAAAGAAGTAATGAAATAACGAAGTAAGGAAAAAGATTAAGAATTAACACAGAGTTCCGAGAGAACGCCCCGACCCGGTCGGGGTAAACGCCGGGCACAGAGAAGAAGCGGAGTGGATAAGTTTGCGACTTCCGGCTGCCGTCGGCATGGATTGAGGTTGGCACAGGCTGAAGCCTGCGCCCCTGGCGATGGGACATGATCTGGCATTTCGGACGGCGCTGGCGGCGGGGCTGGGACTCGTGGCGGCGGCCGGGAATTTGCTCGGGGGGTACTTCGTCGTACGAAGGGATTGGCCACGGAGGTTTCTGCAATATTTTCTGGCGCTTGGCGCCGGCTACATGCTGGCGGTAGCGTTTGTCGAGGTGATTCCGGAGTCGGTGCGGCTAGCGGGAGAAAACGCGCTGCTGTTTGTGCTGATCGGCTACTTCATTGTGCACCTGTTCGAACACACGCTGGCGCCGCACTTTCATTTCGGCGAAGAGACGCATCTGGAGGAGATGAGCCATCAGCACGCGCAAAATACGGTGCTGCTAGGCTTGACGATTCACACGTTTTTCGACGGCGTGGCGATTGCGGCGGGGTTTTTGGTTTCGACGTGGCTGGGAGCGGTAATTTTTGTGGCGGTGTTCCTGCACAAATTGCCGGAGGGCTTCACGATAGCGTCGGTAGTTTTGGCGAGCGGGCAAGGGAAGCGCAACGCGATTCTGGCGGCGGGGTTATTAGGAGCAGCGACGCTGCTGGGGGTGCTGCTGACGAGCGCGCTGCAGGGGCAGTTGAGGTATGCGTTGCCGCTGTCGGGAGGGGTCACGCTGTATGTCGCAGCGACGGACCTGTTGCCGGAGGTGAACCGTGAGCCGAATTGGCGGATGGCGCTGTTAGTGTTCGTTGGAGTGGCTAGTTTGTTGATAATGCAGCACTTGTTCCATGTTTAGGGTCGGTTGGATTTGGAAACAGGGTGGGCCGTCAGGCTGGCCGGATGGCGGGCTAAAGCCCGCCGCTACAACGCTTTAGCTGCGATGCGCAACCCTCCTGAACTTGCAACTTTCTGAGACAACTTGGGTTTGATACAGTGTGGCGGCGATGGCCAGGTCGGACGTCCAGCTGATGCTTGACGTGAAGGCGGGCGACGAACAGTCGTTCGCGCTTCTCCTGCATCGCTATCGGACTCCCCTGGTCAACTTCCTGTACCGGATGGTTCGGAACCGGGAACAGGCGGAAGACCTGGCGCAGGAGGTTTTCTGGAGGGTGTACCGCGCGCGGGAAGATTACGTTCCAAGCGCGAAGTTCACTACGTGGCTCTTCAGGATTGCGACCAACCTGGCACTGAATTCGGTGCGGGACAACCGTTACCAGCGATTGGAAATCTCACTGGACGCGCCGGTAACGGCGGATGCGGAAGACGGCGACGAAAAAACGCTGGACGTGGCCGAGAAGCACCCGAACATCGAGCAGCACTTGATTGAGGAGACGAGACGGAAAATGATCCGGCACGCCATTGAAAAACTTCCGGAGAAACAGCGCGCGGCAGTGCTGCTGCACAAGTATCAGGAGCTGGATTACGGAGAGATTTCAAAGATTTTGGATTGCTCGGAGAGCGCACTGAAGTCGCTGCTGTTCCGAGCGTACGAATCGCTGCGAGTGGAGCTCGCCCCCCTCGTAGCACAGCAGGGAAAGTAGGATGACCGGTCTAAAGACCGGCCACTACAACCCCTGGCGCAGCAGGGAAGGCAGTACAGATTGGGCCAAGAAGGGAAGGAAGTCATGAGTTGTAGCCGGATGGAAAACAAGATTCTGGGATACGTGGACGGGCACTTGAAAGAGAGCGAACGGCTGGAGATGGAGAAGCATCTCGCGGCGTGCGCGGCGTGCAACCTGCGCGTGAATGAATTTCGCGCGGTGACGGGCTTGCTGGATGAGCTGCCAGTAATCGAGCCGTCGGAGGCGTTTGATTTGCGCGTGCGCGCGCGGGTGGCGGCGGAGCCGGCGAAGCAAAGCTGGTGGGCGTGGTTCGCGCCATCGCCGAGAGTGGTGTTTGCGGCGTCGATGCTGCTGCTGGCGACGGTTTGGCTGGGTTCGCGCCCGCCGGAAAGCTCGTTGAGTGCGGCGGACATCGACAAGATCAATCAGAATATGCAGGTTTTGGAAAACTACGATGTGATTTCGGATTTTGCTCCGCTGAGCGAGCTGCCGCAGCCGGTGCAGAACGACGACGATAGCGACGCGAACCAGACGCAGAAAATGTAAGCGAAATGAGATGGAGACTCCAATTCGCGGGATGCTTGATGGCGCTGGGGATCAGCGCCATGATCGCGCCGCCGTGCTACGCACAGCGCGGGCGCGCGAATTGGGCGCAGAACCGCCCGGCCGATAAGCCGCCGAAACCACCGAAACAGGAAGCAAGGCCAGCGCAAAAACAAGAATACCGGCAACAGCAACAAGAAGCGCGAAGGGCTCAGGTGGGGAGGCGCCAGAACGAGAACGCTAACCGCCCTCCGGAGCGAAATCCAAACCGGCCGGACGCGAATGCGCGGCCGAATAATAATCCGAACCGGCCGCCTTCCGCGTATGTTCCGCCGCCACGAAAGAATTTCGACAATTTGGATCGACAGCAGCAGCAGAAAGTCCTCGAAAACAACAAACGATTCCAGAATCTGCCTCCCGCGCAGAAGCAGCAGATGCGCGATGCGGCTGAAAATTGGAACAAGCTGACGCCGGAGCAACGCAACCACATTAGGAACGATGTGTTACCGAGATGGAGACAACTTCCTCCGGAGCGGCAGCGTGCGATTCAGCAGCGACTCGGTGTGCTGAAAAACATGCCAGAATCTGCGCGCAACCAGCATTTGAATGATCCGAATTTCACGCGCGGGATGAGCGAAGAGGACAGGGCGACCCTGCGTGACTTGAGCCACTTGCACGTGGGCGGAGCTCCGGACCCGCCCAGCGAATAGCGCCGCGTTTTTCCAAGAGACAATCTGGTTCGCCTTACGACTGCATTGACAATCCATCCCCTCTCACGGCATGGTGACTAGTTCTCGTTCGCGGCATCGAACAAGTGGAGGAAGAAAATCTTGACCAGTGACCGCACAGCGGTCAACCCGGCCGCGTCCCCGCGCTTCCGCGCCCTGCAACATCGCAACTTTCAACTGTTTATCGGGGGGCAACTCGTTTCTCTCATCGGCACGTGGATGCAATCCACCGCACAGCTTTGGTTGGTGTATAAGCTGACGGGTTCGGCCGCATTGCTGGGTGTATTCGGATTCGCCAACCAGGTGCCGATTCTTTTCCTCGCGTCGATTGGCGGATACGTCGGGGACCGCTACAACCGGCATCGCGGAGTCATGTGGACGCAGACCGCTTCGATGATTCTGGCTTTCGCGCTGGCGGGGTTGACGCTCGGAAAAATCATCACCGTTTGGGAGCTGATCTTCATCGCCTTTCTGGTGGGCATCGTGAATGCGTTTGACGTCCCCATCCGGCAGGCGTTTTTTGTGCAGATGGTGGGGAAGGAGGATCTTCCCAACGCGATTGCGCTGAATTCCTCGATTTTCCACGGGGCGCGCGTTGTGGGACCGGCGATCGCGGGAGCGACGATTGCGTGGCTGGACGCGCATCACGTGAAGAGCAGCGAGGGCTGGTGCTTTCTGATGAACGGGGTAAGCTTCCTCGCGGTCATCGGAGCGCTGGCGGCCATGAGGATCGCGAAGACGGAGCCGAAACCGCCCGACGGTTCACCTTTTCAGAATTTCATTCAGGGCTTTCGCTTTGCAATGCACGACCTGCCAATCCGCTCCGCGCTGATACTGCTGGCCGTCCTGAGTTTGTTCGGCTTGCAGTACGCGGTGTTCCTGCCGCTGTTTGCGAAAGACGTCTTGCATAGCGGGGTGGGTGGGTTTGGATTGCTGATGAGTTTTGCGGGGGTTGGAGCTGTTCTCGGAGCGCTGCACTTTGCGGCGCGAACGGATTACAAAGGGCTGGCACGGTGGATCGCGGCGACGTCCATGGTTTGCGCGATTGGGTTGGAAGTGTTCGCGCAATCGCGGGTGTTCTGGCTGTCGTCGGCGGTGCTGGTGATCGTGGGATTTGCGGTGACGTCGCAGATGACGGCGACGAATACGCTCATTCAATATCGCGTGCCGGATGAATTGCGCAGCCGGGTAATGGCGGTGTACGCGACGATGATGATGGGAATGCAGCCCATTGGCGCGCTCCTCGCCGGCGGGGTGGCGAAACATGCCGGGGCGCCCACGACGCTTGCGGTGTTTGGGATTCTTGTGTTGCTGGGGAGCGTTATTTTTCTCTTTCGCGTTGTGAAGCGGCTACGCCCGGCGCAGGCGGCGCCCGAGCCTCAAACGGGGTTGGGGCGGTAAAGCCAGGAAGGCTGAGTGAGTTGCTCAGAAGCGCGCGGGGTTTGCCCCGCCCCTACGGAAGCGGGAGCAAGGTTAACGGCCGAGAGAATCGCGTCGACTTTGGGGCGTAGCGGCGCGAGCGAGCAGACGGGATCGGTAGCGGCAGCGTCTCCGGAGAGCAGGAGCGCCTGGCAGCGACAGCCGCCGAAATCCAGCGTGCGGCGGTCGCAGGTTTTGCAAGGCTCCTGCATCCAATCTTCACCGCGGAATTTCTGGAAGGCGGGCGAACTTTCCCAGATGTCGCGCAGGCCCCGATCCTTCACGTTTTCAAATTTCAGACCGGGAATGATTTGCGCGGCGTGGCAGGGAAGCGCGTCGCCGCTGGGCGTGATGAGTATCAGCTTGCGGCCCCAGCCGCCGACGCAAGGCTTTGGATACTTGGCGTAATAGTCTGGAACGACAAAGATGACACGGGTTTTTCCGCGCAGGCGTTCTTCGGCTCTCTTGAGCACTTCCACGCAACGATCCAACTGCTTCCTCGTGGGCATGAGTTTGTCGCGGTTGGCGAAGGCCCAACCGTAATACTGGACGCTGGCGAACTCGACGCAACCGGCCCCGGAAGCTTCCACGATGGCAAGCATCTCTTCGAGTTCGTGGAGATTTTGGCGATGGATCACGAAATTCAGAGTGAGGCCAATGCGGTGGCGCTTGAGCCACTCGAGGACGCGAAGTTTTTGCGGATGGGACATGGTGCCGGAGATATCGTTGGCCGTTTCTTCGCGCGCCCCCTGGAAGCTGAGTTGAAAGTGGTCGAGGCCGACTTCGACGAGGGCCGCAAGCTTTGCCTCGTCCAACGGGAGACCTGAGGTAATCAAGCTGACGTAGAGGCCAGTGGCACGGGCGTTGCGGACAAGTTCGACGATATCCGGGCGCGCAAGCGGCTCGCCGCCCGTGAAATCCGCTTGCAAAACACCGGCTTCGGCGGCTTCCTCGAAGACTCGGGACCAGATTTGCGTGGAGAGTTCGTTGCTGCGGGTCTGCAATTCGAGCGGATTCGAACAGTAGACGCAATGGAGCGGGCAGCGGTGGGTGAGCTCCGCGACCAGGGCGAGAGGATTGGGGAGGGCTTCAGTCATAGAGATCGTAAGACATACGTCCGGTGCGGATGCCCGCCGGGAAGAATCGTTGCATTGGGATGACGGGTCAAAAGCGACGCTGGGCTCCCGCACTCTAGATTAGATTACGTGTCAAAATCGACCGCGCGCTGATCGTGCAAAAGAGCCAAGTAGCGGAGGATGTCTTGCTCGACCCGGTGCGGCTCGGCTTTCCAATAAATCTTCTGCAAGTCCGTGATGATCTGCTGCACAGTGTGGGTGCCGTCGCAGCGTTCGACGATTTCAAGGCTGGGGCCATTCAGTCGCAGGGCACGCTCCGGCATGAGCAGGGTGCGGGGCTGCTGAGATTTTTCATTCAGGCGGCAGCCGGGAGCGAGGCGCGGAGAGCTGTCCATTTCAGGCGTCATTTTGGAACCTTCACGGTTCCCTCACCGGTTGGAAGGCGCCGGGGGGTGGCCAGCCGGGATTCACGTAAGCAAAATACAACGCGTCGAGCTGAGCCCAGAGGATGTCGCACTTTGCGCGCAACGCGGCGTGGGCGCGGTCTTGTTCCTTGCGCGAGTGTGCGTGTTTGACGACCCAGGCCAGGGCGAATTCCGCATCTTCGGGTGCTTGCGTGAGCCGGCTAGCGAAGTAATCGAGGCCGCCGGAGAGCCAGGGATAGTGCTGGCGCATGCGGTCCATGCGCAGAGCGATGAGCTTGTGGGAAAAGAGTTCAGTGAGCGAGGAAGCGACGGCCTCGAGATGCGAGCGCGTGGAAACAAAATCGACGTAGGCCTGGACCGCGAAACGCGTGGCCGGAAGAATGCCGTCGCCGCGAAGCGCGTGGTCGCGCGAAAGGCCGGTGGCCTCGACGAGCTTCAACCATTTTTCGATGCCGCCGGGTTTTGTGCCATCACCATCATGGTCGAGGATGCGTTTACGCCAGGAGAGCCGGAACGCGGGATCATCGCTGCGCGCGAGGATTGCGGCGTCTTTGATGGGAATGCGGCTCTGATAAAAATAGCGATTCAATGCCCAAGCCTGGATCTGACCTCGCGTGAGTTTGCCTTCGTGCATCAAAAGATGGAACGGGTGCTTGTGGTGGTAGCGCTCTTCGCCGATGGCATGAAAGCCGGCGATAAACGCCGCTTCTGCGAGCAACGGACTTTCAGCAGCCACGGTCACAATGAAAACTCCATCCCATCGTAGGCGATTTCGAAGCCCGCATCCAGCACGGTGCGATGTTCGGCACTGTCTTCGTCAAGGATCGGGTTCGTGTTGTTGATGTGGATCAGGACCTTGCGGCCTCTGGCGTTATTCGGATACTGCTCCAATAATCCACCCGGCCCGGAAATCGGCAGGTGACCGATTTGGCGAGCTGTTTTTTGGCTGCGACCTGTTCGGAGCAACTCGTTGTCGGTCCAGAAAGTGCCATCGATGAGCACGAGGTCGCTGGATTCGGCCCATTTCATCCATTCGGTGTTGCGACCAGGCAGTGTCGGTGCAACGAAGACGCGTTTCCCAGCGTACTCGAAGGCCAAACCGACAACCGCTTCCTCGGTGGGCAGTTTGCTTCGTAGTTCCCTGCCGATGTAATCCGGATACTCTCCGCCAAGGGATACGGCGCGGGAGATGAATTGCGGGACTTCTTCCGGATCCTGCTTCTTTTCCCAGCTCAGATGAGAAGCGAATGGCAGAGAAAACCACTGCACGGGAGGGCTCGCGCGGCCCAGGACCTGAAAGATGGAATTCTCTTCCGACAAAATACGCCGGATAGCAGGCATGGAAAAAACTTTGAACGCCTGAAACTCGCGCAAGTGCAGCAAACCCATTAGCGAATCAACATCGGCACTTGGCAGATAAACATCCATGATTGCGCTGGAAGACTTGGTGTTGGAAAAGGGAGCCAACTCCGGAGTAGCAACGATTTGCGAGCGAAGGTCCGGGGAGGCGTTGACCAGGGTCCAATACTCGCGGAGGGCGTATTCAGGATCTGCCGCAATGGCGATCTGGGTCTGGGTACGTGGACGAGCCTTTACGCTGCCGCAGCGAAGGCCGCTGCAATTTGGGCAACCACAATTCCATTGGGGAAAACCGCCCCCGGCTGCCGAGCCGAGGACTTTTACGCGCATTCCGACACGTTCACACGTGACCGCTCACCGCGGTCGAAAAGACTAGAGCTCGGCGTTGGCGTAAGAGCTAACTTCGCAGTTCAGGTCGATCTCTTCGTGCTGGGGGGTAACCCATTCCATGGTCGTGGCTCCTTAAGGAGTCTTATTTGCGAATGCCCCACAAGAATACCACGAAATGTGGCTAAAAGAAATAGGACCAATGCATTTCCGTACCCGTGGTGGCCCGTTCGCCCGCGTGCCGAAAAGCAATTATCCATCCGGGCACGGGTGGATTTCCTTGAGTTGACACCCGATGGGAGGGAACCCAATGTTGAATGGAGGCAGGAATCTTGCCTCTCAAGGCCCTCTGTGGGAACGATTACACAGAATCTACTGCGCGTGTGTCGAGCCTGGTTTGGAGACGGCTTTCCGCGTCCACACGCCAATCTATTCGAATGGCTCTCCGCTCGTGTCCTCCTGATCTGGCTCTTGTTGGCCACTTTTTTCAGTGTCCCGGTGTGTGCTCAATCGCAGTCTGATGAGGAGGTCAAACCGGTTCCTTTGCTGACGGGCAGCGGAGGCTTCATCACCACATTTGACGGCGGAGAACCGCACCTCCACCCCATTGTCACGCCGCTTGTTCTGGTGCCGATCGGACAGCGATGGCTGTTCGAAACGCGCGCGACATTCGAAACGGACATGGTTCAACTCCCCGGGCGAAGCGGGTTTCACGGGGGAGCGGTCCAAAAGGAAGTCGAATACGTGCAATTCGACTTTATCGCCAACCCATTCGTGACGGTGACGGTGGGACGATTCCTGACGCCCTTTGGCATTTTTAATGAAAGGCTCTACCCCGTCTGGATTCGAAACTTGCAGTCGGATCCATTGATCCTGCCCATCGGAATTGGCCCAAGCAATGCCAGCACGGGAGGGATGTTGCGCGGTGGATTCCAGGCACATCCGCAAATCAATTTGAACTACGCGGTCTATTTTTCGGCGCTGTCCACTGCAAGCCACCTGGACTCCGACCGGTTTGCGGGAGGCCGCGCGGGCGTATTTGTGCCAAGAGCTCGATTGGAGTTTGGCAGTTCGTTTCAGCATCTGTTGCAGGAGGAGCGGTCGAACAGCTTCGGATTCCATTTAATTTGGCAGCCTCCGGCGTTGCCGCTCGACATTCGCGGCGAGTACGCACATTCGAAGCGCGGAAGCGGCTACTGGCTGGAATCGGCCTACCGCTTGAGCCAGCCTCCCTTTTTACAGAACGAGATGCGGCGAACGCAGTTTGTTGCGCGATACCAGCAGTTCTTTCTGGGGAGCCTGCCGAGCGATGCTCTTCCACCGGTGAACTCTAGACAATTCGAGTCTGGATTAAACTACTACTTCATGGATGGGCTGAAAGCAAGTTCCAGCTACGGACGGCAATTCAGCACGGAAGGGAATAAAAACGTGTGGACTCTGAGTCTCACGTACAGATTTGTGATTCCTCTCGGGCGCGCGGGGGGCGAGTGATGAGACGAAGGCTCGACGTGACGTCATTCCTTATGTTCCTTGGCTGCATAGCCATTTCTGCTTTGGCGCAAGAGCAAAACAAGACGGCACCAGCGCCGGTGGCAGCTACTCCTTCCGCTGCCGAGACGCATTCCTCCTCCTTCTCCACTACAGGCTCCCGCACAGCGCTAGATCGCGAAGCGAGGGAGCGCGAACTCCGCCTGGAAGGAGAAAAAAGATTCCGCGCGAATTGCGGCCGCTGCCACCAAGCGCCTCACAAATTCCCGCCGCGAGTGATGGCCACGGCCATTCGTCACATGAGAGTTCGCGCCACGATCACGGATGAGGACATGCGACTAATTCTTAGGTTCATGACGCAATGAGCAGGAAGAGGCAATGCTGGCAGACAACGATCCAGGCTCTTTTCGCCAGCTCGATAAGCATTCTGGCTGGCTCGCTTGGATGGACGCAGATCGCGCCATCACAAGGACGAGTGATTGAAATCCTGGCGGATCACGACAGCCGGTACAAGATCGAAGGCCAGAAGCAACCGGCGGTCACCGTAAGAGCGGGAGAGCAAATTACGCTGAGAATTACAGCCAAGAAGGCCAAGACCCTGAACAGAGATGGATCGATTCACGGATTCAGTCTGCTGCGCGCGAAGGACCGAAAGCCGGTGCCCGAATGGGACTTCCTTCTCAAGCCTGGGACACAAGAATTTACACTGGCTGCCCCGAGCGAGCCGGGAGAGTATGTTGTTGTCTGTACCGTGATCTGCAGCCAGGACCATGAGGGAATGAGCATGAAGTTTGTTGTGTTGCCCTAGCCCATGTCCAGCCCTTCACGAATGTTCGCAGGAATGAGGAAGGAACAATGAGAAAGGCATCGGGATCCACGGTTTGTCTTACGATTTGCGCTTTGATCTTGACGAGTCCGCCGCCAGCCCGCGGCGGGGATGAAAAGACATTCAAAGGCGAGATTGCGGACACGCAATGCGCTCTGAATGTTCATTCTCTTAGCCAATCGCATAAAGAAATGATCGAGATGAAGCCTGAAGTCAAGAACAATGCGGAATGCGCGCGCTACTGCGTAAAGGAGCGCGGCGGAAGGTATGTGCTGCAGACAAAAGACAAGGTCTACAAATTGGATGCGAAGGCAATTGCGGAACCGTGGGCCGGGCTAAAAGTAAAACTGGTCGGGACGCTCGACCCAAAAACAGACGTGCTATCAGTTCGGAGCATTGAGCCGCTCACCGGGAGCCCGAACAAGCAACCCAAGCCGCAGTGAATTAAAGATTCGCCCAGGAATTGCCGGCCTCCCTACCATATTGCGCTGGCAACACGCCTAGTTCTGATTTGAGAGTTCTTCTATGGCGTGGCGGCATGCCAACCATATCCAGATAGTTCGGCTGTGTTGAATGCAGCCGGAGTCCGAACGCAAAAACCAGTCTAGAACAGCACCACCAGATGTAGATGTTTGCGGCGATGACGAACGCCACCCATCGAGGCAAAATTCGTAGCTCTGACATCGCGGATTTTCACAACTTATTTTAAAAAAAAGTATGTTTTCCTCTTGACAACCGACGAAACCAGCCTATTATGTGGTTAAAAGTGGTAAGAAGTGGGGCACAGTAGAACAGAGTAGCCGAGAATAGGGCAAAGTAGAATCGTCTCCAAAGTTGTGGTGAAAGTGGGCATTTTGGCCCTTCTAGACCACATTTTCGTCTCTGGCCCCGGCCATGCCAGGGCCAGGCTGAGCGGGGCGTATGAATCTGAGGGGCAACTGTCCGGCGAAGGTGGACGAGAAGGGTCGTCTCAAGATACCAGCCGTGTTTCTCGAGGCCCTGAAGGAGTATGGCAACCAGTTTTACATCACCAGTTCAACAGGGGAATCGGCGCGCATTTACCCGATGAAAGTTTGGATGGAAATTGAGGACAAACTGGCGAAAGTGTCCAGCCAGAACCGGGCGAAGAGAAAGTTTTTGATGCGGACGAGCTATTACGGGCAATCAGTCGAGTTGGATGGGCAGGGAAGAGTACTGGTGCCCGCGGTGCTGCGCGAGTCGGCGCAGATGAAGGGCGAGGTGGACGTGTTCGGCAACCTCGATTATCTAGAGGTCATGAACCACACGCGCGTTCTGGATGATTTGAAGAGTTCGCCATACACGGAAGAAGACGACAAGGCGCTCGAGGATTTGGGAATTTAAGGTTTCGCAAGATTGGCTGCGCCGCACACGCCGGTGCTGTTGGAAGAGGTGCTCGAATGGCTGCGCGTAAGGCCGGACGGAACGTACATCGACGCCACGCTGGGAGCGGGCGGACATTCGGAAGCAATCGCAAAGCGGCTGACCACCGGGAAGTTGATCGGCCTGGACCGGGACGCACAGGCGTTGGAGCTGGCGCGGGAACGGCTGAAGAGTTTCGACGAGAAGGTGAAGCTGGTGCAGTCACCGTTCTCGAGGATTGCGGAGGCCGCGCAAGAGTTGGGGATTCCCCCGGTGGACGGGGTCTTGGCCGACTTGGGGGTTTCGAGCATGCAGCTTGACCAAGCCGCGCGAGGATTTTCGTTTCGCGACGCTGCGCCGCTGGATATGCGCATGGACGCCGCCAACGACGAGTTAACGGCGGACGAGATTGTGAATCGATGGCCGGAGAAAGAGCTGGCCGATTTGTTCTACCGCGAAGCGGACGAGCACGATTCCAGAAGGATCGCCAGGGCGATCGTGAGAGCGCGGCCGATACGCGATACCGCGCACCTGGCAACGACTGTGGCAGGGGCCCGAAAGCAATGGGGAAGGCAGAGACTGCATCCCGCAACAAAAACGTTTCTGGCGCTGCGGATCGCGGTGAATCGGGAAGTGGAGGCTCTCGGGCAGTTTCTTTCTCGGACCCCCGCCACATTAAATTCTGGAGGCCGCCTGGTGGTGTTGAGTTACCACTCGGGCGAGGACCGGCTCGTGAAGCGAGCGTTTCAAGAAGGTGAGCGTCAGCGGATGCTCCGGGTTCTGACCAGGCATGTGATCCAGCCGAAAGACGGAGAGATTTCGGCGAACCCACGATCGCGAAGTGCGAAACTGCGGTGCGCGGAAAGAGTGAGTGAATGAAGTCGAGGAAGAAGCGTAGTGTTGTCGCAACTCAGTTTCACACGGTAAAAAGAATCGACAATTCAAGGCTGGTCCGGAATGTGCAGCCGGTGCGTTTGAGAAGTTTCTATCGCACAGCGGGACTCGGCGCGCTGATCGCCGCGTGCCTGATGATGTACATCTACCAGCACTTTCGCTGCATCGACCTCAGCTTTCAACTCGAAGATT
>DATKEV010000011.1:0-13182 GCA_035511855.1 Candidatus Udaeobacter sp.
GCAGACTCCACTCCAGCCCAACGGCTACACTTTTTATAAGCCTGGGTATGTGGAGCAGTGGAACCTCGACATCCAAAGAGAATTGCCTTGGGGCATCTTCGCGGATGTGGCCTATGCGGGAGCGCACGGCGTTCACCTGCAGCAATTTAACACCCCTATCGACCAAATACCCGACAGTTTCATCAGGCAAGCGGCTGCTCAGTGTGCTCCGGTCAACGGGAAATGCACAGGCACAGTCACGATCGCCCAAAAAGTTGGCGCCGCCAACTCGCCCTTTTTCGTTACGGGTGTGCCGGGAAATGTTTTGCCTGGTAGTTTGGGACCCGCAAATTTGATTCAGGGGCAGTTGGACCGTCCTTACCCGCAGTACACCGACCTTAAGATTCAGGGGTACCCCTGCTGCAGCAGCAGGTACAACTCGCTGCAAGTGTCGGTAACGAAACGGTTCCATGGAGGCGGAACAATTCTCGCCGCCTATACCAACGCCAAGCTGCTCTCCAATACGGACACCCTGACGTCGTGGCTGGAAGGTTCCACGACCGGCGGCGTACCCAATGCCCAGGATAACGCCAACCTGAACAACGAGTATTCGCTTTCAGCGCAAGACGTTTCTCAACGCCTGGTGATCAGCTACGTTCTCGACCTGCCCTTCGGCCATGGCAAGAAGTTCCTGTCGGACGCAACCGGGGTGAAGGACAAAGTCGTTGCGGGGTGGGGAGTCGACGGTGTTAGCATCTTCCAGAAGGGTTTCCCACTGAAATTCAGCGACGCCAACCCGAGTGCACTTTCCGCTTTAAGCCTGGGCACTGGAACGATCAGGCCCAACGTAGTACCCGGATGCGCCAAGGGCGGCCCCCGGAATACTGCTCAATGGTTTAATGCGGCATGCTTTACGGATCCCGTGCCTTACACCTTTGGCAATGAGCCCCGCGTAGATCCTACTCTCCGACAAGCTGGAGTTAACAATTGGGACTTCGCGCTATTTAAGAGGACATACTTTGGACCGGATAATAAGCTCAACCTAGAATTCCGGTCAGAATTTTTCGACATCTTCAACCGCCCCCAGTTTGGGCCACCGAACACAGGCTTGGGCAACCGCGGCTTCGGCCAAGTAACAAGCACAGTCAATAACCCGCGACTCATCCAGTTCGGATTGAAGTTCGCGTTCTAAGTAGTTTGTCAAAAAGGGGAATGCCTTCACGGCATTCCCCTTTTCGTTTTTTCGCTCCATTTTAGTCATGATTTGATCAGCGGGAAAAACATCCTGGCAGAAAAACCTGCGGGCCATTCTCCATCCCGTTTCATCAAATGACTTTTCCTCTTTCGGACCTCATCGGTGCCTTTTGCCGCTTTGAGCGTATTTCGATATGCTTTGAAGGTTAGCTGAAGCGCAAGCGCAGGAAAGCAAGAGCTCTCGGCGGAATTATTGCGTGCGGGCCTTGGGGCGATATTTGTCGAAGTCTCGATTGCCGAGGTTTCAGAGGAATGGATTGCTAAATCGCCGGAACTTCCTGCGTTTGGCGGGGCTTGCAGCAAGTGGCCCGATCTTTGACCGAAGACTTCCCCGCGGGCTGGATTTCACGCTCCAGAATTCACCGACACCTCAGAAATACTTGATCGAGACCATGCCCGGTGGCGTAGCCTTGTTCGACTATAACAACGACGGCCTGTTGGACATCTTCCTGGTAAACGGCGGGCGTGTGGCCAGCCCGATGCAGGTGCCGGAGAGATTTGATCGCGCCAGCCCTCGCTACTGGAACCGGCTTTATCGCCAGAACAAAGATGGTAGTTTCACTGATGTTACGGAAGCGGCGGGCCTTTCTAGCGCTGGCGCCGGGAACTACGGCATGGGCGTGGCGGTCGGCGACTACGACAACGACGGCTATGCCGACCTATTCGTCACCAGTTATGGAAAGAATGTTCTGTACCACAATAATGGCAACGGGACCTTCACTGACATCACCCGAAAAGCAGGAGTCGCCGGGGGGGGTTGGTCCGCCTCGGCAGGTTTTTTCGATTTCGACAACGACGGCCATCTCGACCTTTTTGTGACCCGCTACATGGACTGGGACACGCGTCGCAGCAAGACATGCGGCGGGGCTTGGCAGACCTACTGCCCACCTGCAGAATTTCCGGCAACGACGAACCTGCTCTATCGTAATCGCGGCGACGCCACATTTGAAGATGTCAGCATGAAATCCGGAATTTCTGCCAAGAAGGGGCGCGCACTGGGAGTTGCCTTTGCCGACTATGATGATGACGGCTTCACAGACATCTTTGTGGCCAACGACGGAATGCAACAGTATCTCTTCCACAACAACGGCAACGGCACCTTCACGGAGTGTGCTCTCGAATCTGGCGCGGCGCTCTCCGCCGATGGCAAGCCACTCTCCGGCATGGGTACCGTCTTTCAAGACTACGATAACGATGGCAGACCGGATATCCTCGTGACCGAGCTTCCTCGCGAAATCTATGGTCTTTACCACAACGATGGCGAGGGCTTGTTCACGAACCGCAGCCTCGAGACGGGACTCGGGGCGATGACGGCAGGCAGCTCCGGCTGGGGGGCGGGTCTGGAAGATCTCGACAACGATGGCTGGAAGGACCTGTTCGTGGCCCAAAGCCACGTTCTGGATAACGTAGAAGCCATCGATCACTCCCTGCATTATCTAGAGCCGCCGTTGCTCGCATTGAATCATGGCGGACGTTTCGAACGGGCGGAATCTGGAATTACAATTCCGGTGGCGGGGCGCGGATTGGCCTTTGGAGATTTGAACAATGACGGCTGGATGGACGCGGTGGTAACCGTTCTAGGGGGGCACCCGATGGTGTTGATGAACCGGGGCGGCACCCGGCATTGGCTATCGATAGCCTTGCGGGGAACACGCAGCAACCGCGACGGGCTCGGCGCGCGTGTCCGCGTGAATGGGCAGACCCGATTTGCCACTACCGCGGGAAGTTATCTCTCCGCGAGTGATAAACGGCTTCACTTCGGCTTGGGCGACTCCAATACTGCTGCAATCGAGATATTGTGGCCCTCGGGAACACGTCAAGCGCTCAAAGACGTTCCTGCCGACCAGTTCCTGGAAATAGGCGAACCGGAGTATCCATGATTACTGCAGCTCTATTTTTGTGGCTGGCCCTTCAGGGTGTTTCTCCTGAGGGTGCTCAGCACATGCAAGCAGGCGTTGAAGCGCATAAGCAAGGGCAGCTTGACGTGGCCATCAAGGAATTCCGGAAGGCCACGGAGAGCGATCCAAATTTAGCCGAGGCCTTTCTCGATCTTGGTGAAGTTTGCCAGGAAACCCGCGATTTTCCAGCCGCTGTCGCAGCGCTCAAACGTGCATTGGAGCTAAGCCCGGAGCTCGACGCCGCGCACTTGCAGTTGGGCTATGCTTTGCTGGCGCAAGGTTACGCGGAGGAGGCCATTCCTCACCTTGACCGGGTGCATGCATTGGAAGCGCTGGGCGTTGCGCAAATTGAAACTGAACGCTACGAAGCGGCAGTGGCAAACCTCAGCGCTGCCTTGGTCAAACGTCCCGGCAATCCTGATTTACTGTATTACCTAGGTCGCGCCAGCGGGCTGCTTTCCAAACGCGCTATCGACTCCCTCCTCGACGCATACCCCAACTCCGCGCGGTCTCACCAGGCAATGGGAGAAAACTATCTTGTGTTGCGGCAGATGCCGCAAGCCGAAACGGAATTCACCGAGGCGTTGCTTCAGCGTCCGGAGATACCTGGGCTGCACTTGGAGTTGGGGCTGGTCTACGCTGGCGGAGCTCGATGGGACAAAGCAGAAGAAGAGTTTCGCGTGGAGACCAGGATGCAGCCAGGGAACGCCGAGGCCGCATACCGACTTGGCGCCGCGTTGCTCCAGCAAGGCAAGGCGCATGAAGCAAGGCAAGAACTGGAGCGCGCGGACCAGCTGGGACCTGACATGCCGGAGACGCTATATTCGCTCGGCAAAGCCGCTTCACTCGATGGGAACCCTGTTGCGGCCGAGAAAGCGTGGACAAGAGTGATCGAACTCGAGAAGGAATCCTCGCTCTCGGCGCAAGCGCATTTCGGGCTGGCAAATCTATACCGCAAGCGAGGAAATGCAGCGAAGTCCGAACGCGAAATGCAGGAGTACAAGAGATTGCAAGATAAGGTCGCTAAGGCCCAGAATCCACCGAGCTAGGGCAAAGCTTAGAAGTGTAGGATTCTAAAAAGACTATCCATCCACCTTGCGAGTTCCCGCGTTGTTGGTGGGAACACCAGCAGTGCTGGGCAGAACGTCATTCCTGGTGCGGGTCACGAAAAATCTGGATTTGACGCAACGGCACTCTGGGGAGGGGCCTATTCGCTCGATTTTGAGAGACCTGGCGTGGGCCGGGGGCTGTCGCTATTAGTGCAGCGCTCAGGAGCCCTTCTGCTCGATGCCCAAGTAGCGCAGAAATGAGCGCAGGAGCTCGCTCTTAAGCGGCTGGTCGTCTCTTGGAATCACGGCCTGCCAGCACTGCATATCATGATCCACCAGAATCAGCTCTATCAGAGTGCTGATCAGCGTCACAAGGGCAAAAGATACCGCCATTTGCGGGTCGGGATGTTTGACCTCTTTGCGATGCACCAAGAACAAGTCGACCAGGTACTGGTAGGTGCGCATCTCCAACCTAGTCACTTTCCTGTAAAACGACGTGTGATCGCGGCCCTGCGCGAACTGGCGGAGGGCACGGAACAGTCCGGCGTTGGCGCGGTAGCTGACGAGCATGTTGTTGATGAGCTGCTCGGCAAACACGGCCAGCGGAATCTGGCGCGCCATGGCGGGCGTGAGCATCATGCGCAGCCTCTCGTCCTGACGCTCCAAGATGCGGATGATCACCGTTTCGAGCAGCGCGTCCTTGTCAGGAAAACGGCGATAGATGGCCCCGGGCGTCAATCCCGCGTGCTGGGCGATGCGCGGGATGGTGGCGCCCTCTAGTCCGTGCTGTCCCAGGACTTCCGCCGCTGCCTTCAACAACTTACGCATCGATTCCCGGCTGCGGGCTTGTTGTGGTGCGAGTGTCTTGTTGGCCATGGCCTTCCTTTATATCAGCTCGGCAAAATAATACTTGACACGAATGTAAATGTAAATATACATTTACGTTTAGCCCGATGGGGCGCCCGCCAGATGCTTTCTGGCTTTCCCCGTCGCCAAAGATATGGAGGAGATTGTTTATGGCCACTGCAACCGTCCCCAAGGCGTCCGTTCCCGCCGAAGTCATTTCCGCTTCAACCGTCGAGCACCCGCTGCTGAACTCGGACTATCGCCTCTGGCTGATCGGTGGCACAATTTCGCTGCTGGGCGACCAGTTCTATCTGGTGGCCTTGCCATGGCTCGTCTTGCAACAAACAGGCTCCGCGGTGGCCATGGGCGCAATCATGATGGCAGGCGCTATTCCGCGTGCTCTTCTTATGCTTGTGGGCGGCGCCGTCAGTGACCGCATGTCCGCGCGCAAGATCATGATTGCCGCGGCCGCGGCGCGCACTATCTGCGTCACCGTGATTGGCGTTCTCGTGTGGCTTCGCATCTTGCGGACCTGGGAGCTGTACGCTCTGGCGTCGGCTTTCGGGGTGGCCGATGCATTTGCCGTTCCTGCGCAAACAGCCTACATGCCCTCGCTGGTGAAGCGCGAACAACTGGTCGCGGCATCGTCGGTCAGCCGAAGCACGGCGCAGATGACCACCATTGTTGGTCCAGTTCCAGCCGGCTTTGTGATCAAAACGGTGGGTGTGGCATGGGCCTTCTTCGTGGATGCGATCAGCTTCTTGTTTATCATTGGCGCACTGTGGAAGCTGCCGGATCCACCTAAGTCCGAGACTGCCCGGAAAGCGATGTGGCACTCGATCGTCGAGGGAATCGCCTACGTGGGAAAAGACGTGCCGCTGCGCTCGCTGATGCTGTTGGCCTCGATCCTGAACTTCTGCATTGCCGGGCCAGTTTCGATTGGTCTGGCGTACTTGACCAAGACGAGATTCGGTTCGCCTACCGTGTACGGCATTGTGATCTCGGCGGTTGCCGCGGGAAGTTTGCTAGGCGCGCTACTGGCCGGTGTCTGGAAGATTCGCCAGCGCGGCATGATGATTCTTTTGGTGTCGTTGGCGTTGGGTGTCTGCTTGGGATCCATCGGCCTGCTGGGGAAAGTATGGAGCATCGCTAGCGTGCTGTTGATCATGGGCGCAGCGGCGGGAATGGTCAACATCCACATCGGCGCCTGGATCATGCAGCGGATCGATGTCGCGGTGCGCGGGCGAGTTGCGAGCGTGCTCATGCTAGCCTCCTTCGGAATAACCCCCATCTCCCTCGCGGTTGCAGGCTTCTTTGTTGCGTGGAGCTTGAAGCTCATGTTTCTGCTCGCTGGAGGACTCATGGTGCTGGCTGCCGTCGGAGCTTCGTTCCAGAAGCCAGTGCGGGAGATTGAGTAAGCACGCCAAGCTTACCGCTGTGCGCAGTTTGTCGCTGAGAATAAAAACTATAACTAACCATCGAGAACCTTGAGATCTGGGTGCTGGCGTTGCAGTTTTGCACTGCTTGTATCACCTGTTATTGCTGCCAGCCCCCGCCCAACGCTTGGTACAGCTGAACCACAGCCAATAATTCATTGAGCTGCGCCTGGACGAGGCCGAGCTCCGTGGAGAAGGCGTTGGTTTCGTTGGTCAAGACTTCCAAGTATCCTGTGACACCGCCGTTGTACCGCATGTGAGAAAGACGCGCCGCATCCTCGGCGGACCTGAAGAGCAGTTCTTGTTGTGTGCGGAATTCTCGGGTCTTGCGGTAAGCCACCAAGCCATCGGAAACGCCGCGAAAGGCACCCTGAATCGATTGCTGGTAAGACAGCACGGCCGTTTGCTGGCGCGCTTCCGCGAGGCGTACCTGCGAGCGGAGTCGGCCACCGGTAAAGATTGGTTGAGCCAGAGATGCGCCGAAGCTCCAGGCCCCGGCCGGTCCGGTGAACAGGTTGGTCAATGCGGAACTTTGGAAGCCGTCAGCGCCGTTCAGCGAGATCTGAGGAAAATAAGCGGCTCGTGCCACACCGATCTCCGCATTTGCTGCGACCAGCTGTGCTTCCGCTTGTTGAATGTCCGGCCGACGTTCCAATAGAGATGAGGGAAGTCCGGGCGGCACCTCAGGAGGCTGGCGCTGCTCGGTGAGCGGTTGCCCTCGAGGTATGTCACCTGGATTTTGACCGAGCAGAATGCTGAGAAAGTTTTCCTGCTGTTCGATTTGCTGTTCGAGGACGGGAATCTCTGCACTTGCGGTAAACACTAACTGCTCCGCTTGGCGTACGTCGAGCAACGTCGTCGAACCCCCGTCTGCCAGAATTCGTGTCAGTCGCAGAGATTCCTGCCGCGAACTTAGCGTCCGTTTTGAGATTACCAATTCGAGGTCGAGCGCCCGCAATTGGAAGTAGGCACTTGCGACGTTGGCGACCAGCGTGGAAAGCACTTCCCGTCTTGCCCATTCACTCGCAACAAGACTTGCTCTCGCGGCTTCCGTGGAGCGGCGATACTTTCCCCAGAAATCAAGTTCCCAGGCTGCGGAAACGTTCACCTGCCCGGTGCTCGTTTCAAATGCAGGAAGAAACTTGGATTGGGAATTGCGGGTGTCAGAAATTCCCGCTCCGGCACCTACACTTGGAAACTGATCGGCGCGAGTGATTCCGAGTTGCGCTTGGGCTTCGAGCACGCGGGAAGCAGCGATGCGAGAATCATAATTTTGGGTAAGTGCGGTGCGGATAAGCGTCCGCAGTTGGTCGTCTTGAAAGACATCCCACCACTTTTGGTCTCCAAGTGCAGCGAGTTTCGTCTGTGCGGCTTCATCTGAGATCGTTCCCCGATACGAACCCGGCACCGCAACGGTGGGCCGCTTATAATTCGGACCTACAGTACAGCCGGAAAGTAGAAGAGCGGCGTTCAACAAGAAAAGGCGAGGCTTCATTTTAGTCGGCCTCTGCGGCAGCGCCTTCGGCAGTTGCGAGTACCTGGTGTTGCTTGCCTGCACCTGACCACTTCTCAACCAGATAAAACATCGCGGGTATGAAGAAAATGCCGACGAGACTTGCAGCCAACATGCCCCCGATGACCGCTGTGCCCATGATCTGGCGAGCTACAGCTCCTGCTCCGGTAGCGGTCCACAGCGGGACCGCGCCCAAGATGAAGGCGAACGAAGTCATCAGGATTGGGCGAAGCCGCAGGCGCGCTCCTTCGAGCGCTGCGTCCGTCAGGGACTTGCCCTGTTCATATTGTTCCTTCGCAAATTCCACGATCAAAATCGCGTTCTTTGCTGCCAAGCCAATCAACATCACCAAGCCGATTTGCGAATAGACATCGCTTTCGATTTGCACCATATAGCTCGGCAAAAATGCGGAGAGAAGTGTTCGGCGCAACCACAAAATGAAGAATGCACCGAATATCGCGACGGGTGTGCTGAGTAGCACGCTAAACGGAAGCGACCAACTTTCGTACAATCCGGCGAGAATCAGGAACACGAACAAAAGGGAGAATCCGAAAATAGCTGCCGCCGGGACACCTTCCCGCGCTTTCTTCTCCTGGAAAGACATGCCGAGGTAGTCAAAGCCCATCTCGCGCGGCATCGTTTTCCGAAAGACGTCTTCAAGAGCGTTCATCGCCTGCTCCGCGCTGTAGCCGGGGGCGGCGGCACCATTAATTTGTGCGGCGCGGTACTCGTTGAATCGCATCGTGAATTCGGGGCCATCGCGAGGCTCAAAGCGGGTGATGGAAGCGAGCGGCACCATTCCGCCCTTGTCGTTTCGCACATAAAATTGCCCGACATTCTCCGGCCGCGTGCGATAGTCGCCCTCGGCCTCAACGTAGACCTGCCATTGGCGACCGAAGCGGTTGAAGTAGTTGATGAATAGGCCGCCCATGAACGTCTGGAGCGTCTGGTACACGTCCTTGATCGCCACACCTTGCTTGATGACTTTCACTCGGTCGACGTCGGCATAGAGCTGAGGAACGCTCGCGAGAGAAGTCGTGCTCACGCCGGCGATTTCCGGGCGTTTGCGAGCTTCCGTAAGGAAGGTTTCGAGATTCGTGGAGAGAAACTTGAGATCTTTGCCAGCACGATCTTCGAGAACGAACGTAAATCCGCCGGCGGTCCCAACTCCCGGAATAGCCGGAGGTGAGAAGGAAAAGGCGATCCCTTCCGGCAACGCCGACAAATCCTCGTTGATATGTTGCTTGATGGCCTGAAGTTGCTCGGAACGTGATTTGCGCTCGTCCCACGGTTTCAATGTCACGAAGAAGAAAGCGTTGTAACTGGTGCGTACGAAGCTCAGCAGGCTGAATCCGATTACGGAAGTTGTGTGCTCAACCCCTGGCGTCTTGGCCAAAGCGCTTTCGACTTTCGCCGCGACTGCGTCCGTGCGCTCAAGAGAGGCCGCAATGGGAAGCTGCACGTTGACATACAGGTAGCCCTGGTCTTCATCAGGAAGAAAACTTGCAGGGACTTTGTTTCCAAACCAACCAGCTCCAACTGCGAAAGCCACGAGCAAAACAATCGCGATTGCCGTTTTGCGAACAAGAAAGCCACACACTCGGACATACCACTCCGTCGCATTCGCGAAGCCACGATTAAACCAGCCGAAAAATCCTTTGAGTGGCCCACCTGATGACGTCTTTGGGCGCAGCAGCAACGCGGCAAGCGCGGGGCTCAGGCTCAATGCATTGAACGCCGAAAGAATGACGGAAAATGCGATGGTCACGGCAAATTGCTGGTAAAGGCGTCCGGTATTCCCCGGGATGAAAGCGGTAGGAACAAAGACGGCGGAGAGGACCAGAGCGATGCCGATCACCGGGCCGGAAATCTCTTCCATCGCCTTGAGCGCTGCCGCTTTCGGAGCGAGTCCATCCTCGATGTGACGCTCCACTGCTTCAACAACGACGATGGCATCGTCTACGACGAGACCGATGGCAAGGACCAGCCCAAACAGCGACAGCGTGTTGACAGAGAACCCGAACAGCGGGAAGAAAATGAAGGTGCCCACAAGAGAGACGGGGACGGCCAGCAGCGGGATCAGCGTTGCGCGCCAGCCTTGCAGGAACACGAAGACGACGATGAGTACCAGGACAATGGCGATGACCAACGTCAGAACAATCTCCTTCATGCCTTCGTTGACGGCCTCTGTCGTGTCCAGCGAAATTACGTAGTCCACATCCTCCGGCAGACGACCTTTCAGTTCCGCCATGAGCTTCCGGATTTCGTTTGCTGCCTGAACGGCATTTGAACCAGGCAGCTGATACGCAGCGATGATGGCAGCTTCTTTCCCATCGAGCCGGCTCACCATGTTGTACGCCTGTGCGCCAAGCTCCACTCGCGCAACATCCTTCACACGCACCACGGCCCCGCCCGTGGATTCTCGAATAATGATTTCGCCAAATTCTTCCGGCGAGGTCATACGGCCTTGTGCCTGTACGGAATAAGTGAACTGCTGGCCCTTCGGAATCGGCTCACTGCCAACTTGCCCGGCGGGGTTTACACTGTTTTGTGACTGAATGGCCGACACCATCTCGGGTACGGTGATGCCCAGTTTCGCTAGCCGATCGGGTTTCACCCACAGACGCATGGCATATTGCCCCGCACCGAAAACTTGAACGCTGCCAATGCCGTAGGAACGGTTGATTTGGTCGGACAGATTGATGTACGCGTAGTTGGCGAGAAATCGTGCGTCGTAGGTGCCTTTCGGTGAATAGACCGTCACCAGCATCAAGGGAGCAGTCGCGGTCTTCTGCACCGTTACACCGTAGTTGGTCACATCGCTTGGCATCTGCGAAGCCGCTTGTGTTTGGCGCAACTGTGTCAGCATGAGATCGGTATTCGGATCGGTCTTCACGTCGTAGTCCACAATCAGACGCATCAGCCCATCGGCCGTCGAGTTCAGCGAATACATGTAGTTCATGTTGTCGACGCCGCTCATTTGCTGCTCGATCGGCGTCGCCACAGACTGCTCGATAGTCTTTGCGTCCGCGCCCACATAGGTTGCGAGGACCTGAACTTCTGGTGGAACGATGTTCGGAAACTGCGCCACAGGAAGGGCGGTGATTGTTACCGCTCCCACGACCACCATGAGGATGGAAATGACCATGGCCACGATTGGCCGATTGATGAAAAACTTGGACACTGGTCAATCGCCTTTCGCGGGCTGGGCCTGTTTGATTTTTACGGTCGAACCGTTTTGTATTTTTTGCAGCCCTTCTACGATCACCAGCTCACCCTGCTTGACGCCGCTTTCGACAATCCAATCTGGGCCAACACGATCCGCTACTTTTATTGCGCGGATGCTGACCTTGTTGTCGGCTCCCACCACCGCCAACTGATAGGTTCCCTGCAGTTCGGTCACGGCTTTCTGAGGTACAAGAAGCGCGGCGGTCCTTACTTCTGGCGCCGCCCGCAATCTTCCGAACTGACCGGGGCGAAGTGAGTTTTTGGGATTCGGAAAAGAGCAAATGACCTGAATAGTGCCGGTAGCAACGTCCACTTGGCGATTGGTGAGCAGCCCTACGCCTTTATGCGGATAGACGGAGCCATCGGCCAAAATCAGATCAAATGGCGGGCCGTTCGTGGGAACACTCTTTTGCGTCTCGCTGTTAATCCTGTCGGCGAAATGGATGTACTCCTGTTCGCTAATTGAAAAATACGCCTTGATGGGATTCACTTGCGAGACCGTCGTCAAAGCCGTTGTCGGATTGACGAGATTTCCGATCTGAACCTGCGCGATGCCTGCGATCCCGTCGACAAGCGATTTGACATCCGTGAACTCCAGGTTCAGACGTGCCTGCTCGACTTGCGCTTCGGCGGCTTTGACCGCCGCTTTTGCCGCCGCTCGCGCTTGCATGTCGTTGTCCAACTGGCTTTGTGCAATCGCCCGTTCTTTGGCCAGTGGAGTGTCCCGGTTCACATCCATTTCCGTTTTCCCGAGTTGTGCTTGGGCTTGTGCGAGTTGTGCCTGGGCTTGGTCGAGCAAAGCCTGAAGTGGGCGCGGATCGATTTGAAAAAGTATCTGTCCCCGGCGCACAAACGAACCTTCTTTATACGTTTGCCGGATAACGTAGCCCGCGACCTGAGGCTGAATCTGTGCGTTGACGTAGCCGTCGAGCGTCGCGACCCACTCGCTGACGATGGGTACGTCTTTCTGAACAACGCTGGCGACTTCAACTTCAGGGCTGGGAATGGCGGGCGCCACTTTCGGACCGCCGCATCCCGTAATCGAGCACACGGCGGCTGTGAGAACAGTAAGAGGAGCCAGAGCTGCCACACTGGACAAAACACCTCGGAGTGCCGAAGGCCGACGATTGGATGGTGTGCGCATTTCTCTCGACTGGTTTTGCAATTCCACTGCCATGCAATTCATTGCCGTTAAAACCACGAATATCTGCGCCAAACGAGGGAACATTCGGAGCCAATGCGTGACCGTTCGTGAACAGTGTCACGATCCTGACATCTGAAAGTCCTGCGTTTATTGTTCCCTGGAGATGACGCAGGTTTGACGCGCGAGAGCTTAAGAGATTTCTAGCAGTACCAGGACATTTTGCCCATTTCCAAAAATATGGAATTGGCATAAATGATGCGTCTGTCCTCGTCGCTGATGATCACGCCCTGATTGAGGCATTCAAGAGCGCTTCCTACCTGATCAAGCCATTGCTTCTGCCTTGAGGTCACCAAGTCTCTCCATTGAGTTCTTGAGTTCCACGTTCGCTTCGCGCGCTATAAGAGTGAGCAACACCTAACGGCGCTCGGCCGCTCGATGGTCACTCGGGAGAGCCTGGTCGAAGTTGCTGCCCTCTGCCGGCCTAGAGATCGCATGTTTTTTCATCCGTGCGATCAAGGTAGTCCGCTTCATGCCCAGGCGCGCAGCTGCACCATAGGGGCCACCGACTAACCAGCCGGTAGCTTCCAGTGCTCCTAGGATCAGAATTCGCTCGGATTCCTTTAGCGTAGTGATCGGAGGGAATGCGCTAACGCTGGGCGAACGCGATGGTCGCAAAAGATTCGGAAGCGACCCTTCATTCGAAAGTATTACGGCCCTTTCGATCACGTTCTGCAGTTCTCGAATATTTCCCGGCCACGAATACGATTTGCAGGCGTCCACGAATTCCTGGGGAATAGTGTGAATCGACTTCCCCGTTCGATAACAAAAAAGTTCA
>DATKEV010000012.1:0-54279 GCA_035511855.1 Candidatus Udaeobacter sp.
CGGTCGAGGTTTTCCCGCAGATTCATCAGCGTAAGGAATGTGCTCAAGATTCGCGCCTTCAGGTCGTCCGTCAGGTGCAGCCCGCTGGTCGCTACGCGCGCCAGGCATTCCCCGTTCTCCGTGATGAACTTCATGATTTCACGCTGGCGCTCCTGCGGGGCGTTGCCCAGGGCTGTCTCCCGCCGCATCCCCGAGCAGTTGGCCTCCAGGGAAAGCGTGAAGTGCAGCACGCACAGCCGCTGCTCGGCGAGTGCCGGTGGCGTATCGCTCTTGCATCCCGTAGTTTGGCAAGAAGTTCCCATGGCCGATGGCGCTGAATGATAGGTTACCTCGCCCGCGCGGAAAATCCAGTGCGCGTCGCGCCAATGGTGCGAATGTTACATGGCTTGTCCCCCGCGCCCCGCGTTCTCGGGCGGGGCCCCGGCCCGGAGAATTTTGCGAAAAACAATTGACACGAGTATGCAGTACGCTGTATAAAAATACAGAGGGTTGAGCGCTCTCGATACGCCATGAGCACGCATAAGACTTTTCGTCACGGCCAGATCCTACGCCTGGTGTCGGATCGCGCCATCGCCAATCAGGAAGAGTTGCGCCGCGGGCTGGCCGCGCAAAAACTCCGCGTGACCCAGGCCACCCTTTCGCGCGACCTGCAGGAGCTTCGGCTGATTAAGACACAGCAAGGCTACAAGCCCGCCACCGCTTTGCCGGAAGAGTCCGCGCCTCTGCCGCCGCTTGCCCGCGCCCTGGGGGAATTTCTTCTCGATATTCGCCCTGCGGAAAACCTTCTCGTCTTGAAAACCCCTCCCAGCGGCGCGCAGCCCCTCGCCGCCGCCGTGGATGGCGCCAAGTTTCCGGAAATTGCCGGAACCATCGCCGGTGACGACACCGTCCTGATCATCACGCCCAACAGGAAATCGCGTAAATCCCTTCAGGAAAAGATCGAAGCCCTGGTGAAATGAGAAATCCCCGCCAAGTCGGGGTTGTCGGCGTCACCGGTTACACCGGTCTCGAGCTCGCGCGCATTCTTCTGCGCCATCCCGGGATTCAGCCTCCGGTTTTCTATGTGCGCGAAACGAACGGTGCGAAATGCCTCGCCGAACTCTTCCCCCAGTTTCGCGGCTGGGGCGAAGCGCCGCTCCGGCCTCTTTCGGTTGACGCTATCACTTCAAGCAGCGCCGGTTCCGCATTTCTTGCGACTCCTCACGAGGTTTCTGCAGAATTGGCGCCGGCCTTACTCAAAGCCGGTCTGCGCGTCGTGGATTTGAGCGGAGCTTTCCGTTTTCGCGAAGCGGAAACCTTCACCTCCTGGTACAACTTGCCCGCACCTCACGCCGATTGGCTTGCCGAAGCGGTCTACGGCATTCCTGAACTTTATTCGAGCGAGATCGCCAAGGCTCGTCTGGTGGCTAACCCCGGTTGTTACGCGACCAGCGTCATCCTTGGGCTGCGGCCTCTCACCCAGGCAGGCTTGCTCGCCGCCGGAAGCAACGTCGTCTGCGATTGCAAGTCCGGCGCCAGTGGTGCCGGCAAAGATCCTCGCCGCGACCTCCACTTCGTTGAAGTGGATGAAAATTTCAAGGCCTACAATCTTTTCACGCACCGCCACACGCCGGAAATCCTAGAACACACCGGCCTCTCCGAATCGCAGGTTGTCTTCTCAACGCACCTGCTGCCTCTCGCGCGCGGCATTCTCTCCACCATCTACGTCACGCTCGGTGAGCCGCAAACCGCCGCCGAGGTCGAAGCACTCTACCGGAAGTTCTACGCCGGCCGTCCCATGGTGCGCGTCTGGGCCGCCGGCACGTTGCCCGAGTTGCAGCACGTCGCGCACACCAATTTTTGCGACATCGGTTTTGCGTTGGACAATTCTGGCCGCCGCCTGGTCGTCGTTTCTTGCCTCGACAATCTTGGAAAAGGCGCCGCCGGACAGGCCGTCCAAAATTTCAATCACATGCTGGGGATAGAGGAGCAAACCTCACTTCAATGAGAATCGTAATCAAATTCGCAGGTGCATTGCTTGAAGACGACGTCACAGTGCGGTCTCTCGCGCGGCAGGTCGCGGCGCTCGCTCAGCAGGGCCACGAAATTCTCGTCGTGCACGGCGGCGGCCGCCTTTTTACCGCCACCCTCAAGCGCATGGCCATCGAAAGCAAATTCATCGCCGGCCTGCGCGTCACGGACCGCGAAACGCGCGATGTGGCCGTCATGGTCTTCGCCGGCCTACTGAACAAAAAGTTGGCGTCCGCGATCTCCGCCGAAGGCCAGCCCGCTGTCGGCGTATCTGCCGCAGACGCCCGGTGTTTCGTCGCCGAACCCATGGTCCACAATGAAGTGGAAGGCAGTCTCGGCTTCGTCGGTTATCTCACGGGATTGAACGCGCCATTCATCGAATCTCTCTGGCGCGAAGGGCTTCTCCCTGTCGCGCCCTGCCTGGGCATCGGCTCAGACAATGAGTTGTACAACATCAACGCCGACCACATGGCCGCCGCCTGCGCGGAATATCTCAACGCCGACCAGTTGATCTACCTCACGGATGTCGCGGGCGTCCTCGACGGTGAGAAAGTTCTCTCCGCCGTCACCTGCGAGGAGATCGAGCGCTTGGTCCAATGCCGCGTCGTTTCCGGCGGCATGATTCTTAAGCTCGAAGCCGCCAAGCGCGCCATCGAAGGCGGCGTCCGCGAAGTCCGCATCGTCGGCGGCGCTTCAATAGATGCCTTGATGCTGGCGTCACATGGCGCGGAAGCATCCGCTAAGGACGGAGCAGGGTTGATCCCCGGAACGCGCGTCCTCCGTGAACCCCTGTCTGCCGCGCAAGCGGCTCTTTCGGCGGCATGATGAAGACTTCGTCCAAAAAGAAATCCGTGTTGCAGCTTCCGCGAAGTCCTAACTCCGCCAGTACGCGAATCAGCAAACCTGACACGCGCTTGCTGGATGCCGAGCAGTTTCTTCTGCCCACCTACAAGCGCCAGCCCGTGGTCATGACTCACGGCCGCGGCGCGTACGTTTTCGATTCCACCGGAAAAAAGTATCTCGATTTTCTCGGCGGGATCGCCGTGAACGCGCTCGGCCACGCGCATCCGCGAGTCGTGAAGGTAATCCGCCGCGAGGCGGCGCGCGCCATTCACCTCTCGAATCTTTTTCATAACGCATATCAGGGACCGCTCGCGCGCAAGCTCGCCGGTTGGTCCGGGATGGATCGCGTCTTTTTTTCAAACAGCGGCACGGAAGCCATTGACGGGGCGATGAAGCTCGCGCGCCTCTTCGGACGCGAACCCGACGAAGCTCCTGGAACGGCCACGAAGAAACACCGCTTCCTCGCGCTGGAAAATTCCTTTCATGGGCGCACCTTCGGCGCCATCAGCGTTACTTCCACGGAAAAGTACCGCTTGCCTTTTGCGCCCGTTGTGCCCGGTGCCGAATTTGTCCGCTTCAACGACGTCGCCGATCTCGAAGCAAAATTGGACGACACCGTCTGTGCCATCCTTGTGGAAACGGTCCAGGGCGAAGGCGGAATCTATCCGGTCAGCGAGACTTTCTGGAATCGCGCTCGTGCGCTGGCCACGCAGCACGGCGCTCTCCTGATCGCCGATGAGATTCAATGCGGTCTCGGCCGCACCGGCCGCTACTTTGCCTATCAGAAATTCTCCTCAAAGCCGGACATCGTTTTGATCGCCAAGCCTCTTGCCGCCGGCCTTCCGCTCGGCGCGATTCTCGCCACGGAGGAGATTGCCTCGCGTGTCTCTCCTGGAATGCATGGCACCACGTTTGGCGGCGGCCCGCTGGCTTGCGCCGTGGCCCTCGAGTTTCTCAAGACCGTCGAGGACGAAAAGCTCCTCGACAATATTCGCGCGCGCGGCGCGGAATTGCGCGACGGCCTCGCGAAACTTGCTGCAAGATTCGCTTTCATCCGCGAAGTTCGCGGCGAAGGCCTGATGCTCGGCGTCGAACTCTCCGTCGAAGGCGGGCCGTTCGTCAGCGAAGCCATGCGGCGCGGTTTGCTCATCAATTGCACTCACGATTTTACGCTGCGCCTGCTGCCGCCCTTCATCATCACTCGCGCGCAGGTGCGGGAATTCCTCCGGCTCTTTGAACTCGTTCTTGCTGCAACTCCGCAACAGGTCTCCACGCCTGATACCGCCAAGCCTGCGGAATCCAATCGTGTCGCCCATGCGACAGCGAGGTAAATTGAAAAATGACTGCCACGACTCTTGTAGCGCCCATTTCCTTGTCGAATGATCTCCTTACCGGGGCGGAGTGGAGCCCCGCGCACACGCGCGAGTTGCTCCAGCTTTCGGCGGACATCAAGGCTCGGCCGGTCCGTTACGCATCCACGCTCCACGGCAAATTCATCGCGCTGATTTTTGAAAAGCCCTCGCTCCGCACGCGTGTCACTTTCGATGTCGGCATCCAAAGCATGGGCGGGTCCGTCGTCTTCCTCGATCACACGCAGGCTTCGGCGTCACTCGGCGCTCGCGAGTCCATCGCCGACGTCGCGCGAAACCTCGAGCGCTGGGTGCATGGCATTGTCGCGCGCGTGTACCAGCAGCGCGTCCTCGAGGAAATGGCCGCGAACGCCAGCATCCCGGTGATCAATGCGCTCTCCGACAAATTTCATCCTTGCCAGGCGCTGGCCGATTTTTTCACTCTTGAGGAAAAATTCGGCGCGTTGCGCGGGTTCAAACTTACTTACGTGGGAGACGGCAACAACGTTTGCCATTCCCTCATTTATCTCGCGACACGCCTCGGCGTACATTTGCGAGTCGCTACGCCGGCGGAATACGCGCCACTTCCCGAGGTTGTTGCTGACAGCAAACGCGTGGCGCGCGAAACGAAAGCCAAAATTGAATTGATGACCGATCCGCGTGAAGCCGTCGTCGGCGCGCAAGCCGTTTACACCGACGCGTGGACCAGCATGGGCTTTGAAGCCGAGGGGCAAGTGCGCAGCACCGTGTTCCAGCCGTATCAGGTCAACGCCGAGCTGATGTCGCTCGCCGCTCCGGACGCCGTGTTCATGCACTGTCTTCCGGCGCACCGCGGCCTGGAAGTCACTCCGGAAATCCTCGATGGCCCGCAATCGGTGGTCCTCGATCAATCTGAAAACCGCATGTACGTGCAGAAAGCCATCCTGCATACTTTGTTCTGACCTGTCGATGCTCACTTTCGCATCGCGTGGAATTTTCTTTGTGGCGGGACAGGATTCCTGTGCCCCATTTCAGCAACACCAAAACGCAAGAGAGGAATCGTGAAAGCACAATTGCCCAAACCAAAAAAAGTCGTCCTCGCCTATTCCGGCGGCCTCGACACATCCATCATCATCCCCTGGCTCAAGGAGAATTACGGCTGCGAAGTCATCGCCGTGATCGGCGACGTTGGCCAGCAGGAAGACCTGGAAGCCGCGCGGAAAAAAGCGCTCGCTACCGGCGCTTCTTCGGCGCACGTCGAAGATCTGCGCGAAGAATTTGTGCGCGATTACATTTGGCCGACGCTTCGCGCCGGAGCAATTTACGAGCACACCTACTTGCTCGGCACTTCCATGGCTCGGCCCGTCATCGCCAAACGCCAGGCCGAAATTGCGCTCAAGCTCGGCGCCGACGGCCTCTCCCACGGCTGCACCGGCAAGGGCAACGACCAGGTGCGCTTTGAACTTGCCTACAAAGCCATCGCACCAAACGTTCAGATCATTGCTCCGTGGCGCGAGTGGGACATTGATTCCCGCGAAGACGCCATTGCTTACGCGCAGAAGCACAATGTTCCCGTCGAGCAAAGCAAGAAAAATATCTACAGCCGCGATCGCAACATCTGGCACCTTAGCCACGAAGGCGGCGAACTCGAAGATCCCGCGAATGCTCCGAACGAAGCGATGTGGCAGTGGGTCGTTTCGCCGGAAAAAGCTCCGGACAAACCCGAAGAAGTCGAAATCGGTTTTGAAGCCGGTACGCCCGTTTTGGTCAACGGAACGAAACTCGGTCCCGTCGATCTGCTGAACACGCTCAATGAAATTGGCGCCAAGCACGGCATCGGCCGCACCGACCTCGTGGAAAACCGCCTCGTGGGAATGAAATCGCGAGGTGCCTACGAAACTCCCGGCGGAACGCTCCTCGTCAAAGCGCATCAGGAACTCGAACGTCTCACCGTGGACCGCGAGACCGCGCATTTCCAGCAAGCGCTCGCCGGGCGTTACGCCGAACTCGTTTACTACGGCTTGTGGTTCTCGCCGCTGCGCGAAGCGCTCGACGGATTTTTCAATGTCGCGCAGCAGCGCGTCACCGGCGCCGTCGGCCTGAAATTGTGGAAGGGCACGCTCAACGTGACGAAACGCGTTTCTCCTTTTTCGCTCTATCGCGCCGATTTGGCCAGCTTCACCATGGGCCGCTACAACCCCAAGGACGCCGAGGGCTTCATCAATTTGTTCGCGCTGCCCGTAACCGTGCGCCCAAGAGCAAAGGCGGAAGGCAGCAAACAGTAATTCCTGCTTGTAGGGGCGCAGCACGCGCGCCCCTACAAAGAAAGCGTTGCCAGCGGAGCATTTTCCCGGCTGCAGATTTTTCGCAGCCACGAGCAATAAGCGATGACCGAACGCAAAGACGACCGCTTGTGGGGGGGACGATTCGAGCGCAAGCCCAATGAAGAATTCGACGCGTTCCAACGGTCGTTTGCATTCGATCGCCGTCTTTTGCCGTACGAAATTGCCGTCGACCGCGCCTGGGCTAAGGCTTTGGAGCCCATCGGCATTCTCACGGCCACCGAAGTGAAGCAAACGCTCGCGGCACTCGACAAGATTGCCGAGCGGGCCAAAACCGATCCCGCGTGGCTTCGATCGTTTGGCGCTGGCGCCGAAGATGTGCATCACTTCGTCGAAAAGGCGCTCGCTGAAGAACTCGGCCCGCTCGGTTGGAAGCTGCACACGGGCCGCAGCCGCAACGAGCTCGTGGCCACCGATTTCCGCCTGTTCGTCAGCGACGCGGCCGCCGAACTTCAACACAGTCTCGAAGCTCTGCTGAATCGATTTCTATTGCAAGCCAAGGCCAACATCAGCGTGCCAATGGCAGGCATGACGCACATGCAGCACGCGCAACCCATCTTGCTTTCGCATTTCCTGCTGGCGCATGCCGAGGCTTTCACGCGCGACGTTACGCGACTGCAACACGCGGCAGCAAGTGCGGACGCTTGTCCGATGGGCTCGGGCGCGCTAGCGGGAAATTCGTTTGCGATCGACCGCCACGCGATCGCGCGCGAACTTGGCTTTTCACGCATCACCGCGAACAGTCTTGACGCGGTGAGCGACCGCGACTTTGCGCTCGACTATCTTTTTGCGCTCACTGGTATCGCCACGCATCTTTCCCGGCTCGCGGAGGATTTCGTCATTTTCGCGTCGCAGGAATTTTCCTACGTGATTCTGCCCGATGAATATTCGACGGGCAGCAGCCTTATGCCACAGAAGAAAAATCCCGACGTGTGGGAATTGATTCGCGGCAAGACCGGCCGAGTCACGGGCGCGCTGGTCAGTTTGCTCACGACGCTGAAAGGTTTGCCGACCAGCTATCAGCGCGACTTGCAGGAAGACAAAGAAGCGCTCTTTGCGGCGCACGATCAGGTCGCGGACATGCTTGCGGTTGCGGCGGGTGCTCTCGCCACCACGAAATTCAGCGCCGATCGATTGAAAGCGGCGGCTTCCAACCCCGCACTGCTCGCCACGGACGCGGCTGATTATTTGGTGCACAAAGGAGTTCCTTTCCGGCAGGCGCACGACATGGTCGGCAAAGTGCTGCGCGAAGCCGAGAAGCAAAATATTTCGTGGACTATGCTGCCACTCGAAGACCTGAAGAAAATTTCGGCGGCATTCGATGCCGATTTTTCCAAAGGGCTCAACGTGGACGCGGCACTCGCCGCGAAAAAAGCTCCCGGGAGCACCGCGCCGGAATCGGTACGCGCCGCCATCGCGAATTTGGAAGCACGTCTCAACAAGAAAACCACCAAAACAGGAGCCAAGCCATGAGCATGCAAACCGCAAGCCAGTTAAGCACTCGCGCATCCGTTGCGGAGGATCGGAGGTCCCTTCCGGGGCCGGCGCGCTAGTCACACGGACGTTCCGTTGCTGAAGCACGCACTTTCGGAAGCTTCCCTGCCGCGCGGATTCCGCTTCGCCGCGACCGCCTGCGGCTTAAAGAAAACAGGCGCGCTGGACCTCGCTATCATTTCGAGCGACGTGCCGGCCTCGGCTGCCGCCGTCTTCACGCAGAATCTTGTCGTCGCAGCCCCAGTCCTGATCTCCAAAGAACATCTTCGGGCGTCGAAAGGCCGCATGCGAGCCGTGGTCGTAAACGCCGGCAACGCGAATTGCGCCACGGGAGAAACGGGTCACGCTGCCGCCGTGCGCACCGTCGCCGAAGCCGCGAAGCGACTCGGCTGCACGCCGCAGGAATTGTTCGTTTGTTCCACGGGTGTGATTGGCGTGCCGCTGCCGCTCGAAAAGATACTTCGCGCGCTGCCGGTCATCGCGCGCCACCGGCGGTCTTCTGCGCGCTCGTTCGCGGAAACATCACTGGCCATTTGCACCACGGACACGCGCCCGAAGACCGCGGCAGCTTCGTTCAAGATGGCCGGCAAAAGAATTCATTTCGTCGGCTGCGCGAAAGGCGCGGGGATGATCCATCCGAATATGGCCACGATGCTGGCGTTTGTCGCCACGGATGCGGCCCTCGCTCCCTCGCTGCTGCAAAAAACGCTCCACGAAGTTACGGGACGGACGTTCAACGCCATCAGCGTGGACGGCGACACGTCGACAAACGACACGCTGCTTGTGCTTGCGAACGGTGAGGCCGGCGCGCCCTCGATCAAAGCGGGCACGTCGGCGCATCGCGCGTTCACCGTGGCGCTCGAGGAAGTCTGCCGCTCGCTCGCGCTGCAAATCGTCGCCGATGGCGAAGGCGCGCAGCGCGTCATCGAGATCGAAGTGCGCGGCGCAAAAACGGAAGCCACCGCGAAGCGGATTGCGGAAACAATCGCCACCTCGCCGCTGGTGAAGACCGCGTTCGCGGGTGGCGATCCCAATTGGGGGCGCATTTTCGCTGCCGCGGGCCGTTCCGGCGTTTCGTTCGACACGTCGCGAGTGGATATCAAGATGGCAGGGATTCCGGTTCTGCGGCGCGGGCAGCCGCTCAATTTCAACGAGCGCGCCGCCAGCAACAAACTTCTAGCCGAACACGTGCCCCTGATTGTGGATCTGCACGCGGGCAAAGCCATGGCCCGCTACTGGACCTGCGACTTTACGGCGGAGTACATCCGCATCAATGCGTCTTACCGGACCTGAGAGCAACTCGGCAGTTTCGTCCGGGTCGCGGAATGCGCGGTCCCGAGCCACACGGTATCTCCGGTCGATAGCTGAAAGCACAAAGCGCGACTGAAGAAATCCTCCGGGTAAATCTCTAAGTGCTCTGAAATCAAAGGGGCGGCCTGTGAATGCCCCGCATCCACCCCCTACCCCCTCCGTCATGATGGAGCGCCAGCCCGATATGTACGTCAGTAAGCTACGGCCGGTGACTGAAGGCATGGGCGGAGAGCTGGAGATTCGAGCGGTGCTTCCGGAAGAGAACAGCAAATCGGGTGAGGACCAAGGATCAAATTTCCTCGAAGGACATAGACTAAAGTCTAAGCCACCCTACTCAGGAGCACAGACTAAAGTCCGTGCCACCTCCTACGACTCCCATTTCCAGGTCGCGAATTGTTCGCGGAGGGCGATTTTTTTGAATTTGCCCACGGAGGTGCGGGGAATGGCATCCATGAAGACGAAGGCGTCGGGCAACTGCCACTTGGCGAACGACTCGGCCAGGAAAACGCGTAACTCTTCCGGCGTGGCGTGAGCGCCGTCCCGCAACACGACCGCCGCGAGCGGCCGCTCCTGCCATTTCGGATGCGGGATGCCGACCACGCAAGCTTCCTTCACCGCGGGATGACCCATCAAGGCATTCTCGAGATCCACGGAGCTGATCCATTCGCCGCCGGATTTCACCAAGTCTTTGGCGCGGTCGACGATCTTGATGAAACCCTCTTCGTCCATGGTGGCGACATCGCCGGTTCGGAACCAGCCATCGGCGGTCCAGCGATGGGCCTGATCAGGCGCCTGGTAATAACTGGCCGCCACCCACGGGCCGCGAATTTCGATTTCCCCGCTGCTGACCCCATCGCACGGGGCCTCTGCTGGTTTGCCTTCGGGGCTTGATTTGTCTTGGGAGCCCTCGGGGCGCATCAAGCGGATCTCCACGAAAGGGGCGGCCCAACCCTGCCTGGCGCGGACTTCGTATTTTTTTTCTTCTGGCCAATCGCGCATGTGCGCCCGGAGACCGCCCGAGGTGCCGACGGGAGTGGTCTCGGTCATGCCCCAGAGATGCTTGATCTGCAAGTTGAAACGATCGAGGCGGCGAATCAGCTCGAGAGGCGGGGCGGTGCCGCCAATCAGAACGCGGACGGGGGCCTCGAACTTCCAGCGGCCGGGATTTTTCTCGAGGGCTTCGAGGACGGCGATCCAAACGGTGGGGACACCGCAGGCGATGGTTACGCGCTCGCTAACCATTAGCCCCAGCACGCTTTCCGGATCGACATTTGGACCGGGTAGAACCAGGCGTGCGCCGAGCATGGCGCAGGCGAAAGGCAGGCCCCAGGCGTTGGCATGGAACATGGGAGCGACAGGCAAGACCGTCTCGCGTTCGCTGATGCCAAAGACTTCGGCGAGGCCACACGCAAAGGAATGCAGCACCAGCGCACGGTGGGAATAGATGACGCCCTTCGAGAAACCCGTCGTGCCGGAAGTGAAACACATCGAAGCGCCGTCGTTTTCATCGATCTTGGGATAACGAAAATCATCTCCGGTTTCGGCGAGCAGCTCTTCGTAATTCAAAAAGCCTTCCGGCATAGTGTTGCAGCCATAGGGCACGACGATGACGCGTTCGAACAGCACTTCCTCACGGAACTTGCCGTAAATGGGAAGAAGCACGTCGTCGATGATCAGGAAGCGGTCGCCTGCATGCTTGGCGATGGAGGAGATTTCCTGCGGATGCAAACGAAGATTCAGCGTGTGGAGGATGCCGCCGCCGCACGGCACGCCAAAGAAAGCTTCGAGATGGCCCACGTGATTCCACATCATGGAAGCGACGCGATCGCCGGGCTGCATGCCGAGCTTGGTGAGCGCACCGGCAAGGCGCCGTGCGCGACGGTAGAAATCGCCGTAGCAGGTGCGCACGATGGATTTGTCCGGCGTTCGTGAAACGATTTCGACGCGCGCGAACAGTTTTCCAGCGCGCTCCAGGATGGTTGGGAGCGTCAGCGGAAAATCCATCATCGTGCCGCGCATCAGAACTCTCCGGTGAGGGGGGAATTGGGCGAATCGTACCATCAAAACAAGGGCCATCAAAACAAGGGCCATCAAACGAAGGGCAAGAGGAAAAGCGAGCGGGACGGGGGGAGTTCCAGGGCGGGACAAATTCCGGTTGCAAAAGGGGTTAATTTCCGAGACCATGCAACAGACCGCTGAAGTACCGGTTTGGCATCCGCGGTGGCTCGGCTTTACCGACTGCCCGTGAACGACTGCTGTCTCTTCAGCGCGCTCCGCGACTCGCAAGTGGGTTCCGGCAGAAGGAGCAGACAGGTGAAGAAGCTCTATATCGGTAATCTTCCGTTTTCCGCGACGGAGGATCAGCTGCAGGAGTGGTTCTCGCAGATTGGTGTCACCCCCTCAGGCGTCAATCTCATCCGCGACCGTTTTACGGGCCAGTCGCGCGGTTTCGCGTTCGTCGAAGTGAACAGCGATGAAGACGCGGATCGCGCGGTCAATTCCCTGAACGGCCAGAATTTCGGCGGGCGAAACCTCGTGGTGAATGAAGCGCGTCCCCAGGCAGAGCGCGGCGGCGGTGGTGGCGGCGGGCGCGGAGGCTACGGCGGCGGACGCGGTGGTGGTGGTGGCGGCGGGCGTGGCGGCCACGGCGGTGGCGGCGGGCGCGGCGGTGATCGCGGCGATCGTGGGAATCGCTGGTAGACAATCCCCCTCAATCTTACTTAAAACGCGGCGTTCCGCTCGACGCGTGAGGCCGCAGAGTTTCCTCCATTGAAATCCGCGGGGAACCCCTGCGTCAATACTCTTGATCCCGGGGTCTCTCACGTTGCAGCTACTGAGCCGTCTAAGCGGAGTGAACGGCGAACAGCGGAGAAGTGCGCCCCGGAACGGGCCTAGCGGTTCAGGAAACATATTGCCCCGTATCGTGTTTGAAACAGCAGGCGAGGAAAATCACTTGCGGCATGGATTGTAGAGTATATGAATAGCGCGGGGAATGCCGAGGCTGCCTCCCCTGGTTGGGATGAGCAGCAAAGACCCAGTGAACCTTCCCCACAAGTTGTGCATCCAAAGAGCGAAGTGCGACGTATTACCGAATAGCATGACCACCTGGCACAAACGCGATTGGCAGCAATTTTACGAACTGGCGCGGCGCCCTTGGCAGCGCCACCGCCCGCCTCGGCCCGTCTATCAAACGGGCCTGAATCGCGTGCTGCCGGCGCAGGGATTCAGCTTGTCCGAACTGGACGACGCTGGCGTCGATCTTGAACTGGCGGAGAGCCTTGGTCTCCCCGTGGATGCCGGACGCATTGGAGCTTACGGCCCTAACGTGACAGTGCTGCGGGATTTCGTGCGTTCGTCCCGCCAGCCGTTCTAGAACACTCAAGCGAATCCGTCCGCCAGAATGCCGTTTTCCACCTTTCGGGCGTGCCCAGACAAGTTTCTTCTTCTAAGGGCTGCGGATTGTGCCCTCCTCGGGAACTGCGTAAAATAAACGTTTGATGCGGCTCCGATGAGTTCACCGTTCACGATCATCTCGAATTTGCCTGCGCCTCCGATTGTTGCGCCGAATGCCCATCCGCGGCCGGATTGGTTACGCGTCAAGTTTTTCGGGGGCGAACGCTACCAGGATTTGAAGCGCATCATGCGCACGCTGGAGCTGCACACCGTTTGCGAAAGCGCGCGCTGCCCGAACATGGGCGAGTGCTGGGAACACGGCACCGCCACGTTTATGATTCTTGGAGACATCTGCACGCGCGCCTGCGGCTTCTGTGCGGTGCCTTCGGGCAAGCCGGCCGGGCCGCCGGATGAAGACGAGCCATTTCGTGTGGCGGAAGCCGTCGCGAAGATGGGGTTGCGATATGCGGTGGTGACTTCGGTGAACCGCGACGATCAACCCGACGGCGGGGCCCACATTTTTGCCCGCACCATCGAGGAAATTCGCCGCCGCGTGCCGGGCTGTAAAGTCGAAGTGCTGATCCCCGATTTTCGCGGTGACTGGGAAGCTCTGAGCGTCGTTCTCGCTGTCCGGCCCGACATTCTGAATCACAACACAGAAACCGTGCCGCGTCTCTACCGCCAGGTCCGCAAAGGCGCGGTCTACGAGCGCTCGCTCGAGTTGTTGCGGCGTTCGAAAGAAGCGCATCCCGAAGTGCCGACCAAAACTGGCCTGATGCTGGGGCTTGGCGAAAGGAAAGACGAGGTGCTCGACACGATGCAGGACCTCGCAACGCAGGGTACAGACATTCTCACGCTAGGCCAGTATCTCCAGCCCACCCGCGAGCACCTGCCCATCGTCCGCTACGTCCACCCCGATGAATTCGCCGAGTACAAAATTCTCGGAGAAGCCATGGGCTTCAAGCACGTCGAGGCTGGCCCGCTCGTGCGCTCTTCCTACCACGCCTTCGACCAAGCCGAGTCGGCAATACCATAAAAGAAGAGGTAAAGAAAGCGTAGATTACGGTTTCATGCGCGGCCCGAGTAGAACGAGTCCGATACCTGCGACGAGCAGGGTGATGGACAACGCGGGCGGGATCTGCGCCGTCTTTTGTTCGTCCATCGTCGCTTTGATCGACCCGATTTTCACGACTTCTTCCTGTCGATGATAATTGAAGGTCGGGTGCACCAGGCCGATTACACCCAGCACGAGAAGGACGAATCCGAGAATGAAAACAAAGCGCCTCATGTGCAACACCCTATCACAGCCGCGTGCCGTGAATGGAGAAATGCAATCGGGCACACCCGTGCGCGACATTGGCGCTCGGGAAATTCAATTGGCCTTTATTGGAGCTTAGGAACGACTGGCGGCCGCCGCGGCTTTCTTGGCGGCCTTGGCGGCAGTGGATGCTTTACGACGCCGCTTGGTCTTTGGCGGCGTGGCAGGAGCTTCACCGATCAATTCCGCCGACATGATGCTGGTGACGAACAACTTGGGGCCGTGATCGTCAAAATCCACCGTGGTGCGCTCCATATCGGAGGCGGTCACGATTCCCAGGCCGTACACTCCATGCTTAATGGTCTGACCTTCCTGCATTACTTGCACAACGTCCTCCTGGACCACTCTTGCTGTTTCTCTCGATTCGAATCTCTTCTAGAAGCCTCCCGGCGCTTCCGGAAAGGCCCGTCCGTGACAGGCTAGAGGCTTGTAACGTTCTCAGCCTGAAGGCCCTTCGGGCCCTTCTTCACTTCAAATTCCACCGCTTGACCTTCGTTGAGGGACTTGTAACCGTCCATCATGATCGCGGAGAAGTGCACAAATACATCTTCTCCCGTCTGGCGCTGGATGAACCCGTAACCCTTCGAAGCATTGAACCACTTCACCGTTCCTTGTTCCTTCACTTCCCACTACCTCGATATTGGAATTGCATTGCCGCTCTTGGTCCGTTTCCTGGTGCTCGCGAGGCGCGCGAAACGGTTGACGCCAGCGGCTCCCAGGCCCGTGACATCCTCCGACCGCAAAAAAAGGCCGCAAAGTTTGTCCCTGCAGCCCTCTCGAACGAGTCAAAAGGTAATACAAGAGCAACAAACGCTATGGGAATACTACCATAAATGGGAGGCTTTGTCCACGCCAAGGCACGCTTGCGCTGCGGGCGTTCATTTTACATAAGTAATTGAAAATACGCTATTTAATATAGTCTCGAACCGGAAGAGCCGCTCGAGGAACCTGAAAGGTCGCTACTCCAAACTCTCGGGCTGGAGGCTCAAATCAGCCTCGCCCGAACTCTTCTTTTCCCAGTACTTTCGTACCCAGGCTTCCCAACTCTTCCCAGCGGCCGTGTCCCGGCCGGTGAACGCCAGCGCCGCGATCTCCGTGTAGGAAATCTTCACCCGCGGGCCGCCATCCTTTGGGAGGACACGCACAAAACTCGCTGAAAGTGTGGGTCCCGTCACGCGGTCAAAAATGTAACCTTCGATTTTTGAATTGTTTTTGAGACTCAGCGTGACATCGCCGCGATAGTCGAACGCCTTCTCCAGCGCGACGCGCAGTTCTTCTTCGGAAGCAAGCTGCGGCACCCAACCCTGCACGCTCTCATGCAGCGTGCCTGGGATCACTTCCAATGTATCGGGGTCGAGAGGAGAACCCTCGGTATGGCTGGGCCTGTCGGCGTGGCGCGGCCCGCTCAAGCGCGTGTCTCCTCAAGCTGATTCTTATCCGATTCGATCTGCACGAGGGGATTGTAAGAATGCACCGGCTTAGCGGGCTCATTCAACATCGCCAGCGCGTCCGGATCGTAGTAGTTCGTGGACAAACTTGCCTTTACCGTAGCCCAAAGACCGCGCAAACCACTAAAGGTGTGATCCACAGCCGATGCTTCATACCCGCTGTGGACCATGCAGTTCGCGCACTTCGGATTGCCCGACTCGGTGCCGTAATTCTGCCACTCCGTCGTGTCGAGCAATTCCTGGAACGTGTCTGTGTAGCCGTCTTGCAGCAAATAGCAGGGTTTCTGCCACCCGAAGACGTTGTAAGTTGGCATGCCCCACGGCGTGCAGGCGTAGGTCCGCTTGCCCATCAAGAATTCGAGAAAGAGCGGCGACTGGTTGAACTGCCAGCTCTTCTTGCGGTTCGCCAAAATCGCCCGGAAGAGCCGCCGCGTTCGCGCCCGCCCAAGGAAATGCTTCTGGTCCGGCGCTTTGTCGTAGGAATAGCCCGGCGAGAGCATCATGCCTTCAACGCCAATCTCCATCATTTCATCGAAAAACGCCCGAACGCTCTTGGGATCCGCTCCGTCGAACAGCGTGGTGTTCGTTGTGACCCGGAAGCCGAGTTGCAGCGCTTCCTTGACGCCCTCAAGAGCCAGTTCGTAGCCGCCCACGCGGCACACCGAAAAATCGTGGTGCTCTTTCTGCCCGTCCATGTGCACCGAAAACGTCAAATATTTGCTGGGCTTGAAAAGATGCAGCTTCTCTTTCAGCAGCAGCGCGTTGGTGCACAGGTAGATGTACTTCTTCCGGGCCACCAGTCCTTCGACAATCTTGTCGATCTGCGAATGCATTAACGGCTCACCGCCCGGGATCGAAACCATCGGCGTGCCGCACTCGTCCACCGCCTTGAAGCACTCTTCCGGAGTCAGTTCCGTCTTCAATATATGCGCAGGATATTGAATTTTCCCGCAGCCCGCGCACGCCAGGTTGCAGCGGAACAACGGCTCGAGCATCAGCACGAACGGATAGCGCTTCCGCCCCTGGAGTTTTTGCTTCAGGACGTACCTTGCCACCGTCCACATCTGCGAAACCGGTACCGGCATCTTTCCTGCCTAAACGAAATTTGAATGGCGGTATACCACGAGCCCCCAGGGGCTCTTCGCCATCCCGAGACCGCAAGCCATCATTGTACCTGAGAAGCGAAGAATTCTGCTCAGGTCCTTTCCATCCGATGCACAGGCGAGTTTGTCGGTGGCACGCCAAATGCCTTGCATAATCCCATGGGTTCGCCCGCGCGAATGGATCGCCTGGTTAAGCCTGCCTGCCGCTCCACCGCTTCAGGCGTAGAATCGACCCATCTAACTAAAGGCAAGGGAAGCGGTTTCGAATATGCCGCGAAAGAATCTGCTCACTCTTTTCGCTGACTTTGCCGGTTTCGGCGGCGATATCGCTGTCGTCCAAAGACGCGGTTACCGGTGGGAAAAGCTGACGTATGGGGACCTCTACACCTACGCTCTGTTCTGGAGTCATGCGCTCGCTAGTCGAGGAATCAATCCGGGCGATCGCGTCCTTCTCTGGGGCCCGAACTCGGCGGAATGGGTCGCATGTATCTGGGGAATTCTCTTGCGCGGCGCCGTCGTTGTTCCGATGGACCCGACGGCATCTCCCGACTTCGTCGAGCGGGCCATCAAGGACGCTGGAGTAAAACTGATCCTGCACGGCAGGCAACAGGTGGACCTGGCCGGAGCGCCCCGGTCCATGAGCATCCACTATTTCCGGGATGTCCCCGCCGGCCCGTCCGCCTCGATCGATGCCCGCGTGGATGCTGGTGATGCGTCCACGCGAAACACGCTGGCCGAGATTCTCTACACCTCCGGCACGACGGCCGAGCCGCGCGGGGTGGTTCTCACGCACGGAAATTTTCTCGCCAACCTCGAGCCGCTTGAGCGCGGCATCAATGAATATCGAAAACACGAACGCTGGCTTCATCCCCTGTGTTTCACGACGCTCGTGCCACTGAGCCACGTTTTCGGCCAATTCATGGCGCTTTTTGTTCCCCCGCTTCTCGGGGCGGCGGTCGTTTTCGAATCCTCCAGCAATGCTTCCGAAATCATTCGCACAGTGAAGAAGGAACGCGCTACCGCTCTCATCGCCGTCCCTCGCATGCTCGATCTCCTGAAAGCGGGTATCGAACGCGAATTGGAAGGCCGAGGGAATTCGCGCTGGCTGAATCGCACGCTTGAAAAAGCAAACGGCAGAAAATTTCTCCGGCGCGCGTGGATGTTTCGCCGCATCCATCGCCGCTTCGGCTGGAAATTCTGGGCCTTCATTTCTGGCGGTGCGGCTCTCTCGCCCGCCAGCGAGGATTTCTTCAAGCGCATGGGTTATGCCGTCGTCCAGGGCTACGGCATGACCGAAACTGCTTCACTCATCAGCCTCAATCATCCGTTTCGCGCCGCGCAAGGATCTGTTGGGAAGATCTTGCCGGGCCGCGAATTCAAGCTCGCGGAAGACGGCGAAATTCTCGTGCGCGGAGAAAATGTCTCCGCTGGTTATTGGGAGCAGGGCGGCTTGCGGCCGGCGGGAGAGGAGGGGTGGCTGCACACCGGAGATTTGGGCGAACTGGACGGCGAAGGCAATCTCCGTTTCCGCGGCCGCAAGAAAAACGTCATCGTCACTCCCGCGGGCCTTAACATTTACCCTGAAGATCTAGAAGCCGCGCTTCGCAAGCAATCCGGGGTGCGCGACTGCGTCGTCATCCCCGTGGATCGCAACGGGAATGCCGAAGCTTGCGCGGTACTCTTGCTGACGCTCAGGAATGATTCTGTCGCGCGGAATGCCGTCGAGAGCGCCAATGGTGCCCTCGCCGAATATCAACGTGTGCGAACGTGGCTTGTCTGGAACGATGTCGATTTTCCCCGCACGCCGACCGGGAAACCCCGCTTGTCCGTCATTGCTGCCAGCGCCGCCCAAATTCTTGACGGGCAGTCGAGCCAAGGCGGATCAAGCGTAGGGGCGGGCCATGGCCTGCCCACAGGCAGCGCTCTCTCCCAGCCCGGCTTCAGCGTCGTGGAAGATGTACTAGCGAAATTTGCCGAGGCAAGAACAGATTCGGCCCACCTCGAGCGCGACTTGAGGCTCTCTTCGCTCGACCGCCTTGAGCTCGTGAGCGCGCTGGAAGAAAAGTTTCACGTGGAACTGAACGAAACCGCCTTCGCTAACGCCAAAACGGTTGCCGATGTGGAGCGCCTCATCCACCAACCCGCTGCCCGCCGCAGCGAATACGTCTACCCGCGTTGGGCGCAACGCGAACCGATGCGTTGGTTCCGCCTCGCCGTCTACTACGCACTAGTATGGCCCGCCACGAAAATCCTAGGACATCCCAAAATCGTCGGCCGCGAAAACCTCAGCGATCTCCGCGGCCCCGTGCTCGTCGTCTCCAATCACATCACGCGCCGTGCGGACATTGGCCTGATTCTCGCTTCGCTCCCGCTGCGATTCCGCCACCGGATGGCGATCGCCATGGGCGGAGAAAACCTGCAGCGCATGCGCCGCCCGCCGCAGGATTGGTTCTTCGCGAAACGCTGGGCCTACCAGCTTGGCTATTGGCTGGTCACCGCGCTCTTCAACGTTTTTCCGTTGCCGCAATTCTCCAGCTTCCGCGAAAGTTTTCGCTACGCCGGTGAATCCGTTGATCGCGGCTACAGCGTGTTGGTTTTTCCCGAGGGCGTCACCAATGTGACCGAAACTGGCGAGATGGCTTCGTTTCAGAGGGGCATCGGTTTGCTCGCGGAGAATCTGGGACTCCCCATCGTGCCCATGCGTCTCGATGGCGTCTGGCAAATGAAGCGCCAGCACCGCCGCTTCGCCCACATCGGCGAAATCACCGTTCACATCGGCGCACCAATGACCTTTCCGCCCGTCACGCCTCCAGGCGAAATTGCCCGCCGCCTCGAATCGCTTGTTCGATCCCTATAGGTTCTTGTATTCCGCGGGCCTCCTGAAACATCTAAGGAATTTGCAGAAGAGAGTGCGCGGTTGGCCGCCGAGCAGCCCCTTGCGTTCTGTGGCAAAATAGAAGGTTCATAGAGCAGATTTATGGCACACCGTACAACGCTCGAAGAAGAGCGAACCACAAAAGCGCCGAAACCAGCTAAGAAACCGGTTGTGGCTGGCGCGGATAAGACAGCCGGCAACCTGGAGCGCGAACGCATATTCGATGCGTTCCGCCGCTGGGGCTATTTGGAGGCCACGCTCGATCCCCTGGGCCTGCTGGAGCCGCTCAAACAGCAAGAACTAGAAGCGCTCACCGGCGAGACTGTTGAAGAAGCGCGGCGCATCTATTGCGGCACGATTGGCGCCGATTTCATGCACCTTGCGGAGCCCGAACGGCGCCGCTGGATTGCCGAGCGTCTCGAAGCTCCCGCGGGAGAAGTGCACCAACACAAAATCCTCGAGCGCCTGATCCGCGCGGACCTGTTCGAACAGGTTTTGCAGGCGCGCTATTTGGGCACCAAACGATTTTCTCTCGAAGGCGTCACCGCACTGATTCCGCTTCTGGACTCGCTGCTCGACACGGCAGGCGAGCGCGGCGCCGAGTCCTCCATCATGGCCATGAGCCACCGCGGGCGGCTGAACGTCATGGTTCATGCGGCATGCAAGACGCCTCATGAAGTCGTCTCCGGTTTTGAAGACGTCGATCCACGCAGCGTCCTGGGAGCGGGCGATGTGAAGTATCACGTGGGCGCGACCGGCACGTATGTCACCAGCACCGGCAAAAAGATCGGCATTCACCTGGTTTCGAATCCGAGCCATCTCGAAGCGGTCGATCCCGTGGCGGTCGGCCGCGCCCGCGCCAAGCAAACACGCTACGGCTTGCGCGGCGCGTACATTGAGCGTTCGCGCGAAGTTCTGAACAAAATCGTGCCCATCGTCATGCATGGCGACGCCGCTTTTGCCGGGCAAGGCATCTGGGCCGAAGTCCTGAACTTCGCGGACCTCATGGCTTACACCGTGGGCGGCACCATTCACGTCATCGTGAACAACCTGATCGGCTTCACCACGCAGCCGGGGCAGGAGCATTCTTCGCGCTTCGCCTCGGACCTCGCCAAGCGGCAGTCCGTTCCCATCTTCCACGTCAACGCGGAGGACCCCGACGCGGTCGTGCGAATCGGCAAACTCGCCGCGGAATACCGCGCCACATTTGGCAGCGACGTCGTTGTGGACCTCATCGGCTACCGCCGCCACGGCCACAGCGAAGTTGACGATCCCACCATCACCCAGCCGCTGATGTATGAGCGGATCAAGAATCATCCACCGCTCTGGAAAATTTACGCCGAGCGCACCGGGACCGACGCCACTCCGGCGGCCGACGCCGTTCGAAAGGAATACGAAGAAGAGCAAACCAAGGCGCGTGCGCTAAAAAAGATCCCGCACCTTCGCAAGCTGCCGGACTACTGGACTCCTTATGTTCACGGCCGCTACAAACAGGAATACGAAGTCGACACCGGATTGACACGGGAGAAGCTCGCGGAGATCGCCGATGGCCTGGTGCGCCTGCCGGAAGGCTTTCACGTTCACCCGAAGATCGCCAAGTTGCTCGAGCAGCGCTCCGAAATGGGCCACGGAAAACGCGCTGTCGATTACGGCTTCGGAGAATTACTGGCCTTTGGCTCGCTCGTCCTGGAAGGCACGCCCATCCGCCTGACGGGCCAGGATTCGCAGCGCGGCACGTTTAACCAGCGCCACGCCGTGCTGATCGATACCGTCACCGAGCACAACTACTTGACACTCTCGCATCTTTCGCCACTACAGGCTTTCTGCGAGATTCACAATTCGTCGCTTTCGGAAGCGGGCTGCCTCGGGTTCGAATACGGTTTCAGCCGCGACTATCCCGAAGCTCTCGTTTTGTGGGAGGCGCAGTTCGGGGATTTTGCCAACGGCGCGCAGGTCATCATCGATCAGTTCATCAGCGCCGGCGAAGACAAGTGGAATTTACCCGCCGGAATCGTCATGCTGCTGCCACACGGCTACGAAGGACAGGGTCCGGAGCACTCCAGTGCTCGCCTCGAGCGCTTCATGCAACTGGCCGCGGAAGACAACATGCAGATCTGCCAGCCCTCGACCGCGGCGCAATACTTTCACATGTTGCGGCGCCAGGCGCGCCGCCCCTGGCGCAAGCCGCTGATTGTGTTCACGCCCAAGAGCATGCTCCGCCATCCCGATGCGAGTTCGACCATTGAGGAATTCACGCGACCGCGTTTTTTGACGCTCGTCCGCGATCAAGAAGTCCAGGACGCCAAGCGCATCCTAATTGCCAGCGGCAAGGTCGGGCATGAATTGCGCGCCGAACGCCGCCGCCGAAAAGATACCAGCACGGCCATTTTCTTTCTCGACCAGCTTTATCCTTTGCCGCGCACCGAAATCTCCGCGGCCATCGCCGAGCATCCCAACGCGCGCGAGATCGTCTGGGTTCAGGAAGAGCCGGGGAACATGGGCGCCTTCGGTTACGTATTTCCGCGTCTCGAACGGCTGGCCAATGCCAGCGGCCTGCGTATTCGTTCGGTGAAGCGCTCGGCCAGCGCCAGCCCCGCTACCGGGTCCGCCAAAGCGCATGAACTGGAGCAAAAGACGCTCCTCGCGCTTGCCTTCACCACCACAACCGGCGACTAGAACCTCCTGGTGCCCTGACAAGTGGTCGCGGAAATGGCCGTACAATTTGACCGTTCGATGGCTGCAACCACCTTTGAACCACAAATTTCGTTTACACTCCATTCATAATCATGTAAACCGTTTGTGACAACTTTCCATGACTCGCCTGCGACAATCAAACGTGTTGCGCCAAATTCCTAGAGAACCTAGAGATCGAAGTCAATCCAATGCCTATCGCAATGCTCCGGCCTACGGTACACTTTCGCCAGGCCGGACGGCGATGCGATCCACACGTATGAAACGCGTCCTGATTATTGAAGATGATCGCGATATCGTCGAGTTGGTGCGCTACAACCTCGCCAACGAAGGCTTTCAGGTCAGCTCGGCCAACGACGGCAGCATCGGCCTGAGCACGCTGAAAAAATCCCCGCCCGATCTCCTGCTGCTCGACCTCATGCTCCCGAAACTTTCTGGCCTGGAGATCTGTCGCGAGGTCCGCAAGGACGATTCCCTGAATCGCCTGCCCATTCTCATGCTGACTGCGCGTGGGGAAGAAGCCGACCGCGTCGTGGGCTTGGAAATGGGCGCCGACGACTACGTGACCAAACCATTTAGCCCGCGCGAATTACTTGCCCGCGTGAAAGCGCTCCTGCGCCGCGCCGAGCCGCCCGCCGACGCCCCCCGCACCATCGAAGTCGGCAAGCTGGCTATCGATCCGGCGGCCTACCGTGTCAGCCATTCCGGAAAGCCCGTTCCACTCAGCACGCTCGAATTCCGGCTGCTCTATTACCTGGCTTCGCGTCCGAACCGTGTCTTCACGCGCGATCAATTGCTCGATGCCGTTTGGGGAACGGATCGCTTCGTCACTCCGCGCAGCGTGGACGTTTATGTCCGCCGGCTTCGAGAAAAAATTGAATCCGATCCCGAAAATCCTCTGCATTTGAAGACCGTTCGTGGCGCGGGCTATCTGTTTGAAACCCGTGCGGCTTAATCTTTTCTGGAAACTCGGCTTCGCCTTCTTCGCCCTGCTCATCGCAGTCTTGCTGCCCGTTGATTTTTACGCGGAGCGCGCGCTGCGCCGCGACCACGAACGCGCCGGATTCGAGCAACTCGAATCCATAGCGCGAATCGCTCTCACGCATCCACCACAGTTTGCTCTCACTGCCAACCCGTCATCACAGGATTCTGCCAACCTCCGAAACTGGGTCGCGCCAATGGCCGCGACCGGAGTGCGAGTCACGGTCATCGCGGCCAACGGCCAAGTGCTGGCCGATTCGCAAGCCGATCCTTCCACCATGGAAAACCACGCCGGTCGCCCCGAGATTCGCGACGCTCTGGCCAAGGGAGATGGCCAATCGATTCGGCATAGCACGACGGTCAATCGCGATCTGTTGTATTACGCGGCGCGCCTGACCGTTCCCGGTGCGTCTCCCGTTGTCTTGCGATATGCGCTGCCGTTCCAACCAGTCAATGAGGAGTTGTGGGAATTCCGCCGGAGTCTCTGGCTGGCCTCGTTGTTTGTGCTGCTGGTCACAGGGACGGTTTCGCTGTTCATCTCCCGGGCATTCTCCGGCCGTGTGGACCGGCTGATGAAATTTTCGCTGCGTGTGGCGGAGGGGGATTTTCGTCCTATCGACGCGGACCGCTCCGGCGATGCCTTGGAGGAGCTGGCTGTTTCCATGAACGAAACGGCGGCGCATCTGAACCGCACCATTCGCACGCTCACCGAAGAGCGGAATCTTTCTTCGGCGATTCTAGGAAGCATGGTCGAGGGCGTTGCCGTGGTGAATTCCTCCGAACGGCTGGTTTTCGCGAATCAAGGTTTTGCGGCAATCCTCGGTCTCGACGTGCTGCCCGAATCCGGCCGCGCGCTTGTGGAGGTTGTGCGCCAGACGGAATTAATCGAAGCGGTGCGTCAGGTGCTGAAAGGCGAGCCGCGCGTCGAAGCGGAAATTGTTACCGGCACGCTGCGCCAGCATTATTTCGCCGTTACGGTGGCCTCCGTGCGCGCGACGGAGGACGCCGGCGCGGTCATCGTGCTGCACGACATTACGGACTTGCGCAAGCTCGAGCGCGTGCGCCGCGATTTCGTCGCCAACGTTTCGCACGAATTGCGAACGCCGCTCACCGCCATCCAGGGTTTCTCGGAGACGCTTCTGGCCGGTGCGATCGACGACCCGCAAAACCGCGTCCGTTTCCTCGAAATCATTCTGGATCACTCGCGGCGCCTGGCGCGGCTTACCGAGGACCTGCTGATGCTATCGAAAATGGACGCCGATCGCCTCGAGCTGGAGCTGCGCCGCCTCAGTGTTTCCCAGTTTGTCGAAAGCTGCCTCGAGACGGCGCAACGCCCCGCCGCCGAGAAAGACTTGCGCATCTCCGTGAACTTGGCGAAATCTCTCCCGGACATCGCCGCCGATCACCGCCGTCTCGCCGAAGTTTTACAGAACTTGCTTGACAACGCGATTCAGTACACGCCCTCTGGCGGCCAGATCATGCTCAGTGCTTCGGCCGACGGCGATGAAGTCACCTTCACGGTATCCGACACCGGCATCGGCATTCCCCAGGCGGACCAGCCGCGCATCTTCGAGCGCTTCTACCGCGTCGACGTGGCCCGTTCGCGCGAAGTGGGCGGAACCGGGCTGGGCCTGTCCATCGCCAAGCACCTTGTCGAAGTCCATGGCGGCCGCATTTGGGTTGAAAGCGAAGTCAACCAGGGCTCACAGTTTCATTTTACCGTTCCCATCTTCGACCCCGAGCGCCGTGCCGGGCGCTAGTTCGCCATGGCGGAAAGCCGGTACTGCACCGGCCCCGTAAGTCCTGTGTTTCCCGCAAATTCACATTGGTGTGAACAGGCTGTAACAATTATTCGTGCAAACTTTGGCTTACGAGCAGAAGTGCGGCCCCACGCCCTCTGCTCCGGAAGGGGACGAATGGCCAGCACTGCCGGACTGACGGAAGTTGTGCTCTACGACACGCTCGTGAACTACCTTGTTTCGATGGCCCGCACCGTCGAAGGCGCCATGAACCGAGCGCTGGATGCCATCGTCAGTCCCGACGGCGCGCGGACCGCCGCGTTGCCAGGGGAGGTTTTTCTGCTCGAGCCGCGCATCAACGAAATGGAAATCGTCATCGACGAGCATGCTATCCGCCTGCTGCGCCGCGGCTCGTTCACCGACGATGAGATGCGCCTGATCGTCGCCGCTTTGAAAATCACCAACGATCTTGAACGAATCGGCGACATCGCCGTGAATCTAGCGGAGCGTGTCGTTTCCTTGCGCGAGATGTCCGGCGCGCAAATTCCCGAAGAGCTCGCCCCAATGGGCCACGCTGTCCGCGCCATGGTCAGCAAGAGCCTCGGCGCACTCATCTTCCGCAACGTGGACATGGCCACGCAGGTCTTGGAAAGCGATGACGTAGTCGATCAATACCGCGACCGCATCTTCGAGCAGCTCCTGCAGCGTATGACCGCCGAGCCCACGCTGGTGAGTCCCGGCTTGCAATTCATTTTGGCCACGCGCCACCTGGAACGCATCGCCGACCACGCTACAAACATCGCCGAAGACATTATTTTCTGGGTGCGCGGCCTGGACGTGCGCCACGGCCGCGGCCTTACCGCGCTCCCGGAACAGCCTCGACCAACCTCCGAAGAGGAATCGAACCTTACGCAGAATTCACATTCTCTTCATTCGGAAGTGACCCCCGTCGGGGATACTGACCGAGCTTGATCTTCAATCAAAGTCCTACCTTGGGGATCGGTGCACCCCTGGCTCCGGTCCCCTTCTCCCCCCTCCATCGCCAGCACATCCTAGAGGCATCCCCTTGACCGGGGCACGGATTCTTAACTATTGTCAAATAGAGCGCCATGCTAGCAAACGGGCATCCCAAGTTGCGCCGCAGGATTTCCCCCTGGTGCGCGGCCGTGTGCCTGGTTCTCGCTGTTCTGTTTTTGTACAACCCCTTTTTCACGATCTATAGTTCGTCGGGTGGTCCGGTGGTCCGGCATCCACTGAGTTATCGCGGAACCGTGGCCTCTTCGGAATTGCGCCGCTCCGTCTTGAAGCAGGCACAGCCAACGATCCATCCGCCGGAAGAAGCAATTCCTGAAGCTGCCGCTCCTCCGGAAGCCGCTACTCGCGATTCTGCAGTTCCGGAAGAGACGCTGCATTCCACGCAAGAAGCCGTTTTGGAAAGTCTCTGGTTCCGTCCGCCCCCTCTGCTTTAGTCCCTCGCGCGAAGCGTTCGGGCAGCGTATTCTGCCGGTCATGAGAAGCATCCGGCAAATTATTTTCTTTCTTTTTTTCGAAAATTCTGCGAGTGCCCTTTGCCGAGGCAAGGCGGTCTGCTGGCGAGGCGCTTTGCCTGGGACTGAGAGATGAATCCAAAAAAACTGTTGGTAGCCGCGTTTGTGGTGGTTGTAGGCGGGTTGCTGGGCTGGGCCTGGCTCGGTCGAGCGCCATCGCGAGGGGACGATCCGAATCCGCAAGCCGATAACCTCGCCCAAATAACGGCCGCGGTGGCGCACGCCGAACGCAGGACTCTCGGGAACACGCTGACCATCGCGGGAGAGTTCAAGCCGTTTCAGGACGTGGACGTGCACGCCAAGGTGGCGGGCTACATTCGAAAGATTTATGTGGATGTTGGCGACCATGTGAAGGATGGTCAAACCCTCGCGATTTTGGAAGTTCCAGAATTGGCTGCGCAGCTTGCGGGCGCGGAAGCTGCGGTACGCCGCGCCACCGAGGAGATCGGGCGCTCGCAAGGGGATTTGGAACGGGCGAAATCCTCGCACTCTGCAATGCATCTGGCGTATGCGCGCCTTAATGATGCTGCCAAGACCCGTCAAGGCCTCGTAGCGCAGCAGGAATTGGACGACGCTGAAGCCAAGGATCTTGAAACGGGAGCCCAAGTATCGAGCGCCAAAGCGGCGCTCTCGGCCGCACGGCAGGAACTTGAAGTGGCTCAGGCCAACCAGAAGCAGGTGTCCGCACTTTCGGACTACACCCGGATCAGCGCCCCATTCGCGGGGGTAATTACCAATCGTTACGCCGACACAGGGGCGCTCGTTGCCGCGGGAACTTCCACAAGTACACAAGCCATTCCGGTCGTGCGTATCGCGCAAATCTCCGTCCTGCGGCTCGTTCTTCCAATCCCGGAATCGGTCGCGGCGCAGATTCGCCTCGGCGATCCCGTGAAGGTGCACGTGCAGGCGCTAGACCAGGACATCGAAGGCAAAGTTTCCCGCTTCGCGGATTCCCTGGACATGCAGACACGCACGATGCAGACCGAAATCGATTGCCAAAACCGCGATGGCCGTTTGATCCCCGGAATGTACACGGAGTCGCGGCTGATGCTGCGAGAGAAGAAGAACGCGCTGGCCATCCCTCTGGAAGCGGTGGTGCGAAATGGAGAGGATGCCACAGTCCTGGCCGTCGACTCACAAAGCATTCTGGAAGAGCGTCACGTCAAGCTGGGCCTTGAGGATGGAAGCGGCGTCGAAGTGCTATCTGGTCTCACGGACGGCGACCGCGTGGTTATCGGAAATCGCAGCCAGTTTCGCAGCGGACAGAGGATTCAGCCAAAGGAAGTGAGCGCGAATGCCTCGAGAGCGGGGGGCGAGAAGTAATGTCCCGTTTCTCGATCAAGTACCCTTTCTTCATCATCGTGGCCTGCTTGGTGATCGCCATCGTCGGGACTGTGACGCTGGTGCGCATGCCGGTCGACCTGTTTCCTCCTATTAATATCCCCGTGGTCGTCATTGCCACGTTCTATTCCGGCATGCCACCTCAGCAAATCGAAACCAACATCACCAACCCGTTCGAGCGCTGGTTTACGCTTGCGAGCGGCGTCGATCGCATCGAATCGCGCTCGCTGCCTGGCGTCAGCCTGATCAAAATCTATTTTCAGCCCGGTACAAACGCTGATGCGGACCTCAGCACGGTCTCAAACCTCGCGATGGCCGATCTCCGCCGGCTTCCCCCGGGGACCTTGCCTCCTGTCGTTCTTAAGTTCGACGCTTCCAGCTTGCCCGTTTGCCTGATTACCCTCAAAGGCCAGGGCCTTGACGAAACGCAGCTCCATGATCTCGGCCAGTACAATGTTCGCAATCAGATTGCCAATGTGCCGGGTGCCTCTGTGCCACAACCATTCGGCGGCCGGTACCGGCAAATCATGGTTTATGTCGATCCTCTGAAGCTCGAAGCGCACCAGTTGAGCCCCATGGACGTCGTTCGCCAGGTCAATGAAGCCAACCTGATTCTTCCCGCAGGCGATGTGAAGATCGGTCCCTTCGATTACAACCTCTACTCCAATAGTCAGGCTCCTGCGGCCTCGGCCATCAATAGCATGCCTTTGAAATCGGTAGGCCAATCGTCCGTGCTCGTAGGAGACGTTGGCAAAGCCGTGGACGCGCAGGCGATTCAAACCAATATCGTGCGTGTCGACGGCCAGCCTTCCGTGTACCTCCCGATTCTGAAGCAGGGTGGAGACACCAACACGATCGCGGTGGTCCAGGGCATTCAGGAAGCTCTCAAAAATCTCGTGGATATTCCGAAACAGCTCAGCACGCGCGTGGTCTTCGATCAGTCCATCTTCGTGAAGACGGCGATCGCCAACCTGCTGCGAGAAGGCGGGATCGGGCTGGTCCTGACCGGTCTGATGGTTCTGCTATTCCTCGGCAGCATGCGCGCGACCGCGGCGGTTTTTCTGTCGATACCGCTCTCCGCGCTGGCCACGTTTTTGGCGCTCAGCGCGGGAGGCGGCACGGTCAACACCATGGTGTTAGGCGGTCTGGCGCTGGCGCTCTCTCGTTTGATCGACAATTCCGTCATCGTTCTCGAAAACATTTTCCGCCACCTCGAGCTGGGCGAAGCACCTGAAGTCGCGGCGGAGAAAGGCGGCCAGGAAGTCGGACTCGCGGTGCTTGCCGCGACGCTGACCACCTCGGTTGTCTTCTTTCCCGTCGTCTTTCTCTATGGTGTCAGCCGTTTTCTTTTCATGGCCCTTGCGCTTGCCGTCGTCCTTTCTCTCTTCGCCTCTTATTTCGTGGCCATGACCGTCGTGCCGCTTTTCTGTGCCAAATGGATCAAACAACGCCAGGCGGATGAGGAGCTTGGAGACGCCTTCACATGGAGATGGGATGGCATCGGCAAGATGTTCAATCTGGGTTTCAAAAAAATGCTTGGCGAATACCACCGCACTCTAGGCACGGCGCTGCTGAAACCTGCCGCCACGTTAGTAGGTCTCGCGGGAATTTCCCTGCTGTGCCTCGGGCTCTATCCGTTCCTGGGGGTTTCCTTCTTCCCTCGCACGGATCCTGGTCAATTCGTCATCAACCTGAAAGCCCCGTCCGGAACGCGAGTCGAGTTGACCGAAAACTATGTGAAGCAGGTGGAAGACCTCATCCGTCAAGTGGTGCCGGCCGAGGAACGGCAAATCATCGTTTCGAACATCGGGATCACCACGGATTTTTCCGCGATCTACACCACGAACTCCGCTCCGCATACCGCTTTTGTGCAGGTCAGCCTGAAAGAAGGGCACAAGATCGGCAGCTATGAATATATGCGCCGTGTGCGCGAGCGGCTGAGCCAGAACCTGCCTCAGCTGAGCACCTACTTCCAATCCGGCGGTCTCGTAGATGCCGTGATCAATCTCGGATTGCCCGCGCCGATCGACATCCAGGTCAGCGGCAACAATCTGAACAAGGTTTACGCGACAGCGGTGTCCCTGGCCTCGCCCGTGCGCGCGCTCAGGAACGTCAATGACGTTCTCATCCCGCAAGATATCGACTACCCCGCACTGGAACTCGACGTGGATCGGGAAAAAGCGAGCCTTCTCGGCCTTTCCCAGAAAGAGGTCGTCGACAACGTCATCACCTCTTTGACTTCCAACGGCATGATCGCGCCGAATTACTGGATCGACCCGGTTAGCGGGAATCCTTACATGCTCACCGTGCAGTATCCCGAAGACCAGGTGAAGACCGTGATGGATCTCAAACAAATCCCCTTGCGCGGCATGAAGAGCACGCAGGCCACCTTCCTTGACACCGTCGTGAAAGTCAAAACCATTCCCTCGCCCACGGAAGTGGATCATTACCAGTTGTTTCGCGTGATCGATATTTACGTGGCCCCCAAAGCCGAAGACCTTCGCGGGGTCACCAGCCAGGTTGAGGACATCATTAAGAAGACCAAGCTGCCCGAAGGCGTGCGCGTCAACCTTCGTGGTTCGGTACAGGGCATGCGCGCATCGTTCAAGAGTTTCGGGATCGGTCTGATTCTTTCGGTTGTGCTGGTTTACCTGATTTTGGTCGCGCAGTTCGCCTCGTGGGAAGACCCGTTCATCATTTTGCTCGCCATTCCACCAGGGCTTGCTGGAGTTCTTCTTTTTCTACTGGTCACGCGTACCACGCTGAACGTCATGTCTCTCATGGGTGTAGTCATGATGGTGGGTATCGTGGTCTCAAACAGTATTTTGATCGTGGAGTTTGCCCGTCACCTTCACCACGAAGGCCAACCCGTGAAAGAAGCCGTTTCGCTGGCGTCCCGAATGCGGCTTCGTCCCATCTTGATGACTTCGCTGGCAACCGTTCTGGGAATGATTCCGATGGCCATCGGAGCCGAGCCCGGCAGTGAGCAGTATGCGCCGCTGGCACGCGCCATTATCGGCGGCCTGCTCGTTTCCGTCGTGGTGACCGTTTATCTCGTTCCAGCGGCCTATCTCATGGTGCACGGCAAGAAGGACATGAATTCTCAGGAGGCGCAGGGGTGATGCGAACTTTGACGCGGACGTTTCTTCTCTCAGTCCTGGCCACATTGGCCGTTCACGCGCAGCCGCAAAATGCTCCTGCCAGGCCGCGGAACCAAAGCATTTCGCTGACACTTCCCCAGGCCGAAGCCCTCGCGCTCAAAAATAATCCTCAAATTACCATCGGGAAACTGCGCGCGCTGGTGGCCCGGCAGTATGTTCGCGAGGCCCGCTCGGCGCTTTTGCCAAACGCGTACCTCAGCGTCACGGCAGTGGACTCCAACCCAGGAAGCCGTCTCTCCGCAGGAGGCCTCAACAATCCGATTCTTTTCCCGCGCGCCGCGGCCGGAGCCACCGTCGGCCAGTTGATTACCGACTTCGGCCGCTCCACGAATCTTCTCTCTAGCTCCGAATCCCAGGCGAAAGCCGAAGATCAGAACGCCGCGGCTACCACCGCTCAAATCATCCTGGTGGTGGACCAGACTTTCTATAACGTCCTCGAGACCAAAGCGCTCGTCAGTGTCGCGCAGCAGACCGTCGATTCCCGCCAGCTTCTCGTCGACAAAATCAAAGCGCTCACCGATGCCAAGCTCAAGTCCGAGCTCGACCTGAGCTTCAGCCGGGTGGATCTGGCGCGCGGCAAGCTGTTGCTCCTCGAGGCCCAGAACAACTATCAGGGTTCGCTTGCGTCGCTTTCCGCCATCCTGGACTATTCGGACGAACAGAGCTTTCTACTGCTCGAGGAGCCGGCAAACAACGCACCTCCCGCCCTGGACGTTCTTCCGCTGATTCAACAAGCCTTGAACCAGCGCCCGGAAGTCGCCGCCCTCCAAGACGAAGTGGATGCCGCCGAGAAATTCGGCAGTGCCGAGCACGACTTGTGGCGTCCGACGGTGAGCGCGTTGGGTGTTGTGGGCGAAGCTCCCGTGCGAGACGATCACATTCCCAACTGGTACGGCGCCGTCGGGGTGAACATCAACATTCCGGTGTTCAACGGGTCGCTGTATAACGCCCGTGCCAAAGCGGCCGATCTTCAAACCGAAGTGAACCGCCAGAAGCTCGCCGACCTGCGCCACAACATCGCGCGCGACGTACGCATTTCTTGGCAGGACACCAATCGTGCTTTCGAGCGCCTGTCCGTCACCCAGCAATTGCGCGAGCAGGCCAGCCTCGCTTTCGACCTCGCTCAGGCTCGCTACAACCTTGGTCTCGGCTCCATTGTGGAATTCAGCCAGGCCGACCTCCAGAAGACCGAGGCGGACATTGCCGACACCGACGCCCGCTACCAATATCGCTTAACGCAAATCGTGCTCGCTTATACGATTTCAATGCCGAAGTAGCCCCTTCCTGGCGCCGCAAGTTTGGGCCGAACCTTGGAGCACCTGAGGATCGATCGATCGCTCCAACAACAGGGGGCAATCCAGGGCGCTCAGGGTTGTGTGCACGCATGCTTTCCTCGTATTTCCAACTGTTGTTGAAGCCTCAACAAATCAATAACCGTAAGCGTGTCAATGGGATGCGTTGCGAACCAGCCGATTGTTACAGGATATTCACAATCGGTTGACGCAACAGTAAGACAGGGCCTTTACCTTCTGCGGCGGGGTGCTAGGGACATTTTTCAGTAGCACGCAGATTCTTGCGGCCAAGGTCCAGAGAGAAGAGAGAGGAAATGAAAAAACTAGCTGCACTCACGCTGTCGCTGTTTCTCACGATGGGAACAGCCCTTGCTGATTCACCAAAGGACGCGAATCCTCAGCCTGCCAAGGCGGCTCCAGCGGCCAAGGCGAAAGCCGCCAGCAAGCCGGAAAAGGCAGAAGCCGCCATCGCCGCGCAGCTCGAAGAGCTCCGGCAAGCTCTCGAATCCCAGCAGGAGCAATTGCAACTTCTAAAGGAAGAGCTGGCCAAGCGCGACCGTCAGATTGATGAAGCGCGCGAGGCGGCCGCTGCAGCGAATGCGCGTGCCGCAGAGGCGACGACCAAGGCGGTGGAAGCCGTGAATACCAGCTCCGAAGTAAAGAGCACCGCGGCGACGCTGAACACAACAGTCGCCGACCTGAAGGCTAGCAATGAAATTCTGAAGACCACGGTAGCGACGGAACAGGCCGAAGCGAAGAAGGCGGAAGAAACCGGCCCTTCGACGATTAGATTCAAGGGAGTTAACATCACGCCCATGGCCTGGATTGAGGCGGCCACTATTTCCCGCAGCCGCGCCACGGGCGGGGACATTAACACGCCGCTGACCGGCATTCCGTATCCGAACAGTGCGTTGAGTCGCATTTCGGAGAACAACTTCACGGCGCGGCAGTCGCGTCTCATGCTCTTGGCCGACACCACAATTGGCAGCGCCAAAGTGAATATGTACTACGAGGGTGATTTCCTCGGCACTGGAACAACCTCCAACAACCGCCAGAGCAACAGCTATGTCTTTCGCCAGCGGCAATTGTGGGCCAGCGTCAAGTTCGACAATGGATTTTATGTCTCAGGCGGGCAGATGTGGAGCCTCGTGACAGAAAGCAAGAAGGGTATCGAGAATCGGCAGGAACAGTTCCCGCTCATGATCGATCCGCAGTACATCGTGGGCTGGGCCTGGCAGCGTGCCTACGGCTTCCGCGTGGCGAAGAACTGGGATAAGTTCGCCTTGGGCTTCTCTATCGAAGGCCCGCAGACCACGTTTGGCGGGCGCGGCTCCAACAACAACTTCTTCTTCAACGTTCCCGGCGCGGGGGGCGGCCTGTACAACTTTGCCGACACCAGCGGATACACGGCCAATAAGTCGCCAGACGTCATGGTCAAGGCGACACTCGATCCCGGCTGGGGCCACTACGAGATCGTCGGCATCGTGAGTCCGTTCCGTGACCGTGTGTATCCTTGCGGCGCGCAGCCGGTGATCGTCGCCAGTCTTCCTGCCAGTTGCGTTCTCACTCCAGGTGGACCTCTGAGCGCGACTTCGGTTGCTGGCGCGTTCAACGACTCCAAGGTCGGCGGCGGCTTTGGCGCTACCGCTCGTCTCCCCGTGGCAAACAAGAAGATCGAATTCATGGCGCATTTCCAGGGCGGGGATGGCATCGGCCGCTATAGCACGGCGCAGTTGGCGGACGTGACGGCGCGGCCGAACGGTACCCTGGCTCCGATTCGCACCGCAGCCTATTTGGGCGAAATGGAACTCCACCCCAATCCGAAGTTGGACATTTTTGCCTACTACGGCGGCGAATATGCGGCTCGCACTGCGTACACGTTCCCGAATCCGGCCGCGGCTGGACTGGGCAACCCAGTTCCGGTGGGCTACGGGTCCCCGCTCTTCAACAACTCGGGCTGCACGACGGAAGGGTTCCCCGTGAACACCCCCGGAACATTTCCGCCGACTGCGACCCCGGCCAGTCCTGGGAGCGCCGGTACTTGCAATGGCGATATTCACCACATCGTCGAAGGCACGCTCGGCTTCTGGCACAAGATCTACAACGGGCCCAAGGGCCGATTGCAGTGGGGCGTGACGTACTCGTACATTGAAAAGTTCGCGTGGACTGGCAACGCGTTCAACATCACCACCGGCGTTGCCGGTGCGAGCCAGCGCCCCAAGGCCATCGACAACATGGTGTGGACCTCGTTCCGCTATTACCTGCCCTAGTTTCGGCGGGCAATGCAACCCGTTCCTTCCCCTGGGGACGGCAAAGGGCAGCTCCTCACCGAGCTGCCCTTTTTTTCCGTGCAGCTGCTATCACTTGCATTCCCCTAAGATCCACAGAAAAGGCGTCTTACCTCTCATTCTCCTCGAACCAAAAACCGGGATTCAACCAACCGCGTATCGATTGTAACAATCCTGTAACAAGAAAGAGCGACACTTCCTTGCGCTCTCATCGGCCAAATCTAAGCGCGGAGAATACGAATGAGGCGAATCACCGGGTTTTTTCTGGTTGCGCTAGCCATCGGCGGCGCGGTCTGGGCACAGGGCGCACTTTCGATCAATGGCGCCGGCGCAACTTTCCCTTATCCCATGTATTCGAAGTGGTTCGACGAGTACCACAAGAAGAACGCCAATCTTCAAATCAACTATCAATCGATCGGCTCCGGAGGCGGCATCAAGCAGGTTACCGAAGGCACGGTCGATTTCGGTGCAACCGATGGCCCCATGAATGACGACCAATTGAAGGCCTATCAGGAGAAGCATGGCTCCGGCATTCTGCACTTCCCTACGGTGCTGGGTGCCGTCGTTCCCACCTACAACATTGCCGGGGTCGACGCCGCACTGAATTTCACTCCTGACGCGCTGGCGGGAATCTTCCTCGGCAAAATCACCAAGTGGAATGACCCGGCCATCGCCGATGCCAACAAAGGCGTCAAACTTCCCGCGGCGGACATTGTCGTCGTGCACCGCGCCGACGGTAGCGGCACATCGTATTGCTGGACGGACTACCTCTCAAAGGTCAGCGAAGAATGGAAGACTAAGGTCGGCAAAGGCACGTCAGTGAATTGGCCTGTGGGCTTGGGCGGCAAAGGCAATGAAGGCGTCACCGGAACGGTGAAGAACACTCCGAATTCGATCGGGTACGTCGAACTTATCTATGCCGAATCCAACAAAATCCCTTACGGCAGCGTGCAAAACTCCTCAGGTGCGGTCGTCAAGGCCTCGCTGGCGGCAGTCAGCGCTGCGGCTGCCGGCGCTGCCAAAGACATGCCGGATGACTTCCGCGTGTCCATCACCAACGCGCCGGGCAACGCCTCCTATCCCATCTCGACCTTCACTTGGTTATTGATTCCGCAAAAGTTCGCCGATGCCACTAAGCGCGACGCCTTGAAGGGTTTCCTCAAGTGGGCCCTGGGCGATGGGCAGAGCTATGCCGAGGCCTTATCTTATGCGAAACTGCCCAAGGAAGTCGTGGCCAAGGAAGTGAAGGCCATCGACAAGATCCAGTAATACCGGCTGAAACGTGGCCACCACAACCACATCTGTTCCGAGCGCGGGCCCCGTTGCGGGCTCGCGCTCGTTTCTTGCGAAGCTGCGCGAAGGCGACGAGATCGCCCGCCTGATTACCTTTTTGTTCGCCGCTTCCGTCGTGCTCCTCACCTTGCTCCTGGTTTTTGAGTTGTGGCTTGGCTCCACGCTGCCTCGTCACAAGTTTGGCTTCAACTTTTTCCGCACTTCTGTCTGGGACCCCATTTTCGACCAATTCGGCGCGCTGCCTTTCATCTATGGCACGCTCGTCACCGCAGGGGTTGCGCTGATTCTTGCCGTGCCCCTTGGAATCGGCGCGGCTATTTTTCTCGCCGAACTGGCCCCCACCAGACTTTCCGATACGCTCGAGTTCTTCATCGATCTTCTCGCCGCCGTTCCCAGCGTCATCTACGGGCTTCTCGGAGTCTTCATCGTCGTGCCCTTGATGCGCGGCTACATTCAACCAGGTCTCAAGAGCACGCTCGGGTTTCTGCCGCTCTTTAAAGGCCCTGCTTATGGCGTGGGATTCCTGACCGCGGGCATCGTCCTCGCCATCATGGTCATCCCGTACATTATTTCCGTCTCGCGTGAAGTGCTGCTTTCCGTTCCCCGCGATCAGCGCGAAGCGGCCCTCTCCCTCGGCTCCACGCGCTGGGAATCCACCTGGCAAGTGGTCGTTCCCTTTGCCCGCGCGGGCATCATGGGGTCGATTTTTCTGGCCCTCGCGCGCGCTCTCGGCGAGACCATGGCGGTCACCATGGTCATCGGCAATACTCCCACGATCAGCGCCTCCCTGTTTTCGCCTGGCTATTCCATCGCCGCTGTCATCGCCAATGAATTCACCGAAGCCACCGGCGATCTCTATTTGCAGTCCCTCATCGAATTGGGCCTGGTGCTCTTTCTTCTGACATTTGTCCTTAATGGGGCTGCCCGCCTGCTGATCGTGGCCACCTCGCAGCGCGGCAGCGGGATGGGCAACACATGAGCGCTCGTCTTCGCTGGCGCAAGTTCGTGAGCAATTTCATGTTGACGATGACCGGCGTGTGCGCGCTGGTCGCCGTCGCTGTCCTCTTTTTTATTCTTGGCTACCTCGTATATCACGGCGGAGCTTCCATCAGCTGGAATTTCTTTACTAAGCTCCCGGCGCCCGTAGGGGAAACCGGCGGAGGCATGGCCAACGCCATTATCGGCAGCGCCAAATTGCTCTTGTTCGCATCCCTGATTGGCGTGCCCATCGGCTTTTTCGGCGCCATCTATCTCGCGGAATTCAGCGGCAGCACCACCGCTTTCGTCGTGCGTTATGCTGCGGACCTCCTGAACGGCGTCCCCTCCATCGTCATCGGCATTTTTGCTTATAGCCTGGTGGTTCTCCCTTTCAAACATTTCTCGACCCTTGCCGGAGGTTTCGCTCTCGGACTGATGATGATTCCCATCACGCTGCGCAGCACCGAAGAGTTTCTGCGTTCCGTGCCGAACGCCTTACGCGAAGCCGCCATGGCCCTCGGCGCGAGCAAATGGAAAACTATCGCCACGGTCATCGTTCCCGCCGCCTACCGCGGCATCTTGACGGCGGTTCTGCTGGCTTTCGCTCGCGTCGCCGGTGAGACCGCGCCGCTGCTTTTTACCGCGTTTGGCAACCGCTTTTGGAGCCCGGGGTGGAATCAGCCCACCGCTTCGCTGCCCGTGATGATCTTTACTTATGCCATCGCTCCGTACGAAGATTGGCATCGGCAGGCGTGGGCCGCGGGTCTCGTTCTGTTGGGCTTGATTCTCGTGATTAACATCGTCGCGCGAGGTATCCTCTCCCGCGGCATTTCGGTTCCGAGGTCGTAGACATGCACGCTTCTGTGAGGCCGGCTGTGTCCGTAAACATTCCACCCACCGTGACCAACACAGCGAGTCGGGATGCGCAGGCAGCTCTCACCATGCGCATGACCGTCTCCAAGGTCAATTTCTTTTACGGCAGCAAGCAGGTGCTCTTCGATATCAACTTGGGGATCGCCACCAACAAGGTCACCGCGCTCATCGGCCCTTCGGGCTGCGGCAAGTCCACGCTCCTCCGCACCCTCAACCGCATGCACGAAACCGTCCGCCACGCACGCCTCGAGGGCGAAATCCTGCTCGACGGCCAGAATATCCTCACCCAGGACGTCACCGCGCATCGCCGCCGCGTCGGCATGGTTTTTCAGCGCCCCAATCCCTTCCCCAAGTCGATTTTCGACAACGTCGCCTACGGCCTCCATATCAACGGTTCGAAGCTACCGATCGCTGAAGCCGTCGAGAAGAGCTTGCGCCACGCCGCTCTCTGGGACGAAGTGAAAGACCATTTGCACAAGTCCGCTTACGAGCTTTCCGGCGGCCAGCAGCAGCGTTTGTGCATCGCGCGCGCGCTTGCCGTTGAGCCGGAGGTGCTGCTGCTCGATGAACCTTGCTCGGCGCTCGACCCCATCAGCACGGCAAAGATCGAAGAGCTCCTCGTGCAACTAAAAGATCTCTGCACTATTTCCATCGTCACGCACAATATGCAGCAGGCCGCGCGGGTCAGCGACTTCACCGCCTTCCTGCTGACCGGGCAGCTCATCGAATTCAGCCCGACGCCGCAGCTCTTTACCACGCCGGGTGATCCGCGCACTGAGGCGTACATCACCGGCCGCTTCGGGTGAGGTATCCGTTTGCTTGTCATTCCGAGCGAAGCGAGGAATCTCTCTTCGTTTTTGCCGTAAATGGGCAGTGAGAGGAAGAGCTGCATGGAACGCCACTTCGAAAAGGACCTCAACGAGCTGAAAGAGCGGCTGCTCTGGATGGGCAGCCTTGCGGAACGCGCCGTTCATCAAGCGGTTCACGCCGTCCTGGATACCGATGAACAGCTAGCCAAGCGCGTCCTCGAGGAAGAAGACGCCATCAACGAGCTCCAGCTCGAAATCGACGACCGCGTGGTTCAGCTACTGGCTTTGCATCAGTTGATGGCCATCGATCTCCGCTTTGTTCTTGCCGTTTCGCGCATCAACAACGATCTCGAGCGCATTGGCGATCAGGCTGTGAACATCGCGCAGGGCGCCACGCGCATCCTTCGCCACCCGCGCGTCAAGCCTTATGTGGACCTGCCCCGCATGACCGAGCTTGTCGAACAGATGGTCCGCAACGCCCTCGACGCCGTGGTCCGCCGCGATGTGGAGCTCGCCCAGAAAGTCCTGGCCACCGACGACCAGGTGGACCACTACCGCGACCAGGTTTTCCGCGAACTGCTCACCTACATGATGGGAGATTCCAGCGTGGTTTTTCCCGCATTCGAGCTGATCCTCGTCGCCAAAAATCTCGAGCGCATCGGCGACCACGCCACCAACATCGCCGAGGACGTCATCTACATCGTCCAGGGCCAGGACGTCCGCCACCCCACCGTCGACCGCCGCTGAAATCGTACACGCCGCCGTCAACTCGGAACTGCTGGTCTGCTGAGAGTTAGAAAAGACGCCTTGCTCTTCTTCCTGACTTTCCATCCAGGAAATTCTGGGCTCTACTCCACGATCCCGAAACTATAAAGCTTGCCGGAGGACGCAATGTTTCCGGAAGTGTTCCCTGGAGGGAGGAAGCCGTACTCGCCCTTCTTGAGTGCCGGAAGCTTGATCCGGAAGACGCGAGGCCCGACCTTTTCGGAATCGAATTTTTCTGCGTTCTTCTCCGCGCCCTCGGAGGAATGAAAGACGCCGCCGGTCCAGGCCCGGAATTCGCGCCGGTCTCCCTTCATGTCCAGCCGCAGCAACTGATACTCGGTGATCGCCGTGCCCTCGGGACAGCGAACGATGAATTCCGCGTCACTGCCAACCTGCAGCGGGCTCTTTGGTCCCTGCACGGTTCCGTTGCGGTGCCCTTTGTCCAGGCCTTGCGTTGCGAAGGTCTTCATTACGCCGCCGCTCTTGTATCCCACGACTTCGGGCCTTACCTCGTTCAGTTTTCCTCGCACCTTGATGTACACGCCCACATCATCCGGCAGATCCGGATTTGCGGGAGCCGGGGCCGCCGCACTGGGCGCGGCCGGAGCTGCTGCCGCCTTGGGATTGATCATCCCGCGAATCACAGGATCGGACACGTGCGCGGCCTTCAGTGTCTTCAGGGACTCCAGGTCTGTCGTGAAATCCGTTTCCGGCGCTGTTCGGATTTTTTCCAAGATGACGTCATCGCCCAACCCCAGGGATGCCATTTCCAGAATGTCCTGGTTTGAGAGTTTGTGCTTGCTGGGCTCCTGGCCGAGAGCCGGCGAAAAACTTGCTAGTGCCAAAATGGCACAGAGCAGGGCGGCCACCTTAAAAAAGGATCGATTCATCGAGAGCTCCTTGGTTCCTGCGCAGATTTCGAAGATGCTGGCAGAATTTCGTCGAATTGAGTGGACTTTAGCCGACATTTGAAGAGGGGGCAAGGCATTTTAGTTCTCGAATGATTTCATGATTAACATAAGCAAATGGACCACGCGCGCGCAGCTCCAACCGCCACCTGCATTGTCCAGAATTGCCGAAGCCGTTGACCGATTTTCATGAGGTTACGCGCGCCGTAGGCCCTCAGTGACACTTATGCAAAACATGGGGGAGGAGGTGTTATTGTTAACTCGACGAACCATTCAGACTTGCAGCGGCCCCTGTTAGGGACTTGCGGAAAGAAGGCGCGAACCTCCGGCGTTAAGGAGGGCAAGGAGTGTCAGCACGGCCATCACGGAAATGGCCAGGCCCAAGGTCCGATCCGGAGTGCGCACAAACCTCGCTGCGATGCGCTGCGTTCCCGAAGAGAGCGTCAGGATCATCTGGGCGCTTGATTCCCCCCGCTCTGGTGTCACGACCTTGCCGTTCACCTCCACCCGCCATGCCGGATAGTTCAGCAACCGCAGCGCAATGCGAACTGGCTCTTCCGATTTCACCAGCAGCTTCCGCTCTTCCGCGGTCCATCGCTCGATCTGGATCTCCACCTTTGGTGCGCTTCCCTCTGATCCCTCGGTCGGTAGAATCTGCGCTCGCGGTGCCTTTTGCGCCAGATTAGAATGATCGTCATCCAGCGGATCGTACTCGTCCGTTCCCTCAAATCCCTGATCGTTCGCCAGCGCCTCCCGCAGCACCGGGATATCCTCGGAATCCCACCAGGTTTTTTGAACGAGAACGGCCGCCGTTCCCCCCATCACCGCCAGCACCGCCGCGCCCCAAACCCACCCCCAACGCCGCCGCGGCAAACCTGCCGCCACAAAGTACCCATACGGAACGGCAAGAATCGCCATCCAGCGCCACGGGAATTGCACGAAGCGCAACTTCGGGAGATAGGTCCAAAAAACCGAGCTCACGCGAATCATCAGAAATGTCGCTGCCGTGGCAAGCAAGATCAGTACGCGCCAGAGTTTTCCGCTGTCTTCGGTTTCTCGAGTTGCCTTCCGGCGTGCGGCCAGCCCCGCGATTCCTGTCAGCACGATGAGCAGGATGGCGACGCTTGAAGCGATGCAATTGAATGCGTTGTGTTCCGGATCCTCAATCAAGGTGTACAGAAAGTTCTGCGATGGCAGCAAGCCTGACGAAAGCGCTTGCGCGATGTTTACCCAGCGCTGCTCGTAAGCCGCAGGCAAAAGATAAAAACTCGTCAAACCAAAGCCCAGCGCCAGCCCGCCCACGCCTCGCAACAGCGGCGCCAGCGACTTTTCTTCAATCGCGGCGCACGCGAAAAGCAACGCAACGCTGTAACTCGCGATCACGCCTGCGGGCGCGTTCGAGAGCCAAACCGCGGCAAACGCCACGGCGAACACCGCCGTCGCTCGCCCCTGCGAACGCCAGCGATTCTCCAACAGCCCGCAAAGCTGCAGCGACGCGCCCACCAACAAAGGCAACAGCGTGCACGCCAGCAGCTCCGCAAAATCGCTACGCATATAAATAACCATCAGCGCGTACGGATTTGCCGTATAGCAAGCCGCGCCGAACAGCGCCCCACGTCGGGGAAGATATCGCCGCGCGAGCGCAAAGAAACACAATCCAGCGATGCTTTGCGCCAATACAATGAAAACGCCCGGCACCGCGTTCCACGGCGCCACAAAACTCAGCGCCGCGCCGAGCATCCAGGAGAGCGGCGGATAAAAGATGAATCGCGGCTCGCCAAAACCATAATTCGCCCACTCCGCCCAACGCGGGTAGACGATCCCTTCTCTCCACTGGCCCGCCACATCCAACCAGGAGCTGGCGTGAAAGCTGATGTCGTGCCCGGAAACATTTCCCAGCCAGAAAAACGGCGCGATCAGCAGCAGTGCAGTTGCGAGTGAGACCCCGAGGGCCAGGAGCCACTCAAAGAAAAGGCGTGGTGCGCGCGCGTCGGGAAAATGACCGGCTGAGGAAGTCATCGAGTGTTCATGCGATTGTAACTTTCAGAAATAAATCCCATCGTCCCTAGCCAATCCTGTGCCGTCACGCCGCAGTTGAGCGATAATACACGCGCTCATGGCCACAGCAAACACGGCACCCGCTCCCATCATCGAGGCGCGCAAGCTGGAGAAATTCTATCCTCAGCCTGATGGCAGCCGCATCCAGGTTATTTCCGCTACCGATCTCGCCGTCTATCCCGGCCAGATCATCGCGCTGCTCGGTCCTTCCGGCTGCGGCAAGTCCACGCTGCTGCGCATGCTGACCGGCCTCTCCCCGGCCAGCGCCGGTATGGTGTATTGGCACGGCCAGCCCGCGACAAATGAATCCCCCAACGTCTCCATCGTTTTTCAAAGTTTTGCGCTTTTCCCCTGGCTGACCGTCCTAGAAAACGTCGAAGCTCCACTCGAAGCCCGCGGTATGCCTCCCATCGAACGCCACAAGCGCGCGCTGCGCATCATCGACGCCGTCGGCCTGGACGGCTTTGAATCCGCCTACCCGAAAGAACTCTCCGGCGGCATGAAGCAACGTGTCGGCGTCGCCCGCGCTCTGGTCGTCGAGCCGGAAGTCCTGTTCATGGACGAGCCCTTCTCCGCGCTCGATGTTCTCACCGCGGAAACGCTGCGCGGCGAACTCCTGGAGCTCTGGCTCGGCCACAAGATTCCAACACGCGCGATTTTCATCGTGACCCACAATATCGAGGAAGCCGTGGTGCTCGCCGATCGCATCATCGTCCTTGGCCGCAACCCCGCGCATATCCACGCGGACTTCACCGTGGATATCCCCCATCCGCGCGACCATAAATCCCCGCACTTCATCGAGCTTGTCGATTCCATCTATCGCGTCCTCACGCGGCCTGAACATCGCGACGAGACCGCCCCGCCGCGCACCTTCGGTCCCGGAAGGCCAGTTGCGGCGAAAACCCTCATGCTTCCGCACACTCGACCGGGCGGCATGGCGGGATTGCTCGAGATTCTTGCCGACCAGGGCGGCCGCTCGAATCTCCATCACCTCGCGGATGAGTTGAGTCTCGAAGTAGACGCGCTCCTCCCCACGGTCGATACCGCCGTCCTGCTTGGCATGCTCCGCCTGGAAGAGGGCGATGCCGTGATCACTCCGGTGGGCCAGGCCTTCGCGCAAGCCGATATTCAAGCCCGCAAGGCAATTTTCCGCAAGGCGGCGCTCGCGAGCGTGCCCTTGCTCCGCCAGATGGAGCAGGCCCTGAAAGCCAAGGCCAACCGCACGCTTCCCGATGAATTTTTCCGCGACTTGCTCGACGAACAATTCAGCGAGGAAGAATCTCAAAGGCAGCTCGAAACCGCCATTCAGTGGGGGCGTTACGCCGAAATTTTCGATTACGACGCCGCGATCGGCAAGCTGACTCTCACCGAGACCTGAAGCCGCCGTGTCTGCTCCCACGCCCGCATCCGCCCGCGCCGTACCTTTCGCACCCACCGTGAATCGGCCATTGGGCTCGCGCTGGAGTTGGGCTTTTCTCATCGATATCGCTGTTTTCCTCGTTGTCTTCGCGGCGATTTTCGGTGTCTACGCCATCGGCCGCGCCTGGCTCGGCCCCGTCCAGCCGCAAGCGCAGATCTCGCAGAATCCGCGCGTGCTTCCTCTTTACGCTCTGTATTCGCTGGTGCGGCTCAGCGTGGCCTACGCGTTGAGCCTCGGATTCGCTCTGGCCTATGGCTATATCGCGGCCAGTTCCCGCCGCGCGGAAATTGTCATGGTTCCGCTGCTGGATATTCTGCAATCGATTCCGGTGCTGAGCTTTCTTCCCGGCGTCATGCTCGCCATGGTTGCCATCTTTCCGTATCGTCAGCTCGGCGTCGAACTTGGCTCCATCCTGCTTATTTTCACCGGACAGGTCTGGAACATCGCCTTCAGTTTTTACTCTTCGCTGAAAACCATCCCGAGTGAGCTCAACGAAGCCGCAAAAATCTACCGCTTCAGTCGCTGGCAGCGCTTCGCCGAACTGGACCTTCCGTTCTCGACGATTGGTTTGGTCTGGAACTCCATGATGTCCGTCGCGGGCGGCTGGTTTTTTCTCATGGCTTGCGAAATGTTCGTGCTCGGCAAGCGTGACTTCCGCTTGCCTGGCCTGGGGTCATTTCTACAAACTGCCGCAAGCAATGGCGACACGCGTGCGATTCTCTGGGGTGTTGCCGCCATGATTGCCGTGATCGTGCTTCTCGATCAGCTCCTCTGGCGGCCCGTCATCGTCTGGGCCGACAAATTCAAGTTCGAGCAGGTCGAAAGCTCCAGTGCGGCACAGCCTTTTCTGTTGAATCTGATCGGCCGGGCATCGATCGCCATTCGTGTCTACCGTCTGGTTTTTCGCCCTTTCTTCCAGTGGCTCACACTCAGCTTCACCCTGGGTGCTCGCCGCGCCGCGGAAACGTTCTCGGCTCCCAAGCAGCACTATGTTCGCCGCGCCGTCGGTTACCTGCTCGCCGCTGGAATTCTCGTCGGCCTGGGATTCGCCGTTTTTCACGCCGCCCGCGAATTGTCCGATCTGCATCACGCGGATTACATCGAGCTGCTCGAAAGCGCCGCGCTCACATTTCTCCGCGTCAACACCGCTCTGATTCTCGGCGCGCTTTGGACTGTGCCCGTGGGCGTCGCCATCGGCTCCAGCCCGCGCTTCGCGCGCATCGCCCAGCCTCTTGCTCAGATGGCCGCCTCCATACCCGCCACGGCGCTCTTTCCCGTAATCCTGCTTTTCTTGATCCGTCTTCGCGGCGGCCTGGAAATTGCCGCCATGCTCTTGATGCTGCTCGGCACCCAGTGGTACATCCTCTTCAACGTCATTGCCGGCGCCATGGCGCTTCCCACGGATTTAAAAGAAGCCGCGCACATTTTCCGGTTTAGTTCCTGGGATCGCTGGCGTCATCTCATTCTTCCGGGCATCTTTCCGTACCTCGTCACCGGCATGGTGACGGCATCCGGCGGCGCCTGGAACGCCAGCATCGTCGCGGAATATTTTCATTTTCAGGGAAGGATTGTTTCGACCGCCGGCCTTGGCAGTTCCATTAGCAGCGCTTCGGACTCCGGGCGTTTCGATGTCTTGCTCGCTTCGACGCTCATCATGGCGAGCATCGTCGTGCTCATCAATCGCCTGCTGTGGCGCCGCCTCTACCGTCTCGCTTCGTCCCGCTTCAAACTCGAGACGTAAGGCGCAAGACTGCAAACGTCATTCGCTTTGTTCCAATCAACGTCGCGACGTCTCGGTGCATGACCGCAGCTGCCGGAACAGCCTGCTACGGCACCGTCACGCAAGCGTGGTGTCGGTTGGAACTGGATTTTCCAGGCCCCGCTTGCCGTTTGGGGCTACTCGTCGGAAAGCCAAGGCACCGTATCCGCCGCGCGCATTGACCCAAATTTGCTGAACCAGGTACAGACGCTTGCCCATTTTCACGTTCTAGAACGCGCGTCTAGCAGACGAACGCTGCGAGTGGGTCCACATCTGTGTGGGCAATTCTTGCATTGGGCCCAAATAGTTGGAACGGCACTAGTCCCGGGCAGGCAGTCGGCTGGTGAGCGATACGTTTGCCGAACGAACTGGGCCACGCGAATCTCCGAACACCACAAAGTGAGGATCCGAAATCATTTTAGTACTTGCGGTTCCAGCGGAGAAATCCAATAAACAACGCCACTCCTACGATGGCCAGCCCCAGATAGACGTGCCAGCCGTGCAGCAAAGTGACCGAAACGACCGCCGCCGCGGCAGAAAGCACCAGCAAAAGGGCAGCCTTGCCCTTGGTCAATTGTTTCTGTTCGACCACTCGCCGTTCGCTTCTCGCCGGCCCGATGTCCACTCCACATCGCCCCGGCGTTTCTTCCCGCGCTTAAGTTCTCGCCAACTCTCGCGTCAGGTACACAATCTGGCCCACATGGTGATACGCATGCCCCGCGCACCGCACGAAAATCTGGAAGCGGTCTTTCGCTTCCGGCTCCCGGTCGGCGGTGTACGGTTTGCTCCAATCCTCCGCGCTCTGTTTTCGAATCGTGGCCACCACCATGGCGATCGTGCGGTCAAAAGCCCGGAGCGCGTCGCGCTTGTGCGGCGGATTCTTTTCCGTAAATTCCCGGTCGCGGTCCCGTACGTATCCCGTTTCCGCCAGGCGTGCCCCAATGTAATAATTCAGGTTACCCGTTAAATGCAACACCAGATGACCGATGCTATTGCCGTACGGATAGGGCTTCCGCCAGAACTGCTCGTTCGAAACCGGGTCCACCCATTTATGTAGGTGCATGGCCACGTATTCGTAATAGGCCGCCAGTCCGTCCTCGACAGTCCTGTTCCATTCAGCCATGCGTGGAAGCCCCTTCAGAATCCGGTCTGGGATTTTATCCCTTCCGACTACTCTGTCAGCCCGTTTATTCCCACTGCTGCGGCACCTGTTTGAGACGATTCTCCCTGAGCGGCTCTTCTGTCGAACAAGGGATCTCCCCATTCTCCGGAATCAGAATCCTGCACGGCTGACGATAAACGCTCCGCGCAAAATGTCAAGGAATTCGCTCTCAGCACTGCGCGATCTCATCTTTCTCTCTTCTCCTCCTTTTCCACACCTTCGGCGGGGGGAGGACCACCGTACTATTGACCCTGTTACTGCCTCCTGAGGACACTGAGTACAGGATGGCTCGCTACTCTTCTTTTCTCGGGCGCCGGGTGGAGGTGCAATATCGCGCCGGGGACATCCTTCTGCCCGCTTCCGGCACATTCGTCGCCGATTCCGGCCGCTCCATCTTTCTCGAGCAAAATTTCGAGCAGCGCGGCCAGCACAAGCACTTCCGCTGGGAAATCCCCTATCAATATCTCGTGCGAATCGAGGAAAAGCCGGACTCTGGGGCTACCGTAAACTCCGCCTCGGCTCCTGCGGCATCCAAGGCCGGTCAAGAAACTCCTGCCGATTCGAAGCCACCGGACAAGCCTCTCAGCGCCGCAGCCACCGCATCGGCAGGCGGTGCTCCCGGCATTCATCCACTCCCCCAGCGCCCCAAGACCGCCTGAGTCACGCCGTGAGGACCCTATCAAACCTGGCCGTCCCTACCCTTTATAAGTAGGCCTATCGAACGGTTGATGATTATTGTCCTAGGGACGACGTAACGCTAATCTACGAGTCGACTGGTTTCTCTTGGGAATACTTAGTGAAAAGCTCATCTCCATCCGCCGCGCCTCCCGATTTCCAGTCGTTATTCCAATCAGCGCCGGGGCTCTATCTTGTTCTCGCGCCGGACCTCACCATAGTAGCCGTGACCGATACCTACCTTCACGCAACCATGACCAAGCGCGAAGATATCTTGGATCGCGGCATTTTCGACGTCTTCCCGGACAATCCCAATGATCCCACTGCCACCGGCGTACGCAACCTTCGCGCCTCGCTCCAGCGCGTGCTTCAGGCGAAAGCCTCCGACGCCATGGCGGTGCAGAAGTACGACATTCGCAAGCCGGAATCGGAAGGCGGCGGCTTCGAGGAGAGATATTGGAGCCCGGTCAATTCTCCCGTCTTAGGGCCGAAAGGAGATGTCCTTTACATTATCCATCGCGTCGAAGAGGTCACGGAATTCATTCGCCTCAAACAGCAAGGACTCGCGCAGGAAAAAACCGCCAAAGAGCTGCGCACACACGCGGGCCAAATGGAAGCGGAAATATACCAGCGGGCGGGCGAAGTCCAGGAAGCCAACCGCCGCCTGGAGGCCACCAATCAGGAACTTCTCCGGGCAAAGGAAGAAGCCGAGCGCGGCAGCCGCTTCAAGGACCAATTCCTTTCCACCATGAGCCACGAGCTACGCACCCCGCTGAACGCCGTCCTCGGCTTTTCCGATCTGCTCGGGGACGAATCCTATGGCCCGCTCAACGAGCGCCAGCGCCGCTACGTCGAGCACATTCACACCGGTGGCAAGCATCTACTCAGCCTGATCAGTGACATTCTGGATTTATCCAAGATCGAGGCCGGGCGCATGGAGCTAGCAATCGAAAGTCTGCGCGTGGAAACGATTTTTGGCGAAGTCCTCAGCGTCATGCGGCCCCTGGCAGACAAGAAATCGCAGTCCTTATCCGAAAACTCCGAGCCCGGGTTAATCGTCCATGCCGATTCCGTCCGGTTCAAACAAGTGTTGATGAATCTCCTCGGCAACGCTATTAAGTTCACCCCAAATGGCGGCAGCGTCGAACTCGGCGCGCACTTGGACAGCGGCTGCGTTCGCGTCGAAGTACGTGACAATGGGCCGGGCATTCCTCCCGCCGAGCAGCAGCGCATCTTCGAAGCCTTCTATCGCCTTCGCGAATCCGGTAAGAAAACCGAAGGCACGGGTCTTGGTCTGGCCATTACTCATCGCTTGGTCGAACTGCACGGCGGTGAGCTCACTTTGGATAGCGAAGTCGGCAAGGGCAGTTGTTTTTATTTTTCTCTTCCCGTCGCTGTGGCGATTCAAGATAGGCTTCCCCATCCGCGGCCGTCAGACGGGTCACCCGTCCGCTTGCCGCGCGTGCTCGTCATTGAAGATGACCGCGCCGCCGCGCAGCTCATTCAAACGCAATTGGTCTCGGCCGGCTACGAAGCGCTGGTGTGTCGCGAGCCACAAAATGCCTTGGAAATGGCCGTCCAGTTCCAGCCCGGCGCCATCACTTTGGATATCGTCATGAAGCCGAAAAACGGCTGGGAAGTTTTGTCGCAGCTGAAACACGACTCTCGCACTTCACATATTCCCTTGATCGTTGTCTCCATGGTCGATCAACCCGGCATGGGAACGCTCCTCGGTGCCGACGAATATCTCGTCAAACCCGTGGATAAGGTCACTCTCCTGGCTGCTATTCAACGCCGTGCCGGCATTCGCCCGCCCGCGAAGCGCACGCGGCCCATCCTGGTTGTCGAAGATGATATGGCCACCCGCGAGTTCATCGTTGAAATGCTGACCGCGCAGGGTTACGCCGTCGCCACCGCCTCGGACGGCGCGCAAGCCCGCGCTCAGGTCGCCCGGAACATGCCCGAGCTCGTAATCCTCGATTTGGTGTTGCCCGGAGGAAGCGGTTTCGAACTCCTCGGCGAATGGCGCGCCAGTCTTCGCACCGCGGAGCTCCCCGTCTTCATCCTCACAAGCAAGGATTTGACCCCTGATGAGCAAAGATTCCTACGTGCTAATGCTGAATCCCTTCTGCACAAACAACAGCCGTGGCAAGAAGCGCTCATCCATCATCTCAGCCGTGTGGTGTCCATGGGTCCGCGGGAGAAAGTGTGATGCCGCGCATCCTCGTGGTCGAAGACAATGCCATCAACCGGGAGCTGCTTTGTGATTGGCTCAATGCGCAAGGGTACGCGGTTCTCAGCGCGGAAGATCTGGGCGGCGCGCAGCGCCTGCTCGAGGGCGAGCCATCCGACGCCGTCTTGCTCGATGTCCAGCTCGGCAGTGAAGACGGACTCTCCCTCGCCGCTTGGATGCGTCGGCAGCCAGAATTGTCGGGCATCCCCGTCATTGCCGTGACCGCCCACGCTATGATGACCGAACAACAAAGGTTCTTGCAGTCCGGTTGCAACGCTTGCATATCAAAACCTATCGATTTCAAGTTGCTCGACCAGGAACTCCATAAGTGGCTGGCCCTCGTCCAGAAATCTCCCTCGCGCGCATGACTTTTCCGTGCTGTGTCGCCTGATCCAGTCAGTCGTACTTTCTCCGCGCTGAGAATCTCGTTCTGATCGTCTCCTCCTTTCGCTCTCGGCACTTGCGCGCTTCCCGGTTGCGCTCCTTACCCGCTCTTTGCGCAAAGAGTGCTGGAGAACTCCTTTGCGATCAGAGAGATCCGCACTCCCTCGAAAAGCAGCCGGGTGGCATGCCTCTGGAGATCTTCCGATCGAGCCTGTAGCAGCCAAGATGGACCGCATTTCCTCCGGTTGCCGCACTCCCCTCCGGATGCTACGATTTGGTGTTCCATGACCCCCACTCGTCCCCAACCGAGCACCGCTAACCGCCCCCGTGTGGGCATCCCTTGGCGCACTTCTGAGGAAGAGCTCCAAAACGACCGGCCCAAGCTCCAGGATTATGAGGATGCCGTCAGCAAGGCGGGCGGAGAGCCCGTGCCAATCTCCCTGTCGCGGCCCGCAGAACTTCAGCAGCTCTTGCCTACCCTCGACGCCTTCGTGCTTCCCGGCAGCCCGGCGGACGTCGCGCCAAGCGAATACGGCGCCGTCAATGGGGGACTCTCTGCGCCTGCCGACCGGGCTCGCGAGGAAACCGATCGAGCCATCCTCAAGCATGCCCTCGCTGAGAAGAAACCTGTCTTGGCCATCTGCTACGGGTGCCAACTTCTGAACGTGTACTTAGGCGGGACCCTAATTCAGGATGTTCGTTCCGAAACGGGAACCAAGACTCCGCACCGCAAGAAAGATCTCGGGCCCGGGGCTAAGAAAGATCCGATCCACGGCGCTACGATTGATTCCGGCACCCGGCTGGCGGCCATTTCCGGGAGCACCCGGGCGGAGATTAACAGTTCGCATCACCAGGCGGTTCGACGGCCAGGAAAGAATCTGCGCGTCACGGCACACGCCTCCGACGGTACGGTCGAAGGAGTGGAGTGGACGGGCGATTCCAATTGGGTTGTCGGAGTGCAGTGGCATCCGGAGCGCATGCAGGGCGACGTTTTTGCCGAGCGGCTTTTCCACGAATTCGTCGCGGCCGCTGCGAGTGCTCGCAACACCGTTGCTCCGAAGACGTAAGCACTGCTGTTTTTGAATTTCGATTTTCAAGTTTCTAACTTCGGGGGATTCATGATTTCACTGGCAGGCAAGGCGGCACTCATTACCGGCGGTTCACGAGGCATTGGCGCAGCCGCCGTCAAACTTTTTGCGCAGGCGGGCGCCGACGTGGTTTTCAATTACATTAAGGCCAAAGACGCCGCGCTTCAGGTTCAGCAGGAAGCCGGAAAACATGGCACGCGCGTGGAAGCCTTCAAAGCGGACGTCAGCAAACATGCCGACAATAAAAAACTCGTGAATCACTGTATCGCCCGCCTCGGCCGCCTCGACATTCTCGTGGCCAACGCCGGCGTCTGGAACCAGGAAGATCTCCCCATCGAGAAAATGACCGAAAAGCAGTGGGACGACATGATGCGCAGCAACCTGAAAAGCGTCTACTCGATCATCCATTTCACTGTTCCGCAGATGATCAAGCAAAAGTCCGGCAAGATTATTCCCATCAGCTCGACCGCAGGCCAGCGCGGCGAATCCTTGCACACCCACTACGGCGCGTCGAAAGGCGGTGTCATCAGCCTCACCAAGGGCCTGTCCAGCGAGCTCGCCCGCCACAACATTCTCGTCAATTGCGTGGCTCCGGGCTGGGTCGCTACAGATATGTCCAATCCCGTGCTGGAGACCAAAGCAGGCCAGAAGATGGTCTCGACGGTAATCCCCCTCGGCCGCGCCGGCACTGCCGAAGAAATCGCCGGCCCGATCCTTTTTCTGGCTTCCGACCTGGCCAACTTCATGACCGGTGAGATCATCAATGTAAATGGAGGTTCGATCTTGTGCGGGTGAAGCTCGTCCAACTGGCAGGGGTGATTCTCATTTTTGGCGCGCTGGCCATCCCCATCGCCTCGGCGCAGCGTGCCGATACGATGATGCCCGAGGCCAGCGCCGCCAAGGGCAAACAGATTCTCACTGACCTCATCAACGCTCTCGGCGGCCCGGGCTATACCGAAGTTCGCGAGAGCCAGTGTGAGGGCCGCCGCGCGCTCTTCGGACACAACGGCGAACTGACCGGCTTCATCGATTTCTCCGATTTCCGGCGTTATCCGGACAAGGACCGCACGGAATACCTGGCCAAGGGCCGCAATACGATTCTTCAGTCTTTGATCGGTGTCGACGGCATGGACTTTTCTCACGGTGGGATTGTGATCACGCTTTACAACGGCGATCGCGGCTGGACGTTTAGCCGCAGCGGCGTCAGCGAAATGCCCGCCACCTCCATCAGCGATTTTCAGGAACAGACCAAGCGGAATATCGACAACCTGCTGAGGCTCCGCCTTAACGAACCAGGCTTGGCCATTCGTTACGGCGGAAGCGATACCGTCGACCTGAAGCAAGCCGACTGGGTGGAGCTCACCGACAGCGAAGGGCGCACCTTCCGCCTTGCGGTCGACCACTCCACGCACTTGCTGGTCCGCGCCGTCGTCTCCACCAAAGACGAAGAGACTCAGCAAATCGATGATGACGTCAGCATCTACTCCAACTACCAGTTGAGAGACAGCGTCTGGATGGCTCTCCAAATCACCCGCGAACACAACGGCCGCCGCAACGCGCAGGTTTTCTTCAACACCTGCCGCTTCAATCCGGGGTTCCCGGATGATCTATTCTCCAAGGAATCCCTACAAAAGCACGGCTCCGAAGCCGCTCTCAAGAAAAGCAAGGCTGAGAAAAACTAGAACCGGTGGCGAAGAGTTCCTATCCTTTTGAGGGTCCGGTCGTCGTGTTTCGTTTTGTTACATTTCTATCCAATACCAGCAACTTATATTCGGTTGCAGCGAATTGCCCGTAGAAAGTACTATAATTAGTAGTGCTTGCGTGGTGTCGTCCCCGGCCCCGTAATTGCATCGAATTGGGGTTCGGGCCAGGCATTCGCTGGAATGCTTGCTCTCCCGCCCGAACGAGGGAAACCAGCTTGAAACGGAGCGCAACGCTCGCCGCAGCCTCTTCTCGAAGCCGCAGCCGCGGGTTCAGCATGGTGGAACTCGTGGTTTCTCTCGTGATTGTGCTCATTCTGTCCGCCGTTGCCATTCCGACCTTGATGAACTCCTTGCGGGAGTACCAGCTCAACGACGCGGCCACGCGCGTGTCCGACCTGCTAAAATTTACGCGATTCGAAGCCGTTCGCAAAAACACCCAAGTGAGTTTCTGGTTGCAAGCAAACGGTGCCAGCAATTGGATTGTCGGGGTGGATTCGAATGGAAACGGAGTGATCGATCCGGCGGAGAGACAAGAGGTCATCACAGGATTTGCGACGCTTCTGCCATCGGGGGGGCTTCCCCCTGCCACGCCGATCACGACAGCACTCGGCGTGGGAGCACTCACTGCCTTGTCCGGCAACCCTGGTTCGGTCACATTTGATGCCCGCGGCGCGATTCGAACGGGCGTTGTTCCTGGTAGTCCGCTGGCGACAAACGTCTCTATAATCTACATCGGAAGCACCACCGACGGGGTGACTCCTGATCCTCAGTATGGTTTTCGCGGGGTTGTCGTGCTTCCTGCCGGGGGCACGCAAGTCTGGACGGCCCCTCCCGGCGGGACTTGGCAGCGGATCAGTTGAGGCAGGAGAAGAAGAAACAAAAATGTACGGCTCACGCTCAAAACAGAATCATAGGCAGGCGGGCTTCAGCATCCTCGAAATGATGATAGCCACGGTCATCTTGCTGGTGGGGTTGGTAGCGGTCGCTGAACTCGTACCGGCCTCCATATTTTCGAATCAACAGAGTCGCGCGAGCTCCGCCGCATTGGTATTCGCCCAGCGTGAACTGGATCAGATGCTTGATCAGCCTCTTGTACTAACTACTTTTACCGATGCCATCGGAAATACGTGCAGTCTCGGACTTGCCGGGTCTCCGGGTGGAACGTTCTGGGGCAGCCCGGTACTGGTCAGCACCAGCACAAATGGCGGCAATGGCGAAAGCTTTAGTCAGGTGCTCATCGATTTTAACCAAGCGCTGGTTCCCAACTACAGCATCAATTATCCCGACCCCACGGACCCGACCGGCGTGGCTTACGATATTCGCTGGGCCGTGATCGTCACAGGAAATGGTTCGACCGTCTCCGCCAAGAGATTCATTCTCGGTGTGCGTCAAATCGGCGGCAACGGATTTTTCCAGCCCGTGACTCTCGACACGATGGTGGAGCGATGAATCGGGTTGGGTGCAAAGCGCGCCAGGCGGGCTTTACACTCGTCGAACTGCTGACCGCTCTGGCCATTTTTCTAATCATTTGCGGGGCGGCATTCACCTTGCTCGCTTCTTCTCAGCAGCGATATCGGACCGAAGCGCAGGTATTAACCTCATTCCAGGAAGCGCGACTTGGTTTGGACCAGATCGTCCGCGACGTTAATGATGCGGGCTTCCCGCC
>DATKEV010000013.1:0-5405 GCA_035511855.1 Candidatus Udaeobacter sp.
CGCTCGAATTTACTCAGCCCATTGGCGCTCGAAAAGCTCCAATGGTTTCGAACAGATTCTGGCACATCGTATCGGTTGTCAAAGAGCGAAGCCCCCCTGTCTTGCAGAAAGGCACATCCACAGCCCAAGAAGTATGCCAAGGGCAAGGGGGAATGTCAACACGATATTAACGATATTCACAGGCGTCCACAGCGGCGTGCTAAGCGCTTGGGGCGTGGTAGGATGCGGCAAAGAGTGATTTATGACCGGTGATTCGTGACTCGTGGAAGAGTAAGAGCACCCACTTACGAAGAGGATTCGACCTTCCTCAAGCAACAGATTCTCGCCACCTTGAAAAAGCATGAAATGTTGCGGCCCGGGGACCGCGTGGGCGTGGCAGTGTCCGGGGGGGCGGATTCCGTGGCGCTGCTGCTGCTGTTGCTGGAGCTGCGCGAGAAGTTGGGCATCGTGCTGAGTGTGGTGCATTTCAATCACAAATTGCGAGGCAAGGCTTCCGATGCGGATGAAAAATTCGTCGCCCAGCTGGCGGCGAAGCATGGGTTAGTGTTTCACGTTGAACGCGCGAATGTCTCGGCAAGAGCAAAACGCGAAAAAGCGAATCTGGAAGATACGGCGCGAAGGGCTCGCTATGAGTTTTTCGCAAGACTCACGGAAGAGGACAGCGTCGATCGTATTGCGGTGGCGCACACGTCTGACGATCAAGCCGAAACCGTCCTGGCACACATTTTGCGCGGGGCGGGAACCGCGGGTTTGGGCGGCATTCACTCAGAGCGTAGAGGCGTCGTGCGTCCACTCCTCGGAGTCCGGCGACAGGATCTGCGCGTCTATTTGCGTCAAAAGAAGCAGCGCTGGCGCGAGGATGCCACGAACCAGGACACAACAAGGATGCGCGCGCGCATCCGAAAGAAGCTCCTGCCCTGGCTGGAAAAGCAGTTCAATCCAGGAATCGTCAATCATCTCTCCACGCTCGCGGAGCTTGCGCGGCGAGACGAGGCGTTCCTGCAGGCGCTGGCACACGCGCGTTGCGACGCGCTCGTCCGGCAATCGGCCGACCTACTCAGCATTCCGGCAGCCGAACTTCTAAGACCTCTGGCGGGGACCATCTTTAACGTGGAGAACACAGAGTTCGAAGGAAGCCCGATTCGAGCAGCTATTTCCACGCGCATGATTCGATTGCTTGCGCGAAGAATGAGGTCTCGCCGCGTAGAACTAACCGCACAACACGTCGAGGCAGTGCTGGACTTGGCGCGGTCTGGCCAGAACGGCAAGTGGCTGCAACTCCCGGGCGGTGTGGAAGTCCGGCGTGAGGATAATATTTTAGTTTTCGTCAATGGAAATCACAGTGGCGCACAGGGCCACGAGCAAAAACCTCTTGATGCGCACGAATATGAGTACAAGATCGATTTGGCGAATGGCGAAGCGAAAGTGGACGTTGCGGAATTGGGTTGCGCATTCCGCCTCAGAGTGATTGACTGGCCCCCGAAGAGGGGGGAAACTAGTAGGGATGGGGCGGTCCCGGACCTCGACCGGTTGCGTTTCCCTCTGGTACTTCGCAATTGGCGGCCCGGAGACCGACTGCGTCCCTTGGGTCATCGAAGCGCCCACAAGCTGAAGCGTTTGTTGAATGAGAAGCACGTCAGCCGGTGGGAGCGTGACGGCTGGCCGGTGTTGACGAGTGGCGGCGAGCTTGTATGGGCTCGCGGCTTTCCAGTCGCCGCCGAATTTGCCGCGAATGAAAGGACCCGGGCGGGCATTGTGATCGCCGAGGAAAAAATTTGAGCAGCCGAAAGGGAACGGCGTTTTCCGCGGCGCGCATTGCGGCACGCGTGGCAGCCCTGGGAAAGGAAGTTTCGCGGGAGTACGACGGGCGGCGGCTTGACGTGGTCATAACACTGGACCGCGGTTTCGTTTTTGCCGCGGACCTGATGAGGCAGATCGACGCTCCCATAGTTTGTCACTTCGTGCGCGAAGAAGTTCGGGACGTTGAACAGAGCGGGCACGCACGGCGTGAAGTTTTTTTTGCTTCGGGCCCGGAATTGAAAGGCCGCGACGTGCTGGTAGTTGATGCGGTGCTGGAAAGCGGCGTGACACAGGAATTTTTGCTGCGGCGGCTGGGCGAAAGCAAGCCGCGCTCGATTAGGCTGGCAGTGCTGCTGGATAAGCCGGCCAGGCGTCGCGTGGCCCTGGAGCCCGATTACTTTGGCTTCCGAACCGCATCTAACCATATGTGGGTTGGATACGGGCTTGCGGCAGCTAACGGAACGGGGCGGAACCTCAGGCAACTCTCTTCCGCGGCAAACGGGATGCATGCGAAGAGCGGCAAAGGACGAAAGAAAAAGGCAAGAGTCTGATTTGTTGTTTCGGGTGACAGGATTAGTGAGGACAACGTGAATTCTAGTTCCACGGCAAAAACAGTTTTATTTTGGATTTCGATCGTTTTTCTGGGCGTGATGCTCTGGAAGCTGGTCTCCGCCAACGGCGCACAGGCGCGGGAGGATACTCCCACCTACAGCGTCTGGATGGCTAAGGTCGATGCGGGCGATGTGAAGGAAGTGACGATGTACCTTTCGCCGAACAGCTACGACCTGCAGGGCGAATACTATAAGCCCGCGAACATGAAATTCCAGGTCACTATTCCGAAGGAAGAAGCGCCGACGGTGACGAAAGCTTTGAGGGACAAGGCCGTCCAGCTGAAGATCAAGGAAGTGCGCAGCGGCGACTGGGTCCTAATCCTTTTGAATGCCGCGCCGCTGATTCTTCTGGTGGGCTTCTGCTTGTTCCTGATGCGGCAGATGCAATCCGGCGGAAACAAGGCACTGAGTTTTGGCAAGTCCCGCGCGCGGTTGCTCTCCGCACAGCAGAAGAAGGCTACGTTCAAGGACGTCGCCGGAACGGACGAGGCCAAGGAAGAGCTGCAGGAAATCATTGAGTTCCTGAAAGATCCGCAGAAGTTCCAGAAGCTGGGTGGGCGAATTCCGAAGGGCGTGCTCCTTGTCGGACCTCCAGGTACAGGCAAGACCTTGCTGGCGCGGGCCATCGCCGGTGAAGCGAACGTTCCGTTCTTCTCGATTTCCGGATCTGACTTCGTGGAGATGTTTGTCGGCGTGGGCGCGAGCCGCGTGCGCGATCTTTTCGAACAGGGTAAAAAGAATGCGCCCTGCATTATCTTTATTGATGAAATCGATGCGGTTGGACGGCACCGCGGCGCAGGCCTTGGCGGCGGACACGACGAGCGCGAGCAAACGCTCAACGCACTGCTCGTTGAAATGGATGGCTTTGAATCGAACGAAGGCGTGATTTTGATCGCCGCGACGAACCGACCGGACGTTCTGGACCCGGCGCTGCTGCGGCCGGGCCGCTTTGACCGCCGCGTGGTTGTGGCGCGCCCCGACGTGAAGGGCCGCGAAGAAATTCTCCGCGTGCACACGCGTAAGGTGCCCATCGGCGATGACGTGGATTTGTCCATCATCGCGCGCGGCACGCCGGGCTTCTCCGGCGCCGACCTCGCGAACCTGGTGAACGAAGCGGCTCTGTGGGCCGCACGCCAAAACCGCAAATTCGTGATGATGGTCGACTTCGAGATGTCCAAAGACAAAGTGATGATGGGCGTCGAGCGCAGGTCGATGATTCTTTCGGATGAGGAGAAGAAGAACACTGCTTATCACGAAGCCGGCCACGCGCTGGTCGCGGCGATGACGCCGGGCGCCGATCCGGTCCACAAAGTGACGATTATTCCACGCGGCATGGCTCTCGGCCTCACGATGCAGCTTCCCGAAGACGACAAGCACACCTACACGCGCGAATATCTGGAGGCGATGCTGGCCGTGCTGATGGGCGGCCGTTCGGCGGAAGAGATTTTTCTGGGCCACATCACTACCGGTGCCGGCAACGATATCGAACGCGCTACGGACATCGCGCGCAATATGGTCTGCGAATGGGGAATGAGCGAGCTGGGACCGCTGGCCTACGGCAAAAAAGATGAGGCTATCTTCCTTGGCCGCGAGATTGCGCAGCATCGCGATTATTCGGAAGACACTGCCATCCAGATCGACAAGGAAGTGAAGCGCATCGTCAACGGCGGCTACGAGAAGGCCAAGCACCTCCTCGCGAAGAATCGGGATACTCTCGAGCGCATCGCGCAGGCGCTCCTCGAACGGGAAGTCATCGACGCCAACGAAGTGAAACTGTTGATGGAAGGCAAGCCGCTGCCGGAAAAGCCGCGCACTCCTCCCCCGCCGCCGCCTCAGGCCGCGCCGGGCACTGATCCGAAGGTAGTGCGCCCGGAACTGCGGCCCGCCCCGGGATTCACGCGTGGAGAAAATCCCGCCAAAGCCTGACCTCCTTCGGCGCAGGCCGGCTCATTGGGCGATTATAGATATTGATTGGCCGACGAACCCGCCATTGCAAGCGCCGCCGTTTTTCCGACCGCGGTTGAGCGCTTTTCCTCGATCAGATCCAAGAGAATGAATATATTGGGAACCTTCTTGGCCGAGACGGCTATGTTGTCAAGCCATTTCCCTTCGGCCTTGACGCGCAACATCGCCCCACCAATTTTGCATTTCACAAGCGCCGCGTAAGGAATTGGCTCCTTCGATTTCCATACCACGCCGGCAGGCGAAAGCGAGATCTTCCCGAAAGAAATCGTTCCGCCGGAGTTGAGCACCCGCTCCGCATCCTGGCGCAGCCGGGGATTAACGGCTGCCAGGACCAGACGCACTAACTCCTCCATATCGCGAATGTTGGAATTGAGCACGATTTTTTGCGGGCCGATCAATTCCAAGGTTCGGATCATCTTGTTGTTGCCGCGGGCCATCGATGCTATCAGCCACCCGAGGAGCCCGAAATGGGCGCTCGCGTTAATTGGCTGCTGGCCGTAGCGTGTTTCCGTGATTTCGTCCCACCGAAGATCCTTTTCTCTGAAGGGAGACTTGTAGGAGATCCCTTCCTCGTGAAGCGTGACTCTTGTTTTCGTCCACAGCCAGGCGTACGCAAACAATAGTCCGAATACGCCAGTGAAGAACGCTAATACTGGGTCCACGTGGCGGCTCCGGTAGAAATCGTAAGCCGCCCAGAGCAGCAAAGGAACGAACAGCAGGGCCGCGACAATGCACCAGGAGAATGTGTATCGAAACGTGTTTCGAGCAGGCGACGGGAACATGGCACACCTCAGGAAAAGTGTTTCTCTTAGCATCTCTGTGCCAAGCGAGCATGTCAAAAGATGTTTCGCTCGAGTGTTCCCCGCGAGCACGGCACTTCCAACCGCAAGGTACATGGAGGCTCATGCGGTTTTACGCGCCCGGAGCGAAGGGGTGTAGAATGATTTCATGGGAAACCGCAGCGGCGAAAATCTCCAGGTCACATGCCCGTGCTGCCAGGCAAAGCTCGTCGTTGATCCAGTTTTTGGC
>DATKEV010000014.1:0-8595 GCA_035511855.1 Candidatus Udaeobacter sp.
TTCAACCGTTCGTGCACAGCTCGACCGCGACGCAATTCTTTGATGCAATGAACTGGGCCAAGGAAGGTGAAATTCGGCGGGCTACCCTACCGCCAGACCTGCCATTTGGCCGGGCCGCCAGTATACGAACGTCCTTCGCCAGCCGCAAGCCGCTGATTCGCTTGGCAGGGGGTAGTTTCCGATTACCGCGTCACCGCGCCTGGGGAATCCCTTCTCCGCTTGGCGTAAGATAACAAATCTATGAAGATTTATATTTCGTACCATGACCTTGCGGAATGTTCCAGCAATGAATGCCTTACTATCTTCACTTGGACCTGTAGTCGGGTAATCGGAATGACCCCTGCTCGTCGGAGAATCAGCATTTACACAAGAGCCCCGGAGAGCCATCGACCGGTGAATCATTCCCAACGCAAGGCGATGATGGGGTCGACGCGTGTGGCGCGGCGCGCGGGAAGATAGCAAGCCACCAGCGCGACGCCCATCAGCAGCAGCGTGATGGCCGCATAGGTGAGAGGATCGGTAGCGCTCACGCCGTACAGCAGGCCCGCCGTCATGCGCGCGACCGGCAGCGCCACCAAAATTCCTACCGTAACGCCGATGAGCGCCAGGAGCATGCCCTGTTGGAGCACGAGCCGCAGCACTTGACGCGGTTGCGCGCCCAGCGCCATGCGCAGCCCGATTTCACTGGTTCGCTGCGTCACCGAATACGCCAGCACGCCATAAATTCCAATCGAGGCGAGAGTGAGTGCGAGCGCGCCGAACAGGCCGAGCAACGCCGCGCCCATGCGCGCGGCCCACAAGCCCTGCCCAAGAATTTGCTGGACGGTTTGCCCATTGGTGAACGCCAGATTTTTGTCAATCTGCTCGGCCTGCTTGCGCACGGCCCCAAGAAGCGGTTCGGGATTGCCGTTGGTGCGCACGACCAGCGCGGCAAAGGGAGAATATTGCTGGCGCATGGGGAGGTACGCAATGGGCTGGGGATCCTCCCCGATTTGACCAATGACCGTGGTCCCTACAACGCCGACAACCTGGAGCAGCTTTGGTTCCGTCACAATCGAGAAGCGCTTTCCAACCGGTTCCTGGCCCGGCCACACCATCCTCGCCATGGCCTCGTTGATGATGACTACCGGCGTGGTATTCTCACGGTCATAGTCCGTGAAGTCGCGGCCGCTCAGGAGGCGGATGCGCATGGTCTCGAAATGGCCGGGGGTCACGTCGTCAAAATTTACTAGCGTCCCCCGATTATTGGGGTCGGTCTGTTCTCCTTCGCGAAAAATGGTGCCCGCGAAGCCGCCTCCGAACACGCCGTTCGAGGACACCGAAGCGCTTACGACGCCGGGAACCGATTTGGCGCGCTCGATGACATCGCGGAAGAACTGCTGCCCGTGATCGGCATCGTAGCGTAGCGCGCCTAGGTCGAAAAGTAATTGAAACAGATTTTGCGACTCGAACCCTGGATTGAATTGTTGGGCCTTTTGCATGCTCCGAACGAACAGGCCCGAACCGACGAGCGCCACCAGCGCCAGTGCAATTTCCGAGATCACCAGCAAGCCCCGCAGACGATTGTGTGTCCAGCCCAGCGTGCCGCCGCGGCCGCCGGTTTTCAAAATCTCGTTGATGTTCGTGCCGGAAGCCTTGATGGCGGGAATAATGCCGAAGACCAAGCCAGTAAACAACGAGATAAGCAGTGTGAATCCCAGGACGTGGGCATCGAAGGAAAGATCGATTGAGCCATCGAGAAGAAACGGGGGCCGGAAGGACCACAACACGTTTCGCCCCCCGTAGGCGACGACCAGTCCGGCCAAGCCGCCGAGCAGCGAAAGGAGGGTGCTTTCGGTCAAGAGCTGCCGCACCAGGCGGAAGCGCCCTGCGCCCATTGCGGCGCGAATGCTTAATTCTTTTTCACGTTTGGCGGCTTGCGCGAGCAGCAGGTTGGCCAGATTAACGCAGGCGATCAGCAGCACCAGGCCGACCACGCCCATCAGGACGCCGCCGGCGAGAGAAAACCGTCGCCGTTGATTAATCCCCAGCGCCGATTGGTTCAGAGGAAAGAGTTCTATGGTGCGGCCTTTGTTGTCGCGGGGATATTCCTTCTCGAGTCCGGCAGCGATTGTTTTCATCGCCGCCTGCGCTTGTGCAACGTCAACCTGCGGTTTCAAGCGGCCGACGATCGACAGCCAGCGGAAGCGCCGGTTATTTTCGAGAGCCTTGAGCTGGCCTGTCAGCACATAGTCCCGCATGGTGATGGGGATCCAGAGCAGGTCAGGGCGGCCGAGCGAAACGATTCCTTTAAACCCCTGCGGGGCTACGCCTACGACCGTATAGGGTGTGCCATTCAGAGTGATGGTCTGGCCGATGAACTTGTCGTTGGAACCAAACCGCCGTGCCCACAGGCTGTAGCTCAGAACCGCTTCCGGGTTGCCGCCAAGCTTCTTGTCTCCGACGGCGATGAAAGTGCGCCCGCGATAGGGCCTCACGCCCAGCACATCGAAGAAGTTTCCGCTCACCAGCGAGGCGTTTAGTTGTTGCGGCTCGGCCTGGCCGCCCCAATTCAGAGGGATGGGAAAGGTGACCGTCGCCAAGCCAGAGAAAACCCTGTTCTGGTCGCGGTAGTCCTCATAGTTGGGGAGCGAAGTGCCGGTGAGCTGGAAGTTGGCGTTGGCATCGATGGTCAAGGTGTCGCGGGTGAACATTTCGGCGAGCCGGGAGGGTTCCTCGACGGGCAGGGGATGGAGGAAGACCGCGTTGATAATAGTGAAGATCGCGGTGTTTGCCCCGATGCCCAGAGCCAGCGACAGCACCGCCACGAAGGTGAACCCAGGGCGCTTGACCAGGTTGCGCGCGCCGCCTTGAATATCAAGTTTGAGGTTGTCCAGCATGGCCCCTCCAAACCGCCACCACGTAAGTCGGAATCTCAGTAACTATTATGACGTGGGCCATGGTCATCCGTTTCTCGTGTAGTCGAGGATACTTTGAATAGGGCAGGACGGAAACCGTGGCGTGTGTCTACCGTCCAGCTGAACGGACGCCGGGGCAGAAATCAGAGCGGGGCAGACTTCGCCGTCGGGCGATTCCTCTCCCGTGTGACTACCATCTTTGTTGTTTTGCGCTATTGCAAGCGGAACTGGACAGTGACCGTTAGGTGCATGGCCACGGGCTTACCATCGAGTGTCGCTGGTTCGTACTTCCACTGCTTCACGGCATCCATAGCGGCTTGGTGCAATAGGGTTGGCCCCGAAAGGATTTTCATCGTCGTCACGCGGCCAGTGGGGTCAATCAGCGCATCAAGAAGGACATTGCCGGACACATGTTGGTTTTTCGCCAGCATCGGATAAACAGGATGCACGGAGGAGATCATTTTTGCCGGTTTCACGTCTCCGCCAACGGCCAGTGGCGCCTCAGGCGCGGCTGGCGCCGCTGGCTGCTTGGTTTTCACCCCGAGCCCTGCTCCCAGCGCCTCGTTATGCGCATCAGGTTGATTTCCGGAGAGAGCGATTCCGGGATCGGCAACGCTATTATCCTGTGCGTTTCCACGCCGCGTCACCGTTGGCGTTGCCAGGCGAACCTCGCCCAGGGATGGCTTCTTCAGTTCAGGTTGCGCCTCTGCGGGCTGCGTTGCGACGGGTGTTGCGCCGTTGGTGTGTGCTGAATTCAATCCGCTCTTTTCGCTGGCATTGCGCACTGCGGCCCCCGATGCATTCGCAGGCGCCATCGCCGCAGGATTCTGCGCCGGTTTCGATTGCGGGATGGATACCGCCGAATTGGTTTGCGCCGGAGTATTCCCTTGAGGCCGCGGCGGCAAAGCCTCCGCTGGAGTGCCGGCCACCGGAGTGGGAGCCGGCGCGGGTGCTTTAGCCGCTGTCGCGCTGGCTGAAACGCCGCTCGGCTGCGGGCGCATGTACCACCATGCCGCGCCCACCGCCAGCAGCAGTGCGGCCGCGATCGCTCCGATCAACGGGCCTTTGCTGGATGTCTTCGAGCCTTCCTCTGCCGAGCTGTCATCCGTGTCGGTGTCCAGCGAACCTTCGAAGGTCGGCGCCGACACTTCCTGTTCTTGTTCTGTTAGTTCTACTTCTTGTCCTTCTTCCCCCGGCGCGACGTATTTCTCCACAAAGTCGTCGACACTCGGCAATTGTTCCGCCAAGCGCTTGGATCTTTCTCTTTCGATTAGTTCTTGCGATGAAGCCGGGGCGGAGGCATTGCGCGCCAGAGGCTCGAGCCAAGCCGGGACCTTCAGCTCTTGCTTGTCGAGCAAAGTTTTCACCGGGGGCGGAGCGCTCTTGGACATGCCTACGGGTTTCACTGCCTGCGTCTGGACCTCGGTGAAGGACAGTTCGATCACTTTCGAAGCGGCGCTGGCACCTGCGGGAATTTCCTTGACTGGAGCGGCGGGCGTGTGTTGCGCCGGCTTCGCTGGAGCTGCAGCGTTGAAGAGCATTTTCGAGAGCTGTTCTTGTAGGCGCTCGCTTTGCTGTTTCAGCGCTTCAGTCTCGGGGACACTCGCCGCAGGCGGTCGAGTAATAGGTGCTTGGGCAGAGGCGAATGCCACGGAATTCGGATCCTTCAGATGTGCGTCCGACGGCACACTTGTTACGTTGACGCTTGGGGTAGCGGCGGGCGCTTCTGGCGGCGCAAAGATGGAAGCTTGCGTTTCCGAGGTGCGCGGTGAGTCAAAGGTAGAGCCACGTTCTTCTATGGGCTTCGCCGGAGTTGGAGTGGCCGCAATCTGCGGTATCAAAGAAGCCAGAGTTGCAGGTGTGACCGGAGTTGGGGGCACAATCGGGGTAAGCGGCGCAACGAGTTTCTGAATTGGCGTTGAATTCGTTCTTGGAATTGCTGAGATTTCCTTCACGGAAGCGCCCGGAGCCACAAATTTGGATTCGGAAAGCCTGAGCTCGGAATTTCGGACAGGGTGAACAGGAACTACCGGGTTTGTTTGGGCGATCTGCGGAGTCGCGCCGGGGGCGGGCGCGTCAGCTTTGGGGGCCCCGAGCCGCGGCGGGGCTGGCGGAGGGCTCGCAGCATTCGAAACAATGACGGGGTGAGAGGAGGCCGCAGGCTGGGGCATCGAGGGAATTCGGTCGGTCGGAAAGCGCATGCCCCAGAAGCCAGCCAGTTGCTCGGTGAACTCCAGTTCGACGTAGCCGCTGACGTTGCGATAGTTCTTGGACTTGACGACCTGGCAAACGACTTCCTTTTTGGTTTTTTCGTTCGTGAGAAAAAGTAATTGTCCCGGAGCCACGGCGGAAGAAAGGCGGATCACCGCGCCGTTGCCGAAGACCAGCACGGTCTTGGTGCTTTCGGAAAAAGGTTCGCGCTTGTCGCTGCCTTCCACCGTGCGGGCGCCGTTCACGGTAACCGAGAGTTCCAGCGCGACGGGCTGAGCCTTGGCGGCCGGGTCATCCGTGGTGGCAGCCGCGGAAGCACTACGCGCCGCGGATTCCGCCGGGGCCACAGGATCTTCGTTTTCCTTGGTGCTAGGAGGCATGGCGTGGTCACTCGCGAAGCAAGATTTTTGTGTCTCGCCCTGTCGAAACAGGGTTCCCCTCAGACATCTATCATATTCCGCTTGGAGGGCCAGTGCCATCCATAGTACGCGCGTACAAAGTTCGGAGGAGACACCTGTCCGAAAGGACAGGTTGCGAGTTGACCAAAGAACACAGTGGTATGGCGAGACGGAGAAAAAAGAGAAAAAAGACTCCCGTGATGCGCGCGTTTTCGCGAGAGCCTTTCGGATCGGAAACGAGAGACGTTAGCGGGGAAGCGGCGGCTTGAATCGCTCGTCAACTTCAACTTGATAGCCGATGACGAGTTTGTTCGTTTCGTTGGCCATACCGATGACCGCCTGGAGTTCCTTGAACATGGCATCGGTCATGCCCTTGCCGAAGGCGGAAGCGGTGTGCGAGGCGATGCGGTATTGGCAATTGTTGGTGACGCTGACGGCGATGTAGATCAATTCCTTGGTGAGGGGATCGAGTGCGCCCGGACCCATGATTTGCTTCAGGCTTTCCCAAGTGCGTTTCAACAAAATGGGATCGTGGGCAATGGCCTGCCAGAAATTGCTGATCCAGTCGATTTTGCGGGTGGCCATGATGTCGTCGTAGATGGCGCGGACTTCTGGGCTGGCGTCCTTGTATTCGATCAATGGGAATGTGGCCACGAGGTCTCCGAAGAATTCAGTTGGGAATCCCGGTTCACAAATTATCAGGAATTCTGAAAAGCAGCCAGAGCCGGAAGCCGCACAAAAGAGAAGCCCAATAAAATCAGATCGAGCGGAAAACCTATAACAGTACCTGTCGACTCAGGGTTTTACGAGGCCCGAGACGATGAAAATTTCTGGTGCAGTGAATGAAATTCATTCTCCTTGACACGCCATGAAGGCGCGGGGTAGATTTTTGGTCACATACAAGCAAGATTTGCCAGGTGCATTGATTTCGGGGGAACTACCGGGCGCGTAAGCATTGCCGGGGACGCACGCGCTTATCAGTATCAGAATAGATTGATTCAAAAGAAAGGGAACGACTCCAAATGAATTTTTTGGAGACGTTCTTGTTTCCAAGCGTGATGCCGAGAGGCAGAACGTAGAGTTTGTTTTCGATTACGACTGGAGGGTGGAGTCCTATGAAACGCCTAGCGTTAGCAATTCTGGTTGTGTTGTCGCTTGCGGTAGCAGCAAACGGACAGACGTTCCGTGGTGCGATCAACGGAACGGTGTCAGATCCCTCGGGCGCCTCGGTACCCAATGCCGCGGTGAAAGCCACGGAGACTGCCACAGGAATTGATCACAATACAATCAGCACGAGTGACGGAGCGTTTGCGTTCCAGGATATTCCCCTCGGCTTCTATAGGGTGACAGTTACAGCGACGGGATTCCCGGTGTACACGGTGGATAAGGTCGAGGTTACCGCGGGAATGATTTACACATTGCAGGTCAAACTAACCCTGCAACAGCAGGCCACGACGGTAGAGGTGTCCGCAGCGGCGTTGACACTCGACACGACGACTCAGACCCAGAATATGACCATTTCGTCGGATGTCGTTCAGGACATACCGCTAAATGGGCGTGACTTTACACAATTGATCGCGATTGCGCCGGGGTATGGCGGCTATGCCGTCGGCGGGTTTGGATCGCTCAATGGATCGCGGGCCAACGGGATGAACTGGCAAATCGACGGCGTGGACAACAACGACTTCTGGCACAACATTCCTGCGGTCAATCAGGGCGGCGTCTCGGGTATCGCGGGAGTTGTTTTGCCAGTCGATGCCATCGACGAATTTTCTGCGCAGACGCAATCGAGTGCGGAGACGGGACGCAATCCCGGTGGGACGATAAACCTTGCTCTCAAGTCCGGTGGCAATGACCTACACGGTTCCGTCTACTATTACAACCGGAACGAGTTCTATGGCGCTGGCTCCCCGTTCCTTCCGGTAGGTACAAAAACTCCCAGACTGCGCAATGAGAATTATGGAGCTACCGTCGGCGGCCCAATTATCAAGAACAAAGCATTTTTCTTCCTCGGTTACGAGAAACAAGACTACATCATAGGACTTTCCGGGATAGCCACAGAACCCTCAACGGCGTGGCAAACGGTAGCATTGGATCTGCTAAACAATCCGGGCAACAAATACGGTACCTATGCTCCGGTCACGGCTAATCAGCTCTCCACAACACTGCTGGCCACCCTGTGGCCTTCTTCCGTGCTCACCGACCCCAAAGTTAACGCAGTCGGGGCGGCAGAAAACAACTTCTTCAGTTCGTCGCCATCGACGGGATACAGTTACAACGGTCTCGGGAAATTCGACTACAACATCACGGAAAAGCATCGCCTTTCAATTCACTGGTACTCGGGAGAAGGAAGCCAAACGCAACCGACGGGCGGAAGCGCCGCGCTCGGTTCGGCCAGCTCGAATCTGAAATATTATTTTGAAGTCGCTCCGATCCACGTCCAGAACTACTCAGCGGTCCTTAACTCGACCTTTACGCCACACCTGACGAACCAAGTGCTATTCGGGGTAAATTATTTCAACCAAATATTCCACGATTTCGCCAATTCTTTCGACCCCAAAGCCCTGGGATTGTTCCTGAGCCCATCCGCGACATTCAATGGGCAGGCCACCGGGAAGCCCCTTAACGGAGCGCCTAATATCATCATGACGCCATTCCCTTCATCGAGTGGAGCGGGGTTCGAACAGGTGGGAATTACGCCACCGGAAGGCAGGAATGATATTGTCGGTCATTTGACGGACATCGTTTCTTATACGACGGGAAAGCACGAATTCCGATTCGGAGGCGAGTTCCGGCAAGGGCGCGTGGACGAGTTTTACTTCCGCCACGGGCTCGGAAGTTTTGCATTTGACGGAACGGCTGGTCCTTGGGCAAACGACCCTGCATTTACCGGAGACGCTAAGGCCTTGGCCGACTTCCTCGCGGGTGATGTTTCTGCCTGCACGGCAGCTAAGAATGCGGTCAGTTCGTCTTGCGGCGCTTCCATCGCGGTAGGAAACCAGGAACGGCACGTCACCGTCAATGCGCTCAACTTTTTCGGCCAGGATTCCTGGAAGTTCTCTAGCAAGTTAACCCTGACCGCTGGACTG
>DATKEV010000015.1:0-10208 GCA_035511855.1 Candidatus Udaeobacter sp.
GAACCGTCCGAGCGCACATCTTGTGAAAACTCTCGCTGCGGTCCAACAGCGCAACGATGAAACCTGTGTCAAGCAGGACCGGCTTCATCGTCCAAAATTCCTTAGATGTTTTTTGTTCGATCCCAGGTCCGGCACACCAGACTTGAACTTACCCAGGCCGATGATGCCTGGCTTCTTGCGCCGCAAATGACTCGCTTCCAAAACACGTAATCCCTCGCGTACAACCCGCGAAGGAGTCCAGCCCAATTCTCGTACCAGAACTGCGAGCCTCTTCCGGGATTGGTCGTCCAGCCTAGCTTGAATTGCGAATCGCATGCACAAATTGTACTACAACTAGCCTTTTGTGTGACATATGCAAATTCGTCTGTTCGTACGGGCCGCTAGCCCGCCCTAACTTCGAACTCGGAGCGAGAAGATCCGGCGGCTCGAGGCGGCTTGACATCATCAAATCTCTGTGTTCTTAAGCAGCGTACAAGACATCCATTCATTTGTCTCTGGTAGTCGTGACATTTTTGTGACAGCGCATTTCTTCTTCAGGGCCATGCCATTGCCGAAACTGCTTATCGCTCAAGAATTTGCAGAGGAAGCCTTCGGTCCAGAACCGAATGCTCTAGCGACATAGGAACTCGTTGGCAACAAAGAGGTTCCAAGAGTTGAACACCGAACTCGTCAACAATTCAGCAGAGCAGAAATGCCTTCTGATTTTCGTCCAAGCGATTGATGACAAAGAGATTGGCTCCCCGGGCTAGATTCGAACTAGCAACCCTTCGGTTAACAGCCATCGACGTTATTTAATCAAGTCTTGCCGGAAGACAGGCTAGACCGAGGAGAATCAGCAAGTTCTGATGAAAAACGGCAAGCCAACTTCTCCTTCGCTATTCACGTTTTATTCGCACTTTGCTTCTCTTCACCGCGCTTCGCGCGACATTTTTGTGACAGCCAAGCAGTTCCCTGGCTGTTACACAGGAGGTCGCGGGTTCGATCTCCATCGCCCGCTCCATAACCTCTCGATGATTCGGTTGACCTTACGCGGATAAGTTGCTGAAATTCCCCTCACCCTTTTGGCGGTGGGGCGGGCAGGCCGCATAATGCCATGGTGAAGTTACTTCGGTCGGTACAGTCATCCGTTACCCCGCGAGTACTCCTCATCCTTTCCATGCTGATGAGTGCGGCAACGCTCGCGCGTGCCGAAGACATTAAGAAGATTAAGCCTACCGGCTACGTGATGGATTTGGCGGGGGTGATCGAGCCGGCGACGAAGACGCGGCTGGAAGATCTTTGCGGAGAGGTGGAGCGGAAGAGCGGCGCGCAGATGGCCATCGTGACGGTGCGCTCGCTCGAAGGCGAGAGCGTGCAGCAATACGCCAACGATTTGTTCAAGCATCTGGGAGTCGGGGGCAAGAAGGATGACCGCGGCGTGCTGCTTCTGGTCGCGCCGCAGGAACGAAAATATTGGACCGAGGTGGGGTACGGGCTCGAGCCGGTGATCAACGACGCGCGGGCGGGAGATGCTGGCCGGCTGATGGTGCCGCTGCTGCGGCAGGGAAATTACAGCGCGGCGATTGAAGCGGCTGCATGGCGGTTGGCAAGATACATTGCCGATGCATCTGGAGTAACGCTGACCGGGGAGCCGCCGAGGCGCTCTGCGAGAGAAGATCGCTCGGGAGGCGTCAGCCAGTTTTTTTTGGTCATCATCGGTCTGGTGATCTTCTTCGCTGTGGTCGGCAAACTTTTTTTAGGATCCAATCGGAGCGGGCGCGGAGGCGGGTCGGGCGGTGGAGGCCTGTTGTGGTTTCTGCTGGGCGTGCTGGCCGGTAGCTCGAGTGGGTCGTCGGGCGGAGGACGGACCGGCGGGGACTGGGGTGGCGGTGGCTTCGGCGGGGGCGCGGGAGGCTGGTCGGGCGGCGGCGGATTTGGCGGGTTCGGCGGTGGAAGCAGCGGCGGTGGCGGAGCCGGCGGAGACTGGTGAGGCGCGGGCGCGGGCAGAAAGGGAATCGCCAATGTTAGAAACGGATCGAAAACTGACCGAACTGGTCGGCCGGCTGAAAGACGCGGCACAGGCCAATCTGCATGCGGCAATTCTCTATGGATCGGCCGCACGCGGTGATCATCAAGAGGGGCACTCAGATCTCAATGTGCTGTGCGTGATGGCTTCGCTGGAGGTTGGCGAAATGAAACGCGTGGCCCCGGTTGTGAAATGGTGGACGGCGAAGGAGAAGGAGCCAGCGCCTCTGTTTTTCACGGAAAAAGAGCTGCACCATTCGGCGGACGTATTTGCCATCGAGCTCTTGGACATGCAGCGCGACCGCCGGGTGCTGTTCGGCAAAGACGCGATTGCCGAGATTCATGTTCCAATGAATCTGCACCGCGTTCAGGTGGAACATGAGCTGCGAACGATGATGTTGAAATTGCGGCAGCAGTTTCTGCTGTCCGCGGGGAACGAAGCGGAGTTGCGCGGCACATTTTCGAAGTCAATTTCGAGCGCGAGGACTTTGGCACGGCATGCGCTCATCGCTCTTGGCGAGCAGCCGCCGGATGCGCCCGCGCAAATGTTCGCGCGTGTAGCGCAGCTCACGGGAGCTGATGCGAATGCGTTCCATGCTGGGTTGGAACTGCGTACCGACGGAGGCCGCATCGAAATAGCGGCGGCGTATGGGCGGTATCTAAATGCGCTAGAGAAGGTGACAGAGGCTCTGGAACACCATGTGCCCAAGAAGGAATGGCAGCGCAAGGGTCACTAAGATTCGGAGAAGCGAGAGGAGACGGAGAGATGAAAGCACTATTGGGAGTCGTGGTGGTACTGCTGATCGTGGCGTTGATTTTCGGCGGCTCGTTCGTAAACCGACGAAATCAAATGGCGGTGAAACGCGAGGCGGTGAACGCAGCGTGGTCACAGGTAGACGTAGTGCTGCAGCGGCGCGCGGACCTGATTCCGAACCTGGTGGAGACCGTGAAGGGCTTCGCGCAGCAGGAACAAGTCGTGTTCGGAGAAATCGCGAAGGCGAGGTCAGCCTTGCTTAGCGCCCAGACGCCGGCAGACAAGATCGCAGCGAACGGCAGATTAGATTCGGCATTGGGACGGCTGCTCGTGGTGGTGGAGAACTATCCCCAGTTGAGATCAAACGAGAATTTCTTGCGCTTGCAGGATGAACTGGCCGGAACAGAGAATCGCATCGCCGTGGAGCGGCGCCGCTATAATGAGACGCTGCAGGACTACAATACCTACCTGTCTCTTTTCCCGAACAACATCGTTGCAAGTATGAGTGCCTTCTCACGCAATGACGCCTACTTCAAGACGGAAGAAGGAGCGCGCCAAGCGCCCAAGGTGAATTTTGATCACCAGCAGGCACCCGCGCCAGCTCCTGCTCCCGCTAAGCCCTAGCTTTTTGGCTGCGCTGGCCGCGAGAGCAATTCGCAACCGCAACGCCTAAGCGCACGATAATCTTCTGTTGTGGGCCGCGAAACCAGTAAGTATTACCCGCTATAGATCAGCTATTGGGGACCAACCGGGAGGAAGGGTTTTTGGGCAACCACCAGGCGCGTCCTGAAAGCGATGTGCGTGCTACATCCATCCGAAAGCACCGATGGCATTGGAAGATGCACAGAGGACGAGCTTTCCGGCAGCTGGGCTTTCGGGCGGCCGCGTTCATTACTTCAACTTGCACGGCGATCTGCGCAATTCTCCGTGGTATGGCCAGGACGGAAATAACGTCAATTCCTATCCAGAGGCATGCTTACCTGCCCTAATCCCTGCCGGAGTGCGGCACAGCGTAGCGGCGTGCGAAGCGTGTTACGGAGGAGACTCGTACGGAACAAAGGCTGTCCGACGCACGGTAAACACGGCGAACTGCCTGAGTTGTCTGAACCTGAGGGATGCAGCCTTTCTAATCGTAGAAGTTGGGCGACTTTTTCAGCTTCGCATTGCCGTTGAAGTCGTGCTGTATCCAAAGCTGCGCGCCCGTCTTCTTAAAAAATGAGTCGATTGCCACTCTACTCGCACGGGTCTGCTCGGGATTGAACTCGAAGGTTGGTACGCGGTCCAGCGCGCGCTCTTCTGGATAGTGATAGAGATCCCCTGAGAGCATGACCCCTCCTGCCTTCGCGAGCTTCACATACAGAACCTGATGGCCCGGCGTGTGCCCGGGAGCCGATCTGACGATGACGGTACCATCTCCGAACACGTCGTGCTCATCGGCTTTAAGGATGAGTGTCTTGCTCTGCCGAAGGGCTGAATAAGTGGAAGGTTGCGTTGTGCCAGGCGGTTTTTCAGCGAACATGGCGTCACGTTCGACTTGGCGCACCAGCCACGTGGAAGCGGCGAATTCGTTGGCGTTCGCAGTGTGATCGTAGTGGTAGTGGGAGAGGGCCAGATAGGTGATATCAGATGGGGAATAGCCGACCTCGGCTAACTGTGCTCTCAGCGAATTGACTACGGTCACATCGCGTTCCTGCGAGTCGGGAAGCACGACGTGCTGGACAACCGGATGGTCGACAGGATTCCACGCAGCGTCCGGCACAGCTCCCGTGTCCCAAATCAGTGTCCCCATAGGATGCGCGACCAAAAAGCAAGGCACAGACAAGTCCGCTGTTGCGACCTCTTCCTTTTTCAAGCCGAATCGTTCGGTATTCGTGATGTGCAAGGTGCCACAATCAAACACATACAACCTGAGCGATTGAGGAAGACCCGTGCCGTGCGAAGCAGCGGCCTTAGTCTGTCCAGCAACTCTTGCTTGAACCGAAAAAGCGAGGGCCACAGCAACAGCAACGAGAAAGAACCGAATCATGTTGCGTTGTCTCATGGTGTGAAGTTACCTCTTGCGTGCACCAAGCGTCGTCCACAGGATGACGACGATTCTATACCAACATGCTTTTCTTCTGACCGTCGAGATGTCGCAGCCCGCGCTCACTACCTCTTGCAATCGCCACGTGCTGGCGTCTTTTGCATTTTGCAAAAGACGAATGGGCCGACATTGCTTCAGAACCTTTCCTCCTCCCGGCGACGGACTCTCTCCTTTTTCTGGTCGTAAGGGCTAGAGCAGCCGACATCGTGCCGGAGACGGCTCTCTCGTCCTACTCGCAGCCATTATCTACGGCCACAGACCTGTGTCCCTTAGGTAGAATGTCGGGCCTAGGGAGGTGCCTGTGCGCGTAAAGCATAGCCGTCGCAGCTTTTTGCAAATTGCAAGCGCAGCCGGAGTAGCTGCTGCTGTCGGACAAGTCGGTACTGCTGCCGCGAAGGGATATGTGCTCAGCGCAACTGAGGGTGAACATCTCGTTCATTTTCGTGACCACGGAATCATCGTCATCAAGGTTGGCTCCGCCACGGGTTCGGACAATCTCGGCTTGGGGACACAGCAAGTGAGGATTGGTACAGGCATCCCAGTCCATCGACATTTCCACATGGACGAAGCCTTCTACGTTCTAGCGGGCGGCGGAATATTCATCTTGAACGATGTACGTCACTCTTTTGAGAAGGGCGGAACGATATTTATTCCCAAGAACTCATGGCATGGGTTTGAGAATCCCGATCACGAACTACTCCTACTCTGGGTTGTGACTCCTGCTGGTCTGGACGGCTTTTTCCGTGACGCGTGCACCCCACCCGGTGTACCGCCAAAACAGCTCACGCGAGAACAAACCAATGAGATTGCCCGAAAATATGGGACGGAATTCAGATAGCCGGCCCTCACGATACGAACGAACCGCAAAGGGCGCGCTGCGTACATGGATTAATAACGCGCCCGGCCACCGGACAGGTCGAACACAGCCCCGGTGTTGAACGCACTGGCGTCTGAGCAAAGCCACAGCACTATCCCGGCAACCTCATCCACGTTTCCTAGACGCTTCAGCGGGCTTGCGGCAATCATCTCATCCACGACCTTGTCACCCAATCTTCGAATTAGATCAGTGTCGATGGGGCCGGGTGCAACGCAATTTACCCGAATGTCCGTATCGCAGACTTCCCGGGAAAGGGCCTTTGTGAAAGCGATTACGCCTGCGCTTGCGGCGGAATATGCTGCGAGGTTTGGTAGACCTTCCTTGCCTGCAAGAGAACCCATATTGACGATGCGCCCGTGTCCCGCACGCCGCATGAGTGGGAGGACTTGGCGGGTCACTTCGAGCACACCAATCAGGTTGACCTGAAGAATGCGCTCCCATTCCGCTGCGTCGAATCGGACGAAAGGCTGGTAGCTGCCGAGATACCCGGCGTTGTTCACAAGGATATCGATGCGCGGCGACTGACGTACGACATGGGCAAGAGCTTTTGCGATCTGGTCGGCGCTCGTGACATCCACGTTCAGAGATTGCGCACCGTCGAATTCGATCGGATCAACATCCCAAATCCAGACTCGGGCACCGCACCGAACGAACTGTGTCGCGATGGCCCTGCCAATTCCCCGAGCACCACCCGTGACGATGGCCGCTTTGCCCGCAAAATCGTATGAAACCGACAACTGCCCTATACCCCCGCGACAGTTCGGCACAGTGTAGCACCGGGCTCCTTCCAGCTATGGGAAAATGGTGAATTCCGGGTCAGAAGCTTGAAGTTGCACCCAATGGCACCCAAAGTGATTTGTTATCAGCTTCAGCGTAAGGAACTGAAATTAAAGAGGAAGAATGGCTCCCCGGGCTAGATTCGAACTAGCAACCCTTCGGTTAACAGCCATGAGACCTATTTAATCACAAGTTGTCGGAGCCGAGACAAATCGCAGGGATTCAGCAAGTTCTAATCAGACGCGACTAACTCAAATTCACTTTCTCTTTTCAGTTTTCATCGTCATTCGCCGCTGTTGGTCACAATTCGCATTACACTGCCATGACACCGGCTTGTGTTCGCCTGAGCAGCGCGGCTGTATTGAAGCTAGGCGGACGACGGAACTCCCGATTGTCGTGCCGGTAGTAGAGATCACGTGGGTGGATAACGCGCGCGGCGAAATCATCCTTGATGAATTGGAGTACATTCTCATTCAGTTTGATCTGTGTGCCCGCGGCTGAGCCAACCTTGCCCGACAGCTAAAGCCCTCGATATAGTAGGTGCCGATGGCAGGCTGAAATCGTTCCCCCCTGCCCTACCCCAACCGGCGGAGTTCGTTGTCACTGTGGCGAAGACGAGCGCGACCAAATCGAAGCAATCAGAGAGCGGCAAATTGCGGATCGGCGATGATTGGAATGCTATCCGTATCATTGCCCTGTCGCAAAGCAATCCGCTTAAGGCCATCGCCGAGTTGGTCGAAAACAGTATCGATGCGCATGCCAAGGCGATTGCCATCACGCGCGGGCGCGAGCACGGCGAACACTATCTAACGGTCAAGGACGATGGCGACGGCGTTCCCCGCGATGCGAACGGACTGCCTGACTTCAAGTACGTCGCAACTCATATCTGCGACTCCGTCAAGCGACGCTTGAAGGCAGACGGTGCTGGACTCGGCTTACAAGGGGAATTTGGCATCGGTCTGTTGAGCTTCTGGACCGTGGGCGACACGCTCACGATGACTTCTACCAGTTCCGATGAGCGTATCTATCAAATGGTTATGAGCAAAGGGGATTCCCGCTATGTCGTCAAGCCTCGACGCGTGCTCTTTTCTGAACGAGGCACCGAACTCAAGATCAAGCCCTTGCTCGAGGGCATCCGGGGACTGAGCGGCGAGAAGATTCAGTGGTATCTGGCCTCGGAGCTGCGCGATCGTATTCGCAATACACAGGTTCGTGTAACGGTGATCGATAAACTTGCGCGCAAGCAGTACCAGGTCGAGCCGCGACAGTTCGAAGGCCGCTTGCTGCACCAACTACCGACAGTTCGCTCGCCATTCGGCGAGGCGTATGGCGAACTGTATCTCACAGAACCGGACGAGGATTGCCGGGTCGCCCTTACCCGAGACGGCACGCGGGTGATTGCGGATATTGGAACGCTGCCTGGTCTCGAGCGCGCGCCGTGGAGTTCTCGCTACCTGCAGGGCCTGATCGACGTGCCCTACCTTAACCTCACACCCGGCACGCGTTCCGGGATCGTCCACGATGAACGCTACGGGGCCTTCGTGGAAGCTTTAGTACCGCTGGAAGCATACCTCAATGGGCTCATCGAGGCCCAACGACGCGCCGAGGAAGAACAGGCAAACCGGGAGTCCCTACGTGCCATCCAGCGTGCGTTTCGCGAGGCCATGCTGGTCTTGCCGCGCGAGGAATACGACTGGTTTGACATCCAGTCACGCTCACCGCAAGGGTCCGGTGGCGGCGAGCCACCTGGGCGAAACGTGGAGGCCTCGGTTGTGGAGGGAGAGGGGGGCATTCCAGAACCGAGCGGAGGCGAATCTACACAGCGCCAATTCTTTGACTATGCAGGCCCTTTGCACAGCGTCGTGATTTCACCTGTGGCAAGCACATTGGCTGTGAGCCAACGTCGGCGGCTTCGTGCGTTGCCCCGGGATCGCTCGCGCCGGCGGGTCGAACAGGACTTGACATTTACCTGGGAGATCGTCGAAGGGGGTGGCACGCTCTTGTCCACCTCTGATCAAGAAGTGAGCTTTGAAGCTCCCGCGTCGCCCGTTCTGGTACGTTTGTCCGTTGCCGCCTCACAGCGTGACATACGCTGCAGTGCCGAGGCGTTGATTACCGTCACCGACAGCCTTGATGAGGCTATCGGCCCGGCTGTTGTCAATGCGCGCGGCTTACCGGGCTACACCTTTGAACGGGCCGCCGGGGAACTGTGGCGCTCGCGATTCGATGCTGAACGCAACCTGATAGTCGTGAACAGTGGTCATCGCGATTTTGTCTTCGCCACGCGTAGTCGTGCGCTCCAACTGCGTTATCTTGTGCGGCTCTATATCAAGGAGTTGGTGCTTAAGAACTTTGCTGGTCAGTCGGCCGAGCAAGTCGCGGAGCGCATGATTGAGCTCTCGCTGTATGTCGAAGAGAAATTGAAGTTCATGTGAAGGGTCGTGCTGCAGACGCAGCAGGTTTCTCTAAGCACTGTATGACAGAGAACTTCAGTGGAGAGAAGCGTAGAACAGGACTCGGAAGTGGTGTCGTGGGAATCGCTGAAATGGATCTATGTTTTGAGTCACGTACCTGTTGCTCTATCCTGCCTCTGACAAGTACCTCATAAACGCATGGATGCAAAAAGGTCGGCTCCCCGGGACAGATTCAACGGCGTCGACCTCACGAAGCTGACCGGATTTGGCGGCGCAAGCCCCGTCCGCTTGGGACTGGGGTTAGCCGTCGCTGTTGGCTTAGTTTTTGATGTATGTCATCATCCGTTGCTTGACGTATAACGTGTGGCGTAGGATTCTGTGCGGGTGATTCAGAGCTTTGGCTCAAAGGAAACTGAGGAACTCTTTCACTATCACCACAGCAGGCGGTTCCGTTCCATCGAACGGGTCGCCTTGCGGAAATTGCTCCAAATTCACGCTGCGACGGAGCTGCGCGTTTTGGCTTTGCCACCGGGGAATCAATTGGAAGCATTACGAGGCAATCGGAAAGGGCAGCACTCGATTCGGATCAAAGATCAATGGCGAATCTGTTTTGTCTGGCGTGAGGGCCATTGCTACGATGTGGAAATCGTCGACTATCACTAGCGAGAAGAAAAGATAAATATGAGCAAGTCCGAAGAGTTAATGCCCCCTGTGCATCCGGGTGAGGTCCTCCGTGAGGACTTTATGAGGCCGCTCGGCTTGACAGTCAACAGGCTTGCACTCGAACTGCACGTGCCTGCTACTCGTATCGGCGAAATAGTACACGAGCGGCGCCGAATCACGGCTGAGACTGCGCTACGCCTGGCACGATACTTCAACACGAACGCCGAGTTCTGGCTGAACCTCCAAAATTTCTTTGATCTGGAAGTTACAAGGCGTTCTGGCAAGATCTCCGAAATAGAGCGTCAGGTGCATCCTGCGCCTTCCCTGGTGTCCTGAAACTGCTCATGCGGACCGCCCCTACGAGTGACGTCCGGGGACTGTTTTTGTTTGCGGGGCCTGATGCGGTCGTCTGAACTTCAACGGCGAACAAGAGAAAATACGTTTACATGACACTATGATTTTCTGGAAGCAAATCGTGAGAATGCAGCTTCATAACGCTTGAATGCGAGAGAGTTGGCTCCCCGGGCTAGATTCGAACTAGCACCTTCGGTTAACAGCCGAGGAAGTTGAAAATCTAAGTGCCCTACCTGGTGTCGCTTGCGAGAAATTGGGAGCCATTTTCACCTTCCTAGCTGC
>DATKEV010000016.1:0-10090 GCA_035511855.1 Candidatus Udaeobacter sp.
CAAGGAGACGAACGATGCGAGTTATGGTGATGGTGAAAGCCAGCAAGGACTCTGAGGCGGGCGTGATGCCAAGTCAGAAGCTGCTTGCCGAGATGGGGAAATTCAACCAGGAATTGATAAAGGCTGGCGTGCTGCTCGGAGCTGATGGGTTACATCCAAGCTCGAAAGGCAAGCGCGTCAGGTTTTCGGGACAGCAGCGCACGGTGATCGACGGCCCCTTCAGCGAGACCAAGGAACTCGTAGGCGGCTACTGGCTGTGGCAGGTGAAGTCAATCGATGAGGCGGTTGAATGGCTCAAGCGCGCTCCGTTCGACCAGGAGACCGAGGTCGAGATCCGTCCGGTGCGTGAAGCGGCTGATTTCGCCCGGTGAGGCGGTAGAATGCTTTCCGGATGTGTGTGGACCAAGAAATAGCAAAGCAGAAGGCGATGCCCATAAATTTCCGAAACGTGTCGATTTCGCGAGGCTTGATTCGACGTATCAATGGAGGCTGGGTTCCGCCGGTTGAAACTGTTCGGAAAGCCCAACTCCCAACCAGGAACTAAAAGGAGATGTAACCATGCGATTCTTGATGATGGTCAAGCACGCTGAAAAACTCTCGGGCCCTCCGCCCAAGGAACTCATGGACGCCATGGCGAAGCTTACCGAAGAGGCGGTCAAAGCCGGAACGATACGCGACAGCGGCGGGCTGGCTCCGACTGCGGCGAGCACGCGCGTCCGGCTGGCTGGAGGGCAGGTAAAGGCGATCGACGGGCCTTTCACCGAGGCCAAGGAAATCGTCGGCGGATTTGCGGTTTTCGAGTTGAAGTCTAAACAGGAAGCGATCGAAGGAGCGTTGCGCTTCATGGAACTTCACAAAAAACACTGGCCGGGCTGGGAAGGCGAAACCGAAATTCGCCAAGTGTTCGGGCCAGAAGACTTCTGTCCCAAAGGATAGGAGGCGCTCGTCTTACGGGCGGCCGCGAAGGAGCACCCACGGCGCGTCCGCGCACTTGCGGCGGGCGCGATTGACAAAAGGATGCCTTGGCCATGTCGAGTCCGCAGAGTGTCGTTGGTCGCTGAGCAGAGCGGGAATTCAGGCCCGTTCATGAGTACCCGGCAATCGATCGCCGAACTCAACAATTCGAATAGGGGGAGAGATCATCATGCGATTCCTAAGTATCTATAAAACCGTGGAGAGAGGCGTTCCCCCTTCCCACGTGGAAATCGCCAAGATGGGCAAGCTGGTCGAGGACGGAATGAAGGCCGGATTCCTGCTCGCCACCGAAGGATGCCTGCCAAGCGCTCTTGGCGCGCGCGTTCGCATCTCCAGTGGGAAGCTGAGTGTCACCGACGGGCCTTTCACCGAAGCCAAGGAGGTAGTCGGCGGCTTCGCCATTCTTCAGGCAAACTCGAAGGAAGAGGCCATTGAACTGGCCAAGACTTTCCTCCAGGCAGCCGGTGATGGCGAGTGCGAGCTTCGCCAGTTATTCGAAGCAGGCCAAAATGCCTGCGCCGATGCGGCGGCTGCAAGAGCCTAGTCGCCGTGCGTCCTTGAACTTGCAGTGCCGGATTGAAGATGGTGTGATGGGTAGCTGTGACGGCTGCCGATACCCATCGCGCCATCGACGCAGTCTGGAGGATTGAGTCGGCTAGAATCATCGCGGGCCTCACGCGGATCGTCCGTGATGTCGGTGTTGCCGAAGAACTCGCGCAGGACGCTCTCGTCGCCGCGCTCGAGCAGTGGCCGGCGTCGGGCGTCCCGGACAATCCGGGCGCCTGGCTCATGGCCACCGCCAAGCATCGTGCCATCGACCATTTCCGCCGGAACACACGGCTCGAGCGCAAGCACGAGGAGCTTGGCCGCGAGCTACAGGCGCAGCAGGAGATGGCCGTGCCGAACTTCGACGCTGCGCTGGACGATGATATCGGGGACGACCTACTGCGCCTCGTGTTCATATCCTGCCATCCGGTGCTCTCGACTGAGGCGCGCGTGGCGCTCACACTGCGCTTGCTCGGAGGCCTGACGACCGAGGAGATCGCCCGTGCCTTCCTCGTCCCGGAGCCGACCGTCGCCCAGCGCATCGTCCGTGCCAAGCGGACGCTTAGCGAAGAGCGCGTTCCCTTTGAGGTCCCGCGGGGGCCCGAGCTCGCCGCGCGGCTGTCTTCCGTGCTCGAAGTCATCTACCTGATCTTCAACGAGGGCTACTCGGCCACGGCCGGCGAGGACTGGATACGGCCGGCGCTCTGCGAGGAAGCGCTTCGCCTCGGCCGCATACTGGCCGAACTGGCGCAGAGGGAGCCGGAGGTCCACGGCTTGGTTGCGCTGATGGAGATTCAGGCGTCGCGCTTGGGCGCGAGAATTGGCCCGTCAGGAGAGCCCGTCCTGCTGCTCGATCAGAACCGCGCGCTGTGGGATCAACTACTCATCCGCCGTGGTCTCGCCGCCCTTCAGCGCGCCGAAGAACTCGGAGGCGCCCGCGGCCCTTATGCGCTCCAAGCCGCCATCGCCGCATGCCACGCTCGGGCGAGTACTGCCTCGGAAACGGACTGGCAACGCATCGCCGCGCTGTACGAGGCCCTCCGGCAGCTCACGCCTTCGCCTATCGTGGAGCTGAATCGTGCGGTTGCGCTCTCGATGGCCTTCGGTCCGGCAGCAGGTCTTGAGCTCATCGACACGCTCGCCTCGGAACCTTCTCTCAAGGCCTATCACCTTTTGCCGAGCGTGCGCGGCGACTTTCTTTTCAAGCTCGGCCGCTTCGTCGAGGCACAGGCGGAGTTCGAGCGCGCCGCCTCGCTCACGCGCAACGCACGCGAACGCGAATTGCTGCTCGAGCGGGTCCGAGCGTGCGAACAAGGGCCATCGCATCGCGGGGCGGAGTGAAGAAGGCTCAGCGCTTCGCGCTTTGTAGAGAGTAATCCAATTCTGCTCACTCGGGGAGCGGCGCGGGACTGCTGAGGTTGTGAGGGGGGTTTGTGAAAAGGCTCGTCGTTGCGGCGATGATGATCGCGGTTGGAATGGGGCCGGGCGTGGGGCGCGCGCAGAAGCCGCCGCTGTTGCCCGAGAAGGATGTAGCTGCGCTGGCGAATGAATTGAGTGGAGAGACGGCCAAGAGGAATCTGGAGGGGATTGCGCGGTTTCACCGCCAGCGCGGCTCGCGAGGATTTCATGAAGCGGCGGAGTTGGTGGCGGAGCGGCTGCGGGCTTACGGATTGAGCGACGTGGCGATACTGCAGTTTCCGACGGATGGGAAGATATTTTATGGGACACAGAGGTCGCGGCCGGCGTGGGATGCGGAGTCGGGGGAGTTGCTTGACCTCGCCTCGGGAAGCCCGCCGGCTTGCGACCAGGAGAAAGTTGAAAATGGGAAAATAGTCTTCAACACGGATTGCGCGCCGGCGTACGCAGGCAAGATTGCGAGTTATGAGGCGGAGCCGATTGTGCTGGCAGAAGATAGCGAGAGCGCGGACGTGATGGCGGAGTTGGTGGATGCGGGCGCGGGAACGAAGGAGAGCGATTACGCAGGGAAGGATGTGAAGGGAAAGATTGTGCTGGTGAGCGCGCAGCCCGGTGCGGTCGAGGACTTGGCGGTGGGGCAATTTGGGGCGGCGGGAATCGTGAGTTATGCGCAGAACCAGAAGACGGCCTGGTGGGGTGAGGATGAGAATTTGGTTCGGTGGGGGCATCTGGAGACGTTTTCGGCGAACAAAACATTTGGGTTCATGGTGTCGCTGAAGACAGCGCGGGGGATGAAAGAGCGGCTGGCGAAAGGAGAGAAAATTCGGCTGCATGCTGTGGTGAAGGCGGGGCGGCATGCGGGGAATTATGAAGTGGTGACGGCGGCAATTCCGGGGGCGGATGCGAAGTTGAAGGACGAGGAGGTTGCTTTTTCGTGCCATTTGGATCATCAGCGCCCAGGAGCGAATGACAATGCGAGCGGGTGCGCGACGATTCTGGAGGTGGCGCGGACGCTGCAGAAATTGATTGCGGCGGAGGAATTGGCGCGGCCGGCACGAACGATGCGGTTTATTTGGCCGCCGGAGATCGAAGGAACGATCACCCTCTTGAACGCGAAGCCGGAGTTTGCGAAGCGGATCAAGGCCGTGGTGCACATGGACATGGTGGGCGGTGGGCCGGAGACGAAGGCGGTGTTCCACGTGACACGCGGGCCGATGAGTTTGCCGAGCTTTGTGCACGACGTGGCGTGGGCGTTTGCGGAGTTTCTGAACAAGGAGTCCTACAAGTTTGCGGCCACGGGGAAGGCGGAGTATCCACTGGTGGCGCCGGAGGGCGGGAAGGAGCCGCTGCGGGCGGAGCATTCGGCGTACACGATGGGAAGCGATCACGATGTGTATCAGGATTCGTCGTTCGGGATACCTGCGATTTATCTGAATGACTGGCCGGACCGGTACATTCATACGAATTTCGATACCGCGGCGAACGTCGATCCGACGAAGTTGAAGAGGGCGGCGTTTATCGGGGCGGCGAGCGGTTATTTTTTGGCGGGAATGAAAACTACAGACGGAGCTGCCGTCGAAGCTCTTTTTTCTCAAGTTGTCCATGGCTTGCAGGACAGGGCGAAGAGGCACGAGGCCTCGTTTCTTCCTAAAGACTCTTGCATGCTGCACATTGCGGATTTGTATTATGCCGATGGCCTCCACAGGTCTCTTGAAGAATTCCTCGCTACTCCCATTCCCCGCAGTGATGCCACGACTGATCCAGCAAAACCTTATCGATGCGAATTCAGCGTCTCGGGGCAAGTAAAGGTGGAAGACTTGAATGCAGTTTTCAAACGAAATGCAACAGTGAAGGGGCCGCTTGCAGTTTTTGGTTACGACTATCTCGCCGAACATTTGCGTGCGCAAAACGCAGTGCCTCCTAAGCTCCTCCAATACCAGGGCGAATGGGGGAGCGGGGAAGAGTATGCATACGAAGTGCTGAATCTGACAGATGGTAAGCGCCGAGCGATGGCAATTTACGGGTCCGTGTCGGCGGAGTATGGGCCCGTGCCGGTGGAGATGGTGGTGGAGTATTTGAAGGCGTTGGAGAAGATTGGGGTGGTGGAGGAGATGAAGGAAGTAAAGAAGTAAGGAGGAAGCGCGCCAAAGAGAATCTCAGCTGAGCAGATCTGGAGATGAATGTTTACGATGAGGCTGGGTCAGATGCGCACGCGTCTTCATGGTCGCTTTCCTATGGAGAAATCTGGACTAGTAGTGCCGTTCCAACTTGTTCGAGCAAATCCCTTTGAGAAATGCTTTGTCTATGTCCCATCTTCGGACTGTCATTTGGCCCACATAGTTGGAACGGCACTAGGCTGCGGGAAGGCCCGCTCGACGGCGGACGGAGTCGGAGATGTTTGCGCCGGTGACGAGGAGCGCGACGGGAGCTGATGAGGGAGGCTGCTTGAGGAAGGCAGCGGTCGAGGCCGCGCCTGCGGGTTCGGCAACTAAGCCCATACGTTCATAAAGAAGGCGGATGGCCTGCAGCATCTCTGCTTCCGTGACCAAGACGACGTCATCGACGAGTTCGCGGATGGCGCGCACATTTTCCGCTTCAGGAGTGCGCGTGGCGAGACCATCGGCGCACGTGTCGCAAGTCTCCGTGGATATAGCGCGGCCTGCTTTCCAGGACAAGTAATAAGAAGGCGCGCGTTCCGCTTGGACGCCGATGATCTTCACGCTCGGATTGGTCTGGCGGACAGCTGCGGCAGCGCCGCGGACGAGAGCGGTGTCTCCCATGGGGACGTAGATCGCCGTGACCTGCGGGAGCTGGGCGAGGATTTCGAGACCGATGGTGGCGGGCCCGGCAGGGAGATCGGGGTCCGTGGCGTCATTAAGAAAGAAGACCCCTGGCCGCGCGGAATACTCCTTGGCTTCGAGGAAAGCATGGGCGCAGTCGGGGCCGCCAGCTTCCACGATACGCGCGCCGAGGTCGGCAATCTTCTTGCGTTTAACAGGATTGGGATTGGCGGGGAGGAAGATGGTCGCGGGGAGGCCGAAAGTTTTGGCGGCGTACGCGACGGCGGCCCCATGGTTGCCGGTGCTGCACGCGATGACTTCTGCGATGGGATGCTTTCGAAGATGCTGCTCCAAAGCGAATAGCGCGCCCCGCGGCTTGAAGGATGCGGTGGGAAGATCGGTTTCGAGTTTGAGATAAGCGTTCGAGTGCGTTGGGGAGAGAGCGGGCGCGGCGACAAGGCGCGTTACCGGGAGGTGCGATGCGAGCAACGCTTGCGCTTCGCGAATGCGAGAGAGGTTTGGCTCGGTGGTCATGCGTCCATTCAACCATTGAGCGGGGAGCGGTGTCCAAAGGCGGTTGGAACAATCTCTTTGAGAAGTGCGGTGCCGGCGGCACAGACTGAAGTCGGCGGCGGGGATGTGCTAGCATCGGTGACTTGCCCGACGAGCGGGAGCCGAGGTAGATGGCGGCGACGATGAAGGCATTGCGGAAGATGCGAGCCTCGAAGGGCTTGCAGATGGACACCCTGGCGGTGCCGACGATCGGGCCGACCGACGTGCTGGTGCGGGTGAAGACGGCTTCGATTTGCGGGACGGACTTGCATATTTATGGGTGGGACCGCTGGTCGCAGGGACGCATTAAGCCGCCGGTGACGCTGGGCCACGAATTCTGCGGCACGGTCGAGCGCGTGGGCGAGGAGGTGCGCGCGGTGATGGCGGGCGATTTCGCCAGCGCGGAAATGCACGTGAACTGCGGGCACTGCCACCAGTGCCGTCTGGGCCAAGCGCATATCTGCCAGAATCTGCGGATTATCGGCATCGATCAAGACGGGGCGTTTGCGGAGTTCGTAAAAATCCCCGCGTCGAATATCTGGAAGCTCGATCCCGCGATTCCAGAGCATTACGGCGCGATTCTCGATCCGCTGGGCAATGCCGTGCATGCTGTTCTGGCCGGGCCGGTCGCGGGGCAGACGGTTTTGGTGACGGGTTGCGGCCCGATTGGGCTGATGTCCATCGCGGTAGCGAAAGCTTGCGGAAGCTCGATCGTGTTTGCGACGGAAACGAACGAGCAGCGCCGCGCGATGGCGAAAAAAATGGGCGCGGACGTGGTGCTAAATCCCTCGACGGAAAATGCCGTGGCCAAGATTCTCGCGGAGACCGACGGCACGGGCGTCGATGCGCTGCTTGAAATGTCCGGGAATCCCACGGCGATTCAGCAAGGATTCAAGGCGCTGCGGGCCGGCGGACGCGCATCGCTGCTGGGAATTCCGACAGAAAATGTGCCGCTGGATTTGGTCAACGACGTGATTTTCAAGGGCGCGACCGTGCAAGGAATCTATGGGCGGCGGATGTATGAAACGTGGGTGGAGATGACCGCGCTGCTGAAGGCGGGACGATTGAATCTGGAACCTCTGTTTGGCGAGCAGGCGCCGCTTGATAAGTTTGAGAGCGCGTTTTCGTTGTTGCAGGGCGGCTTGGCCGGGAAGATTTTGCTGTACCCGAACGGCGTCCCACGCTAGCCGCTCGGCCCTGCCGACGCGTCGGTGATAGGTTTGCTCAAAGCCGCTGACAGGCGCAAAATAATTCCTCCACCAGCCGAGTTCACCTCAGGAGCACGACCATGTCCGATACCGCGACGATTACATCAAAGCAAAATCCCTTGCAGTACGTTACCGATGAGCTTAAGGAACTGCGCGCGAAGGGGGTGGCGCCGAAGTTGCGCGTGCTGGAAGGCGAGCAGAAGCCGGTTTGTATCTTCGACGGGAAAGAAGTCATCAACCTCGCGTCGAACAACTACCTAGGACTGACCACGCATAAAGCATTGCGGAAAGCCGCGCTGGACGCGGTGAAACGATACGGAGCGGGCGCCGGCGCAGTTCGAACGATTGCCGGGACCATGAAACTGCACATGGAGCTGGAAGAACAGATCGCGGCGTTCAAGAACGTGGAAGCGTGCGTGGTGTTTCAGTCTGGCTTCACGGCAAACGCGGGAACAGTATCGGCAGTGCTGGGCAAGGAAGACCTGATTATCTCCGACGAGCTCAACCACGCTTCGATCATCGACGGCGCGCGGCTTTCGAAAGCCACGATCAAGGTTTTCAAACACAAAGATGGGAGTGACTGCGAGCGCATTTTGCAGGAGCATGCAAGTTTTCCTGGAAAGAAGCTGATCATCACGGACGGCGTGTTTTCCATGGACGGCGACATCGCGCGGCTGCCGGAACTGTGCGACCTGGCGGAAAAGTACAACTGCATCATGATGGTGGACGACGCGCACGCTTCGGGAGTGCTCGGGCGAGGCGGGCGCGGCACCGTGGATCATCACAAGTGCCACGGGCGCGTGCACATCCAGGTGGGAACGCTCAGCAAGGCGATAGGTTCGATGGGTGGATATGTCTGCGGTTCGCGCGACCTCATTGATTTTCTGTACCTGCGGGCGCGGCCGTTTCTTTTTTCGACTTCGCACCCCCCGGCAACGGCGGCGGCATGCCAGGCGGCGTTCGCGCTGCTCGATTCGCCCGAAGGCGAAAAGCTGGTGAAGAAACTGTGGGCCAACACAAAAATGTTCAAGCGCGAATTGAAGAAGCGCGGATTTCAATTCAAGGTTAGCGAGACACCGATCATTCCCATTCACGTGGGAGACGCGGCGAAGGCGTTTGAGTTTTCGAGCAAACTTTTTGAGGCAGGTGTATTTGCGCCAGCGGTGGGTTACCCGACGGTGGCGGAAGGCAAAGCGCGGCTGCGGGCAATGGTCAGCGCGACGCATAAACGCGATCAACTCCTGCGCGCCGCCGACATTCTGGCGGAAGTGGCCAAGCCCTTGGGCATCGTTCCGAGCTAACGGAAAAGGTGTGGCACGACCCTGTAAATCCTGCGCACTACTCGCCCTTTTTTCGGGCTTGTTATGCCAGGGCATCAATCTAAATAATAGAAAACACAGATCTTACACATCGGCATAAACATTGCCCCTATCAACCGCTTGGATGAATACCCTTATACTTGAAGCGACAAATCCAGCTCATCTCCAAACGTCTGTTTGAGGAGGATTTACGACTATGAATCGCGCAGGGATGGCAATTGTTGTGGGGGCAGTTTTCTGCATGAGCGCGGCGGCTCTGCCACAAGCAGGGGCTCAGGCCGGAGCACAGGGCAGCAGCCAGACGTCGGTGCAAGCCGGGCAGACGCAGGCGCAAGCATCAACGAATGCGTCGGCGTCCACTTCGGCGTCGGCGCAGAACGGGCAGGCGAATGGTTCACTGGCGAGCGGCACGGCGTTTAACGCCGAGCTGAGTTCGCCAATCGATTCGAAAAAGTGCAAGCCGGGCGATGTGGTGAACGGGCGCACAACGGAAGCGGTGAAGTCCGAAGGTAGGACCGTGATTCCGAAGGGCGCGAAACTGGTAGGACACGTCACGCAGGCTTCGGCGCGCGCCAAAGGCGAATCAGAATCCGCACTGGGGATCGAGTTTGACAAAGCGATTCTGAAGAACGGACAGGAAATCCCATTGAGCGCCGGTATCCAAGCGCTTGCAGCGGCGCAGAGCAGTGCTTCGGCCGCTGGATCGGACCTTGACGCCTACGGCGGCGCGGGCACTTCGGCAGCGGGATCCGGTGCGGGCGGTGGACGCGGTGGGCTCGGCGGAGTGACTTCCGCCGCGGGCGGTGCGGTTGGCACAGTGACGAACACCGCCGCTAACGTAGGTGGAACTGCAGGCGGAGCGGTGAATTCCGCGGCAGGGGCAGGCGGAAGTGTAGTCGGCGCCTCGAAGGGGGCGGTCGGCGGGTTGAACGCCGCGGGTCAGCTCACTTCCAACAGCCAAGGCGTGTTTGGCCTGAACGGCCTGAACCTGAACGCGGCGGCATCAAACGCCACGCAGGGTTCAGTGATTACTTCGGCGGGGAAGAACGTGCACCTGGACAGCGGCACGCGGATGCTGCTGGTTTCGCAAGCGCAAGCTGGTTCGCAGAGTGGTGAAGCGAAGCAGCCGGAAGCGAGCAAGCCGGAACCAAGGAGCGATTCCAAGCCGGAAGCCAGCAAGCCCAACAAACAATAAGCAAGTTGATTCAAGATGAGGCCGCACGGGGAGTTTTTCCTGTGCGGCCTTTTTCTTGGTGGCCGGCTAGGAGGCAGCCGGAAAAGCGGGAGCGTGGCT
>DATKEV010000017.1:0-15777 GCA_035511855.1 Candidatus Udaeobacter sp.
GTGACAATCAACAAACTACGAGTGCCTATCATGGATAACCCCCAAGTATCGTCCGATACCTAATTCCGTCAATTTGATTTTAGACTTAATCATTACAACTGTAGCGGCTCGCGCGCCCGGGGGACATCCGGAAATGCGCCGGAATTGCTCAACTGCTTAATGCCTGATCGGAGCTGAAGGTGGTGCAGAACGGGAATAATCCATGAATGCCCCAAGGCAATGCCAACGGTGTGGTTCGCTCGTGTGCTAAGGTTATTCGTTGCAAAGATGGCGAAAGCAGGTGGGGGTTGGAGAAGCGAGAACCAAAACATACGACGCAACTGAAGGCGGGCAGAGCTGCGGGCGAGGCGCGTGAGTCCAAGCGGAGCTTTGTGCCTGTCGAGGACCACCCGACAGTGAGTGCGAACGCGCCGAAAGGCGCCAAGACGGATACCGGCGACGGAACAGCAAAGCCTTCGATGCGCGGGGTTTTTGGCCCCGGCGGACTCCTGGAAAAATGCATGGCGGGTGGATTCGACCGATCGACCGTTTCGTCGGACTACGAACACCGCCCGGGGCAATTGGAAATGGCGGAATTGGTGCACGACGCGTTCGAAACGCGCCATCACGCCATCGTCGAGGCGGGCACGGGCACGGGAAAGACGCTCGCTTATTTGCTGCCGGCGATTTGCAGCGGGCGGCGCGTGGTGATTTCCACGGCCACGAAATCTCTCCAGGAACAGCTGTACCAGAAAGACATTCCTTTTTTGCAGAAGCATTTTGCGCCGAACTTGAAAGTCGCGGTGATGAAGGGGCGCTCGAATTTCCTGTGCATTTCGAAACTGAACCAGATCGTGGATCAATCACTGCTGAAGGGTATGGACGAGCTGGACGCGCTCCAGCAGATCAAGCAATGGTCCAAGCTGACGGAGACCGGAGACCGTGCGGAACTGACCTTTCTGCCGGACGATTCTCCTCTGTGGACGCGGCTGGATGCCAGGAGGGATACCTGCACCGGGCAGAAATGTCCTTCCTTCAATCCTTGCTTTGTAACGGGGATGCACCAGCAGGCGAAAGAAGCCGACCTGATCATCGTAAATCACCATTTGTTTTTCGCGGACCTGGCGCTAAAGCAGGACGATTTTGGCAGCATCTTGCCGGAGTATTCGGCGGTGGTGTTCGACGAGGCGCACGAAATGGAAGATGTGGCCAGCGATTACTTCGGGCGGCAGATTTCGAATTTCCGGTTCGAGGAGCTGGCGCGGGACGCGGACCTGACGCTGCGGATGGTGCATCTGGGAACGCCGTCGCTGCTGCGGAAGACACAACGCATTCGTGAGCGCAGCCGAGGCTTCTTTGAATTGTTTCCGCCGCGCGAGGGGCGTTTTTCGTTTGCGCGCAACGAGCGGGAAGCGTTTCTCGAGCAAAACCGCGAAACCTACGATGCGTTGGTGTCCGCTTTAAAAAGCCTGGAGTCGGAGTTTGCGGCGGTGACGCAAAAACCGGAGGAGCTGACGCGCATCGCGCGCCGGAGTTTTGAATTGCGCCAGGAGCTGGCGTTTTTGTTCGGATCGAACGAAAAGAATTTTGTCTATTGGTACGAACGGCGGAACAAGGGAGTTTTCCTGACGGCGACGCCGATTGACGTGAGCGGGATTTTGCGGGAACGGCTGTTCGAACAGTTTGACACCGTGATTCTGACATCGGCGACCCTTACGGTCGGTGGGCGATTCGATTACATTCGCCAGCGGCTGGGCATCGATCACACCAAGGACCGCGCGCTACCACCGGAGTTCGATTACCCCAGCCAAGCGCTTTTGTATTTGCCGCGCAAGATGCCCGACGTGCGCGATGCTGGTTTTTCCGCGAAAGCCGCAGATGAAATCGTGCAATTGTTGGAAATTAGCCAGGGGCGCGCGTTTTGCCTTTTCACCAGCTACTCCCAGATGAACGATCTGTTCGAACGGGTGCGCTCGCGCGTCTCGTTCCCGCTCCTGCTGCAAGGAACCGCCCCGCGCTCGGTGCTGTTGGAGCGTTTCAAGAATACGGAGGCAGCCGTTCTTTTCGCGACCGCCAGCTTCTGGCAGGGTGTGGACGTGCCCGGCGAGCAACTTTCCTGCGTCATCGTGGACCGGTTGCCGTTCGCCGTGCCGAGTGATCCGATTGTGGCGGCACGCGTAAAAGCCTTGCAGGAAGATGGGCGCAATCCTTTCGCGGAGTTTCAAGTGCCCTCGGCGGTGCTGGCGCTGAAACAGGGCTTTGGGCGATTGATTCGCACGAAGACCGACCGCGGCGTGCTCGCGCTGCTGGATACCCGCATCCAGCGCATGCCCTATGGTAAAATTTTTCTGGAGTCGCTGCCGCGCTACGGGACGACCCACGAACTGGCGGATGTCGCGCGGTTTCTGGCAGGAAACGATGGCCGCAGGAAAGCCAGCTCGGCAAGCCCCGCCTGAAGCGTCGCCGTTCCATAGCTCCGCGAGTAGCGGGGAGCGCCAAGCAGGAGAGATATGTATCAGGTCAGCGTGGAAGAGACATTTTCGGCTGGGCACGCCCTGCGCGGGTATCGCGGGAAGTGCGAGAATCCGCACGGCCACAACTATCGCGTGCGCGTGACGCTCGAAGGACCGCAGCTCGATGCGGTTGGATTGCTCGTTGATTTTACCGAGCTGAAACAGATTATTCGCGAGGTCATGGGGCGGCTCGATCATCAGTTCATGAACGATCTTGAGCCGTTCAAGACGGTGAATCCTTCCGCGGAGAACGTAGCGAAATATTTCTACGACGAAGTGACGCGGCAAATGGCAAGTCTGCCTCCAGGGGCGCGCATCACGGATGTGCTGCTTTGGGAGACGGACACCAGCCGGGCACAGTACCGGCCGGGGGCTTAGCGCCTTTCGGACTTGGGTGATCCGATGAATCGAGCGTTTTTCATCATCATCATTCCCGCGCTGCTCGTAGCCTTGGGCTACATCGTTGTGCTGCGTTTCATGGGAGTTGCACCAGGATACCCGCGGCTGGTCATCGCTATGGTGATCTTTTTTGGAGCTATTTATTGGCTCTCACGGAGAAAGACGCACGGGGAGATTACCAGCGGAAAGTAATTCGGGAAAGCGGCAGCTGGGCTGCCGCACTCCAAACTCATGATCATTACCGAAATATTCAAATCGATTCAGGGCGAGGGCACGCGCGCTGGGCTGCCTTGCATCTTCGTCCGGCTCACAGGCTGCAATCTGCGTTGCACGTGGTGCGACACGGCTTACGCCTTCCACGGAGGAAAGAAGATGAGTGTGGAAGACGTCTGCGAGTGCGTGGATAAACTGGCCGGACGCGAAGAAGGCAAGCGCGACTTGCAATCCGCGGTGCCGCTGGTGGAATTGACCGGCGGCGAACCGCTCTTGCAGGAGGAGATCTATCCGCTTGCAGAGAAGCTGCTGGCCGCGGGTTATACGCTGCTGATCGAGACGAGCGGGGAGCGGTTCATCGGGCGGCTGCCGCGCGAAGTCATCAAGATCGTCGACGTGAAATGCCCAGACTCCGGCGAGCCGGATACTTTTGAAATGGGCAATCTGGAAGCGCTCGGCGAGAACGACGAAGTGAAATTCGTGCTTTCGACGCGGCGCGACTATGAATTTGCGCGAGAATTCACGGCGCAACATCGACTGCCGCAACGCGTCAAGCAAGTTTTGTTTTCGCCCGCGTTTGAGGATCCGGAAGGGAAGTGGCCGGGGCTCGATCCGCGCGAATTGGTGGAGTGGATGCTTGCCGACGGGTTGCCGGTGCGGCTGGGGCTGCAATTGCACAAGTTTATTTGGGATCCCGCGACGAAGGGCGTGTGATTTACAAGAAGTACGGGAGATTTCGCAGAAACGTCGGTACGTTCAGACGCTGCAAAAACCTTTAACAATTCGGTGCGAGGGATGCAAGATAAATTGAGCAACGATTCGCGCAAAGCCGTGGTGCTGTTGAGCGGCGGGATGGATTCCTGTGTTACCACCGCCATAGCGCGAGAAGGCCACGGCGCGGCAAATATTGGGCTCTTGCACGTCGGTTACGGGCAGCGTACGCAAGCGCGCGAGCGGCGCGCATTTGAAGAGATCGCCAATTTCTATGGCGTTCGCGAGCGGCTGGTCGTGCAGCTCGATCATTTTCGCGCGATTGGCGGCTCGGCCCTCACGGACAAAAATATTTCCATCCCCGAAAATGAATTAGGCGCGGCCGGTCCGCACGGGACCGCGATTCCCGTCACGTACGTTCCTTTTCGCAATGCGCATTTTCTTTCCGTGGCGGTGAGTTGGGCGGAGGCCATCGGCGCGGGCGCGATTTACATAGGCGCCGTGGCGGAAGACAGCTCCGGCTATCCGGATTGCCGGCCTGAATATTATCGCATGTTTCAAAAATTGATTCGCGTGGGCACGCGGCCGGAGACGCAAATCGAAATCGTGACCCCGGTAATCACTTTGAAGAAGAGCGAGATCATCCGGCGGGGCATCGAATGGAGCGCTCCGCTGCATCTAACTTGGTCATGCTACCAAAATGAGGCTGAAGCATGCGGCGCGTGCGATAGCTGCCTGCTGCGGCTACGGGCCTTTGCCGAGGCCGGCGCTGCGGACCCCATCCCCTACCGCCGAGCCGTTGCAGCCCCGCGTTGAGCTTGGAATCTGGCCCGGATGAGAGATAATGGGGCGGACAAAGCCTGGAGACTCCGGGCTGGGCTCCCCATAAAAAAGGAGAATGCAGCATGAAGCGTTTTCATAAGCCATGGACGCTCGCCGTAGTTCTGATGGTCGCGCTGGGAAGCGTGATGGCGCCGCGGGCCGCGGCCCAGAATGACGGCGTCATTCGCGGACAGATTCTGGATGTCGCGGGTAAGCCGTGGGCGGATCTCGCCATTCAAGCGGTCAGCGACCAGGGCGCCAAGTCCGACACAAAAACTGATAAGGATGGAAACTACTCGTTTCGCAATTTGAGGCCCGGCGTGTACACCGTTAACATCCAATTGCCGCCGCCGAACCAGCCCTACCCTGCGCAATGCCGGGTTCAAAGCGGCGCGGAGGCGAAGGTTGATCTGAATTTCAAGGACATCGCCGCCAACCAGGGCAAAGAATACCAGGAGGCCGCGAAGAAGGCCGAAGAAACAAAATCCAAATTTGAAGGCATGAAGGCGCACTTCACCGCTGGAAACACGATCCTCGAACAAGAGAAAACGGCCCGCGCTGAATTGCAAAAGGCCACACCGGATCAACGGGACGCAGCGAAACAAAAGCTCGCGGACCTTTCGGATCAAGCGGCCAAGGAATTTCAAGCGGCGCAGCAGGCCGCCCCGGAAAAGGATTCCAACCTTCACTTGATTTACGCGAAGCTCGGCGAGGCCTACGACACCGCGGGGCGGAACGAGGAAGCCGCGCAAGCCTACCAGCAGGCTATCACCGCCAAACCCGATGTACCGGGCTATTACAACAATCTCGGGAACGTGCTCGCGCGCGCCGGGAAAATCGATGAAGCCAAAGCTGCTTACACGAAGAGCGCGGAAATGGATCCCGCCAATGCCGCGACGGCTTGGCGCAATTTTGGGATCAGCCTGTACAACGCGAACCGCCTCGGAGATGCCGTCGAGCCACTGCAGAAGTCCGCGGAGTTGGATCCCAAGAATCCGCAGACGTGGTATTTGCTTGGCGCGTCGCTGGTCTACAAGATGACGCTAAAAAAAGTCGGCGATAAGCAGGTGCCGGAATTTGCCCCCGGAACCATCGAAGCCTATCAAAAAGCCATCGATCTGGACCCGAATGGGCCTTACGGATCACAGGCCAAGGCGGGCCTCGAGCAACTCCAGCAGATGGCGCCGGGCATCGACATCAAAGTGAATTTGAAGAAAAAGAAGTCGTAGCCCAAACGAATCCAGGATTTTTCGACTCCTTTGATCGGTGCAAGTTAGATGTTGGTGCGGTGACGCATTGCCATGTGCTTGGTCCGCGCGGGAGAAGCCGGCAAGTCGACCGTGAGTGAGACCGCGCTGTGATTGCGAAGCACGCCCAGCTTGACCGAGGTACCCTTCTCATCCCGCTTTGCGGAAAGCCTTTCCCGCAAGTCCCCGACGGAGCGAATGCGGTCCCCGTCGAGAGAGGTAATCACGTCGCCCGCCTTCAAGCCGGCCTTTTCGGCCGGTGAGCCCGAATTCACTTCGCGGACGAGGATTGCTTCACCGTCAGGGGCGCCAAAAAACGTGCCGAGCTGGCCGCTGAGGTCTTCCGCGTCAATGCCGAGCCGTGGTGGCTGGGGGCCGAATAACATGTTGCCGTCCCACTCCATCGAGGGCATTTCCGGGATTTCCCGAACCTCCGGCAAATCCGGCATGCGGAATGCAAACGTGCCGGGCGTCGGCGCGACCATCTGGAAAGCGCGGTGGCCCTGTTCCGCTTTTCCGAGAGTCACGCTCAGAGTTTGTGAGCGCCCCTCGCGCCACACGGTGATTTGCGCGGTGCGTCCCGCGGGAATTTCATGAATGATGCGCCGGAATTGCGCCGTGCCTTCGATGTGCTGGCCGTTGATTTCCGTAACCACGTCATTCTCTTTCAGGCCCGCCTTGGCCGCGGGGCTGTCCGGAACGATCTTACCGAGGAGCACACCGCGTTCGGCAGGAAGCTTCAGCTCCTTGGCTTTTTCGCTCGAAACTTCCTGCGCTTCGACGCCCAGCCAGCTGGAACCATCGCCACCCACCACGAAGTTTAGATCACCAGACTCTAAATCGATCGGGGCCCCGGGATCCTGAATCACATGGTTTTCCTGCACGCGAGTTGCTTTGTATTGTGGTTTCGCGGAGATGGCGGGCATAGCGATCAGCGCGAGGCTGAGTGCCGCGGCGCCTCCCGCGGTAAGCAAAATTCGTTTATTCATTGTCGTCCCATCCTCCTCGGCTGTTAGACGCAGCAAAACGAAAACCGTCAGACCGTCGAGCGCAGGGCCACCAATCGAATGCCACCGTTCACCGTGCGCAGGTGAATGGCAGCACCGCCGTTTCCCAGCTTTCCGTGAATCTCCCGGGGCCGCTGGGTACTCTCCATTTTCATGGGAAGTTCCGAATAGAAATTGCCATTCAGGCAGCGGGCCTCGAGATCAGCCTGGGTGTCCGAAGGCACGGCCAGCACGAGAGAGCCGTTCGTGGTTTCCGCGACCGCACCATGCTTGTCCCCCACGTGTGCCAACTCGAGATGCACATTGCCATTCGTTGTGTGCGCGTGAATGTTGCCGCCGGATTCGTAAACTTCGATATTGCCATTCACGGTTTGCAGGTTTTCCACCGATTCGATGCCGGAAATTCGCAGCGTGCCATTGATCGTGCCGATGCGCTCGACATGGGCGCTATGCGGAACATGAATGGTATATTCGACGGCCACTTCGACGCCTTCGTTCTGCGGGTAGCGCGTGGCAATGGAAACGGTTCCGGGCTTGGCATCCACCTCGATGGTCACCCGCTCGAGGTCGGACTCCTTCTCCTTCGCCGTTTTTACCGCGTGCACTTCGACTTCGTTGCGGTCCCAGCCCTGCACTTCGACGGCGCCGTTGACATTTTGAAGCTCAAAGGAGCCGCCAGCTTGCAGCGGGTAGGACTGGTTTACCTCCTTGGTGATGGCTTGGGTTGGAGCGGCCCAAATGATGGCCGCGAACAAGACTGCTAGAGCAGCGAAACGAGAAGCGTGACGATGCATAACGTTCTACCCCCTTCGAGTATCCGCAACCTTCGAGAACTAAGGACCGAACGAAAATCGCGTGTACTGGGCCGGCTGCGCCTCAGTGCAGCTGAAAATTAAAAGTCACGGTCGAGATCACCTCGACTTTTTTCCCTTTCACCCAAACGGGACTGGCCCGCCATTGTTTCACCGCGGCCATGGCCGCATCGGCCAGTACCGGCTCGCCCTCGAGGAGTTTCTGCACTTCTACCTGGCCGTCTTTGGTCACTCGTACTTGAAGTTTTACGACTCCATGAATCCCGGCTCGCTGGGCCAGAGCCGGATACTCGGGCCTGGGCGCGGAAAGGATCCGCTTCTGAAACTCATCTGGATCTTCACGCAGGCCGCCGGTCAGCGCGATTTCCAGGGAGTCCAGCAAACTCTCAAGCCAATCGCTCTTGGCCTCGGAAATCGCTGCCTGCTTACCCTCCCAAATCGCTAGCTGGTTGCTCTCCGGTGCACAGCTTTGATCATGCGCGTTAACCGGCATAAGACAAGGCAGCGCGCGATTAATGCGTTCCCTTTGCTCGCGCATGAGCGAGTCATGCAGCGCAATCTCCGAATCCAGGAATTGCAGCCGGATCTTCCCCGCGGTGGTGCGCAACTTCAGCGGTGCGCCGCCTCCGTTCAGGACCGCCGTCGCATGCGAGGGCCCCGCTCCATTGGCCGGAGCTTGAAACGTGAGATGTAATGCAGGATCCGCTTCGATGTGACGCTCGCCGCCCGAAGCCACGGTAGCCTCGATGGTCGCGGCAAGATTCCGCGGCAGGAAAACGACAATATCGCCGTTCCCCGACGCAAGCTGCGAGGCTCCTCCAAGACGCAAGAAGCCGCCGCCTGTTGGCGCGTCGGGATTAATCCAGGCAGTAATCGTGCCGCCCGAAGTGGCTGCTTGCACTGCGCCAGCCACGCGCGTTAGGCAAATGCTGCCGCCGCTCGATTCCACCTCCATGGGCCCGGAAACATACATGATGCGGATTCCGCCGCCGCCGGTTTGCGCGTGCACCGAGCCGCGCACTTCGCCGAAGTCAATTTGTCCGCCGCCAGTGTGAACATCAACAAATTTCTGAGCATGCGCGACGGTAATATTGCCGCCCACGGTTTCCAATTGGGCCCTTCCCCCAATTTGGCCCACGCGGATGTGGCCGCCTCCGGTGTGCAGCGTGGCGTCGCCGGCAACGTTGCCGACCTCAATATGCCCGCCACCGGTGAAGGCGGAAAGTTCACCGGCAACGTCAGCAACCTGGATGTGTCCGCCCTCTGTTTCCAGTCGGGCGACCTGGCGGCCCGCTGAAATGTCGCGCAACCCCGAGCCGCCGATGCGTCCTGCGTAGATATTTCCGCCTTGCGTGTGGAGGACGGCCGTTCCGCCGATGTCCTGCGTTTCAATGTCTCCCGCATCCGTGTTGACTTCCACGCTGTAGCCGTGCGGAACGGTCACTTCAAATTGCACCCAAAACTGAGCGTCGCCGGAATGCGCGGCTTGCGCCGGAAGCATCCCGGTAATCTCCACGCCGGACCGCACGGTCTTACCCTTGAGAGAGTAGTTGTCGAGCAACTGCTGAGCAGCGGCGCCATGGGCATCGGTTTCGATGCGCACGGTGTAACGGACGGCGGACTCGGCCCCGGCCTCCGATTGGAAGATTTTCACGGAGCCCAGGTCGGTGGTGAGCCGCAAGGTCAAGCCATCCGTAGTTTGGATGGCACCGGATTGAATCGTAGTGGTACGTGTCCCCGGCAGCTCGGCAGCTTTTGGAGTCTCCGCGGCGGGCTCCACACGGAGCGCGGCTACCGAACGAAACGATAGAAGAACAAAGCAAGAAAGCAACGCCAGGGCCTTACTGCCTGTTGCGCGGCGCCCTGGCAAGAAACGAATTTGCGTGAAATGTGTATGCATCTTCCGAAGAAATCGCTTCCGCGGCAAACTACTGCACTTCGCGCGGGCCGATCTGCCGCAGAGCGGCGGCGCTGCGCAATCTCACGTAGCGGTCGGGATCGCGGTGTTGCAATTGTTGAAGCACGAGGATCACGCGTTCCACGGCTTGGACCTCTTCCGGAGCATCGGCTTGCATGGCAGGCGAAACAGGGGGGACACCCGGTGCCAGTCGCGAAATATCCGAAGGCCCGTGCTCGAGAGAGCCAACCAGCACATTGACGGCCTCGACGCGCACCCCCGGATTGGCGTCGTGCTGCAGCGCATCGAGCAGCACTTGCCGCACGGCGTCATCCGCTGCTTCGCCGCGCAGTGACTCCAAAGCTTTCATTCGCACCGCGGGGTTCTGGTCCTTGCGGGCCGCAGCCATCAGCGCGCGGCGCACTTCCTGATTGCGCACTGCGGCCTTGAGCGCATCCAGGCAATCGAGCCGCACACCGGCATCGAAGCGCTCGCCGTTTTCCACGACATACGTGAGAACCTGCTGCATATCGCTGTCATTCACGTTCCCGGAAAGCTCCAGCGGCTGCTCGGCGCTGAGCCTAAGCTGCACCGTTCCCGGTCCCGAGCCCGAAGGAGTAGAAAAATTGATGCCGGCAACATCCATCTTCGCGAGCTGCTCTGGCGTAAGCGGCTGTCTCGCAACCACATTCACGGTCTGGAGATTTGCGTTGTTGTTCCTGCTGCTCTGCAACCAGGGAATCAACTGGGCGCCTAGGAGCACGCCAAACATCACCAGAACCGCACCGCTCCACGCCGGACGCAAGGCCATCCAGCGGCGCAGCCAGTCGAGCGGACGCCAGTGTTCCCGCGCCGCGGGAGCAGAAAGATCGTCGAGGGCCTCGGCCAGTTCGCTGCGGCATTGCGCGAGCAGAATCCCCGAGGAATCGAGTTCATCGGCAGGCTGAGGAGCAGCGACCATGGCCTTCTGGAGTTCGCGCTCCTCAGCCAGCTGGACAGAGCACGGCGAACAGATTTCCAGATGGGCCTCAATCTGCTTGCGTTCTTTTTCGCTGACTTCGTCGCAAACGTAGAAAACCAGCAGGGGCGCAACGTCCTTGCAGCTAAGATTCTTGTCCAGAACGCTCATCGCAGGCCTCCCAATTCGTTGCGGAGTTTGCGCGTGGCGCGAAAAAGCGAATTCTTCACTGTTTCCTCGGTGGTTCCGAGCGCGTCGCCGATGGCGCGAAGCTTCAAGCCCTGGTAGTGCTTCATTTCAAAAACGATTCGTTCGCGGGGAGAGAGCCGCTCCATGGCCAGGGAGATGCGCGCCTTGATTTCCTTGCCGATCAGGCTGCGCTCGGGATCAAGCGTGGGGCGATGCTCGCGCTGCCGCTCAAAAAAGTCGGTAATGCCTTCCTCGTGATGTGCGGAATTAACTTCGGGGGCCTGGTCCTCAGGCCGCGCCTGGCGGCGGCGCAGGTGGTCGAGACAAACGTTGGTGACGATGCGGTAGAGCCAGGTATAGAAGCTGCATTCAAAGCGGAAGCGGTGAAGATTACGGTAGACCTTGAGGAAAGCTTCCTGGTAAACGTCCCGGGCATCCTCGGGCCTCTTCATGAGGTTCAAGGCCAGCCGCAGCACGTCGCGATCATGGCGGCGTACGAGTTCCTCGAACGCCGCGCAGTTCCCTGCCTGCGCTTCTGCCACCAGAGCCCGCTCATCAAGGTTGGGCAAAGAGGTCACCGAGGCTAAGGCGGCGTCCGTGCTACCTAAGCGACCGTTATCATCGGCCAAAGCCAGAGCCCATCTGGGAAGCGACATGTTTCGCTTTCTGTTCGTGCGTGCGTGCGTTGCCGCCTGTAAAGCAACGCCTTAAGTCGAATCTTAGCATGCGGCAGACCACCGCACACCACCTGTCCACCCAATTTGGACGCACCCATGCGCCTTCGGGTAGCACGCTTCCCACTATAACGACGGAGTTTCTGTGGATTTTGTTTCGAGATATCCAAAGAATTAGACGTATAAAGCCGGATTTGGGACCTGCCAGCAGTGGCACTGAGGCCGAATCGGGAGCCTAAGCGGGATTCGCCGATCTGCGCACCCGCCAAGCGGTGAGAGGCCACGCCAACAGTAGGCATAACGCCAGGACGACCGCGTAGCCGTTCGCTCGATAAAAGGGTTCCGGCTGCGCCACTAGTTCGAAGGCCCCTCCTACGAGCGAAGTTCCCGCCACTACCAGGAAGCACCCGAGAATGTTGAATCGCATGATGCTGCGCACGCCGAATACCACTACAACGAGCAAGATCAACCGGGCTAGAAACTGTTTCCCGAGGTCGGCGGGGCTCCCCCAGCCCCCGCCGGCGAGCGCCAATGCTCCCGTCAAGAGGAGCAGCAAGCGCCACGGCTGCCGCAACCGTGACGCAATGAATGTGGAGATAACCGCAACAAGGCCGGTGTAGAAGAGGCCGCGTAACACGGCTCCTCCTACAATCGATGCTCCAGGCAGGTAGGCGTCAAATTCCTGGCCGAAAGAAGCATCCAGCTCGCGATGCATCGTTGGCCAGTACGTTGACAGCGTCACCAGCAAGCGTTCCAGTCCGAGAAGTCCCGCCGCGCCACCAAATCCGATCCACAATGCGTCGCGATAGTAAGCCGAAGGCATCCCCGTGAAATCCGTCAAGGCCGCTTCGCCGAACTCCCGCCTGGCGTAGTACCACGCTAAGCCGAAGAGCAGTGTGATGGCGCCGAAATAAAAGGGCGCGCCGATCACAATCCCAATTCCAAGCACGCCGATTGTCGCCTTGAGAGGAACCATGGTCTGATAGGCGTTCAGAACGTTTGGGATGCGATTGCCGGCCGCGAACACGACAAGATACCCGCCGAGTCCCCAGACCGACCAAAGAGCAATTTTTCTCCACGGAATAGCGCGCGCGGCCTCGGATTTGAGATCTTTGAGATAAACAATGACCGCTGCGAGCCCCAGGCCGGCGAAAAGCAGGATGGGAACGCTGTAGCTGAAAACGGTCCTCGCCAGCGTGGCCTCTCCCTGTTTGCGGCGCCAGTCGTCGGGAATCTTGATAAATGTACGGTAGTTGGAGGCCTCGTCTCCGAGGACCTGCATTTCAATACGCGCGTGCGCGTGATCACCAGAAGCAGCGGACGGTCCTTCCGCCGAATCCAGCGCGGCCTTTTCTTCCCAGATCAGCGTGTGATCGGTGCGATGCGGCCGCTTGTCCGAATTCGATTCCACCAAAGTCCAATTGTTCAAATCAATTTGCTTTTCCTCGCGCAGGAATTTCCCAGCCCGCGCCACGGCTTCCTCTTTCGTCAGCGAGGCGCCGAGTGTTTCTTCTGCGAGGGTGTGCCGCAGTGAGTGGATCGATCCGTCCGGCTTCAGAATGACCGCAAACTCTTCGGGCTGGCTGTCGCGGAAATACCTCACAAGCCAGAGCGCGCCAGGAACGCGATTCGCGTAAATAGTGTTGAGTCCCGCGACGCCGATGCGCTCGCGCAGAAATTCATTCGCCAGAGGATCGGTAGCGTCGTGCAGGACCGTCGAGTGGTAATAGGAATTCGGATCGAGGCCGCGCCCGCGCATTGCTTTGTCGCCGCCGGCTCGAGCAGCGCGGGCGTTGATGGAGAGTTTGAGATAGTCGCCCACGGAAGCCGGTTTCAAACGCCACGTCAGCACTCCTCCAACAAGCAGGCAGACCACGAGGAAGCCGATCTTCGCGGGCGTAAGTGCATCGTAACGCCGCGAAGAAGTCGCTCCCTCGGCGGAAGGGGAAGCCTCAGCCAGCGCAAGCTCCGGCTTCGGAGCGGAGCGATTCAGCAAATCCTCATCTTCCTCGAAGTGCCCACGAGTCAAAAAAGAAACGCAAGCGAAAGCCAGCGGCGCGAGCACCGCCGCGCCCACAACCACCCCGGAAATTTTGAAATACAAGCTGTTCGAACGAATCAGCAGCAAGCCAACCTGCGCGGCATCAAACGTGTAGTGCCATATGAGCGTGGCCAGGATCCCCCACCGCAGCATCACTAATCCGGTGGCCAGCCCCATGATGCCGATTTCGATCCCCCGGATGTAGGGAGGTTCTTGCGGGTAATTGGCGTGGAGAAAACTCCAGCAAAACGCTGGAAGAATCACGGCCAGCCAGCGTGAGCCCGTAATCCGTTCGACGAGGGGAATCGCAAACATCCGGAAGGTGAATTCCTCATTCGTTGACGCCAGAAGCCCGATGGCCACGCCTTCGATCCACGGGAATACCGTGCTGACCGAATTGGTGTAATTCAGTTCCTGCGGCGCCCACACGCCGTACCTGCTCCCAAGCATGTAGAACGCCACGACGAATCCCAGCGCTAATGCCGTCAGGCTCAAACCCACAATCGCCGCGGAAAAAAACTCCTGCGAGCGCAATCCGCGCAACGTCAATACCTTGCTCAGTTGCAGCCGTCCCGGTTGCGTCGCGCGATAGATTGCTTCGCCCGCGGGATATACCAGCGAAACGGTCAGCGCCGAGGCCAGGCCAAACAAAATCGCCGTGGCGATCTGCTGGAAAACAAAGTTTCCGTAGGAGGAATTCGTATTGTACCCGGCGCGCTGGATGGGCCATTCATTGAGCTGCATCAGCGTCAGCACGGCCGCCACCACCAGGCCCAGCTTGATGGCTGTGCCCCAGGTCACCCGGCCTTGCCGCGTCAGGGTAATCCCCATCCACACCGCGGCGCCGAGCAGCAAGACGTAAGGCAAAAACGTAACCAGGGTCAGGAAATCGTTCCCGGCGCGCAGATGGGCGTAGCTGCGTTCCCAGGCTTCCGGCACCTTCAAAAATTCTTCGCTGCTTCCGGCGCGGTCTCCTTCGACGCCGACCCGCAGTCGGTACGGTGCGTCCTTGGCTCGAAACCCGTGTTTTTCCCAGGTGAAGGACCAATCGAGCCGGTTGGTCCGCTTTGTCGAGTTCGCTTCCTCGGGCAGGAAGTCCCACCCACTCAAATCCAGTCCGAGTTTCGTGGCGAGATAGTTCTGCGCCGCCGATTGCGCCGCGCCGCGATCGAGCGTGGCCCCGGCGCGGTTTTTCTCCACGATGTGGTTGTAGCCGACAATCTGCCCCGCCGGACTCACATTGACGCGGAACTCTTCCTCCTGCTGCGGCTGGAAGAAGCGCACTTCCCAGAACCAGATGTTCAGTTCGGAGGACATCAGCCGGTTGGCTTCTTGCAGCCCGACCTGGCGTTCCAGGTAAACCTTGGCGTTGTCGTCGACCTGGAAAACAATCGTCGATTGGTAGCCGCTGACGTTTTCTCCCAGCCCGGTGACGAATTTCTGTGCGCGCGCCTGCGCGTCTTCGCGCGACACCTGAAAATTCACTGAGGCCTCTGGGAAGGCGCGGAAAAAATACTTTTGCGCGAACACCGCGCCGAGAATTCCGGCGATAACCCAGAGCACCAGCGCGCGCTTGTCCGAAATCGTCAGACGGCGTCCCGCCACAAAATCCTCCTCGTCTGCCGCTTTGCGGCAGCATTTACAATTGCCCGCTCTGCTGTCGCACCCACAATGGAATGCAGAGAATCCTCACTCTATCGGTACGCGGGCCAGCGGCGCAAGTTTCCCCGCTGCCGGGTGGTGGTTCAGTATCCAATAACGCGACTGCCAGAACTTAGTGCACCCCAAACGAAGTCGATAAGTAGTTCTAAGTTGAATGCATGTCGACAACCTTACCAGGAACTTGCAAAAATTGGATCGCGTCACTACTCACCCGATCCAGAAAAGCCACCGCCAGCCAACCAACTCCAAAATGTTCGCAGCGGGAATGATATAAAGATGTCGTCGGCCGATTAGCGGCCGCACTTACAATTGGCCGATTGGCGGCCGCACTAAAAAATGCCCCTGAGCCTCAACACGGAAGTGCGCATGATCAAAGGCGTGGGCCCGCAGCGGGCGGAGCTGCTCGCTCAGCGTGGGATCTACACGCTCGAAGACTTGCTCGGCTATTTGCCCTTTCGTTATGAAGACCGCATCCATTTTTCAAAAGTGAAAGAAATTCAGCCCAACGGCACATACACCATTCGCGCGCGGGTGATGAGCGGCCAGGCCATTCGCACCACGCGCGGCCGCGCTGCCATCTATCATCTGCTCGTGCAGGATGACACCGGGTCCCTCCCCTGCAAATTTTTTCACGGCGGCTATCTCGAAGGCCG
>DATKEV010000018.1:0-22825 GCA_035511855.1 Candidatus Udaeobacter sp.
CGGCCACCGGCGACGGTTTCGAGGACGCGGGTCTTGGTGTATTGCGCGGGCGGGATTTTGGTGAGGTCGTCGGAGAGGACGATGAAGTCGGCGTATTCGCCCGCTTTCAGCTCACCTTTCTTCCCTTCCTCGAATTGGGCATAGGCGGGACCCGAAGTGTAAGCGCGAATGCAATCTTCTAGGGAAATCTTTTCTTGCGGCTCCCAGCCATTTTTAGGACCGCCTTCGGGGCGCTCGCGGGTGACGCAGGCGTATAGACCCCGGAAGGGGCTGAGCGGCTCGACGCTGTAGTCTGTGCCGAAAGCCAGGTGAACGCCGTTTTTCAACATGGTGGCCCAGGCGTAGGCGCCTTTGATGCGCTCGGGCCCGATGCGATCCTCAGCCCAGCGCATGTCGGTGGTCTGGTGCGAAGGCTGCATGGAAGCAATCACCTTGAGCTGGGCGAAGCGGGTAAAATCCATGGGCTCGACGACCTGGGCGTGCTCGATGCGGTCGCGGCGGTCGCGGGGACCGTTAGCTTTGGCGATGGCTTCGAAGACGTCGAGGGCGATGCGGTTGGCGCGGTCGCCGATAGCGTGGAAGGCGAGCTGGAAGCCGGCCTTGTCGCGCTGGATGGCCATGGAGCGGAGCTTTTCCGGGTCACTAGTGAGAATTCCGGTATTCGAAGGATCATCCGTGTAGGGTTCGAGCAGGGCTGCGGTGCGCGAGCCGAGCGCGCCGTCGGTGAAGGCTTTCAGGGCGCCCGTTTTCAACCATGGATCTTTCGTGCCGCTCTGGGCACGCAGGTTCTGAAGATCGTCGAGGGGCAATGTGAAGTCAAGCCATTCGGTGATGCGAACAGTGAGCTTGCCCTCTTCTTTGAGCTGGTTGTAAACCTTGAAATCTTCCCAATCCGAATAGTCCTGAACGGAAGTGATGCCGTTTTTTGCGACCTCCGCGAGAACCATTTCGATGCCGCGGCGCCGTTGCTCGACGGGAGGATCGGGAATGCGATCTTTGACCAGCGCCATCGCGGCGCCTTCTTTCAGCATGCCCGTGGGCTCGCCGACGCCGTCGCGCTCGATTTCTCCGCCAGGGGGATTGGGCGTGTTTTTGTCGATTTCACCTTTCTTGAGGGCCAGTGAATTGGCCACGGCGACGTGGCCGGAGACGTGAGTGAGGATGACGGGGTTCTTCGGAGAGACCGCGTCGAGCACCTGGCGATTCGGAAAAATCTTTTCGGGCCAGAGCGTGTGGTCCCATCCGCCGCCGGTGATCCACTCGCCTTCCTTGTGCTGCGCCACGGCCCCGGCGACGCGCTTCTGCATTTCTTCCGGGGAGGGCACGCCGATGAGCGGTACGGCAAGCAGATTCGCTGCGGCGCCACCAAGATGCACGTGGGCATCGTTGAAGCCGGGCATGACGAAATGGCCCTTGAGATGGACCGTGATCGCGCCTTCCTGGCTGCCCCCGCAATCGAGCAGGACGTGATCGAGCTTCCCGATGCAGCTGATTTTTCCGTCGGTGACGGCCAGCGCGTCGGCCCACGGATTTTCGGGATCGTTGGTGTATATGCGGCCGTGAGTGTAGTAGGTGGTCTGCGAACTTTTTTCTTTCCCTGTCTGCGGTACGTTGGCTTTCGCGGGAAAGAATACGGCCGTAGCGAACGCGGAAAGAGAAAAAAGGCAGGAAACGGAAACGATTTGAACGGCCTTGCGATTCAATGCGATTTCTCCTCTGCAATTCCGGAAACGCCGAGGATGGTGAGAAGCGCGCGCTGCAAGCCCGCTTCCCTCCCGGCGGGATCGTACCACTCCTGCAAGGAGTGAGCGCCGCCGCCGGTGCCTCCCGCGCCGATGGCAATGGCATCAATGCCCAGAGAGAGCGGAATATTGGCATCGGTCGAAGAGCGCTCGACGCGGGATTGGTTGCCGACGAATTCGTCGGCGGCGCGAAGCGCGGCAAGGAGGGGCGAATCGGAAGCGAGTTCGCCCCCGGGGCGGCTGCCGAGCAGCTCGACCTTCCACTCGAGCTTGCCTTTGGTGCGGTCGCGCGCAGAATCCATTTCGTCGCGGACGCCGGCGGCAACGCATTCGCGGAGGGCCGATTCGAGGCGGGTGAGTTCATCTTCACTTTCCGAGCGGACGTCGACTTTGATGCGCGCCTCGAAGGGAATGGAGTTCACCGAGGTGCCGCCCTCAATTTGGCCGATGTTGAACGAGGTGCGCGGGCTGACGGGAACTTTGGTGTTGATAAAGCGGACGGAGCCGCGAACGAGCGCGTTGATGGGGTTGGGCATGCCGAAATCGGACCAACTGTGGCCGCCCGGGCCGGTGATGACCGCTTCGAGACGGCGGGAGGCGAGCGCTTTGGCGGTGACGTAGTCGGTGGCGGAGCCGTCGAGGACGACGACAGCCTTGAGTTTCGAACGGTAGGCATCGACGAGAGCACGCATGCCGCGGAGATTGCCTTCGCCTTCTTCGCCGACGTCGGCGGCGAAGAGGATGGTGCGCTGCGGTTTGATCTGCGCCGAGCGCAGGGCGCGCGCAAGTGCCAGGAGCGCTGTCAGACCGGTGCCGTTGTCGGAAACGCCCGGCGCCAGCAGACGGCTGCCTTCGTGGCGAACTTTCACGTCGGTCCCGGCGGGAAAGACAGTGTCAAGATGTGCGCCGACGAGGACGATTTCTTTTTCGTTTGGGCCGCGGAGCTCGCCGATGACATTGCCGGTTTTGTCAGTTTGAACGGCCAGGCCGATTTCTGTCAGCAAATCCTTCACGGCAGCGGCGCGCTGGGTTTCTTGAAACGGCGGAGCGGGGATCTCCGTCAGGCGCGCTTGCTGGGAGTTGACCCAGGAAATGTTGAGGGCAAACCAATCGAGGGCGGCGTGGACTCGTGCGTTATCAGAGAGCTTTGGGGCCTGAGGCTGGCGTGGCGTATGCGAGGGGACCGCGGAGCGAGCCGGCATAGTCAAAAGAATAACGCAAACGAGCGCGCGTTTCACCGTCGTGTTCGACGGCGGCAAGCCGGTCAATTGCGCGCGGCCTTGGCACAGAGAGCGAGGAGTTCCTCGTCCGTGAGCACGCGGGCGGATTGCTTGGCGGCGTCGAAGATGCGATTGACGAGAGCATCGTCGGCGGGGATGCGGTGCTTTTCGAGCCAGAAGAGGACGTTGGACTTGCCGCTCATGGGGCCGATTTCGATCACCTGTTCGAGGCCGAAGAGATGCGCAGGCACGCCGCTGTAGACAGCGTTGGCGAGCTCTTTGTCGTTTTTGCGGAAGGCCTTGATCAGGGCGGCGGCGTGAACTCCGGTTGCGGTGCGAAAGGCGTCATGGCCGACGACAGGATAATTGGGCGGGATCGAAGTGTGCGTGGCTTTGGCGACCTTCTCGCAATAGCACTTGAGGCTGGAGAGATCGCGGTCGATTAGACCCATCAGGCGGAGATTCACAAGCATCAATTCCATGGGCGTGTTGCCGACGCGCTCGCCGAGGGCGTTGGCGGCGCCGTGCACCTGGTGTGCGCCGGCGGCGATGGCAGCCAGCGAATTGGCGATAGCGAGGCCGCGGTCATTGTGGCCGTGCCAATCGACGCGGATTTTCTCACCGGAGGGTCCGACGATTTCTTCGACGGCGAATTTGACGAGATTGAAAGCGCCGTTGGGCGTGGCGTGGCCGACGGTGTCGCAAAGGACGATGGCGCGAGCCCCGTTTCGAATGGCGGCGGAATACAGGCGCTTGACGGTGTCGCGATCGGTGCGAATCGTGTCTTCGGTGACGTACATCGAAGGAAGGCCGTGATCCACGGCGAACTTGACGGCTTTTTCCGTGGTGCGCTCGAGGTGGTCGACGGTCCAATCCTCGACCAGGCGCCGAATGGGACTGGAGCCGAGAAATGTGGCGGCTTCGATGGGAATGCCGGCGCGCTGCGAAATTTCGACGATGGGGCGAATGTCATTTTCGTGCGTGCGCGCGGCGCAGTTGGGCTTGATACGCATGCGGTGCGAGGCGATTTCGCGGGCGAGGGCTTCGGCGTCAGCGAAGGCGCGCGGGCCGGCGCCGGGAAGCCCGATATTCACGGAATCGATGCCCAGCGACTCCATGAGGTGCAGGATTTCGATTTTTTCCTCGATGCTGGGGTCGAAGACGGAGGGGTTTTGCAGACCGTCGCGAAGCGTCTCGTCGTCCAGCATCACGCGCGTACCGGGAGGAATTTCTGTCGGCGTGGAGGTGTTCCAATCGTAGATCAACTCGTTTTGATGCATGGCGACTTTGGAAAGCTCCTGAAAGTGCGCGCCTAGTTGCGCAAGGTGAAGCTTTGCGGCTGCTGCGCGGGATCGGGGCGGTAGAGCGTTTTGCAAAATTCACAGCGGTAGATTTCCGCCTTGGGGCCGATGATGGCTGCGACCTCTTTCGGGAATTCGTACCAGCGTTTCAGATGGCCGTTGCAGAGCTTGCCCTTGTCGTCCTTTTCGTCGCAGGCCCGCTGCTTGGGCTTGCGGGTTTTGATTTTTGGCAACGCAGCAGCTTCTTCGGGCATGAGGTCCTCGCTAGAGTCCGTGGTCACGGAAAAATGTCTTCAGGGCGTGGCGAGCGTGACGTAGTTTGTCGCCGAAGCCTTCAGAAAATTCGAATTGAAGAAAGGCATCGGCGGCGCGCTCGAGGTCCGCACCGTAACGGTACCACCAGGGCTTTTCACGACGCGGAAGACGGTCGGCGTCGATGTACTTGGTTTGCACCATCTCGAGCAGCCCGGCTTTGCCGTGCGTGCGGCCCCAGCCACTGGCGCCGCAGCCGCCGTGCGGAGCTTCCGCGATGCCGAAATAACTGATGGCATCGTTGACCATCACTGCACCAGCGCGGAGGTGGCGGGCGATCGCTTCACCGTGTTGCTTGTTGCTGGTCCAGACACTCGCTGCCAGTGCGAAGGGCGAATCATTCGCGCGCGCGACGGCTTCCTCCACATCACGCACAGTTTGAACCGCGAGAATCGGGCCAAAGGTTTCTTCCTGAAAAAGTTTCATTGTCGAGTCGACGTCAGTGATAACGGTGGGCTCGAAGAAATTCGGGCCGAGATCGGGACGCGCATGCCCGCCACACATCACTTTTGCGCCGCGTGAAGCCGCGTCGCCGAGGAGATCGCGCATGCGTTGAACGTGGTGCGGCCGAATGAGGGGGCCAACATCGGTCGAGGGATCGCCGCCCGGCCCAAGGCGCAACTTCTTTGTCTTCGCCACGCAGAGCGCAGTAAATTTGTCCGCAACGGAACTCTCGACGAAGAGCCGCTCAACCGAGAGACATACCTGGCCGCAATTCGTGTAGCTGCCCCAGACGGCCGCGCTTGAAGCCACTTCGAGATCGGCATCCGCGATCACGATCATAGCGTCTTTCCCACCGAGCTCGAGGACCGAGGGTATCAGATTTTTTGCGCAAGCCTCAGCGACGCGCCTCCCCGTGGCCACGCTGCCCGTGAACATAACTTTGTCCGGCTGAGCTTCGATCAGGGCCTGGCCGATTTCTCCGCCGCCCTGGACCACGGTGACGAGGCTCTTCGGAAAACCCGCGTCAACGAAAAGCTTTTCTATGAGCGCTCCACATTGCGGAGTGAGCTCGCTGGTCTTCGAAACCACGGCGTTTCCTGCGACGGCAGCGGGAATGATCTGGCTCAGCGGAATCGCCAGAGGATAGTTCCAGGATGAAATGATGGCGATCACGCCGAGCGGATCATAGACAAGGTATCCGCTCTTGGCTTTCGCGGCGGTGCTGTGGTGCGGCACCCGATGAGTGCGAAGAGTGCTCGTCGCGTTCCGCGCCCAATATTCCGCGGAGTCGAGCGAAACGAAAACATCGGCGAACAGAGCTTCGACACGCGGCTTGCCGGACTCGCGCACAACGGCGTCCGCCAGTTCATGGCGTGAAGCCATCATCGTGTGGCGCAGGGTGCGCAGTTTCGCGCAGCGATCGGCAATGGATAGCGCGGCCCACCGAGCTTGCGCCGCCCGCGCGTTCTTCACTACTTCTAGAACTCGCGAGGGAGGAGTCCTTTCAAAGTGGGCAACCACTTCCCCGGTAGCGGGATTAATCGAGGGAAGCGTGTCTACGGGGATGGCTGTGGCAGCCATAAGCGGAATTCTAACCGATTTTGTCTCTCGATGGCCGCCTATCCGAAGAATTTGGTGATCCGTTATTCATACCGCAGCGCCACCAGCGGATCCACGCGCGCCGCACGCCGTGCCGGAAGCCAGCACGCCACCAGGCCGGTCAGCAATAGCACTAGCGGCACGCTCACCAGCGTCCATGGATCGTATGCCGATACTCCCCATAGCTGCGTCGCAATCACTCGCCCCAGCGCCACGCTCGCAATCAGCCCAAGCACCACCCCAATCCCCACCAGCCGCAGCCCCATTCGAACCACCATTCCCAGCACATCCGATCCTTCCGCTCCCAGCGCCATGCGAATCCCGATTTCTTGCGTCCTCCGCGTGGTCGTATACGCCAGCACGCTGTAAACCCCGATCGTCACCAGCACCAGCCCGATCGCCCCAAAAATCATCATCAGAAAAAATCCAAACCGCGGCCCCGCGAAAGAAAATTGGCTGATGTACCCCTCGAGCGTTCCCGTCAGGGTCACCGCTACACTTCGATCTGTCGCCCAAATCTCCTGCTGCACCGCATTCATCATGGTCAACGGTTCTTTTTCCGTTCGAACTAAAATTCCGCGGAACGCCGAGCCCGTCACCGTATAGGGGATCCAGATCTCCGGCTCGATCGGTTCCTGAAGCCCGCGGTTTTTCACATCCGCGACGAGCCCGATAATTTCAAACATCGGCTCTTTCACCGGATCTCCGAATTGTTCCAGCTGTGCGATTCGGACCTGTTTCCCGATCGGGTTCTCGTTCCCCATATATTTCCGCACAAATGTTTGGTTCACAATGGCCAGCTTCCGCGCCCCATTCACTTCCGCTTCCGTGAACGGTCTGCCATCGACGAACTGAATTTTCAGCACAGGAAAATATCCCTCGCTGACGAGTTGAAACATGGCATTCCATTTTTCCTCGTGCGTCTTGCCCGGAATTTCGATGTCGCTCGGAATCCCTCCGTATGGCGGGAGCGTGCTCGTCTCCGTCGCTTCTAAAATTCCCGGCAGCGCTTTCAGCCTCTGCAGCAGCGGCCGGTAAAATCCCGTCACCTGCGCTGCCGTTTTGTACCGGTCTGCCGGCAACGGTAGCCTGGCCGTCAAAACGTGATCCGGCTGCAGTCCCAGCTTCACGTCACGCAACGCCACAAAGCTCCTCATCAGCAGCCCCGCAGCCACAAGCAGCGTCAGCGAAAGCCCCACCTCCAGCACCACCACCGCGTCGCGCAATCTTCCGTGCCGGAATCCGCCGCTGATCCCCTTGCCGCTGTCGCGCAGCGGTTCGTTCAAATCTTTCCGTGCCGCCTTCAGCGCCGGCACCAGTCCAAACACCAGCGCCGTCAGCACCGCCACGCCTAGAGTAAAAAGCAGCACTGGCGTATTCACGCGAATCACCGCTTCCGCCGGAATAATGTTCTGCGGCATCAGCGCCACCAACGATTTCAACCCTCCCCACGCCAGCAGCGTCCCCACCGCCGCTCCGCCCATCGCCAGAATCAAACTCTCCACCAGCAGTTGCCGGATCAATCTCCACCGGTTGGCGCCCAGCGCCGACCGTATCGCGAACTCCTTCTCCCGCGTCGTGGCCCGCGCCAGCAACAAATTCGCCACGTTCCCGCACCCGATCAGCAGCAGCAATCCCACCGCCGCCATCACGATAAAGAGCGTGGCCTTGAATCGGCCCACCACCGAGTTCGTCAGCGACTCCAACTTCACCGTAAAATGTTTCGGATAGTCCTTTGGATACACTTTCGAAAGCCGATTGGCGATCACCGTAAAATCCGCTTCCGCCTCCTTGATCGAAACGCCTGGCTTCAGGTGCCCGAGCAGGAACCAGAACTGTGGAAACGCTCCAGCAAAAGCGGTATTCGACACCGCGCGTTCCGGCTTCTTCGGAATCCACAGATCCGCATCCCACCATCCAAATCGCGGAGGCATGATCCCTACCAACGTTGTCGCCACTTCATTCAATACAAAAGTCTTGTTTATGATCGTCGGATCAGCGCCAAAACTCTTCACCCATGTCTTGTAACGCAGCACAAACACCGGCGGAGCTCCCGGCTCGTAATCCGCCGGCTGCATCACCCGCCCCAGGAGCGCGGGCATCCCCAGAAACTCGAACGTTCCTGGTGTCACGGAAGTCCCGTCGAAATGCTGTGTCCCTTCTCCCGCACGGTACAACACGTCTAGTCTGTTGGCGGCAATCACCCGGTCAAATACATGATTCTGCTCCACATAATCCAGATACTCCGGCCCGCTGAACCCTCCCCGCCCTCCGGGCCCATTCCGTTCCGTATCATGAATTTGCAGGGAAAAGTACCTCTGCGCATCCGGGTAGGGGAAAGGCTCCATCATAACGTTATCGATGACGCTGAAAATCGCCGTCGATGCCCCAATCCCCAGCGCCAGCGTAACGATCGCCACCGCCGCAAACCCCGGCGTTTTCCTCAGGTTCCTCAACGCATAGCGGATGTCCTGCCCTAGCGTATCCATCATCATCCCCTCAGACCAATCGAACTCTCACGTCGCTCAACTTCCATCAAATCAACGGCCGAGCGCATCGTGGCGGGTCTTTAGACTCGCTCCGCTCGCTCAGCAGAGTTACGCGCCCACCCGCCATAATGTTCGACGCTCGAAGCCTCAATAAGTTCCCAATTTAGTTTGAAACCATGGGTTAGCGCAGAGAGGAGTTTGGTTTGCAATTTTTCTTGTCACCCTAAACAGAGGGATAAGGCGGTCGGATGCTTCGGTTGATACAGGCCAATTTCACCTCCGCCCGGAAGCCGTATCCGCGTTATGGAGCCCCATCTTTCTTCATGAACCTCGGAGCACTTGACGCCCTTCTTTGCGAGCGCGGCCATTTCGGCTTTCAGGCTGTCACACATAAAGTAGAGTTCGTGGGGACCGTTCTCGTCGGACGGGTGGAACGCCGCCTCTCCCGGCGGTAGTGCGAAGATCAGCCAGCCATGGCCGGCATCCACGGACTTGAACTCGAGAACGTCTCGGAAAAATGCGCGATCCGCCTCGACGTCCTGGCTGTAAACAATGACATGAGCACCTGAAATCATTTACCCCTCCCAAGGGATCCCCAAGCTGCGGGCAGCCTCTAAGCCCGGCTAAGCTATTCTTGGTACTGCGATTCGCGCTGAAGGAAAGCTGCCCTTGTCCCCTCCAATATGTCGACTGAATAACGGCTTATGTGGCACAACGTGGCGTTGCGCGTTAAATCTGGTGCACTTATTGTGTAACTCGATGCACAAGATTGACACAAAGATCTGCTCATCTCGCCCAACTTAAACATAAATAGAGAGTTATCTGCATCTCAGATTGGTTTGCCGCTTGCTCTACAGAGTGCCGAAGGGATTCCGTTGGAATGAATGCCAATCTGCAAAATCGAGTTGAAGAGCACCGAGCGGCGGTCTTGTTGGGCCTCCCCCTGGCGGAGCTGCGGCGCTATTCGCGCGCGAATGGCCTCGGCCACCTCGAAGATGGCCGCCGTGGCGAACAGATGGTTTTCACCTACGAAGAGTTGCGCCGCCTGTGCATGCTGGCAGCGCAGTCTTCGAAGTAGCCGGTTTTAAAGAGATTACTCAGGCCCCCCTCACTCACTCCCCAAGCCCCGGATTGTCTCCCCACAGACGTCCGGGGTCCTCCTTGAAGGTGCGGTAAGATCGGACCATTTCCACGCCACAGGATAGCCCCATGGTCAGGCGTAGCGATTTTCACCGGCCCAGAGTTTGACCTCCTCCTCCACCGAGAATCTTTCCGGCGGTGACATCTGAAATCGCTCTTCCAGTTTGAAAGCTTGCGCTTCCAGCGGCATGTGCAGCCAGAACGGGTCTTCAGAAAGCCGCGCACGTAAAGCCCGACATAAGTGTCCAAACCGATGAACTTCATCTGCTGGGCGTGAACGAGGCCGTGAAAGAGCGTTCGTGCGGCGATCGTTTCGTTAAGTATGATGACGCCGATATTAGCTAACCGAAGCTAAGTGCACAAAGTCTGGAAAATGTCCGGAGCTCAAGGCAATGGCGTCGGCGTAAAACGGCGGAGGCGGGATCCGTGCGCCCTCGAGGGTCACCGTTTTCGCGGCGCTGAGCAGGGACTCCGGAAAGTAATGCTGGAGCGCGCTTCTCCACTCGGCGGACAACGGATCGCTGGCGGGGAGATAGAGAGCCTGCTCCTTCCGCATATAGTCCTTCACCCCGGCGATCATCTCGGCGACGCGGGGCTCCGGAAGCGGTGAAGGATCCATGATGGATCGGCTCTCTGCAAGAGTTGTCAACGAATTATTTTTCCTTGAGCTTCAGCCTGCCGTCGGCCTTGTTAGCTTCCAGGAATTTGCGCAGATCAGGCGCGGCCTCGAGCAGGCGAATCCACTGCTCGTAATACAACGTGACGGGAAAACGGCCCAGCCCGTACACACTGACCCCGCCTTTTTCGCCCACGCGAAATTCGAGTGCGCCGGTGCGGCGGCCCCCTCCCTGTTTTTCCAGCTCGGCGACACGTGCTTTCAGTTCTTCATACGATGGATCGGCCATGATGGCTCCTTGCAGAAGCGGACGTGGGGTCGATTATACCGAAGTACATTGGAAAAGAGCACGTCCAGGACTGGGTACGATTGGGTACGCCACAAGCCCCACCCTCAAAAAACGGGGCTGGATTCGTTGAACGGACTTGTGACGTTCGTTGAACGTAGTTACGACGAATGAGATACTGAGGCCGACACATCTTACGCAGAAGGTGACTAATCCTACTCTCATGCGACGCAGCATTTGACTAGCCCTACTCTCGTGGGACGCAGAAGTGGACTCCAACAGGTGAGATCAGTGAGCGGAAACGAAGTTGATAAGAGGTTCTGGAGCGGCAATAACATCCGCGAGGCCTTCCTGCGCTTCTTTGAGTCCAAGGGGCACCGGCGTGTGCGGAGCTCGTCACTCGTTCCGCATGGGGATCCCACGCTGCTCTTCACCAACGCGGGGATGAACCAGTTCAAGGACGTGTTCCTTGGTTTGGAAAAGCGGGACTACACGCGCGCAACGACAGCCCAGAAATGCGTGCGCGCAGGCGGCAAGCACAACGACTTGGAAAATGTCGGATTTACGAAGCGGCATCACACGTTTTTCGAGATGCTCGGCAATTTTTCCTTCGGCGATTATTTCAAGAAGGAAGCGATTGCCTATGCCTGGGAGTTAGTCACTTCGCCGCAATGGTTTGGAATCGCCAAGGACAAGTTGTACGTCACTATCTTCGGCGGCGCGGAGGTCGCGCCCGGCACGACTTTAGGTGTGGACGACGAAGCCCACGGCTTTTGGCTAGCTCAGAATGTCCCCACTGACCGCATTTTCGCCATTCCAGGCCTGAAGGAAAATTTCTGGGCCATGGGCGATACCGGCCCATGCGGGCCGTGCAGCGAAATCCATTACGACATGGGGCCGGCAGCGTCTGACCAAGGCCACAAGGATTGCAAATTCCCATGCGATTGCGGACGGTACGTCGAAATCTGGAACCTCGTCTTCATGCAGTTCAACCGCGTCATGGAAATATCAGCCTCGCCCGATGCGGTGAATGTCCGACGTTACTCCGAAAGGCTTGAGCCGCTCCCCAGGCCATGCGTGGACACCGGCATGGGGCTCGAACGCGTCGCCGCCGTTCTCCAGGGCGTCATCTCGAATTACGACACGGATTTCTTCGTCCCGCTCATGAAGCGCGCAGCTGAACTTTGCGGCGTCGATTTCAATCGTGAAGAAGCGCTTGAAGAAGGGAAAGGCGGCGCCGCTTCCTTGCGGGTCATCGCTGACCACTCTCGTGCAACTACATTTCTCATTACCGACGGAGTTCTTCCTTCCAACGAGGGCCGAGGCTATGTCCTCCGCAAGATTATCCGCCGCGCCATTCGTCACGGCCGCCTCCTCGGCGCTGCGAAACCGTTTCTCGCCGAGATGGTCATCACCGTCCGCAACCTGATGGGAACTGCCTATCCCGAATTGATCGAAACCGTTGAGCCGGTGACCGGCGTGGTTTACGGTGAGGAGAACCGTTTCACGCGTACACTCGCACAAGGCACGGAGCAGATGGAAGCCGCAATTGCGGCTGGTCAGCGATGGTTGAAATCTGCTTCGGATGAGTCGTTACAAGACTTTTTCACCCGCGCTACTGGTTCTAGGGGGACTTCCGAGGAACTTCGCTACGTCCGCGAGCGTGGAAAAATTTTGGAGGGTCGCGAAGCATTCAAGCTCTATGACACTTTCGGCTTGCCTGTCGATTTCATAGAAGATGCATGTCGAGATTCGGACATTCTCTTCGATCGTCAAGAGTTCGACGAGGCGATGCAAGAGCAGCGGAAGCGGGCGCGGGCGTCGTGGAAGGGCGGGTCGAAAGAGGCGGCGAATCCGGCGTATGCGAAGATTGCGGACCGATTCACGACGGAGTTGGATTTTTATTTTGGGACGACGGCGAAAGATTGTGGCATCGAAGCGATCATTACAAGAAATGGCGTGGTCAATGAACTGAAGACGGGGGAAAGCGGCGAGGTTGTTCTGGACCGCACGGCGATTTATGCCGAATCCGGCGGGCAGGTGGCGGATACTGGCGCGTTCTACGACAATTCGGAATCTCAGGAACTCGCCGAGGTGAAAGGCGCGTTTTATCCCCTTGCGGGTCTAGTGGCGCACAAGGTTGTGGCCAAAGAGACGCTGCGCGTGGGAGACCGCGTGGCGGTGGTGGCGGATGCAGACCGGCGGGCGCGGATTATTCGCAATCACACCGGAACGCACCTGGTGCATGCGGCGCTGCGAAATATCCTGGGGACGCACGTGAAACAGTCCGGGTCTCTGAACGCGCCGGAGCGGCTGCGCTTTGACTTTTCGCACTTCGCGCACGTGGATGCGGAAGAGCTCGGGGACATCGAGCAGCAGGTGAACGACGAGATTCGCCTGAACACGCAGATCGAAACAAACGTGACCTCACTCGAAGACGCCTTGGCTTCCGGGGCGCTGGCTTTTTTCGGCGACAAGTATCCGGAGCACAACGTCCGTGTAGTGACGATTCCCGATCTCCGCGCCGACCGGGGCTTCTACTCGAAGGAGCTTTGCGGCGGGACGCACGTCGAGCGCGTGGGTGACATCGGCGTGCTGAAGATCGTGAGCGAAGAGTCCGTGGCCGCCGGCGTCCGCCGGATTGAAGCGGTCACCGGCATCGCAGCGCTCGAGCATTATCAAAGACAGGCGGAAATCCTGCGGCAAGTGGCCAACAGGCTCAATGTCGGAGAGGATACGGTCCTGGCCCAGGTCGAAAAGCTCTCTCAAACCGCGAAGCAGCTCGAAAAGGAGCTGGAGGCGCAGAAGCGCAAGGGCGCCCTTAGTCAGATCGACGAGCTGGTGGAGCGCGTGCAAGTTGTTAAAGGAATTAAGGTTATTGCCGCCGAAGTGCAAAATGTTGACCGCGAAGGACTTAGACAGCTCGTGGACAGCCTGCGGCAGAAGCTTGGCTCCGGAGTAGTCGCCCTAGGCATGCCCGAAAATGGCAAGGTGGCGCTGATCGCCGGGGTGACCAAGGACCTGACCGCTAAAGTCCATGCCGGCAAGTTGATACAGGCGTTGGCCAAGCAAGTTGGCGGATCCGGGGGCGGAAGACCGGATCTGGCCGAAGCTGGCGGTAAAGACACAGCTGCCCTAAAAAGTGCCCTATCGAGCATCCCCTCCCTCCTGGAGGCCTTGCTATAATGAGGGTTAGCACCAGAACCGTGTCCGGCGGGGCACGTCCCCAAGGGCGGCTTCCCTCCCAGCACGGCTTTCGAAGACGTATCACTCTCGAACCGCTCTCCCGCAAGGGGGAACGGCTGGGCTGGGCACCTAGTACGAAAGTGACATTGACCGCACCGCGGCGGGGTTCGATACTGACCGCGATACGGTTGAATCCAAACTCGTTGTTTGCCTTCCCCGAGGCACGATGAAGACACGCACGGTAATCACGGCAGGGCTCCCGATCGCGACGCTGGTTCTTTGTGCGAACGTGTTCGCGCCGAGTGCGAGCGCCCAGATCAGCAAGGTCGTTGACACCACGGGCCGGCAACTCTTTGTGAATGCCGAGCCGCCGTTGTCGATGAAACTCGCGCCCGCAAAACCGCGCGCAACTCTCTACCTGCCCACGGAATCTACCCTTACGGGACGCGATCATCCGTGGTCGAGCATCGATCGCGAGGGCACGGAAAAGCTCGTCCGGGAAACGGCGGAACGGCACCACGTGGATCCCGCACTGGTTCGCGCGGTGATCGAAGCGGAATCGAACTGGAATCCGAGGGCGCATTCGCACAAGGGCGCCGGCGGATTGATGCAATTGATTCCGACGACGGCACAACGATTTGGAGCGTACGACGTGTTCAATCCGCAGCAGAATGTCGACGCCGGGACCAAGTACTTGAAGACGTTGCTAGAACGATACAATGGCAATCTGGATCTGGCTTTGGCGGCGTACAATGCGGGTGAAGGAGCGGTGGACCGGGCACATGGTGTTCCTCCGATTCGGGAGACGCGGGATTATGTGCTGAAAGTACAGAACGCCTATTTCCGGCCGGGCTCGGGTCGTCTTGCGGATGCGTTCGTCAACCCACGCGCGATCCACAGAGACGTCTCCGAAGACGGCCGCACGATATTCACGAACGATTAGTTTTCAGCTTTAGTTTTCCGAGAGGGTTGAATTTCCGGCCTCCGGAGCTTTGAAATTTTGTTTGGGTCAGTGCCGGGCGGCGGCGTGTTTGGGGATGTAGTAAGGCGGTGGGGGGATTCCACTCGATGTTTGCGGGCCAAAAGAATTTGCACAAGATGTTCGCCCCCGTTTCGCTAGGTTTTGTCCTGGCCTTGGCCGTAGTGACTCCCGCAAAAACGAAAACGGAAGCCGCGACTACGGCGAATCTGAAGCGCCAATCTGCTTCGGCACAATTTTCAAAAGCCCAAGAGCAGCGCGCAGCGTTGAATAGCAAAGCCAGCGAGAAGCGCACCCTCGCGGATTACAAGCAAGTGATTGCCGGCTATCACCGCGTCTCCCTGATTACGCCGCGCGCGCAGGAAGTGCCTGATTCCCTGCTGGCGATGGCTGAGCTTTACGTGGAAATGGGCGATCGCTTCGGGCGGAGCTATTACCAGTCGGCGGCGGATGCGTATCAATTCCTGGTGCGTGAATATCCGACGAACAAGCATTGCCAGGACGCGATGCTGCGCATCGGAAAACTGCAGCGGGATCAGCTGGGAGAGGCGGCGCTGGCGGAGAGAACGTACGATGATTTTCTGAAACGCTATCCGCGTTCCCCGCGAAAGCGTGAAGCGCAGGAAGCGCTGGCTGAATTAGCGCTGCTGCAGCACAGCGAGGCGAGTTCGGCGGCGATGAAGGCAGAAGCAAATTCCGAGGCGCCTGCGCCGGTTGCCACGGAAGAGAATTCGCGAGCGGCTCGGAATGGGCACTTCGGCGGCAAATCCGGCGGGAGAACCGAGGCGGGCGAGATTCCCCGGGTACGGCGAATTCGCGCAGCTGTGAACGGCGAAGCGACGCGCGTGACCATCGATCTTGAGGACAGCGTGCAATACAGCTCGGGGCGCATCGCCAAACCCGATCGCATCTTTTTTGACTTGCATGCGGCGCGGCTCACACCGGAATTGGCGCGGGAAAATATTCATGTGGAAGGCGATCTCCTGACTGCCGTGCGCGTGGCGCAGAATCACGCGGGCGTGGTGAGAATTGTTCTCGACGTGAACGGAGTCAAGGATTACAGCGCATCGCTGACAAATAATCCGCCGCAGTTGTTGATCGATCTGTACGGAAGTTCTGCGCCGGTTCGCACGGCGAAATCGAAGCGCGGGCAGGGGCAAGCGTCCGGAGAGGATGCCAGGGAGACCGCAGCATCGAACCGAAACGCGAACGCGGTCGAGACGGCTGCATCGGAGAATCCGTCCGAGCAGCCGGTGGCGAACTCCAAAAGCGCGATTAATGGTTCCGTGACTGGCGGCGCGGCTTCCTCGACGGTACAAAGTTCCACTTCCGGCACCAAGAATTCCAAGTCGAAAGCGGTGCAGTCAACGGCGGCAAACGGGAAACCTGATTTGATACAGCCGGTAACGGCGCCACAACCGACGCGCGATGGACAATCCACATTGACGCGCACGCTGGGCCTAAAGGTCGGCCGGATCGTGATTGACCCGGGACACGGAGGACACGATACCGGAACGATCGGGCCGAGCGGGTTGATGGAGAAAGATCTTTGCCTGGACGTGGCGTTGCGGCTGGGAAAAATCATTCAACAGCGCTTGCCGGGCGCGGAAGTGGTTTATACGCGGTCGGATGACGCGTTCATTCCGCTGGAGGAGCGAACGAATATCGCCAATGAAGCAAAAGCCGATCTGTTCATTTCGATCCATGCCAATTCGAGCCAGAATCACGCGGCGCGTGGGATTGAGACTTACTATCTGAATCTGAAGGGAACCGCCGAGGCCATGGAAGTGGCGGCCCGCGAAAATGCCACGGCGCAGGAAGGCGTGCACGACTTGCAGGATTTGGTGAAGAAAATCGCGCGGACGGAAAAAATCGATGAGTCCAAGGAGTTTGCGGAGGACATTCAGGATTCGCTCTCGAAGCGCATTCAGACGTCCGGCAAGCCGATGAAGAATCGCGGCGTGCGCAAGGCGCCGTTCGTGGTGCTGATCGGCGCGGACATGCCCTCGATCCTCACGGAAATTTCGTTTCTGAGCAATCCCGCGGACGAAAAACTCCTGAAAAAGCCCGAGCAGCGCCAGAAAGTGGCGGAAGGGCTGTACCAGGGCGTGGCCAGTTACCTGCAAAGCATGAACAGCGTAACGGTTAATTTGCCGGGGAAACCTGGACCTGTGCGCCCGCCGGTGACGACTGCGGTTGAACAATCGCGGAACCAGAACTAATCTAGTGGCGTCTAATAGGGGAACAGGGATGCGCAGACTTTATCTCATAGCTGCGTTCTTGGCACTTGCCGCCGCGCCGTATTCCTTTGCTCAGCCGCAGAAGCTTCCCACCCATTTCGCCAACTGGTCTGGCCAGCCGAGTCCGATGTGGGTCGAAACGGAAGCGCCGTTGAACTACTTAAACCTCTGGAAGGAAACCGGGCGCGTGACGGGCGAGTTCTGCGAATACTCTTCCGGCGGCACCGAAATTGAAGTGGATTTGCAGAAATATCGCGATCCCAGCAGCGCGTACGAAATGTACACCGCGCTGATTCGTCCGGAAATGCATCCATCCACGCTGGATAGGACTTCAGCCGTGGATGGCGACCGGCTGTATGTCCTGTTGGGGAGTTTCATTCTCCAGGTACGCCCGACCCCGGCAATTTCCACGGCAGATTTGGTTACGCTCGTGAAGGCGGTGAGCGCGGACGCGGACCAGACGCCGCTGCCAGAGATTCGCACGTACTTGCCAGCCGGTTTCACGGACGGGACGCAGAAGTATGCGCTCGGCCCCGCGGGACTCGGGAATGCGTTCGCGACGGTGAAGCGCGAGGAGTTCGCGCTTCTTGCGAAGGAAGCCGGTTTTGCGTCCAGCGCGGAGGCCATCGTGGCGGAATACCACAATGGCAAGGATTCCGCGGCGTTGCTGCTGATCGAATATCCGACTCCGCAATTAGCGGAACAGCATCTTCGGCACATGCAGCAGGCCATTTCGGCGGCCAAGCAGGCGGGAACAACGATCGAGCGCAAGGGTTCCCTGCTCTCCCTGGTGCTGAGGCCGTCTTCGGCGGCTTATGGCGAGACCCTACGCAGTGCGGTGAATTACGAAACGCACGTGACCTGGAACGAGCCGACACACACGATTACCGATCCGCCGTGGGCGACGATCCTGGGGAAAATCATGATTGCCACGATGCTGTTTATGGTCGTTGCGGTGGTGTTGGGGTTGGCATTCGGCGGCGTTCGCGTGCTAACGAAAATATTTTTCCCGGGGAAAGTTTTTGACCGGCCGGAGCAGATGGACGTTCTGCAATTGGGGCTTTCCGGCAAGCGCATCAATTCCCGCGATTTCTACTAGTGCCGCTCCAACTATTTGGGCCAAATGACGGCCCGAAGAGGGAAACGAACATAGACAGAGCATTTCTCAAGGGGATTTGCTCGAACAAGTTGGAACGGCACTTGCCGCTCGCAAGCAGTCCCGCGTAACCAACAGCCCTTCCCGGCGTCAAACAGAGAGACGGTCCCTGGCTTTGTTTGGTTCCCGTTCCAGAGTGTCGTAAGATTTTAGGCTGCCTACTGAGCCTTTGGCTCATGGGGCAGCGCCAGTCCTCAAACGAGAAAGAACTCGATGAAACGCTGTACCGCCCTTGTCTTTATCGCGCTTGGAATGAGCTTGTTTGCCGGCGGATGCCAAAAGAGTGCCGCCGGTGACGCGCATGCCGCCGCGGCAGCCGTGCCGGTGCAAGTCGAAATTGCGCCTGCGGTCAAAATCGCGGACACCACCGAGTATTTGTCGATCTTGAAGTCGCGGCATTCGGCGGCCATCAATCCGCAAGTCGAAGGATACATCACAAAGATTTTCGTGAAGTCCGGGGACAGGGTGTCCGCGGGGACGCAGCTTCTGCAAATCGACCCGCTGAAGCAGGAGGCCACGGTCAATAGCCAGGAAGCGGCGCGCGCCGCGCAGGAAGCGAATTTGCGGTACGCGAAGATTTCGCTGGAGCGTGCACAAAAGCTCTTTGATGCGGGAGTTGTCAGCAAGCAGGATTTCGACAACGCGCAGACCAGCTATGAAGCGGCGCTGGCACAGGTGAAAGCGCTGGATGAGCAAGTGAAGCAACAGAAAGTGGAACTGCATTATTACGGTGTGACCGCGCCGATGGATGGGATCGTGGGGGACATACCGGTCCGCGTGGGCGACCGCGTGACGGTTTCCACGTTGCTCACAACGGTGGATGAGCCGGGCGCGCTGGAAGCTTACATTTACGTTCCGGTGGAACGTTCGCGTTCCCTCAAGGTCGGTTTGCCGGCAAGACTGCTGAACCAGTCCGGCGAATTGCTCGCAAACACGAGCATCACATTTGTGTCGCCGCAGGTGGACTCGGAAACACAGACTGTTTTGGCAAAGGCGGCGGTACCCAACGCAAATGCACAAGCCAGGCTGCGCATCTCGCAGCAAGTGCGGGTGCAGGTCAAGTGGGGCCAACGCGAAGGAGCGACAATTCCCTTCCTGAATGTGACGCGCATCAACGGCCAGTTTTTCGCGTTTGTGACGGAGAACACCGGCAAAGGCACGGTGGCGCGGCAAAAGCTTGTGCGGATCGGAGACAACGTGGACAACAACATTGAGGTGCTCGAAGGGATCAAACCGGGCGACCATCTGATCGTTTCAGGCACACAATTTTTGCAGGATGGAGCGCCGGTCACGGAGCAAATTGTGAGCTCACCCGACGAGCAAGGCACGAACAAAGCAGCCAGCACTGCTTCTCACTGAACATTCTTCAAACATGGTCCCAAACCCACACAATTTCGCATTGATGGAGCGGCCGAGTGTTCGTTGATTTCTTCATTCGGCGGCCGGTGTTCGCGACGGTATGCGCCTTGCTGATTGTGCTTGCCGGGGCGATTTCGATTCCCACGCTGCCGATCGCAGAATTGCCGGAACTGGCGCCACCGCAAGTGATCGTGTCCAGCAATTACATCGGGGCGAACGCGCAGACGGTGGAATCGGCTGTCACGATTCCGCTGGAGCAGGCGATCAACGGCGTTGAAGGGATGAAATACATTACGTCCTCGAGCAGTAATGACGGCACGAGCCAGATTACTGTGGTGTTCGATGTTTCGCGAAATGTGGATCTGGCGTCGGTGGACGTACAGAATCGCGTGAACCAGGCGCTGGCGCGCTTGCCAAACGCAGTGAAGAACACGGGCGTGATCATCACCAAGCAGACCAGCGGATTCGTCTTCGGCGGCGGCGTCTATTCCGAAACCGGTCAGTACGACAGCTTGTTTCTAAGCAATTACATTGACGTATACATTAAAGACGCACTGAAGCGGGTGCCGGGCGTCGGCGACGTGGTTATTTTTGGCGAGCGCAAGTACGCGATGCGGTTATGGCTTGATCCGGCGAGGCTGGCAGAGCGGGGATTAACCGCTTCTACCGTCGTAAACGCGTTGCAAGAACAAAACGTGCAGGTGGCCGCGGGACAAATCGGCCAGCCGCCATCGCCGACGGGCCAGGCGTACCAGGTAAGCGTGCGAGCGGTTGGACGGCTGTCCGAAGCGTCGCAATTCGACAACATTATTTTGAAGACGGGCGCCGACGGAACGCTGGTTCGCCTGAAGGATGTTGGACGCTCGGAGTTGGGAGCGGAAGACTATGGTTCCCTTCTGAGGTTCAACGGCCACGATGCGGTGGGGCTGGGTGTGACGCAACTTCCCGGCGCGAATGCGCTGGACGTGGACCGAGCTGCGAAGGCTGAACTGGTGCGGCTATCGAAGAACTTTCCCCCGGGACTGAAGGTGGCGGTCGCATTCGACACGACCACTGTAATTGGCGAATCGATTCGCGACGTGCTGCAGACATTGGCGCAAGCAATCGCCCTGGTGATCATCGTCATTTACATATTTTTGCAGGACTGGCGCAGCACGCTCATTCCGGCGATCACGATTCCGGTTTCGCTGGTCGGGACATTTATTTTTGTCAAAGCGCTCGGATTTTCCATCAACACGCTAACGCTCTTCGGAATCACGCTGGCTACAGGGCTGGTGGTGGACGATGCGATCGTAGTCATCGAGAACGTCGAACGGCACATCACCGAGGGAATCAGCGAGCCGCACATGGCGGCATCGGCGGCAATGAAGGAAGTCGCAGGCGCGGTCATCGCGACATCGCTGGTGCTGGTGGCGGTGTTCGTGCCGGTCGCGCTGTTTCCGGGCACGACTGGAATTCTGTTTCGCCAATTTGCGCTGACCATTGCGTTTTCCGTTTCAATTTCGGCATTCAATGCATTGACCCTCACGCCAGCGCTGTCCGCGATTCTGCTTGGCAAACACCGTGAGCGCGCCAAGGGATTTTTCTTTCGCTGGTTCAACAAAGGGGTGGAGAAAGGCACCGAAGCGTACCGCCGCAGCATCGGGTACGTTTTGCAGTGGCGCGTGCTTGCGGTTGTCGCATTCTTCGCGACGCTGGGAATTACCTATTGGATTTATTCTCGCGTGCCCACCGCGTTTATTCCTGAAGACGATCAGGGATACGTGATGGTGATCGTGCAATCGCCGCAGGGCGCTTCGCTGGAATACACAGCCAACGTCTGCACGCAGATCGAGTCGGCGGTGTTGAAGCTGCCGGACGTCGAGGGAACCTTTTCCGTGGTTGGCTTCGGGTTTTCCGGGAACGCATCGAACCGCGCGATCGTGTTTGTTCCGTTGACTTCCTTCGACAAACGCAAAGGCGACGCGCACTCTGCGGCGGCGCTGCTAGAGCGCATGCGCGGGCCGTTGGCAGGAATTCAGGGCGCGCTGGCTGTTCCGTTCAATCCACCCGCGGTGCAGGGTCTGGGGAACTTTGGCGGTTTCACGTTTGAAGTGGAAGACCTGGGACGCAATTCGGTGCAACAAATCGCGAACGCAGCGAACGGTTTGATCGGGCAAGGCAACACGAGCGGCGCGCTGACGGGACTCTTTACGAGTTTCACGGCGAACGATCCGCAGTATCTGGTGCAAATCGATCGCGAAAAAGCGAAAAGCCTGCGGGTTCCGTTCACACAAATCACCGATGCGCTGCAGGTCTACATGGGATCCGTGTACGTCAATGATTTTGACTTCAACAACCGCTCCTATCGGGTGTATGTACAGTCGGAAGGGCGCTACCGGTCAAAACCAAAAGACATTGCCCAGTATTACCTGATGTCCGATCCCGGGAAGCTGATTCCGCTCGATAACTTTGTGAAGATCGAGCAGACGGCAAATCCGCAGGTGATCAGCCATTACAATTTGTTCCGCTCAGCGGAGATCAACGGAACCGGAGCGCCAGGACGCAGCTCGGGACAAGCGATCGCAGATATGGAAGCACTGGCGCGGAAAGCTTTGCCCAGTGGGATGACCTATGAATGGAGCGGACTTTCGCTGGAGGAAATTCAGTCGGGCGGAAAAGCCTTGATTCTGTTCGGATTGGGTTTGGTGTTCGTGTACTTGACCCTGGCGGCGCAGTACGAGAGCTTCGTGCTGCCGTTCATCGTGCTGCTGGCGGTGCCAGTGGCGTTGCTGGGAGCGGTGGGCGGGCTGGCGCTGCGCGGGCTGGATAATAACGTGTATTGCCAGATTGGATTGGTGATGCTGATTGGCTTGTCCAGCAAGAACGCAATTTTGATTGTGGAATTCGCGGAACAGTTGCGGGCGAAAGGAAGCACTATCGAAGATGCTGCAATCGAGGCGGCGCGCATCCGGCTGCGGCCGATCCTGATGACATCGCTGGCATTTATTCTAGGCGTGCTTCCATTGGTGCTGGCAACGGGCGCGGGCAAGGCCGGTCGCATCTCGGTTGGAACAACAGTGTTCGGTGGAATGATCGCGGCGACATCCCTGAACCTTATTTTTATTCCGCTGCTTTATGCAGTTGTGCGGACACTGGTTCCTGGCGGCGGAAAAACCGCGGCATACAGCGAGTAGTCGTTGCACATTCTGCAGTTGAGCAATTCCCTAAAATTTCTTTTGCTTCGAAAACCTTTTCGTTGGCTTTAAGCGTCCGCA
>DATKEV010000019.1:0-18909 GCA_035511855.1 Candidatus Udaeobacter sp.
GGCTGATTGCTAAGCGTGACCTCGTAAGTGCTCAAGTAATTCTCCAAAGGGCTAGGATAAGTCCTTCAAACCGCAACGTAGCGTCAGTGAGCGCATGCGTGGTTTGAGAAGCTGTCGCATTTTATGCGACGGAGAAGTCACGATCCCTTAAGGGCTTGGCCGCTTTCGAAGGGTCGGCGCCTCGGGCGGGCGGTTCTTGTCCTTTTCTTCGGCCTTTTCCACCGGCTCATCCGGCGGAACAACCCATTCGAATCCGCGGCGTTCTTCCATGGTGCCGAGGACGAAGTGCGCGCCCTCGTTGATCAGCGGCAAGACCGCGCGCATGAAATCAATAGAATCCACGGGCGCAGTCTTCTGCGCCTGGCCGCGACGAACGCTCTCCAAGACCTTGCCAAAACGCGGGTCTGAAGAGCCGAGATGATCAATCTCCGGATCGTTCCCCTCAATCAACTGCGGCAGGGTCGGGCCTTTGGCATCGGCAGGGTATCGAATCTCAACTAACGTGCGCGGAACGTGTTTTTCAGGCGGGTAGATTTGCGTAAAGCGCGGACGGAGGACTCGGGTTTGCCAGTACTCGTCCCGCGCGGCGATCTGTTCCTGCTCGATCCGGTATTCGACTACCCACACTTCCGGGCCATAATCGTTGGGCGCATATCCAATGATTACGACCTGAAAGATTGGCTCCTCTGGCGCGAAATCGAGTTTGTGATGGAGTTGAGCGACGAGCGGGCGGAGTTTCTCGAGGAAGGCTTCTCCCAGCGTTTCCAAGTCCGGTTCGGCCTCGCCGGGCGCCGTCTGGTACCGAGGATCTCTCGCGCTGACGCGCTGAAAATTCCTGTCCAGGCGAACGGGCTTGGGGTCGGAAGGGTATTTCCACTCGGACGCGCCGAATAAAATGCCGATATGTGTGGCGTCCAGGTCCATCACGCGCGGAGGAATCGAATTGCGCTCGACGGGCCGATCGATAGCCGCGAAAATGATGAGATCTTTGGCGACGTGAACGATGACGCGGCCACCGGCAAGATTGGCAACGATTTCGTCCTCATGGCCTTGCAGTGCGAAGGAGACGGCTGCGGTCGAAAGGACCGCGTTCGCCAGCACGATCACGAGAATAAGCCGGTGGAGCATTCTATTTGTGAGCATGAAATCCGAAAGCTCCGCACCCATCCGGGCAACCGAGCACCACCGGCCCCACACTATCACACTCGATTGTTCGGAACGAACGCGAAGCGTGATCGCAACTCCCGAAAATTCGCGCCGGCGGGGGAGAATCCAGTCGTGAAAGGCCTGCCGTTCACGCTGCTTTCGCTGGTGGCGGGCCGCTCCGGGCATCCCGTGGGGCCGATTTATACGGTTCAGTCGATGTACAACAATTCGCGCGGGGGCAAGGACGCTGGCCGGCCCACTCGCCCGGAAAACTGAGCCGAGCGGAGTTTCCCACGGATCGCCACTTTCGTTAGAATAGAGGCTCGCCCGAGACGGGCAGCAAAGTGACTATGGGACTGAGAAAACCGAAAAGCATCAAGCACCATGGCAAGCGGGTCGCGGAAATTCTCGAAGCGCATGAGCGTTTTTTCCGGGGCAAAGAGGGCGGAGTGCGTGCGGACTTGTCCGGAGCGGATCTGTCGCGCGCGGATTTGGGCGGCGCCAACCTCAGCGGGGCGGTTCTTCGCAACGCGAACCTCGAAGAGACGGACCTGCGTGGGGCGAAACTTCCTGGGGCCGATCTTTCGGGAGCGAATCTGCGCAGAGCCGATCTGCGCAACACGGATATGACCGAGGCGATTCTGCCCAGCGCGGACTTGAGCGAAGCGCAAGCCAGCGGCGTGGAATTCTTCCGCTGCGATCTTTCGAACGTGAATTTCCAGCGCGCGCATCTGCGCAACGTGAATCTACGTTTGGCCAATGTAAACGGGGCAAAATTTTCCGGCGCGGACATGGGCGTGGCAATTCTGCGCGAAACGGATTTGACGGGGGCGGATCTTTCCGGTGTGGATCTCCGAACCACGTTGCTGCCAAAAGACTTCGCGGGGCAGCATGCCGCGAAGAAAAGCGCCTAATCGATCCCCGATTTGGCAGGTGATCTGGCGTGAGATTGAGCCCCGGCCGCTCGTTGATAGAGTTCTGGGCGGCAGCGTGGTAGCCTCTCGCGTCAGGAGACCGACCCCTTCGTGAGGCCCGTGGCTACACCCACCACACAAGTCGACCGCATGGCCGTCCGCGAACGCGTGCTGGATGTAATCCGTGGTTTGCTCGAGGAATTGGGCAGCCAGGGCGCGCTTCCCCTTTTGACGGGGAGCTCGCAACTCGACCGGGACTTGGGACTCGGCAGCCTCGAGCGCGTGGAATTGCTGGCGCGGCTGGAGACCGCCTTCCAGCTGCGCTTGCCGGATCGCGTCGTGGCAGAGGCCAACACGCCGGATGATCTCCGGCGCGCCATCCTTGCTGCGCCCGGAATCGACGCGCATGAAGCCGAAGTTGAATCGGCATTGCGTGCTTCGGTGACGGTACAAAAACTTCACCGCGAAGCCGCCGACTCCGGAATTTTCGCTGCGGAAACGCTGATTGATGTATTCCGTTATCGCGCAGCGCACGACGGGGAACGGGCGCATCTCCTGATCACGGAAGACACGGACGGCCCAGAGCAAAACCTTACGCTGACGTTCGGCGAGCTCTATGCCGCGGCTCAACGCTGCGCGGCGGAGCTGGCCCGGCGCGGCGTACCACCAGGCGGACGCGTTGCTTTGATGCTGCCCACTTCGCGCGCATTCTTCGTCTCGTACGCAGGAATTCTTCTCGCCGGCGCCATTCCCGTGCCGATTTACCCGCCGTTCCGCGCGGACCGCATCGAGGAATACGCGGCGCGGCAATCGGCCATTCTGAACAATGCGCAGGTGTGTTTGTTGCTTACGTTCCGGCGCGCGGAGGCCGTCGCGAAATTGTTACGGCCGCGCGTAGGTTCGCTCTCCGGTGTTGTGGACGCGGAAAAATTAATCGAAGCCGCCGATAAGGCACCGCTTGCTGCTCCGGGCGTCCCTCCCGCACATCTCACAGGCAGCCGCACGCGGAAGAGCAGCGACATCGCCCTGCTCCAATACACCTCCGGTTCGACCGGCGATCCGAAGGGGGTCGTGCTGACCCACGCGAATTTGCTCGCCAACATGCGCGCGATCGGCGAAGCCGTGCAGCTCGGACCACATGATGTGGGCATCAGCTGGCTTCCGCTCTATCACGATATGGGCCTGATCGGCGCGTGGCTTACACTTCTGCATTTCGGCACTCCCCTGGCGGTGATGTCGCCGCTCGCGTTTCTCACGCGGCCGGAGCGCTGGCTGCAGGCGTTTCACAAACATCGTGGAACCATCGCCGCGGCGCCGAATTTTGCGTACGAACTTTGCGTCAGGAAAATCGCGGACAAAGACATCCAGGGCGTGGATCTCAGTTCCTGGCGGGCCGCCCTGAACGGCGCGGAACCCGTCAATCCGGAAACGCTCGAGCGTTTCGCCAAGCGCTTCGCGGCCTATGGTTTCCGCCGGGAGGCGCAACTTCCTGTATACGGCTTGGCCGAGGCTTCTCTGGCGCTTACCGTGCCGCCGTTGGGGCGTGGGCCGCTCGTCGATCGCATCGAGCGCGAAACATTCACGGCACAGGGCCGCGCCGTACCCACCTGTGTGGATGATACTTCGGCGATTGCTTTCGTTTCCTCCGGAAAGCCTATACCCCGGCATGAGATTCGCATCGTCGATGAGCACAGCAACGAAGTTCCCGACCGCACCGAAGGTTTCCTATGGTTTCGCGGAGCTTCGGCGACCAGCGGCTACTACCGCAATGCGGCGGCCACGGAATCGTTGCTGCCCCGGGGGCTTCTGGCGCAGGAAGGTGAATACACGTGGGTAAATTCGGGCGACCGCGCCTATCGCGCTGACGGCGAAATTTACGTCACCGGTCGCGTGAAGGACATCATCATCAAGAGCGGCCGCAATTTATATCCGCACGAAGTCGAAGAATTCGCAGCCAGGGTTGAGGGCATTCGCAAAGGCTGCATCGTCGCGTTTGGCTTAACGGATGAGGGCGCGGGTACAGAAAAATTGGTCGTCGTGGCGGAAACGCGCGAACGCCATACGGCGAAACGTGCGGCTATCCGATCGTCGGTCACGGAACTCGTGACCCAGGGTCTCGGGCTGCCGCCGGATCGCGTCGAACTGATCCCGCCGGGCAGCATCCCAAAGACTTCGAGCGGCAAGTTGCGCCGGGAAGAAACGAAGCAGCTTTATCTTGCGGGCACGCTCTCCGCGTCAAGAGCGCCAGCTTGGGTGCAAATCGCCAGACTGGGTGTCTCCGGAACCGCGCGCAACTTATCGCGAGAGCTCCGCGCCGCCGCGACTCGCGGCCTGGAAATTCTTTACGGCCTTTATTTCGGAGTGGTCTTTTTCCTGTGGATCGTGCCGACCTGGACGATCGTGCATTTCATCAAAGAGCACCGCGCCGCGGGGCGCTTCACCTCCACGGCTCTCCAAATCTTGTTCGCACTCATCGGTTGCCCCGTGCGCGTCGCCGGCAAGGAATACATGGACACGCCGGGAGCAAAAATCTACGCTTCGAACCACACCAGTTATTTCGATGTGCTTCCGCTCATGCTGGGACTCGGCGTTCCCTACCGGTTCGTATCGAAATTGGAAGTCGGGCGCATGCCCTTCATCGGCAAGTTTTTGGACCAAATGGGCCATCTCAAGTTCGATCGCACGGATCCGCAATCGCGCCTGCGCCAGGCCGAGGAGATGGAAGAATTATTGCGACACGGCGATTCCGTTTTCGTTTTTCCGGAAGGAACATTTACGAGCGAAGATGGTGTGCGGCCGTTTCAACTGGGCGCTTTCAAAGCCGCCGTGGCCACGGGCGCACCGATTATTCCTGTGTCGCTCGCAGGCACGAGAAGATTTCTGCGCGATGGCACGTACTTGCCCCGCCCAAGCAGCGTGAAGATTACACTTTCGCCGCCGATCTATCCGCATACGGCTGCCGCCGCAAATCATTCTCGAGAGTCCTCCGGTTGGCACGAACTGATTCGCCTGCGTGACGCCACGCGCGCGGCGATCGTGCGCCACGCGGGCGAGCCCCTGCTCTAAGGATCCGCACTCCGCGGATTCACGCCGTCGAAGACTGCGGCCATCGCCATCCGCGCGTTACGAAACTACACACCGATTCTTTCATCCCGCTTACAACTTCACTCCCCCCGTCCGCATCTCTAAGGGAAGACAAAAGCGAGAAACTGCGGATCGTTGCCTTCCTGCCTAGGGCACACCGCGAAATGCGCGGCCACCGAGGGATCCTGTGGGCCTGCGCACAAATTAAATTCATTGGAGGGGTTATGAAGTCGAAGCTCGTAGTGTCTCTATTGGCTGTTCTTCCGTTGTTGGGTGCAACTGCCTTTGCGCAGGAAACAGCACCAAAAATAGATATTTTCGCGGGATATTCCTACCTTCAAGCCGATCCCGGCGTTAGCGGTGTCGATAGCTTCCATCTGCACGGCGGGAGCGCGTCGGTTGCCTATAACTACAAAACTTGGCTCAGCGGGGTTGCCGATTTCGGCGGATACAACAACGGCAATGTCCTCGGCACTGGGGCCAGCGGCACGCTATCAACCTATCTGTTCGGGCCGCGCGTATCTTACCGTCATCTCCGCAAAATCACGCCCTTCGGTCAGGTGCTGTTCGGAGTCGGGCACGCCAACTCACACGCTTTTGGCACCGCCAACTCCGATAACGCTTTCGCCATGAGCGCGGGCGGCGGCGTGGATTACAAGCTGCTTGATCACTTCTCCATTCGTCCCGTTCAAGCGGACTACCTGATGACGCGATTTGGCGTGGGAACGGCGGGCACGCGGACCGAGAACAACGTGCGCCTCTCTACCGGATTCGTGTTCCGCTTCTGAAGCGCAGAAAGTCACGGTTATCGGTTGCCGGGTGCAGGCAGAGGGGCCGCGCAGTAAAGGCAGACGCGGCCCCTTGCACTTTCCTCAAGCAAATGGAAATTAGAATTTTCTTGCCGGACCAAAACCACCGGAGGAGATCGGGCAGCCCTTCTCTTGTGCTCTCTTCTGTGACTGGCCCAAATCTCAGTGCGGCATGAGGTAGACGACGGTGATGAAGGTATCGATCTCGACGGGCTGGCCGTTCAGATACGTCGGCTTGTATCGCCATTGCTCGACCGCTTCTCTCGCCGAAAGGAGGAAGAGCGGATCGCCGGAGATAACCTCGAGCGATTGAATCGTGCCGTCCGTTCCGATGATGGCCCGCAATTCCACTCGGCCTTCCTTGTGAATTTGTTTTGCCAGGGGCGGATACACGGGCTCGACCCTGTGTATGAGCATTGCCGGATCCAAATTCGTAAACCGCAACCGTCGCGGTTGTTCCACTCGGCGCTGTTCTTCGTCGGGTGACGGCACCTTTCGCCTCGGGTCAGAGAGGGGAATTAGCCCCGGCGGTCCTCCTGGAATTCCGGGTACCAGCCCCATCGAAGGGTTGGTCGTCTATAGGCTCTCCCGATGAGCGGGAGTCGTGTTTGGCAATGGTGGGCGGGATGTTTGTCGGCGCGCAGAAATGACAGACATTTCCCGGATTGTGTGGTGCGGAAGAATGGGGAGTCGTACCGCGGGAGGAAGAGTAAGGCGGTATCGGCACGTAGTCTTTCACGACGATCCGCTCGGTCTTGGCGAAGAGTGGAACCAGCACGAGCACGGTCAACGCCGCAGTTTCGAGGACCATAGAAATCGCCAGGGCGCGACGGCGCACACGTCGTTCGCGCTGGCGCTGCTCCGGGTCGCCTTCGACCAGGCACCCACCGAGCGATCCAAGGCCGGACGGAATTGTTTCAATTGTTGGTTCAGGAGTTTTTTCGGGCCCGCCAGACATCACCCACCTCCACATTTTTTCCCGCGAGCCGTTCCTGCTCCGGGTTCACCGGAGCCAGTCTTCTCGAAATTTTGCGGCGCCAATCTCCGGGGGGTTGCTCTAATCCTCCAGGAGACCAGCGCCGCGCTCGCAGGGATGTGAGGTTGCGCGCGTCCTCCTAACATTGGACACCGGCGGCGATGGCAAGTTCCCTCGATAGGCTCCCCAGAAACTCCGGCGAGCACGCCTTCGGTACTGCAAATGGTTTGCGAATCGGTAGATAAGCTATTTATAATGAGCTGCTTACGGAAACCGTATCCGAGTTACTTTCTGATGCATCTTATTGTTCGAGGACGTGGATCTGAGGAGGTAGACCCCCATGGACCGGCGAAACCTGGAAACTGTTGGTGTGCGCCGCACCGGCTGGGCTGCTCTGGACCGCGATCCGCAGCAGGACACCGTGGAATTTATCTGTCCGCACTGCGGCGAGCGGGATAAGAAAAATGCCCGGCGCGAGCGCGCGCTTTATCATTTCACGGATGGCTTTCTTCAGGATTTGCAAGGCGAAGTCACGCAGTGCCATTCGTGCAAGAAGTATCTTCGTGTCGTCCCTATCGTGATGTTGCACGATCAGGATGAAACACGGCGATTTGAAGCGGTGTTCTCGGACGAGCACCTGGTGACTTCGAACTAAGTTTCTGCCACCCCAAAAATGAACGGGGCCCGCTCGAGCGGAGCGCGGGCCCCGTTTTTTATTCCTCGACTTTTATTCCTCCACGACCGCGTGTATCACCTTAATGCCGGTCGTGATCGTGATCATCCCAATCGCGATCGGTGTGCCAGCGGTGGCCGTCTTCGTCCCACCACCGATGCCGTTCGTTCCAGCAGCGTTCCCGCGCTTCGTGCAACTCGTGGCGCGCGTGCTCCGCTTGCCGGCTGTCCCAACCGTGATGCTCGGCGGCTTCGTGCAGCTTGTGATCCGCCTTGGCAATGCGCCGCTGGCAGCTGTCGTAGTCTTCGGCGGACGCCTGGGGTGCTCCTCGGAATGCCAGCATGCCGAGAAACGCTGCCGACACCAGCAAGGTCCTTCCTAGAGATTTCTTCTCTCCTGATTGAAGCGTCATAGTCTCTTGATCCTCCCTCTTTGGCCCTGACTGGGATGGGGCGTCAGCTCCACTCCATAAAACACGCTCCGAGAGAGAATGTAGCAAGCGCTTAGCCATACACTAAACCACTGAAAATAATCGAGTTTCTTCCAATTTAGGGTTAGTAGGCCTGTAAAAAAGGGTCGCCGCCCATGTGGTATTTCTCGAGCCCAGCGCGGATGCGGTCGAAGGCGTCGTCCACCGTATCCGCAAACTGCAGCATCTTGTACTCTTCTTCATTGATCGTGCCCCAGCGCACCATGGCCTTCCAATTCAGCACTTCATCCCAATACTTCCGGCCGTAAATCAAAATGAGGTTGTGCTTCGCCAGCTTACCGGTTTGCAGCAGCGTGAGCATCTCCCACAATTCGTCCATCGTCCCAAATCCGCCGGGAAAGACGATCAGCGCCTTGGCAATCTGCGCGAACCACAATTTGCGCATGAAAAAGTATTTGAAATTGAAGCTCAGCTCCGGGCTGATGTAGGGATTCGCAAACTGCTCGTGTGGCAGCTCGATCGAAAGCCCCACGGACTTCCCGCCGGCTTCGTAAGCTCCGCGATTGGCCGCCTCCATGATGCCCGGTCCGCCTCCGGAACAGACCACGAACCGCCGCGGCCTTGGGCCCAAGGTCAGCGACCACGAAGTCAGTTTGTGCGAAAGCTGCCGCGCTTCTTCATAGTAGCGGGACATCTCCAACAGACTTTTTGCGTGGCCTACGTCGGCGCGGTGTTTCGCCAGCCGCGCCTTTGACATTCCCGCGGTCTTCTCTTTTTTCAGCCGCGTGCACCGCGCCTGTGCCGTTTCGTGCGATTCAATCCGCGCCGAGCCAAACATCACGATGGTGTCGCCAATGCCCTCACGCTTGAGTTGCGCCAGCGGGTGAAGGTATTCGCCAAGGATGCGAATGGGCCGGGCCGGCGTGCTCTTCAGGAACTTTGGGTCTTCGTGGGGCGCTTTCGGTGCGTGCTGGGGCTTCAATCTTTTGCCGTCGGACATGGGTCTTTTCTCCAGAATAGGCGAACTTTGATTGTAAGAATCGCCCAGGCTCGCGGCAACGCCTTCCGCCAGAGGTGCGTCGAATCAAGTACACTCCCGCAGCGCAGGCTTCAGCCTGTGCTGCCAAGGAATCTTGATGGGACGCGTCCGCGGCTCAACGACTGCTCTTCTGCTTCTGCTGGTTTCGGCGAACGCCCGGGCACAGGCGCCTGCGGGCCCCATCGCACCCAAGCCCGGCGACGCCGTCGAATTGCCGTCCAAAGACGCTCCGCCAAGGGTCAAAGTCGAAGTCGCCCTCGTCAATACGCCTGTCACCGTGCGCCATGCGAACGGCGAGATGATCCACAACCTGGAGGCCCGCGATTTTCAAGTCACCGACAATGGCGTGGCGCAAACCATCGCTCATTTCGATCTGGGTGGTGATCCCCTTTCGCTTGTGATTCTGATCGAATCCAGTTCGCGCATTGCGCCGCTGCTCCCGGAAATCCGTAAGACCGGTATCCTCTTCACCGAAGCGGTCATGGGCCCGAACGGCGAAGCCGCCGTGGTGGGCTTCAACGATGCGGTGGACAAGTTGCAGGATTTCACCACGAACGGAGACCTGATCGAAAACACCATCGCGCATCTGGGGCAGGGCACATGGGGCTCGAAACTCTATGACGCCATGGCTGTGGGCGTGGAGATGCTTTCGGGGCGACCGCAGGCGACCGCTGACAAACCGGGCCGGCGACGCGTCTTGATGATTCTCTCCGAAGCCATCGACGATGGAAGCAGCAGCAAACTAGGCCAAGTGCTGCGCCAGGCGCAGCTTGCGAATGTGACCATTTACAGCGTGGGGCTTTCGACCACCAGCGCCCAGTTGCGCGCCAAGCCCAAGGACACCCGTCCAGAGATTACCCCGCCCGGAACCTTCCCGCTTCCGCCGCAGCCCGGCGTCCCGCAATCGCCTACCAGCGAAGAAAATCGCTACGGGAACATTGACATAATGGCCGCCGCCGTCTGGGCCGTCCAGCACATCCACGATCAAGTGAAGGACCACGCGCTCGAAGTCGCCGCCACCGCCACCGGCGGCGCGCACCTCTCCACCTTCCGAGACCGGTCCATCGAAAAAGCCATCGACGAAATCGGCGGCGAGCTCCACTCCCAATACACGCTCAGCTACACGCCTACCAATTCCGACGCGACCGGCTATCACGAAATTAAAGTTGCCGTGATTCGAAACGATGCGAAGAATTTAAAGGTCCGCGCCCGGCCGGGCTACTACCTCGCCCCGCCGGAAACTTAGAAAAATACGCTGGAAAGCTCACACAATCTGTTGCCAAAAGGTGCCGTCGCGGGCGGCGAGGAGCGCGTCCTTGCGCGCGTTCCAGCGCAGGAAATGCGGCGTATGGGAATGTTCGGTGTGCGCCTCACGGCTGGCCCAGACTTCGTGCAGCAGGAGCGCGCCCGGCGTATCAATGGACCGGTGAAGATCGTAGGTGAGGCAGCCGTCCTCTTTTCGTGAGGGACCAGCCAGTGCGCGCAGTTCGGCCTCCAGAAGTGTTTCCTGCCCTTCCCGCGCTCGCAGAATCACCACCAGCGTGACGGCCTCTTTCGGCAATTTGCCGCCACCTCGGCCCCGCCGGCGCGTTTTGCCTTTCGCTCGCTTATGGGCTTTCTTCTTAGCGTTGCGCTTGGCCATCGTGGCCGGGATTGTAGCGCAATCAGCCCGGGGCGCAAGTCATCTCTCTCTCGGAGCAGCTTCCGATGGCCGGGTTTAGGCGGAGTTCAGTTGTCCGAGAGAAAAACCAGGTCCACGGGAGAGGGGACCCGGACGCTGTCGCCACTGGGCGTAAGCATGCCCGTCCTAGGATCGACGCGGAATGTAACGATCGTGTCGCTGAGCTGGTTTTCCGCAAGCAGAAAATTCCCCGTGGGATCGATGGCAAAGTGCCGCGGCTCTTTTCCCCCGGTAGGTACACCGCCCGCGGGCCTCAGCGTTCCCTTGCGGGGATCAATTGAGAAGATGGCAATGCTTTCATTTCCGCGGTTCGAGACATACAGGAACTTTCCGTTCGGATGCACGGCGAGTTCGGCGACGTCGTTGCGCCCGGAGAAGCCCGGCGGAAGCGTGGAAGCGGCCCCGATCTCCTCGAGCGAGCTGTTCTTCGCTTCGAAAGAAAAAGCGGTCACCGTCGAATTCAGTTCGCTGGCAACGAAAACAAATTTTCCGTTCGGGTGCACGGCGATGTGGCGCGGCCCGGCGCCGGGCTTCAACTTTCGAAACGCCGGCTGGTTCGGCGTCAAGGCGCCGGTGGCGGCGTCAAATTTGTAAATGAAAACTTCGTCGAGACCGAGATCCGCAACCAGCACCAGACGATTGTCCGGCGTCGTTGCGATCCAATGCGCGTGCGGCCCTTCTTGCCTCTCTTTGTTGGGCCCGAGAGTGCCCTTGTCCTGTAGGAGTGCGGTGGACTCGCCGAGTTTGCCATCATAGAGTATCGGGAAGACCGCGATATTTCCGGAAGTGTAGTTGGCGATCAGTACGAACTTTCCCGAGCGATCCAAGGAAATGAAGCAGGGATCTTCGCCGAGTGCGGGCAATTGATTGAGCAGGGCGAGATGACCGGTGGCTTTATCCAGCCGAAAAGCGCTGACCATGCTTGATTTTCCTGCTTCATTCACGGCGTAAAGAAATCTTCCGTTCGGATGAATCGCCAGGAATGAAGGATCGGCCGTCTCCGCGGCAACCCCCAGTGGAGTCAGTTTCCCCGCCCCTGCGTCATAGCGATACGCGTAGATGCCTTTGCTGCTCGTCTTGGACGTGTACGTCCCGACGAAAGCCACGTACTGCTTCGGTGCTGCTTTTCCAGATGATTGCGCGGCGCAATAAGGAATCGTAGGCGCAAGCACCAGCAAGAAAGCAAACACTCTTCGCGTGATTTTCATGAGCTGGAGGATTCTAACATCGTCGAGGCGGTGAGTACGATTCCCAAAGGGACGGACAACTGATGAATAAAGCGGGTGGTGTTGTTGTAGGGGCGCGGCAGGCTGCGCCCCACGCGGCAGGACCTACTTCTTTTCTTCTTCGCTTTCTTCCTGCAAAACGGCGGCGGCGGCAACGGAATCGTCTTCATCTAGGCGTAGCAGGCGAACGCCTTGCGTCGAGCGGCCAGCTTCGCGAATTTCGTTGGCGTGCACGCGAATCACTTTGCCGTTGTGCGTAATGATCATGACATCGGACTCTTCGGTCACCTGCAAAGTGGCGACAACGGAACCGTTGCGATCCGTGGTCTTCATGTTGACCACGCCCTTGCCTCCTCGCGAGGTGATGCGGTATTCGGCCAGCGGCGTGCGTTTCCCAAAGCCTTTCTCGGCGACGGTCAACATCAACGTCACCAGCGAATCCTTGATCTGCTCGTTTTCGAGCTCCTCGAGATTCTGCGTGGTGGTCTGGTGTTCCTTGGCGATGATCTCGAAGTCCGGCTGTACCGCGTCCATGCTCACCACGTAATCTTCCTTGTCGAGGTCCATGCCATTCACGCCGCCGGCCGCGCGGCCCATCGGGCGCACCTCCGTTTCGCGGAACAGAATCGCCTGGCCTTCGTGGCTCGCCAGGAAAATCATTTTCTTGCCGTCGGTGAGCTTTGCGCCAATGAGTTCGTCCTTGCCGTCGAGTGTCAGGGCGATGATGCCCGTGGACCGCGGATTCGAGAATTCCGCGAGCCCGGACTTTTTCACCGTGCCATTCTTCGTGGCCATGAAAACAAACTGGCCTTCCTCTGCGAGGTTTCGCGCCGCGACCAGCGCGGTGAGTTTTTCGTCTTCCTGGAATTTCACCAGGCTGGAAATCGCTTTGCCGCGCGTGGCCGCCGCGGCCTCGGGAATTTCGTACACCTTTAGCCAGTAGACGCGGCCCTTCGACGTGAACAGCAAAATGTAGCTGTGTGCCGAGGCGATGAACAGATGCTCGACGAAATCTTCCTCCTTGGTCCTCGCGCCGATGCGCCCCTTTCCGCCGCGCGACTGGTGCCGGTACGTATCCGCCGCCGTGCGCTTGACGTAGCCCGCGTGGCTGACGGTTATTAGCATCTCCGTGTCGGCGATCAGGTCTTCCAGCTTGATCTCGTCCACCTTGTCGACAATTTGCGTGCGCCGGTCGTCGCCGTAGGTTTTGTGAATTTCCTTCAGCTCGGCGATGATAACGGACTTCAGTTTTTTCTCGCTGGCTAGAATTTCTTCCAACTCGGCGATGCGCTCGCGGATGGACTTCAATTCCTTCAGAATTTCGTCGACGGAAAGTTGCGTCAGGCGGTGCAGTTGCAGTTCGAGGATGGCATCCACCTGGATCGGCGTCAGCCCGCCCGTGGAAGCCCGAGCCGTTTCGCCCTCGATGCCACCCAGCTTGTACTTTCTGCCATCAAGCTTGACGCCCTCGATTTTCTTGGACTTGCCGTTTTCCGTGACCGTGACGTCCTGCTCGGAGAAAAACTTGACCAGGTTTTCCTTGGCCTCCGCGCGGCTCGCCGATCCCCGAATGATGCGAATCACCTCGTCGAGGTAATCGAGCGCCACCTGGTAGCCCGTCAAGATATGTTCGCGCTCGCGGGCCTTGCGCAAATCGTAGCGCGTGCGGCGCAACACCACGTCGCGCCGGTGCTCGATGAACAGCCGGATGAACTCGAGCAGCCCCATTTCCTTTGGCTGTCCGCCGGCAATCGCCAGCAGGATCATGCCGAACGATTCCTGCATTTGCGTGTGCTTGAAGAGATTGTTGAGGACCAGCTGCGACTCTTCGCCGCGCTTCAGCTCGACGACGATGCGCATGCCGTCGCGGTCGCTTTCATCGCGCACATCGGAGATGCCGTCGATTTTTTTGATTTGTGCGAGCTCCGCGATGCGCTTGATGAGCGTCGCCTTGTTCACCTGGTAGGGAATTTCCGTGATGACGATGTTTTCGCGGTCCTTGCCTACGGCCTCGATGGCGGCCTTCGCGCGCATCGTAAAGCTGCCGCGGCCACTCTTGTACGCGGCTTCGATTCCTTCGCGGCCTGCGATGTAGCCGCCTGTCGGAAAATCCGGCCCGGGGACGATCTTCAGCACTTCCCGAAGCGTGGTGTCGGGCTTTTCGATCATCAACACCGTGGCGTCGACAATTTCGCGCAGGTTGTGCGGCGGAATGTTCGTCGCCATGCCCACGGCGATGCCGCTCGCGCCGTTCACCAAAAGATTCGGCACCCGCGTCGGCAAGACCGTTGGCTCTTTTTCCGTTTCGTCGAAATTCGGAATCAAATCGACGGTTTCTTTTTCGATGTCGGCGAGCAGCTCTTCAGCAATTTTTGAGAGGCGCGCTTCGGTGTACCGCATCGCCGCGGGCATGTCGCCGTCGACCGATCCGAAGTTGCCCTGCCCGTCCACCAGCGGGTAGCGCATGTTGAAATCCTGGGCCATGCGCACCAGCGCGTCGTAGACCGGCGTGTCGCCGTGCGGGTGATACTTGCCGAGGACTTCGCCGACGATTTTGGCGCATTTGCGGTAGGGCTTCGTGGAGGTCAGCCCCAGCTCGTACATGCCGAAAAGTATGCGCCGGTGCACGGGCTTCAAGCCGTCGCGCACGTCGGGCAGCGCGCGCCCGATGATCACGCTCATCGCGTAATCGAGATAGGACTTGCGCATCTCCGCTTCGATATCGACCGGAATCATTACTGACAGATTTTGTTCGTCCGCCATGTGTCCTCGTAAGTTACCGATCCCTTTAGCTCACGCTTTTAGGGGTGAGGTTTTTTCTTTTTCTTCTCTTTTGCTTTCTCTCTGCCCATCACCGGAAATTCCTCGGGCCCGAAGGCCTGAGCTACAGTCTTTTCCCGGCGTATTCCCGCGCGTACGCCTTCACCGTGTCGAAGGCATCTGCAGTATTCGTAAATCGCCGCGATGAAAAGTCCGCTTCAATGCGCCCCAAGAACGCATCGTGCTCCGCCTCTTCTCGAAATTCAATAACCACGCCGCGCTCGTTATCAGGAGTATTCGTCGGCGTCGCGCGAAACTCGCTGACGCCCAACCCGCGCAGCCCCGGCAATGTCTTCCAACCGAGTTGATAGAGCACGGGAATCCGACTAAATATCCAAATTCACGACTTCGAGGGCGTTGTCCTCGATAAATTTTCGCCGCGCCTCGACGTTTTCGCCCATAAGCGTGGTGAAAATATCCTCGGCGGCGACGGCGTCCTCGAGCTTCACTTTGAGGAGCGTGCGCGTGTCCGCGTTCATGGTGGTTTCCCAGAGCTGCGTGGGATTCATTTCGCCAAGGCCCTTGAACCGCGTGATGGTGAAGTCTTTTTTAGCGTCTTCCATCACATAGCTCAGCACGTCCTGTGCATTTTCCTTGGTGGCTTTGTCGCCGTTGCGCGCGATGGTGAAAGGCGGCTTGTTGAATTCGTCGATCTGCTTGGCGAGCCCGCGCAGCCGCTTGTATTCCGCGGTGGCCGCCAGCGCCCAGCCGATTTTGGTGTTGTGCGGCGCGCCGAACTGAATTTCGTACAAGCTGTGTTCTTCATCGAAAACGATTTTCCCGTCAAGCTTCATTTTCGATTTGTCGATCTCTTTGAGCAGCCGTTCGAGTAATTTCTTTTCTTCGAAATCCGTCTTCTTGTCCAGGCCGCCTACGGCAAGCAATTCGACGAGGCCCGCTTCGCGTAGGCGGCGGCCGAGTTTCGCTGCCACGGCCTCGTATTCCTGCACGTTGAGCAGAAATGAAGTCAGCCCGGCTCCCTGCAGCGTCACGCCTTCTTTCGCTTTTACCACGTGGTCTTCGGTGGCGCGCTTCATCAGCTCGCGCGCGAAATCCCGTTCGTCGCGGATGTATTTCTCGCTCTTCCCGCGCTTCACGCGGTAGAGCGGCGGCTGGGCGATGTAAATGTGCCCGCGTTCGATGAGCTCCTTCATATGGCGGAAGAAAAAAGTGAGCAGCAGCGTGCGAATATGCGAGCCATCCACGTCCGCATCGGTCATAAGAATAATTTTGTGATAGCGCAGTTTCCCGGCGTCGAAATCGTCCTTGCCGATGCCCGTGCCCAGCGCGGTGATGATGGCGCGAATTTCTTCATGCCCGAGCATTTTGTCGTAGCGCGCTTTTTCGACGTTCAGGATTTTGCCCTTGAGCGGCAGGATCGCCTGGTACTTGCGGTCGCGGCCCTGCTTGGCCGAGCCGCCGGCAGATTCGCCCTCGACCACGAACACCTCGCAGCGCGAAGGATCGCGTTCCTGGCAATCGGCGAGTTTCCCGGGCAAACCGCTCGAATCCATGGCGGATTTGCGGCGCGTCAATTCGCGCGCTTTACGCGCGGCTTCGCGGGCGCGGGCGGCCTCGATGCACTTGCCAATGATGCGGCGCGCCACGGTCGAATGCTTGTCGAACCACTCGCCCAGCTTTTCATTGACCAGCTGCTCGACGTCACCCTTGATGTCGCTGTTGAGCTTCCCTTTCGTCTGTCCTTCGAATTGCGGCTGCGGCAGCCGCACGCTGACAACGGCGATCAAGCCTTCGCGCACGTCGTCGCCGGTGATCGTGACTTCGTCTTTCTGCTCCTTGAGCATGCCCTGGGCAGACGCAAAGTTGTTGATGCTGCGCGTCAGCGCTGAGCGGAAGCCGGAAAGATGCGTTCCGCCGTCCACCGTGTTGATGGTATTGGCGAAGGCAAAAACGTTTTCGCCGTAGGTATCGTTGTACTGCAGCGCGATTTCGATTTCGACGGTGCCACGCTTCCCTTCCATGTAAATCGGAGAATCATGCAAGGTCGTCTTGCCGCGGTTCAGGTGTTTGACGAATTCCGTGATGCCTCCGGTAAAGCGGAACTCTGCTGTTTTCTCTGTGCGTTCGTCGGTAAGGGTGATCTTCAGGCCCTTATTCAGGAAGGCCAGTTCGCGCAAGCGCTGCGCCAGCGTATCGAAGCTGTAGACGGTTTTTTCAAAAATGCCCGGGTCGGGATGAAAGGTAACTTTGGTGCCCGTCTTGCGCGTCTTACCGGTCTGCTTCAGCTTCGAAGTCGGCTTGCCCTTTTCGTAGGTCTGTTCCCAGACCTCGCCGTCGCGCGAAATTTCCAGTTCCAGCCAGTCGGAGAGCGCATTGACGACGGAGACGCCCACGCCGTGGAGTCCGCCGGAAACCTTGTACGTATCGCTGTCGAATTTTCCGCCCGCGTGCAAAACGGTGAGCACGACCTCGGCCGCGGGGCGTTTTTCCGTCTGATGCATGTCCACGGGAATGCCCCGGCCGTTGTCCACCACGGTGACGGAATTGTCGGCGTGCACGGTGACGTTGATCTCATCGGCAAACCCCGCCATGGCTTCGTCGACGGAGTTGTCGACGACTTCCCACACCAGATGGTGCAAGCCCATATCCCCGGTCGAGCCGATGTACATCGCGGGACGCAAGCGCACGGCCTCCAGGCCGCCGAGAACCTTGATGGATTTCGCGTCGTACTTGTGCCCGCCCTGCGGCGTGCTGCTGCCAACGTTTTCCTTGTCGCCCATGTGTTCTCCTGGCGTAGCGACTGCTCAGCTGAACTGCGCTGTTCGAACAGACCCCGGGCAAACCGGAGAAACTGTCCGCGCTCAAAACTCGTTTTCTGTGAAGCAAGGAAGGCGTGTTTGCGGAGTGATCCGTGCGTCGCCTTACCCTTTGATTCCGTCTTCGCTGGGCGAATCCGAAACTCGTAGGGTTCCTGCTCCATCCCGTCCCGCGCAGCGGGACGTGGCGAAGGCTCATATTCTCCAGGCGAATGGCCTTAGGGCTCCTGGCGCAGAGCCGAATTGCTGGTCACAGGTGCCTGGCGGACGTGTCGATTTGAAGGAATCCGAACTGCCCATCGACAACCGTAGAAGTATAGCCGAATCGGAGAGCATTCTCAAGGCCGGAAGGAGCCTAGGGTGTTCTGTAAGATACTTATTTTGTATAATTTACGCTTACGCTCGTGGGCTTTGGCAGACTTCAGGGTGATCTCTCCTCTGGCGTCGAATCCGAGCCGTCTTTTCCGGTCGAACTGGTATTGCCAACACCTGCCTCCTGGTCTTGAAAACGGCCGGAAAATCTCGCGTCGTAGCTCTTTTCCATGGCCTCAATTTTTCGGCGCAACTCTTCGTGAGTGGCCGGCATCTCGCGAAGCCGAACGAAGGTGCGCCTGATCGCGACGTTTACTTCGACGGCGCGTGAGCTGCGGAGCACGCAAGAGAGCATCGTCAGGCATTCTATAAGTGATTGGTTAAATCAGCCCGGGCCGCCCGACGGTGGCATGGTGATCGAGGTCGACCAGTTCAGATGCGCATGGGCATGATGATGTAGCGGTAACGGTAGGACTCGTCGGCGAGCGGGCGCATCTGGCCGGCGCTCTGTTCGTCTTTTAATTCGATGCTGATGGGCCCGTCAGCGGCTGCAGCCAGAAAATCCAAAACATAACTGGAGTTGAAGCCGATGGAAATCGGATCGCCCTTGTATTCCTTGTCGATATTTTCCTTGGCTTCCCCGTATTCCGGGCTGGAAGCGGAAATTTCAATGCCTTCTTTGGACACCGCGAGTTTTACCGCGTGCGAGCGCTGGTCGGCAAGTTGCGAAACGCGGCGCACCGCATCGCTTAATTCCGCGCGTTCAATTACCACCGACTTGTTATTGTCGCGCGGCAGCACCGCTTCGTAATTCGGGAATTGTCCGGTCAGAATGCGTGAAATTAACAGGCGATGGCCGACCTGGAAAAACAGGTGGCTCTCATCTTTGGCAAAGTCCATCACTGCGTCGGAGCCTGAAACGCCGGAAAGTTTTTCTACTTCGTCCATCGCTTTCTTGGGGATTAGAACTTTCACTTCACCGTTCAACCCGGTGAGTTTGTGATCGGTCTCCGCCAGCGCCA
>DATKEV010000020.1:0-29732 GCA_035511855.1 Candidatus Udaeobacter sp.
CGCGCTTTTTGAGGGCCGGCGTCGCGTTCGTAATCTCGGAAGCGAAGTTTCCCACCAAGCATCCACGCACGTATCCGTACCGCTGCATTTCCCTTAAGGTGAGCCGCAGGTACTTGCGAAGCCGACCTACCGGGGATGAGCGGTTTTCCAGCTCCAGCATTTCTAGGGCGCGGGGATAGAAAACGTCCGACGCGGCGATCGCCAGCGATTCCTTGCTCTTGAAGTAGTTGTAGAACGAACCCTTCGGAACTTTCGCCGCACTGACAATGTCCTGCACGCTGGTGCCGTTGTAGCCAAATTCATGGAATAGATTAATGGCGGCTTTCAAAAGCTTTTCTCTGGTTGAGTCGCTTTGCGCCATTCCGCCTCGTCATGCCGTAGAAAGAATGAAGCCGATACTGCAGTCGGGTCTTGCTGCAGAAAGCACACGCGCAATTACTTGGCCTTATGCGCTCGTCTCCAGTTTCCCGGACTCGCTCCTACAATGCGATGAAAAGTTCGCGTAAACGCGGCCTGATCTCCAAATCCGGACTGGGCCGCAACCTCGCTGAGCGGCAGAGTCGTCTTCGTAAGGAGTTCTTTCGTGAGACTGATCCGCTGACGAATCAGCCATTGATGGCTTGAAACTCCGAAGGTGACTTTGAATGAGCGGGCAAAGTGGCTGACGGAAAGTCCGCACTCTTTCGCGAGGTCGCCCAGCCGAACGTTACCGTTCAGATTCTCGCGCAGGAGTTCCATCGCTCGCTGCCTCTGCCACTTTGCGAGTCCTCCCGCCTTCGGGGGTTGCGTCCTCGCCATGCCTCCGTACCTCTGCAGTAGATGAGCCCCCAAGGTCAGTTCGAACTGATCTAAGGCGAGCGAGCCAGGTTTATTCTCCCGTGTAATGGAAGGAAGGATGTTCCTTGTTATCTGCGCAAGAACAAGGTCTTGTTCAAACGTCGCTTGGCGGTACTCGCAAACCGGCCCGAATTCCAAATCGTCCGCAATATCATCGAGAGTCTCTCGGGGCACGTGATAGTGCACGAAGTCGAATGCTCTTTCTGCCCAGCAGGCCGGACTGGCGCCGAAATCGATTACGTTCGATCGAAACGGCGGTACGTAGGACATCGGCACCTGCTTTCCGTCCGCCCAGAGCTGATATTCGCCTATGGGAATGGAGTGGAGACTGACGGAAACCAGCAGAGCCTTTACTGTGGACGTCTTCACAATACGATGAGAAAGCCCGAACGGAGACTGAAGCCTTGTGATCGTGAAGTTTGTCCCGTTCTTCCACACAGCAGGTACATTGAATCGAGTGCGTTCGGTCAGTTGAAAAAAGGAAACGGAAGGAGCGAGGGGTCTTTCAGAGGGCCGCAGCCCCCCGTTGCCAACAGGCACATTTGGCTTCACCATTGGCCTCCTTGAGATGACTGGTCATCTTTATACGACAGGAGGCCGGTCAAGGCAAGTGGGCGTCGCAATAGTCCACTCTTTCCGATACTGGCCGCGGGCAGGTTTTTTCTAATCAGGCAGCATTCAGCAGAACTTTCAAAGCAGCAGCGGGAACATCTACAGGCTCTAATCGTCGCGCCTCGGTAATCCTCGGGAATGTTTTTAATCCATTCCTTATTTCTTAAAGTCTGCCCGGCCGCGTGACGTCGCGGTCTGAATCAGCAAAAGCGGTTCCTTCCTTCTATATTCCAAAACTCTTGCCGAGTGACCATTGCTCGTTCATTGCAGCGGGTATCGCTTTTGGGCGAGTCGCCGCGAATATCAAACGCAACCGTGTGCGCTTGGACCGGAGTTCGTCGCACACGATAAACCGCGCTTAGTCTCCGGCGAGGTTCGGACCAGCTTCACTGAGAGCGTAATATCATGAAACACGTCACGATCGTGGGAGGAGGATTTGCTGGGCTAAACTGCGCGCAAAGACTGGCGGCCAACGCGGATGTCCACATCACTCTTATAGACAAGAATAATTATCAGCAGTTTCAACCGCTGCTCTATCAGGTAGCGACCGGAATCCTGTCATCCGACAATGCCGCCTTCTCGTTGCGTTCTGTGCTGCGTCACCACCCCAATGTGGACGTAAAAATGGCCGAGGTCATTTCCGCCGATCTCAAGACGCGATCTGTCCAAACAACCGACGGCATGACCTATCATGGCGACTTCCTGGTCTTAGCGGCCGGTTCCCAGGTGAATTTCTTCGGAACGCCCGGAGCGGATACGAATGCCTATCCTCTGTATTCCCTGCGGGACGCCGAATTGCTCCATTCTCGTGTACTGAACCTTCTCGAATCCGCTAATCGCGATCCTTCCCTCGTCGACCAAGGGGCACTTACCTTTGTCGTTGTGGGAGCAGGCCCCACAGGAGCGGAGATCTCAGGCGCGCTCGCAGACTTGCTGCACAGAGTTTTGGAAAACTCCTACCGGACTCTTGATCTCCGCAAGGCTCGAATTGTTCTTGTCGACATCGTCCGCAACGTGTTGAGTGCGTTTTCTGAAAAGTCGCAAGTGTATGCGAACGAGATGCTGAAGCAACACGGTGTGGAACTCATCTTGGGAGTAGGCGTCAAGGAAGTACGCGCGGATCATGTTCTGCTCGCTGATGGAACCAAGATTCTAACAAGGACGGCCATCTGGGCGGGCGGCCTCAAGGCATCCTCACTATCGAGCGCCATCGGCATTCAGGCTGGCCGGGGCGGCCGCATCAATGTGGAACCTGATCTAAGCGTGACGGGTTTTCCGGGCGTCTATGCCCTGGGCGACTTTGCGAATGTCGCAGATTCCGATGGCAAACCGCTGCCACAGCTCGCCGCCGTCGCACAGCAGGCCGGCAAACATTGCGCCGACGCCATTGCCTCCGAAATTGAAGGCCGAACACCAGAACCCTTTCGATATTTTGACAAAGGCATTCTCGCCATGATCGGCAAGAATTCAGCTGTCGCCGAGGTGGGAAAAAGCAGGCATGAACTCACAGGACCGATCGCATTTGCGGTCTGGCTCGGTGTGCACGCAATTTTGCTTGTTACAACCCGCGCCAAGGTGGAAGCTTTTATCGAGTGGGCGTGGGACTATTTCAACGGCACGTATGTGTCCCCGATCCTCGATCGACCGGACCAAGTCGCGGTCAATTGGCATGAAGAGAGCGCACAGCTCCCTACGCTCGCGCGACCGCCTTCAACGACCCACAGTCTCTAGTTTTCGAAAAAACCGAACTCCACCAGTCCCGATTCGCGCATCCTCTACTCTATGAAGACGCCTTGTGACGAAAGTTTGGTGCTGTCTTCCGGGAACGCCTCTCCGTGCGTCAAGGCAAAGGGACCGTGGATCCTGGCGGCGACGATTCTCGGTTCAAGCATGGCATTTGTCGACAGCACCGTCGTCAACGTAGCTGTTCCCGCGCTCGAAACATCCTTCCATGCGAACCTGGTCGATGTGCAATGGGTAGTCGAGTCTTACGGGATTCTTTTGTCAGCTCTCATCCTGGCCGGCGGCGCTCTGGGAGATTCCTTTGGACGCCGGCGAATGTTTATGATCGGCGTCGCGGTCTTCACGGTCGCTTCTGCCGCTTGCGGACTTGCTCAGAACATCCACCAACTTATCCTTGCGCGTTGCCTGCAAGGCATTGGTGCGGCGCTGCTGGTTCCCGGCAGTTTGGCAATCATCAGCGCTTCCTTCGACGAGGATTCGCGCGGCCGGGCGATCGGCGTCTGGTCAGGTTTCACCGCAATTACGAGCGCGTTCGGTCCGGTCCTCGGCGGATGGCTCATACAATATGCTTCCTGGCGTTGGGCTTTTTTTCTGAATCTCCCGGCGGCAGCGGTCGTCCTCGCTATATGTTTTGTTTCGGTTCCCGAAAGTCGCGCTCCGGATGCGAAACGCGTGGATTGGGCCGGGGCCGCTCTCGCGACCCTAGGGCTCGCGGGCCTGATTACGGGATTTCTTGAGTCGGGCAGGCTCGGGTGGATGCACCCATTGGTGCTCGCCGGCCTATTGGGTGGTTGCGCCCTGCTGGCAATCTTTTCTCTCGTCGAAACCAAAGTCCCGTCGCCGATGGTTCCCTTCACACTCTTCGAGTCGCGTCCATTTCTCGGCGCAAACATTTTGACCCTGCTTCTCTACGGGGCGCTCGGCATCTTCTTTTTCTTGTTTCCCATGGCCCTCATCCAGGGTGGGGGATACTCGCCGACAGCCGCAGGCTCCGCGCTACTCCCGATGATCCTGCTGATGTTCTTTCTATCTCGCTGGGCGGGAGGCTTGGTCAAACGATACGGCGGAAAAATTCCGCTCGTCGTCGGGCCAGCCATCGTCGCTGCAGGCTTCTGTTTATTTGCTGTCTTGAGCTTTGGCGGGAGTTATTGGCGTACCTATTTTCCCGCATCCCTGCTCGTCGGATTTGGAATGGCGATCACCGTCGCCCCGCTCACGACAGTCGTCATGAACTCGGCCATTCCGCAACACACGGGAGCTGCATCCGGAATCAACAATGCGGCAGCTCGCGTCGCGGGAGTGCTCGCTATTGCAGTCTTCGGAACTGTATTGGTCCACGCCTTTGACTCGAGGCTCGAATACAAACTTGCAAACCTCAACTTGCCCGCTGGCATTTTGAGTGAACTTCGCGCGACCGAAGGAGAGCTCCGTAAAATGGAAGCGCCGCAGGGTCTCGACGCCAACACGGCCTTGCAGGTTCGAGACGTTATCGCGGGCAGTTTCAGCTTCGCATTTCGAACAGTACTTCTCTGTTGTGCTGCCCTGTCCTTCGCAGGTGGGACCGTAGCCTCGTCATTGATCGCCGGGCCGTCCTTCAAAGCGGCCACTCAGTCCCAAGAAAAACGGGATGTATAGCTCTTGCTTCACTTCTTTGCTGCGGTTGCTGAACTCCAAAGAGCTCCCCGGTTGAGCCATTCCGGGTATCGAACCAGCATCCCGTCGTAGAGTTCTTTCGCCGTCGTGGTTTTTCCGGCAACTTCCTCGAAATCCAGAATGTATTGGCGGGTCTCGGCAATAACGCGCACACCGTCGTCGTCGTTCTTCAGGTTCTTGTGCCCGGCAACGACGTTGCGCGGGTGGAGCGCGGCCATCTTGTCGAGCGCCGAAAGCCATTCTCCCCGTTTTTGATTTTGATTTGATTCTACGAGTCTCGGGTGCACGCCATTGTACGCCCCATCCCCGGCGGCGATCAGTTCGAGAGAAGGCGCGTGCAGGCAAGTGGTCCCCGCCGTGTCGGTAAAGGCCAGCGGAACAACGATCAGGCTTTCGCCCTCCAGTTCAATCACATTCTTGCCGAACTCCTCGGCGACCACGAGATGCTTCGGAAGCTGGCCTGGAAAACGCGACTCCCAGAATGTCTCAAGAAAGGCAGGTGCGGTCTGTTCCTTCATCACCTGAATAGCGCTCGGCGCCGCGACAAACTGCGCATTCGGAAAACGTTCGAGAAGCACACTGGCTCCGAAGAAATGATCGCCATGTCCGTGCGTAGCATAAATGGTCGTAAGGTTTTTCCCTGTGGAAGCGATCCACTCGGCTTGAGCGCGCGCCTGCTCCACAGTGATAAAAGAATCGACGACCACCGCATCCCGCGATCCACAAATGAGCGTCGATGTGATTGGTGGCCAGGGTCGCTCATGTTCACCCGGAGCAAAATCGGTTGTGACAACCGGGATGCTGGGGGTAACGAATACATTCCATTTCAAATGACTCTTTGCTGCGCTTAAGAGCGGCATCTCATCTCCCGTAAGTGTTTGTCGCGCCGGCAACGATGCCACCAACAAACTGCCCGCCGCCTGCGAAAGAAAACAACGTCGGGACGTACGGTTTTTATTTTTGGTCATGAGCATCTCGAATCAAATCGTTACGGACGTTCGTACCGCATCGTCCAGACTCCTCGGTCGCCGCGGTGATACTCGTTTCCGTCCCACGGCGAACCGCATATGTGCAAATGCGCGTAGGGAGTTCCGGCGAACATCACCATCGTTCCCGCGTCCCTCATCACCGTGGAGAGGCCAGCCGCTTTCGCATCGAACGGCCAAAGGACCATCCAATGCGGACCGATGGGAATCGCGGGACTTGTGGTGTCGAACGGATCTGTAAAGCTCCTTTGCGTCGCTCCATTCAGCATATAGATCAAGCCCGGTGAGGTATTCGTCGGTTTTGGCTTTCTTGCGAGAAGATCCTTAAACCAAACCATACCCATCGGATCAAGCGCCATATCGACTTTTCCGATGATGTTCTCGTCTCCGGGAACGCACACCCATTCATTCGTTCCTGGGCGAAGTACGGTCAAATTTCCGAGATGATCGATCTCGCCGACGGTTGAGTCGGCTGTGACTTCGGACGGTCCCGCCAGCATCGCACGGCGTATCTTTTCCTTCTTGATCTCTTCCGTCATCCGCTCACCCCCCGTCACTGCACCGAGTGATGTCAATGAAATGCCTGAAACGGCAGCGACACTCATGAACTTCCGCCGGCTCAAGGCTTCCGTCATTGGGCCGGAATCGTTCTGCCCTTTCTGATCGTCTTTCATAAGTCTCCTAGCGGTCTCACTCTTCCGCCAATTCCTTCCGTTTCACTGTTTATTGCCCTTCGACAGCTCAGCCCGCGCAGCGGCAACGATGTCCGCACCCGTGTTCGCGTGCCCAGCAATTCCCCATCCTCCCTCTGGTGATTCGGTAATGAGCACCCACGTGCGGCTGGCGAGTTCTGGATCATTCGCCGCCGCAGCCACGATAACAGTCACTTCACGCACTACGCCCAGCTGTTTGTCGCGGTCGAGTGCTCCGACGGGTGTCAATATCTGAACACGCACGTAGGATTTCCCGTCACCGGCGGCATTCGAGATAGCGTCGACGGGCAGTTCGTGAACAAATGCCGCAGTATTGTTCTTAAAGAGATTGATCGGAGGAACCTTTTCCCACTCCATGACTGCCTTGGCTAGATCTTGGGCTAGCTTATGCTTGTTGGAAAACATTCCCACAACAGCGTAAACATCAATCATCGGCATGGGCCAACTTCCTTTCGTTGGGCGAGTCTAGAAACCTGAACCTTCCTGCGGCGTTCCGCTAACGGTTCCCTCATTTGAAGAGGCAGCCGTCCCTCCCGGCCCAAGTTGATTGACAATTTTTCGGAGGCTGTCGGGACCGGTTGCTGAGCTTAACCTTGTGCCCTGCCTTCAATACTTGTATTGCAAACGCTTGTGCGAAACCTCCCGCTCGAATGGTTCTGATTTCCATACGCGATCCGTCCTAAGCTGGACTTTTCAGTAAAACAATGCCGCTCTTACCCGGACGAGAGACGTGCTGAATTGCCTTTTGAAAATCGAGAAACTCGTACTCATGCGCGACCTCGAAAAGCTCCGGGTGGTTCTTGGCCAGATTCAGAGCGAGTTCGAAGTCTCGCTGCTTCTCCTCCTCGCCCAGACGATAAAGCATGTCTCATACTCAAGCGCTGAGCCGTCTGTACTCCAACTACAGAAGCCGCTAGTTGGATGTCGTCTTTCACGACACCGCTCCCGTGCCTTGGCTTTTTTGAGTCAAATTCGAAAAAAAGAGCATGATTCTTCAAAAGCAGTAAGATTCTTCAATCCACTCCCAAAACTCATCTACTAGAGTACTCGCCTCGACTTTTTTGCGGCGCGGAGACTTCGCCCGGCGGATTGCTCGCCCGCTCATCGTCGTGGATCGACGCGAGCCGATCTGCTCCCCCAGCCGTCGAGGAGACTGCTTATGATCGGATTCGGAGCTCGGACACTCCTAGCGTGCGTCCTTGTCTTGGCTGGCTCGGCTTGTCTGTCCGCACAGACGACGAGCGGTTCTATCATCGGAGCCGTAACCGACGCCACGGGAGCCGCTATTTCTCAGGTGTCCGTCACCGTGACCAATCTAGACACCGGCATAGCGTCCAAGTTTATTACTGACCCAACGGGGAGTTACGTCGCCACACCTCTTTCCATCGGCCGCTACTCCGTAGCTGTGGAAGCGAAGGGGTTCAAAAAGGCGTTGGTGCCAGTCGTCACCGTAGACGTGCTGGACCGTGTGCGGGTGGACCTCCAGTTGCGCGTTGGAGATGCCGCGACGGAATCTGTCGACGTGCACGCAGGAGCGTCACTGTTAGAGAGTGAAACTTCCGACCTCGGGCAGCTAGTCGATAGCAAACGAATCGTCGATTTACCGTTGAATGGCCGTTACTTCACGCGTCTGGCAGTGCTGACCGCAGGCACCGCCCCGACACCAAGCGGGGCGCTGGATGCGGTAACCGGGGGCTTCAGCGCCAACGGGGTGCGCCCCTACGAGAACGACTATATTCTCGACGGAGTAGACAACAACAGCCTCTCGCCGGATCTTTCGAGCCAATCTAGCTTCGTCATCGGTCCTCCGCCTGATGCAATTGCCGAGTTCCGCGTACAAACCAATTCGATGAGCGCGGAGTTCGGCCGCTCCAGCGGCGGGGTTTTGAACGTTAACATCAAGTCCGGAACAAACCAGCCGCATGGAACGTTGTACGAATTTCTGCGAAACAGCGCCATGGATGCGAAGAACTATTTCGACGCTTCTGACGCTCCCATCCCGCCTTTCAAGCAGAATCAGTTTGGGTTCAGCTTCGGAGGCCCTGTTGAAATTCCGAAGATGTATCACGGTCGTGATAAGACCTTCTTTTTCGCGGACTATCAAGGGACGCGTGTTAGATCGAGTCAGACCGTCATAACAACCGTTCCACCGGAAGCTTGGCGAACCGGAGATTTCAGTGGTTTCCAAACGATTTACGATCCGGCGACGACGGTCATCAATCCCGACGGAACTGCTACCCGCCAACCGTTTTCTGGCAATCAGATTCCTGCATCGCGCTTCGATCCAGTGGCGAAGCAACTTATTGATCTTTTCCCGGCACCCAATCTTCCCGGCAGCGTTTCGAGCGCCGGCGTGGCGAACAACTATCTTGCAAACCCGTCCTCAATCAGCAACGTAAACCAATTTGATATCCGGATCGACCATCGGATTTCCAATCAGGATTCTTTGTTTGGACGTTTCAGCTTCTCAAATCAGAACGCGAGGGCTCAAGGTCCAATTCCGCCTCCCTTGGACTCAGCCATTTTTTTCGACAGCAACTACCTCAATTATTCCCGTAACCTGGCTTTGTCCGAGACGCATGTCTTCACGCCGCACCTAGTCAATGAGCTACGCTTCGGATACAACCACGCCCGGATTGAGCGGCTGCAATTCAATTCGAATGAAGATATCTCTGCGCAATTTAAGATCCCGGGCATACCGTTTACGCCTGGCTACGGCGGGCTGCCGTTTTTCGCCATAGAAGACCTTACAAGTTTTGGTTCTTTCCTCTTCCTGCCGACTATCGAGTCCCAGGACGTGTATCAAATCGTTGAGGGTCTCAGCTGGGTCAAAGGCAGGAACACGCTGAGATTCGGCGCGGAACTGAGACCCCAAGTTAACTTCTCGTTCTCGCAGTCTCCCCAGCCTCGCGGCTCCTTCGGTTTCAACGGAAACGCCACCCGAGACCCGAATAACCTTTCGAATACCGGGCTCGGTACGGCTGATTTCATGTTGGGCCTCAGTTACGATCAAAGCGGACTTACAGGCATCAACACGGTCATTACGAATCATTTTCAGCAACCCGGGTATTTCGCATATGTGCAGGACGACTTCAAGTTGTCGGGCAAGCTTACCCTGAATCTCGGCGCGCGCTATGAGTTCGTCGCACACGTAAAGGAACAGAACGATGCGATGGCTAACTTCAATCTGTCGAACGACACTTTGGAAGTTGTAGCAGGAAACAATACGCCCCTGCCGCCTACCTTTTATCCGCAGATCCCGGTGACGCGCCACGCTTCACGAACATTAGTGCCGAACAACAAGCTAGACTTCATGCCGCGCCTCGGCCTCGCGTACAGTCTTACTCCGCATACCGTGGTTCGCAGCGGATATGGAATCTTCTATTCGAGTTATGAAGCGGGCCCGCTGAGCTTTCCCAATGCTGGCAACAATCCCCCGTTCTTTGCTTTGACCAGATTTAACGCTCCTAGTGTGGTAACCCCCAATCCGATCGTTAGTCAGCTCTCGAACGGTTTCCCGGCAGACGCGTTGACGGATCCAAGCTCGTTTTCTTTGTTTTCCATTGATCCGCATCTTCGAAACCCGTACGTGCAACATTGGAACTTGGCCGTGCAACACGAACTAGGCTGGAATTCAGTTCTGGAAGTCGCGTACGCCGGCTCGAAAGGAACTCGCTTGTACGAGTTCCGAAATGCCAATGAAGCGACACCTACGGCCGACCCGAACAGCGATATCAACAGTCGCAGACCCTTTCCGTTTGTTCCCACTGATTTCTTCTATTGGTGCTCTTGCGGCAGTTCGACGTACCACTCCCTGCAAGCCAAGGTGGAGAAGCGGCTTAGCAATGGTATGAGTTTTCTCGGCGCTTACACGTTTTCGAGAGCGATCGACGGACAGTCAAGCGCGTCCCTCGGCTTTTTCTTTTATTCAACACAAGCCAGTCCGGGCGGGTTCTGGCGCGATCAACGTTATCCGGGGGAGGAGAAAGGTCCCGCTGATTTCAATGTGGCCCACCGGTTCGTTTACAGCATGAACTACGATTTGCCATTCGGGCATGGGAAAGCTCTTGCCGGCAATATCAATCCGTTCCTCGACAACGTCATCGGGGGTTGGGTACTGCAAACGGTCACCTCGCTCCAGACCGGGGAACCTCGGACAGTTGTTGCCAACATAAGCGTGTCCAACTCGGACGGCGAAAATCGCCCGGACTCGGTGGCCGGTGTTTCGTGGGTGCCTAAGAATCAAGGACCCTTGAATTGGATTAACCCCGAGGCCTTCACCACGGCCGCCGACGGAACGTTCGGAAATACGGGCCGGAACACGATCACGGCGGCAGGCATCATCAGCGTCGATGTTTCTCTGTTCAAGAATTTCAATATCTGGCGCGAGGCAAAATTGCAGTTCCGATCGGAGTTCTTCAACCTCGTGAACCATCCAAATTTCCAGGCTTATTCGCTCAATACCACATGGGGACAAGCCAGCTTCGGTCAGTATTCAGCGGCAGCACCCGCAAGGCAGATTCAAATTGCGCTCAAGGTAATCTTTTGAATCCAGGGATAGCCGTGCGCCTAGTGCTTCAACTTCTCGTACTCCGCCTTGGCGTGTCGCAGTAACGGGATGTCTCGATCGGCGTCTTTCCAGAGGGCGAAGAACTCCTCATACTCTTTGCGCGCGCTTGCTCTGTCGCCGCCCGTGGCTTTGGCGCGCCCCAGTTGAAGGTGCGCGTGCGCAAACAACGGGTAATTCCAAGTATTGCTAAGCATTTTCTGGAACTCCGCCGCGGCCTGCTGCGGATTCCCCGCCGCAAGGTAGGCCTCGCCGCGGGAGTAAAGCGGATAGACCGGTGGCTCAGTATTGACAAACGCTTGCGGTGAGGCGAATTCGTATCCAGCAGTCGGGGCGAGCAATTCGAGTGCCCGCTTTCCGTCGGAGTGGCCCACCGCGATTAACGCGCGTACGACGGGCAGCGTATAGCGCTGCATCAGCGTATCAGATGGAAAATCCCGATTTAGTCCTTCTGCCAACTCCTGCGCCCGGGCCGCGTCGCCGCTGCGGGCGAATGCCAGCGCCGCAAGAACCCGCACATCCCGCCCTTGCGCCACCGCCAATGCTGCTTCCGCCTGTTGCCGAGCGTTATTGAGATACCCAGCTTCGGCCTGGTGCAACGCGCCATAGGCCTGCCACATTGCGGACGTCTCCACACCGCCATTCTTCAGAGCCGCGTCAGCGGCACGCCGTGAGAATTCTCGCGACTTTTCCAACCGACCGTAATAAGCCTCAGTATCAGACTGCATCGCCAACAAGATGTCTTCGAATTCGGGCCTACCCATGGCCCGGGCATAGTGCTCCCGCATGCCTGCCTCATCGCGCAGCATAAAGGATGCAACGTACATGCCCGTCTCAGGAAAGCTGTTTTCGAGCCCGCGCTTTCGAGCCTCGTCGTAAAGCGCCCGCACTTCATTAGGCTGGCCGGCCAACAAATAATCCGCTATCGCAACACCGAGGTTGAAACCGTTATCCGGATCTAGCCGTAAGGCCGCGAAGCTTTCGTCTTTGGATTTTTCCCACTGTCCCAGGTTATAGAGCGCGGCTGCGAACGAAGCGTGAGCATCAGCATCGCTAGGATAGGTTTGGACATATTGTGTGAGAACCTCTACCGCCTTTTGCAATTCCCCCGTCGCATACACGTAGTACATGCTCTCGATATAGAAGCGCTCCCGTTCACTCACTCGGTCGCGCAATTCGAAAGCTTTCTTGTAGTTCTTGATCGCCAGGCTGGCCTGGTTAAGGTTGATATAACGGGCACCTAGCGACGCGTAAGCGCGAGCAAAGTTCCCGTCCAACTCCAGCGCGCGTTTCAGATACGGCAGTGCATACTGATCGCCTTTCTCGCTTGCGGTGCGCGAACCTTGCGTGAACGCTTGTAACGCTTCTAGCGACGAAGTAGTGGCCTCCTCCAGCGGCTTAGCGTGTCTCTGCACGGCGGCGAGAGATTCACCGAGCTTTACGCGCAACGCATCTGCTGTCTCGCTTAAGGCCTTCATGATTTTTTCCGGCGACTCGGCTTCCGCTTGCGCACTGCCCATCGAATCGCCCGTATGACAGTCCACCGCGATCAATCCGATCACGTAGTGCCGGCCGAGTTTGGCGATCATGCCCTCGAGTGCCGCTCTTGAGCCCGTCCTCTCACAAATCTCGCGGGCTGTTTCTTGGCCGATCCTTTCCCCGGGTTTCCGGTTCATCAGCTTCAGCGTCGCATTCACCCGCTGTTGGGAAAGAACGTTTGTGAATCGGGATTGCTCCAACTCAATCGCCAACGCCTGCTTCAACGTGTCATCGAAGATCGGTTCGCCGGTTGAGTTGGTAAAATCCTCCAGCACGATGGTATCTTTTTCTCTCAAACCCGAAGGATGCCGGGAACGGTAGAGCCACGACGCCGCGGCGACAACCATTAGCACACCTACCACCGCCGCGAGCCAACGTCTGCTTCTAGCCACTTTGACCGCTCCCTCAGGGCTAAGCGCGTACTCGTTCGCTCGCAAATCTGCCGTCGGCGCCGGGAGAGCCGTGGTTGTTTCCGTAGCCCGCGAAGGCCCTAACTCCTGCTCGCTTTCGAAAGCGCCGTCAGTGGCGTTCTCCGACTCCTGGGAAAGCTCCGGATTCAAGTCGCGCGCCGGCTGTCCGTCGCGACCGTCAGTGGGCCTGAATTTGTTCTTGTCGATTCCCAGGCTGGCGATCTTGGATTGAAGAGTTTGCCGCGGAATTCCGAGGAGGGCAGCCGCACCGGTTGGCCCCGATATCCGGCCACCAGTTTCCGCCAGAGCGGCCTCGATCATCCGCCTTGCCTCGGCCATCTGTCTTGCCTGCGCTTGGTCCAAGCGACCCACTCTCGGACGACGCATCTCAGGGGGAACATCGACCCTGAGCCACGCTTCGTCGATGGAAAACGTATCGTCGTCGCACAAAACCGCAGCACGCTCGACCATATTCTGAAGTTCGCGAATGTTACCGGGCCACGGGTAGTCTCGAAGGAGTTCGAGCGTCTTCTGATCGATGGCGCTAAACCTCTTCCCTACTTTGCCCGCGCACCGACCGACGAAGTGCTCCGCCAAAAGCGGAATATCCTCGGAGCGTTGCCGAAGCGGTGGCATCTCAATGGGAAAGACCTCTAGCCTATAGAAGAGATCCCTCCGGAATGTGCCTCTCTCGACCGCACTCCTTAAATCGCGATTCGTGGCGGAGACAACTCTCACGTCAACTGAAACTGGATCGCTTCCTCCCACTCGTTCAAACTGGCGCTCCTGGAGGACGCGTAGAACGGTGCTCTGGATGTCGGCTGCCAGTTCACCAACTTCATCAAGGAAGATCGTGCCGCCGTCGGCCAGTTCAAAACGGCCCAGACGGCGCTGCGTTGCCCCGGTGAAGGCCCCTTTTTCGTGGCCGAAAAGTTCCGTTGCAACCAGGGTCGGAGGAACCGCCGCACAGTTCACCGCGATGAAAGGATGGCTCGACCGCTTAGACCCCTTATGGATGGCCTGGGCGATCATCTCTTTTCCAGTCCCTGTCTCGCCCAGGATAAGAACGGTGGAATCCGTGGCGGCTACCTTTGCCACTTGCTCGAGGACACACCGCAGGGGCGCAGAGCAGCCAACGATCCCCTCGAACATGGGAATGTAGCGAGCACCGCCGGACGCATCGCTGTCCTTGTTCGTCTTATTTTCCAACGTCCTCGTCCTCACCGAGCAATTCGCCGATGGCGAAACGCAATACCGGAAGTTTCGAGCATACGTCAACTGCATCCCAACTGTTCTTTGAATCCAGCGGACCTTCACTCTTTTATGACGATAAACGACAAAATTGGTTCGATTCGACAAGACACTCTCGCCGATTTTCATATGCTCGCGCATTGGGAGCGGTTGTCGGGAAGAAACGCTCGACTATCCTTACGCCCGCTTGCCCTGTCAGTTCTCCTGTGTGCAAGATGACCAGTCATCTCAAGGAAGGCCGATGGTAAAGTACGGCGTGCCTCCTGGCCACGGCGGCGGCGTCCGATCTTCTGAGACGCCACTTGCTCCTTCCGTTTCCGTTTTTCAATTGACCGAACGCTCTCGATTTAAGGTGCCCGCTGTGTGGAAGAACGGGAAAAACTTCACGATTACAAGGCTTCAATCGCCCTTCGGGCTTTCTCAGCGTATCGTGAAGACGTCGGCAGTAAAGGCTCTCCTTGTTTCCGTCAGTCTCCGCTCCATTCCTCTAGGCGGATATCAGCTCTGGGCAGACGCAAAACAGCTGCCGATGTCCTACGTGCCGGCATTTCGGTCGAACGTAATCGATTTCGACGCCAGTCCAGCCTGCTGGGCTGACAGGGCATTCGACTTCATTCACTACCACGTGCCCCGAGAGGCTCTCGACGATATTGCGGATGATTTGGATTTCGGGCCAGTTTGCGCGTACCGCCAAGTGGCGGTTGAACACGACCTTGTTGTCGCGCAGATGACAAGGAACATCCTTCCTTTCATCACTCGGGAGAATAAACCCAGCTCGCTGGCCTTAGACCAGTTCCAACTGGCCTTGGGGGCTCATCTACTGCAGAAGTATGGATGCATTGCGAGGATGCAACCCCCAAAGGCGGGGGGACTCGCAGAGTGGCAAAGACAGCGAGCGATTGAACTCCTGCGGGAGAATCTGAACGGTAGTGTTCGGCTCGGCGACCTCGCGAAAGAGTGCGGACTTTCCATCAGCCACTTCGCTCGCTCATTCAAAGCCGTGTTTGGCGTTTCAAGCCACCAATGGCTGATTCGTCAGCGCATCGATCTCGCGAAAGCACTCCTTACGCAGACGAGACTGCCGCTCAGCGAGGTTGCGGCGCAATCCGGGTTCGGAGACCAGCCCGCGTTTACGCGAACTTTTCATCGCATTGTGGGAGCGACTCCAGGCCACTGGAGACGCGCGCATCAGCCCAACTAGTCGCGACTGTACTTTCTGCAGCAAGATCCGACCGTGGTATCGGCTTCCTTCTTTCTACGGCATGAGGAGGCGGAATGGCGCGAGGCGACTCAACCCAAGAGAAGCTCTTGAAGGCCGCCATAAACTTATTTCACGAGTTTGGTTACAACGGCACCAGCGTGCAGGACATTGTCAGCGCGGCGAAAGTTCCAAAGGGTTCATTCTACAACTACTTCAAGAGCAAGGAGGCGCTGGCGATCGCCGCGTCGGACATCTTCTGTCCCTACGCTCTGGGGTTCCTGGAGCTGGAAAACACCTCATCCCCGGTAGGCCGGCTCCGCAAGTACCTGCGGCTGACCTTGGCGGAAATGCAGCGCTACGGATACGTGCGCGGATGCTTGGTGGGCAACTTCGTTTCTGAGATTGCGAACGCGACGCCCGCCCTCAAGAAGCGCGTTACCGAGCTTCTCGACGAAGCTACTGGTCGGATCGCCTTCTTGTTTCGCAGGATCAAGAGGCTAGAGAAATTGATCCGGGAGCACCAACGATAAATCTTTCGAGGTTCGTGCTGAATTCACTTTATGGTGCGATTTTCCGTTCGAAAACCGACAGAACCGAACGCCCGATGAAACTTCTCCAGCGATTCGCACCTGAGCCCTTTTTAATGAAGAAACGCTAATGTGGAGCGAGCTAACCCGCGATCCACGTTTCCACAGGCTAAATGCGCCAATTCTCGCGGCAACAAATAACAAAACTGGTCCAAACCAACAAGATGAGACCCCCAGCATCGGCTAGTCTCCTAGGAATGGAGGAGTTCGTATGAACGGTCTTCTGAAAAGAATGCTTACAGTCGTTTTACTCGAGTTTCTTGTAGTAGGAGGCTCTCAAATGGCGCAAAACACGCCCGTCAAGAATATTGTCCTCGTGCACGGAGCCTTCGCAGACGGCTCAAGCTGGTCGAAGGTCATTCCTCTGCTTCAATCCAAAGGCTTTCACGTAACGGCCGTTGGAATCCCGTTGACCTCGTTCGCTGACGATGTCGCTGCAACAAAACGTGCCATCGCCGCCGAAGAAGGGCCGGTGATCCTGGTGGGACACTCCTACGGCGGTTTGGTCATCACCGAGGCAGGAAACGATCCGAAGGTTGTTGGCTTGGTTTATGTTGCCGCCTTCGCTCCGGATGCGAACCAGACCATCGCGGAAATCAGTAAGCCATTCTCGCCGCCACTTGGTCTCTCAAAGCTGACGCCGCTGGCAGACGGGTTTCTCCTGCTGTCTACCGAAGGTATTGAGACGGCATTTGCCCAGGACCTGACGAAAGAAGAGCAGGCTCTTCTTATCGCAGTCCAGCCTCAAACGGCGGGCTCCATCTTCGGCGCAAAGGCTGCGGTTGCCGCATGGCGCAACAAACCCTCGTGGTACATCGTCGCCGGCAACGACAACATGATCCCTCCGGAACAGGAAAAGAGCATGGCGAAGCAGATCAACGCCACGACTACCACTCTTCCGTCGAGCCATGTGGTGATGATGTCGCACGCCAAAGAAGTAGCGAAGCTAATCGAAGACGCGGCGACCGGCAAGAAGTGACCAGAGTGCTGACGTTACGGCGAACCGGATCGCGATCGAGAGAATGAATGGGACCGTTGTAAGTTCGCCGAAACAACCTAAGTGGTACGGAGCCCCCGATGAACGCGGATGTCCTGTCGACAAGAGTTATTGAAGGAATTGCTGTTATCACCCTAGGGAGCGCGAAGCGAATGTATTTCGACGCCGAAATGGGCGATGCGTTAACAGAGAGCCTGCAAGAATCCGCGGGCGATCCCAACATCCGCGTTGTGATCGTCACTGGCGGCGCTCCGGGTTATTTCAACCGTCATTTCAGCATTCCTGCCCTTATCGAATTCGCCGAAGCCGTGCGCGCCTCCGGTCGCCAATGGCCCGACAACGCGACCTACCACGGCGGATTCTTCGACAAGGCTATGGCACTTTGCGAGAGCATGCCCAAGCCTGTCATCGCAGCGATCTCCGGGACCGCCCTCGCCGGGGCCTTCGAGTTCACCCTCGCCTGCGACCTCCGAATCGCCGAGGACGGCGATTACTTGATCGGTTTTCCTGAAGCCGAACTCGGCCTGCTGCCTGGCGCCGGCGGCACACAAAGGCTGCCGCGCGCTATCGGACCGTCGGCGGCGCTCATGCACATCCTTATGGGGCGGCCGCTCAATCCGCGCGACGCCGAAAGGAAAGGCCTCGTGCACGAAACGGTCAGCGGCAAGGCCCTCGATCGCGCTATGGAGATCGCAAAACGGTTCTGCTCGCATACGCCGGAATCGCTCGGCTACATCAAACGCCTTGTCCGCAATGCCATCGACACCCCTCTCGCCGAAGGACTGGCTCTTGAGCGAAATCTCTTCATGAGATTGTGCGTTTCTGACCAGGCCCTCGCGCGCATGCGCTCTTACGAAGACAAGCAGATCACCGCACCATACCGCTCGATCGAAGTTTAGAGGAGGAAAAATCGTGGCCAAACCGAATACGGTGCCCATGCGGGTGGTCGAGGAAACGCCCGCGTATTGGAGAGTGGTGTTCGACTATCCGCCCTTCAATGTCGTCGACGCGGATGTCTTCCAGGCCCTCCAGGACCTTCTTGTCCGGATGGAGACGACAGAGACTCTGCGTGTGGTTGTTTTCGAGAGCGCGCTTCCCGACTTTTACCTGTCGCACTTCGACCTGACGGGCAAGATCGGAAACATCATGACGGCAGTCGGAGCTTCCGGCTTACCCATTCTGATGGACACGTACGTGCGCCTTACAAAGGCGCCGGTCGTCAGTCTCGCAAAAATCCGGGGCTGCGTACGTGGCGTCAGCAGCGAGTTCGTCCTTGCTTGTGACATGCGCTTCGCTTCGCGCGAGAACACGAAACTGGGTCACCCCGAGGTCGGGGTCGGGCTGCATCCCGGCGGCGGAGGCACAGAACGCCTTCCCCATCTGGTAGGACGCGGGCGGGCGCTCGAAATCGTTCTGAGTGCCAACGATTTTGATGGCGACACGGCGGAACGATACGGCTATGTGAACCGATCCCTTCCGGACGCCGAACTGGATAGCTTCGTCGATACCCTCGCGCGCCGGATCGGGTCCTTTGATCGGCGTGCTATCGCTGCGGCAAAAAATCTCGTCAACGAGGTCTCGTTGCCGACGTCCGATCGCCTCCTCGCCGCCTTCACTTCATTTGGGGCAGCACTCGGGTGGCCCGAAGCCCAGAGCCGCATAAGAACCGTGCTGGAACGCGGACTGCAACGCGACGCCGACTTCGAGAAAAATTGGCCTGAGACCCTTGGCAGGCTCATCGAGCCGGAAAACACAGGTGGCCGCGATGTTAGCCACGGTTGAGGTTGAGCGATTCAGGCTGACCTCGTCCCGGCCATTCGACGAAATATTAGCCGCGATTAAAGCTGCTGTAGGCCATCCGAACATGGTTGAGTTTGCGAAACGGACGGCGGCTGTGTCGAAGTTTCCAGAGTTCGAAAACATAGTTCGCGAAGGGTTGGGTAAGACGGGCCTGATGCTATTCGACCAGGGCGCAGTCATTAGGAAAGTGACGGGTCGCGATAAGCCCCGAATGGTGCGGATAATCATAGGCAATCCACTCATCACGCAACAAATGGCAAGGCACGTTCCCGACGCAGGGTCTTATGCCCCTGCCACGGTGCTCGTCGACGAACGCTCTGACTGCGTCCGCATTTCCTACGACAGGATGGCCAGTCTTCTGGCTCCCTATCGGAATTCCGAGGCACTCACGGTCTCGAGGGATCTCGACAACAAAGTCGAGACCCTTTTGTCAGAAGTGGCAGGCTGAGTCAACATCGCTGCGCCGTCGAAGCGGAATTGGGAAATGAGGAGGAGTGATGACCAATCGATTGCAGTGGGAAGTTTTCGTCAGTGCCCAGATTCCGGTGGTCACAAACAACCTTCCGCCGGGCGCGAGCGAAATGAAATGGTCGCCCATTTCCTCAACGCTTATTTCGGGCAAGCGCGATGCCGTGCTGGTGGACACGGCGATTACCGTCGATCAAAACCAGAAACTTGTCGACTGGATCGCGCACAGGGGCAAGAATTTGACGGCAATCTACGCGACACACGGCCACGGCGATCATTTCTTTGGCGTAAACACAATTCAGAAAACGTTTCCGAAGGCGCGGTTCGTCGCAACGCGCGAAGTCATTGCCGTTATGCGAAAGCAGGCGTCGGTTCCTGTGGTTGAGTCATATTGGAAACCGCGCTTTCCAGGACAGATCGACTCAACGCTCGTGATCGCCGACGAACTCAAGGGCGGCGCTCTCGAACTGGAAGGGGAACAACTCATTAGTGTTCCTCTCGGGCATACCGATACCGATAGCACAACCTGTCTCCACGTCTCTTCGATCGGACTGACCGTCTGCGGCGATGCTCTCTACAACGATGTTCATCTTCATCTGGGCGAATCGAATGCGGAAGGCCGCAACGAGTGGATTGCGGCACTCAATACGATCGAGTCGCTCAAGCCAGTGGCCGCTATTGCCGGACACAAGAGGCCCGGTGCTCCCGATACACCGGACAACATCGAGGCGACACGAAAATATATTCACGATTTCGACAGGATTGCTTCCCATACCAAGACCGCGCTCGACCTGTTCAACGAGATGCTCACGATTTATCCTCAACGTGTAAACCCGGCGGTCTTATGGTATTCGGCGCAGGCGGTAAAGCCGGGCAACTGAACCCGGCGACCTGCAACCTCGCTGGGCTGCTAATAGTTCCAAGCTAACTCGCACCTTGGTTCTTGGCCTACCTTTTGTCTCACACCAGTCGGGTCCGATTCCCTTTTCGCTGAAATGCCACTTCTTCTCTTTGCGGAACGGATTGTCTTGGTGGTTTCGTGCCGGAAGGTCGTTTGCCCGCACTTCCCCTAAACCGCGACCTCCCCTCAGGTCCGCGCGCCGCTCTCAATCCTTGTTGGGGAGGCGACAAAGCGCATCCGCGGGAAACCGGCCGGAGGCCGAAAGTTCGGCACCGCCGGACATCCGGCGGCTTCTGCGGAGCTAATCGACAGAAAAACAAGCATTTACGCTTGGCCCAGAAAATGCATTCCCCAAGCCGAGACCGAGGAGCGCGCACATGGGAACTGACCTCCAATCGCACCCCGCCTATGGCGAGCAAATAGCCAAGTACTTCCGGCTGAGCAAGGCGCCGAGCCTAGTCATTTCTCCGTCGGGCAAGCCACCGATCGCGATTACGCGACTGACATCGAATACCGGCCTCTCCGAGCAGACCGAGCCCATCCCTCCCGAAGAGGCGTTCCTTATTTCCATGCACCTTACCCCTGCCGCCGCCAGCGGTTGTGAAATCTGGACAGACGACAAGCACTCGCGGGTCACCCAATGGCCCGCAGGCGGCGTCGGCGTGTATAACCTGGAATCGGGTCTTCGCAAGCGTCATCGCGGTCCACTCGATTGGGTTCACTATTACGTGCCGTACGCGGCGCTCGATGTGTTTGCAGATGAAAACCGAAAGGCGCGTGTCGAAACGCTCCGCTGCTCCCATGGACAGCTCGACCCCGTCCTGCAGCGGATGACACAGTTGATTCTCTTGCGGCTCGATCATCCTGAGGAACAGTGCGAACTATTCCTCGATTACTTCTGCCTGCTTTTCAGCGCGCACCTACTCAAGGCCTATGCTCCGTCGTTCAGCATCGCCGGTGGATTTCGCGGCGGGCTCGCTCCATGGCAAAAGCGACGGGTTTCGGAACTCGTCCGGGAACACCTCGATGGAGGTCTGAGACTAGCGACCTTGGCAGCGGAATGCGGGCTCTCTGGCAGCCATTTCGCGCGTTCGTTCCGGCAGTCGTTTGGAACGTCAGCGCACCGCTATTTGATTCTGCAGCGCCTCGAAGTTGCCAAGTCGCTACTTGCGAATCCCGACCTCGCGCTTTCCGAGATCGCTTTGCGGTCCGGGTTCTCAGATCAAGCGGCGTTCAGCCGCACTTTTGGATCCTTCATCGGCACTCCGCCGGGACGGTGGCGCAGAGAATTTACCTGCCGTAGATCACGCTACCAGTCCATCGACCGAAATTTATCGAACGGACTTATCCCCGCTTGAATCCTGCTGCTCTTTCACTTCTAACGTTCTTCTGCCTATGCTATCGGACCGAGAGTCGCCAAGATAGATTCAATATCTCGGTAACGAGACATCATCGTACTCGCGTACGCTGCGTCCCTCGCGTCGAGCGACCGCTGTAGTTCCGCGAGCCGTTCTGCCGCCGACGGTTCAATCCGTCTGTTCTTCGCGACTGATTCGGCAAGGGCGTCGAGTCTGCTCGAAAGGGCGGAACGGACCGTCAGCAGCTGCGGGCTGGTGCGCAAGTCCGGATCCTGGTTGCGCTCGAGCACGGTTAGTTCATTCCAGAACAGGGCTCCCGAACTCAACGCGGCCCTAAGAATCGTTTCCCCCGCGGCTTTGTGAACCTCGTGGTCCACCCCGAACTCGTAGAGCACTGCTTCGCGCAGCATTCGGATTTCCACGATGGTCCCGCTTACGCTGTGGCGCAACGCGTCAATGCGCGAAACCAGATCACCCGAGTCGATTGCCGAACCCGCGACCTCCAACAGCCGCGCTTCTCCGCGCAAGACCCTCGCTAGCGCTTGACGCATCATCGACACGGTTCGGACCGGCCAAACCTGATCGAATACGAACCACATGATCACCAGCGCAAGACCGATGCCGACCAGCCGGTCGCGTGCGGGCGCGAGTTCCGTGGGAGCGCTCGACGTTGCGAGCGTTACGGCGAAAAAGGAGAACGCGATCTGGAGCCCGATATATCCGAATCTACGACCAGCAGCACTCCACGCAGCAATGAACGTGACGGCGGCAATGAGGCCGCAGAGCGCAGTGATGGAGTCCATATGTGGGAAAAGGAACACGATCGAGCCTAAGCCCAACAGGAGCCCGCCTACGATTGCCCCGGCCAGCCTGTGCGCCAGCTTCTGCTTCATAGCTCCCGTAGTGGTCAGGCCGGAAACCAGGACTGTCGTGACCGCGGTAGAGATTTCGGGATAGTCCAGCGCATGATAGAGGATGTAACAAAGCGTCGCGCAGAAGCTTATCTTCAAACCGAAGGTGAACGTACTTTCGGCGCTCAGCGCGCCGGGAACAAGGAAAGGAATTTTGCGTACGGGGAGAACGCTTAGCTTGTCATCCTCGGAATCGGCGGAACGCGCCGGCATGGCCGTGATTGCTTCCAAAGTGTCTTCGACGTGCCGCAAGGCTGAAATTCCCGACTTGGCCACTCCAAGATAATTCCTCGGGGACTCGAAACTTTCTTCGAGCTCCCCGCAGCGGTCCGCGATCCATGCGCAGCGTTCACGGAGTTGGGGGTCGTCGGTCGAAAGGTGCGCAGCTCCGAACGCGGCCGAGACATCCACCAGTTCTGCAAGGAGTGTAATGCGAACGCGCACTCCAATGGGAAGGCCTTTCGGGTCCAGATTGCGTTGAACGATGACGTGGTAGAGGTCCTGCATTCCACGCTGTCCGGCCAGCGCCAAACGTGCCACCGGCAAGTAGGCGGCGAACAATTCGTCCTGCGACGCGCTCCGCGGATAACTGCGAAACATGGTTTCGAGCGCGCCGTAGCGGATTGCAAATTGTTCCCGTAATCGATCGACGGCGCTTCGGCTTGCGAACAGGTACTCGACAAGAACCGCGGAACCCAGAGTTAGCGCTTCCCCGGCGATCAGGTAGAGAGAAGTTTTGACAATTGTGTCTGGCGGTGTCGGGTTCTCCCAGAGCGCAATGAGCAGGCAGTACAGAAATCCGAAGGTTGGCGCCAAAGGGGCGAAACTACTGGCCTGGACCAGCACGCCTGCGACGAAGGTAATGACGGCAACACTGAGAAGACGAATCATCGGGTCGTTATCTGTCCCTATTACAACGACCAACTCCACGACCAGAGCCACGCAGGCGAGGCCCAGTGGAAACAGGGTTGATCTCAGCGAGACTGCTGGGGATTCACGTCCGACGATGAAGATGAGGTAAACCGGCAGGCTGACAAATGGAACCTGGAGAACGAGCAAGAGGATCAAACCCAAAACAACGGCTAGAACGATCCGCAGCGAACTCGCGAGCCGGCCCGGCGTGGGCCGCAAATCTTCCAAGATCCAGCTGAACCATTGACCTGCCGATGGAAGGGAAGTGCCGAGCACGTTTTACCTCACGACCGTAACCGCGGTGGCGCCCAAGCGGAACACGGTTGGATCGGGATCCTTCACCCTGACCCGTACGGGAAAGCGAGACGAAAGGTGGACCCAGTTCAGAGTCCTTTCGATCTGCGGAAGACCGGCCTGCACAGAGCCGTCCTCGGGAAATACCCCATAGCCTATGCTTTCGACCACGCCATGGAATTTCCGGTCAGGATGTCCCATTAGAAAAACGTCGACCGATGAACCAAGGCGAATGTTCTTGAGCTTCGATTCCCGATAGTTCGCAACCACATACCAAGTCGTCGTGTCGATGAGCGTGAACATCGCGCCGCCTGGCCGCGCGTACGCTCCCACCGAAATATTCATGTTCGTCACGTACGCGTCAAAAGTTGCCACGACCCTGCACCGTTCAAGATCGAGACGCGCCTGATCGACCCTCGAAGCCCGCCCCGGACGCTGCGACATGAGTGTGTCGAGAGTGTCGACGTTATGGATCGCCTGACCAAGGCGGGCTGTCGATTCCGAAGCCGCGGAATCGGCTTCCATGCGGCGCAGGACCGATTGTTCGTGCTGAGCTTCGGCCTGTCGCAGTGCGGCTTGCGCTTGGTCGTAGTTCCCCTGGGCTGTTCGTACCGCCGTGTTCGCTTGGTCCACCTGATCGACCGTGACGTATTTCTTTTCGAGTAGCGGCTCCACACGATGGAGATTGTTGAGCGCGTAGGTCAGCTGCGCTTCTGCTGCAGCTACGTTCGCCGTGGCGCGGTTCACCGCAGCCCCGGCGACATCCACTCCGCTTCCGGCAGTCTTGATTCCCGTTTTCGAGTTGAGTTCCGCTGCTGTGGCCGCTTCAACGGCGCTCTTCTGCGACGCAATTTTTCGCCTCGCATCGACAATCTGTTGCTCTAGCGCCTCCTGGTCGGACAGCGCCTGTTGCAAAGCGTATCGGTATGGCCGTGGATCGATCTCAAACAGGAGGTCGCCCTTCTTCACAAACGCATTGTCCTTCACCCGAAGAGACGTCAGCTTCCCGCTCACTTCAGCCGTGATCTCGATGAAATTGGCTCGCACGCTGGCGTCATCCGTGCGCGGATGAAGATCGGTCACGAGGATGGCGACGATCAGCATAAGCAACGCGCCAGACACGACGGCAGCCCTGATCCATCGTCCGATGCGTTTTCTCGAAACCATCTCTGTGGTCGCTTCCACACTTCACCTACCGAAACAAAAGTAGCCACAATCCGCAGGCTAGAAAAATCACAACGCATGGATAGAAAAGCCCCAAGTGCCCCACTTCGCTCTCCAGCTGAAACTTCAGCAGAACGTAGCGAACCCCGAACGCCATCACCACCGCCGCGATGATGCATACCATCCATGCCGGGAAAAAACTGCCGAGCACATCGACCGACGGCGCTCCATTGCACGCCGCACACAGAAGGCCGACGAACGGCACCACCAATTTCCCCCACTTCGCCCTGTTCACTTTTTTTCCTCGTGCGTTGCAGTTGCAGGCGGCTGATTTCGCAGCAAATTCCCGGTAACGAATTCGAGATCGACCGCTCCGAGGAACAGCCCAGAGCGTGCCGCGACGCTCGACAGCCGCGCTTGAGCCAATTGGCGCTGCGCTGTCACGACGTCTACCAGAGTTCTCACGCCATATTTGTACGACTCGAATGAGGCGTCATATGAGGTAGTGGCGGAGGTCAGGAGTGCCACAGCAGCATGTTCCTTCTGAACTGCCGTGCGAAATCCGATGTAGGCTGACCAGACTTCGCGTGTCGTGCGGTCGCGCAGATCCGTCATCTTGTCTTGTTCCTCCCTACCCTTGGACTCTGCCTCTCGCAAGGCATGCTTTCGCGCTCCTCCATCGGAAATGCGCCACTGCACGCCGAGGGTCGCGGACCAAGTCGGCATGCTCGCATTTCCCAGCCTGCCCACGTCCGAAGTCGGCCAGAGGAACGTCTGTGCGAGAGACCCGGACAACGCGATCCGCGGGAGATAGTCTGCTCGCGCGGACCGCACCTCGTCTGTTGCCGCTCGGATCGCAGCAGCTTGAGCGGCCAAGTCCGGTCGCGAAGCGAGGGCACGGTCGATCAATTCTTCGATCGTGAGAGTCAAGCTCTGTGGCAGGGGAGCATTTTCCTGCGCATCGATAAGAATGTGCGGCGTCGGTTCCACCCCGATTGCTTCCGAAAGCAAGACACGTGCGACCATCTCGTCGCCTTCAGACGATTCCAGGTCGAAGACCGCTTGCGCGGTCTCCGCACGCGCGTTGAGGACATCCGGCATCGTCGAACGTCCGTTGGCGAGTTGGACCTCTGCCGCGTCCTGCGTTGTTTGCGCTGTTTTCAGCGTTTCGCGAGCTGCCTCCAGCCGTTCTTGGGCGGTGACAAGGTTGTAGTAAGCAGTCGCGACCTGAAATGCCACGTCCTGATTGGTCTGGATGAAGCTGGCGCCCGCGGCGAGTTTTTGGGCGGTCGCTGCGTCGACCCTCGCCTCTCGCTTCCCAAAATCGAAGAAGAGGTAATCGAGCGTCACTTCCGGTTGAACGAAGGGAGCCTCGACCATGGAATATCCCTTGCTCACCAGTGTGGCGGGAAAAGGGTTGATCGAACGCGAATCTCCGAACGCGGCGATCCCGGCAAGCACCGGGAAATATTCGCTCTTGGCAATTCCGAGCGACTCCGCCTTCTGCTTAGCGCGCTCCCAGGCGATTCGAGCTGTCGGGTTGTTGTGCTCGCCGATATCGATCAGTTCGGCCAAGGAATAAGCGTGGGAAGCGTCGAGGCTCGCAATTTTGCTTTCCGGCGCGGCGCGAGCAGCACAATCCGCCGCCGCTTGCGGAGTCGAAGCGACCGCGGAACACTGCCCTCGACTGCTGCCCGAGAACACCAAACCCAACATCACTCCCAAAAGAACTTTCTCCATGCGGCCCGGCACCAGATAGTCAAACGCGCGTTCCGGGCGCCTCCCCCGGTCCCGAGTCCCCCGCAAGACCGAAAGAATTGCATCGGCCATCATGGGCGCTTGCCCGTCTCTCGTTCCCGCAACATCCAGGCTGAGATGTAGGGCGAAGCATTCGCGATAGCGATTCCCTTGTCTTCACACGCATTTAGGAAACGCACTCCTTCGAGGCTCACCAGGGTCAAATCCGAAAGGTCCAGAGTCATCGGCACTTCGACAGGCTTGATTTCCTTCCGGGCTTCTTCGAGATGTTCGACACCCAGTCTGCCGATCAGGCGCACAATAGCGGTTTTACGCGACACGGTCTTTTCAATCTTCAGTGTCATACGCGCTCTAAAAAGCGTCTAGCTCAACGCGATCCGCCGAATGTCGATCGCGACCAGCACGGGCTCGGGAATCTTGCGTTTGTCGTCGTCGAATCCGAAGACACGGCGCGTCATGGGAACCATGATCCCGTCGACCTTCTGGTAGTCGTAGGCGTAGTTCATTCCCCGCGCTCCGCCCATGATGTCCACGACGTACTCGTGCCTGCGCAGCAATCCGTCGGGTCCGAAATAGGAGATCTGCTCGTGGCAATGACTCGCAATCATCGAAGGAAACGTCGCTTTGAGACGGCGCCATTCTTCTCCGTTTTCCTGCCACGGAGTGAGTTCTTCCGTCACAAATGCCGGATGCGCATAGAGGAAAGGAATGGTGAGATAAGTCCACAGGGCATAGCTGTCGAAATAGGCGACGTGCAAATCGTCCCAGGGGGTCTCGTACGTCTGTCCCTCGAAAGCGCTCCGCGGGTCGTTCCGGGCTTCGATGAGTTTGCCGCTCTCGTCCTCGAGCGTGACGCGGCTGGGCGTAAAGAAGAACCGCCTGTTCTGGCCGACCAGATGCGTGATCAGCTTCTCGAGGTGCAGCGACAATTCGATCCGGATGTTCTTCAAGAAATCCGGCTTCCCCTTGACGTGCCAGATCGCGCCGGTCACTGATAAATCCGCGATAAGCGAATTCAATCGGTTCCAGCGCCCCAATCCGCCGTGCGCGTCGATTGCGAACTTCAACAGACCATTCATTTTGCTCTTGCACCTTTGAACGCCAACGGAGCCTCCAGGGGAAGAAATTAACTTCAACACCGGGAGCTGTCTTGGCGAAACTAGTCGTTTTTGTCAGCTCCGACTCAATCGCTTGCACACTACCTTCCCCAGAGCTCGCTGGCCTTTGACCGCCGAAGTCTCAGCCTCCGACGCCGCAATGCACCTCTCACACTGGACGAAAATCCGTGAACCCCGCGTCGGTCCGGTCAAAAAAAACAAAAATGGTCGCTGGTTTCAAGAACAATCGAGTTGGCGAGAGCTACCCTCTAGGTCCCGGTTTCCTTGAAATCGTGGATGCGAAGGATCGTGCGCCGATCCAATAAGAAAGGACTTGTGACATGGCCTCCGTACCGCAACCGATTGTGCAATTCGAGCGACGTCTGCCAACGCGCGTTTCAGGCTCATTTCCGGAAGAAAACGGCCGCAAGGAAGAGCCTCTCCACGAAGACATCTTGAGCTTCATCGTAGGCCGCCAAGGAGGCCTACGGCACATACTTGCCCAAGTGAAAGCCGTCGCGCCGACGAACGTTACGGTTCTGCTCAGCGGGGAGACGGGAACAGGCAAGGAACTCATCGCGCAGGCGATCCACAAACTTAGTTCGCGCAGCGCTCAGAAGATCGTAAAACTGAACTGCGCCGCGATGCCGGCGGGACTTCTCGAAAGCGAATTGTTCGGGCATGAGCGGGGAGCATTCACCGGAGCCGTCAATTCCTACGCCGGGCGCTTTTCGATTGCAGATCGCGGAACGCTGTTTCTCGACGAAATCTGCGACATGCCGCTCGAGCTACAGCCCAAACTGCTTCGCGTTTTGCAGGAGCGTGAATTTGAGCCCGTGGGAAGCTCGCGGACGGTGAAGGTGAACGTCCGTGTCGTTGCAGCGACCAACCGTGACTTGGGTCAAATGGTGGCTGACCGCACCTTCCGTGAGGACCTTTTCTATCGATTGAACGTCTTTCCTCTATCCCTGCCGCCCCTCCGTGAACGCAGGGGGGACATTCCTCATCTTGTCGAATACTTCGTCAATCAGTACGCCCGCGAAATCGGCAAAGTCATCCGCGAAGTCTCTGATCGTTCGATGCAGTCCATGTTAAGCCACGCGTGGCCTGGCAATGTGCGTGAACTGCAAAACTTCGTTGCGAGAGGCGTCATTCTGGCTCGCAACACTATCTTCGATTTCTGCCCGCCTGCGATTGCTCCAAGAAGTCAATCTGAATCCTCCGCCGAGAGTCTCCAGGACAAAATCAGACGCGAGATCCTAGCGGCGTGCAGGAAAACGAACTGGCGGATTGGTGGACCGCGTGGCGCCGGGGCTCTCTTAGGTGTGAAACGCACTACGTTGTACTACAAAATGAAGCGCCTCGGCATCACCCCGCCCGACAGACTCTCCTAAGATCGGACTGGGAAACTGGCTTCCGCGCAAAAACAATTGGAAGAGGTTTTTCCCATCATCACTTTGCTGCAGTCGCTGAACTCCAGAGCGCGCCGCGGTTTGGCCAGTCCGGAAAATCGGGCGGCCTAGGCTTATCGTCCGGTAGGAGAAGTAACAGACGGGCTTCAGGAACTCATGCCGCGCGAACTGTATTTCCGGAGGGTTCTAGGGCGGTGCGCGGCTTCCCTTTTCCAGCATCCCGGGGGAGTCCCGACGAGCGCCTTGAAAGTCCTGCTGAATGCAGCTTCATCCGAAAATCCCGCTGCCAAAGCCACTTCTGAAACCGAACGATCCGAAGTCGAGAGCAGTGTCTTCGCCATTTTCACACGCTGCAAAATGAGGTAACGGTGCGCCGACGTCCCGAATGTTCGCCGGAACGACCGAGCAAAGTGACTCACTGAAAGTCCACATTCGTCCGCGAGCGTCGTCAATCGGAGTGTTCCGTCCAGGTGCTCTCGAAATAGTTCCGTTACTCGCCTTTTCTGCCACGGCGCAAGTCCCCCGCTAAATCTCTTGGTCACCTCGAAGGACGGGGCGTAG
>DATKEV010000021.1:0-25666 GCA_035511855.1 Candidatus Udaeobacter sp.
GGCACACCACGATTTGCGTATCCAGATTCAAATCGCGCGCCATCTGCGTGACCAGCCGCGATTGCTGCGCGTCCTTGCGCCCGAAGTACGCAAAGTTCGGCTGAACGATCTGTAGCAGTTTCAACACCACGGTCGTAACGCCCCGGAAATGCCCGGGCCGCGAACGTCCTTCGAGCCGGTCGCTCAAGCCATCGACGTTGACGTACGTCGAAAATCCATTGGGATAGATCTCCGACGGTTCCGGCGCAAAAAGCGAATCCACGCCCCCGCGCTGAAGTTTCTCGCTGTCGCTTTCAAAAGTCCGCGGATATTTGGAAAAATCCTCGTTGGGACCAAACTGTTTCGGATTCACGAAAATCGAAGCAATCACCGGCGAACATTCCCTTCGTGCTCGCTCGATCAACGACAGATGCCCGGCGTGCAGCGCGCCCATCGTCGGTACCAGTCCGATGACGCGGTTCTCCGCGCGCGCTTGCCGCGCGTACTCTTTCATCCAGGCGACAGTTCGGATAGTTTCCACAGGGAAGAGGAAAGTCGAGACTACGCGCCCGCCGCCGTAGCGCGCTCGCGATAAAAGTGCATCAGATCCGTCAAAATCGGCTGCGCGCCAAGCTGCCGCAAGAGTGTAGTCACCTGTCCGCGGTGATACGTTCCGTGGTTCACCAGGTGGTGCATCGATTGCCAGAGAGGATTGCTGTAAACGCCAAACTTCAAGGTCTTGTATTCCATCACGCGATCCAGGTCCGATTGCGTCAGCCCGCGGACAAAACCGAGCAGCCGCGCTTCGTGCTCGTCCCAGCGTTCCCGCAAACTCGCCACGTCTTTGAATTGCGTTGTATCCGGCAGCGACGCCGGCGAGCGGCCTTGGAAGCGTTCCAGCCAAAGCCATTCGCCGCCGTAGATGTGCGCCAACGTGTCTCGCACCGAGCCGAAGCTCGACCCCATCGGCTGGACAAACTGCTCCGTCGTGAGCTTGGACGCCGCCTCTATCGCGCGGTGATTGGCCCAGGAATTGTAATCGAACAGCACACGCATCTCTTGTGGCGTCATCTTCCCCTCCACTTGCAAGGCTAAATTTCGGTTGTCATTTAGGGCGAAGCGCTGTTTTGAACTCCGGATGTATTTGCGGAGCGAGGAATCCGCTTTGACTTTTACTTCGTGGCGCGCTTTCTACCAATCGCCGTCACTATTAACCGGCGCCTCTTTCTGCTCCATCGCCATCCGCGCCGCATGATAGGACTCTCCATCCGAAGGAAATCCGCTCTCGCGAACGTCATCGCAATATTCGCGCACGGCTTTGGAAATGATCTCTCCAACATTGGCATACTGCCGCGCAAACTTTGGCGTCTGGCTAAACGTGAGCCCCAGAAGATCGTGGACCACGAGAATCTGCCCGTCGCAGTCAGGGCCCGCGCCGATCCCGATCGTCGGAATGCGCAATTCGCGCGTAATCTGCGCCGCCAGCTCGCGAGGCACCGCCTCCAGCACCACGGCAAACGCGCCTGCCGCTTCCACCGCGCGCGCGTCGCGAATCAACTGCTCCGCAGCATCCGCCGTTTTCCCCTGCACGCGGTATCCGCCCAGTGCATTCACCGATTGCGGCGTCAAGCCCACGTGCCCCATCACCGGGATTTCCGCTTCCGTCAGCCGCGAAATCAATTCCAAGCGCCGCTCGCCCCCCTCCACCTTCACGGCCTCCGCCCCCGCTTCCTTCACGAAACGCATGGCGTTGTGCAGCGACTCACTCAAGTCGGTGTGATAGCTGCCGTAAGGCATGTCTGCCACCAGCAGCGCGCGACGGGTGCCGCGGCGCGCAGCACGCGTGTGGTGCAGCATCTCCTCGACGGTGACTGATAGCGTGTTCTCATGCCCCAGCACGACCATTCCGAGCGAATCGCCGACGAGAATCACGTCCACGCCGGCCTCGTCCAGCAACCGCGCCGTCGGATAGTCGTACGCCGTCAGGCAAGTGATTTTCTGGAAGTTGGATGGGGAGCCCGCAGCCTGGTTCTTGCGCTGCAGGAGATCGGGCACGGTGATTTTGCCGTTCCCGGTATTAGGAACAACGCTCATGCTGGCCTCCGGTGCCGCTCCCTACCTTTTTGGAAGGTGGCCGCCGAGCGGCCAACGGGATACAGCCCTGTACCTTAGATGCACAAAGAATAGCAAAGTCGAATGCCATTCACCACAATTTTCGATTCTCGGCGACTGCAAAGCTATGGATTCCCAAAAGACGTCGAACGAGCGGCCTTTTTGACCATACGCACGGCTTCGTCATGCAGTTTCTGCGGCGTAGTGGACCCCGCCCTGGCTGACCTGCACTCGTTGCGAGTTCTGGGCTCCGTACACCACACCCATGCCGCCCGAGCGTAGCTTGCGGAGAATCTTGTAATGCCGGAGGGACTGAACCGATCACTGTATCCTGTCTCATATTCGCCGGCTGATCGTATGCGGCACTGGTTCCGCCGTCAAGCAGACGGAGCGAAGCCAATCGTGAGGCGTTTGCGAAACGCCTCATCCTTTCTGTGCTTGGGCACGGCCCTTCCATTGGCCGCCGCGGCCGAGCCAGTAGCGCACTGCGGAAAGAAACGTCGCGTAGCCGTAGAAGATGGCCGCGAACGGCAAGGTCAACGCCCAGAGCCAGGGCAGACCGTAAAACCGGACGGTCGCGCCGTAGGTTGCGGTCATGATGGAAATGGCGGTGCTCGCCAGCAACCATCCCGGATCATCGAGGGTGAAGAAGCAAATCCAGGCGAGCAAGTAAGTCACAAACAAGCCGGCCAAAGTAGCGATAAGCAGCAGGAAGGAATAGCGGAGTTGGGTGAAAGCGGTACGCGCAATCAGGTCGCGAATTTCAGGAAAAGTCTTGTAGCTGCGCAAGCTTACGCTCAAGCGCGTCAGCCCCATCCAGATTTTTCCGCCACTTTTCTTCACCGCGCGCGCAAGCGCGCAATCGTCAATCACCGCCCCGCGAATCGAGGCAAACCCGCCGATGCGCTCGAACGTGCTGCGGCGCAACAAAATACATCCGCCGGCCGCTCCCGCCGTGCGGGCTTTCGGGTCGGCGATCCATCGCGGCGGATAGAGCATCAGGAAAAAATATAGAAATGGCGGAATCAGCAGGCGCTCAGGAAAGGTTTTCGCCTGAAGCAGCACCATCAGCGAAGCGAGATCAAGCGATTCTCTTTCTGCGCGAATGACCAAACGGCGCAACGTGTCCGGCGCGTGCTCGATATCGGCGTCTGTGAACCAAAAGAATTCCGCCGATTGATCTGCGGCAACTTGAACGCCTGCGTCGAGCGCCCAGAGTTTTCCGGTCCAGCCCGGCGCCAGCGGAGCCGGGGAATGAGTCTTCACCCGTAGCGATGTGCCGGATTCATCTGCAGCTTTTTGGGCGAGCGCAACGGTGGCGTCCTCGCTGTGATCGTCAACAACGATGACCGAGAATTCGCCGGGATAATCTTGTTTCGCTAATGACGAAATTGCTTGAGAAATCGTCGCAGCTTCGTTGCGCGCCGGAGCAATGACAAAAACGCGCGGCCAGGTTTCAAGCGGTATTGGCGCAAAATGGTCTTCGCGCACGCGCCAAAAATGTCCGCGCCCCACGAGAAGATAAATCCAAATCGCCAGCGGAATCGCGGCGAGAAGAGTCGGCGGCAGAGGCACGCGCTATTCTGCAATAAGCCGGGAACGGAACGCTATGCCAGATCTTCCGTGCGAATAGGAAGCCGGCGGATTCTCTTCCCGGTCGCGGCGAAAATTGCATTGCACATGGCGGGAGCGACCACCGGCAATCCGGGCTCGCCGATGCCGGTGGGCTCTTCCTTGCTCATGACCACGTGGACTTCGGTTTTCGGCGTCTCGTTCATTCGCGGCATCTGGTAGTCGTGGAAATTCGATTGCTCCACGCGGCCACCGTTGATGGTGATGGCGTCGTGCAAAGCGGCGGAGAGGCCGTAGATGGCGGCGCTTTCAACTTGCGCGCGGATGCCGTCGGGATTGATGGGACGGCCGCAATCCACGGCATAAACGAGACGGTCCAGCTTCAGGGAGCCATTTTTCATGCTGACTTCAGCGACGGCCGCAGTGTAGGAATTGAAAGAATAAAATGTGGCAATGCCTCGTCCCTGGCCCTTGGGCAGCGGCTGGCCCCAGCCGGCTTTCTCCGCGGCCAGCTGCAAAACGCCTTTGAGCCGCGCGGTGTCGAGCGGCGGCTCTTTCTCGCCGCCGAACCGTGGGATTTTGCGATCCCCGCCCATGAGCTTCATTCGAAACGCCAGCGGATCCTGGCCCGCGGCAGCCGCCAGCTCGTCGACAAAGCTTTCCATGACGAAGCCGCTGCTGGAGTGCTCGACGGAGCGCCACCACGCACGAGGGACGCTCGATTCGGCCAGCGTGTACTCGATGCGGAGGTTCGGTGTTGTGTAAGGAACCGTAGCGCCGGTGCCGAACTCGTCCAACCCCGAATCATCCGCGCCTTTCTGGCTCCACTTGGCGGCGATGGAAGTCGATGTCTGAAAATGTTTCCAGGCCGCGAGATTTCCATTGGCGTCCAACGCGCCCTGCAATTTGTGATAGGAAGCCGGGCGGTAGAAATCGTGCTGCATATCGTCTTCGCGCGTCCAGAGAATCATGACCGGTTTGCCCACGGCTTTGGCCACCTGCGCCGCTTCCATGACGAAATCCGCCTGATAACGGCGCCCAAAGCCACCGCCCATCAACGTGGTATGCACGATCACTTTTTCCGGGGGCAGCTTGGCGGCCTCCGCAATGACGCCCTGCGCCCATTGCGGGGCCTGCGTGGGCACCCAGGCTTCCGCGCTGTCGGGCCGGATGTCGACGGTGCAATTCATCGGCTCCATCGTAACGTGCGGTGCGAAGGGCAGTTCGTAGGCCGCTTCGATTTTTTTCGGATTGGAGGCCAGAACGGAGTCCGCGTCGCCGTCGTTGCGCACCACTTTTCCAGGCTTTGCTGCGTTGGCGAGAAACTGTTTGTGAAGCTCCGCCGTCGATTCGTTCGCCGCCGCGCCTTCCTCCCATTTTACTGCGAGCGCCTTGCGGCCTTGGATCGCGGCCCAGGAATTATCTGCCAGGACGGCAATCCCGTCGGTGATGGAAGCGCCGCGCCCCTCGGTTTTGAACTGAACGACATCACGGACACCGGGCACGGCCTTCGCTTTCGTGGCGTCAAACGACGCGAGCTTACCGCCAAAAACGGGACAGCGCGCGACGACGGCAAACAGCATGCCGGACGGACGAGAGTCGATGCCGAATTTCGCGGCGCCGGTAGCTTTGTCGCGGGCTTCAAAACGGCGGGTGTCGCGGCCGACGACGGTGAAATCATCGGAGTTCTTGAGCGGAACGGTATTGAGATTGGGAATCGGAAGCTTTGCAGCGGACTCGACAAGTTCACCGTAGGACAGATAGCGCTTGGGATTGCCGTGAACCACTTGTCCGTTCTCGGCTTTGCAAGTCTCAGGTGGGACTTCCCATTTCTGGGCCGCGGCAGTGATGAGCATTTCGCGCCCGGCGGCGCCCGCGCGGCGCAAGGGCAGCCAGGAGCCCGCAACGCTGCCGCTGCCGCCGGTGCCGTGTTCATAAATTTTCGGATTGGTGGGCGCTTGCTCGACCTTGACTTGCTTCCAATCCACGCACAGTTCTTCGGCGAGGATCATGGGGAGCGCGGTCATGATGCCCTGGCCCATTTCCGATTTGCCAAGAATGAGCGTAACGCGATTGTCGGGCGTGATGCGGACCCAGGCGTCGAAAGGATTGGGAGGTTTCTTTTCCTGGTCTTGCGCCTGATCGGCGAAAGCGTGCGCAGAGAGAGAGAAGCCGATGACGAGCGCCACACCTCCAGCGGTACCGGCCTTCAGAAAATCGCGGCGGTTTACAACGGAACTATTTACCATCGGACACCTCGGGGACGTGTTGAGACAATTGCGGTTGAAGATAGCTTATGCGGCGGACTTGGCCTTGCCCGCCTGCATGGACGCGGCGCGATGGATGGCCTTTCGAATACGCTGGTAGGTGCCGCAGCGGCAAATGTTGCCGCTCATGAAATCGTCGATGTCGGAGTCGGTCGGGTTGGGTTTCTTCGAAAGCAGCGCAACGGCGGACATGATCTGACCGGACTGGCAGTAGCCGCACTGCGGAACATCTTCTTCCATCCAGGCCTGCTGGACGGGATGGCTGCCGTCGGCAGAGAGGCCTTCGATGGTGGTGACTTTCTTGCCGGCGACGCTGGAGATCGGCGTGATGCAGGAGCGCGTCGCTTCGCCGTTGATGTGCACGGTGCAAGCTCCGCAGAGCGCCATGCCGCAGCCGAATTTCGTGCCGGTCATGTTGAGCGTGTCGCGGAGCACCCAGAGCAAGGGCATGTCGGGGCTGACGTCGACGGATTTTGCGGTGCCGTTTAAGGTGAAACTGATGGCCATGGGGACCTCCCTCTCGCAGGCAAATATCCTACAACAACTCCTGGGCTAGGTGAAAATCCGCGGACACCCATCTAAGGCGAACGCAAGTCGGCGGCACGAATGGGCAGCCGCCGGATACGCTTGCCGGTGGCCGCAAAGATGGCGTTGCCGACGGCGGGGGCGGTCGGCGGAACTCCGGGTTCGCCGCAGCCTCCGGGCGCCTCGGTGCTGGGCACGATGTGCACGTCGATGGCGGCCGGGGCATCGCTCAGGCGGAGGACTTCGTAGTCGTGGAAGTTACTCTGGTTGACGCGGCCGTTCGAGACGGTGATTTCACTCTTGAGAGCCTGCGCCAGGCCGAAGTTCACGGCGCTTTGCATTTGGGCTTCGACCCCGAGCGGGTTGATGGCCAGGCCGCAATCGATGGCGCAGACGACGCGGTGCACTCGAATGGATCCTCGGGAGGGGTTGCAGGAGACCTCGACGACTTGGGCGACGAAGCTGCCCCAGCCGAAACCAATGCCGATGCCGCGCGCGGCGCCTCCCGGAAGCGGCTTGCCCCAGCCGGACTTTTCCGCGGCCAGCTCGATGACGCGGCGGCGGCGCATGACGTCCAAGGTTCCGCGATTCTGACCCAGGTCGATTTTTCGAGCGGGGCCCAGCGTCGCGAGTAGAAACTCCACGGGATCACGGCCGGCGGCGTGCGCGGCTTCGTCGAAGAAGCCGGAAAGCGCGAATTGATTGCCGGAACTGTCGACCGAGCGCCAGTAGCCGAGGGGCATGCCGGATTCGGCGACGGCGAACTCGAGGCGGAAGTTCGGAATGAAAGGCGCGGGGAAATCGAGAGTGTCGACCTGCGCGGAGGCTTGCGGAGAAATGCCGGTGCCATTGTAGAAAGTTTCGATGGAAGGCGAACAGGCGCGGTGGCTCCAAGCGATGAGATTGCCGCGAGCGTCAAAGCCCGCGCGGAAAACGTGGTGCGCGGCAGGGCGGTAGAAATCGTGACGGATGTCGTCCTCGCGCGTCCAGACGACCTGCACCGGGGCGCCTGCATCGCGGGAAAGGAGCGCGGCTTCGACGGCGTAGTCCTGAATGAGGCGCCGGCCGAAGCCACCGCCGATAAAGGTGATGTGCAGCTTGATTTTTTCGCGAGGAATGCCCAAGGCCGTTCGGACGGACTCGGCGGCGGCACCGGGGACTTGCGTGGGGGCCCAGAGTTCGCACTCGCCGTCGTGGAAATGCGCGGTGCAATTCATCGGCTCCATGGTGGCGTGCGCGAGAAATGGAAGTTCGTAAACGGCTGCGATGGTCTTGGCTGCGGTAGCGTGAGCCTTTTCGAAGTCGCCGTCGCTCCGGATGGTGGCGGCCGGCAGAGAAGTGAGCTGCGCCATTTTTTCGCGCAGGCTTCGGGTGCTCTCTTGCGCCCAGTTTCCTTCGTCCCATTCCACCTCGAGCGATTTGCGGGCTTCGATAGCGGCCCAAGCGGAATTCGCGAGAACCGCGACACCGGCGCAGGAATAGTTGCGGCTGCCGGGACCGGAAGTCTCTCCGAATTGGTGGGTCAGGTGCAACGGTTTCACTTCGATGACGGCGCGCACGCCGGGCAATGCGCGGACCTTTTCCGCATTGAATTTGCGGACGGTACCGCCGTAGACGGGGCAGCGCTCGACCGAAGCGATCCACATTCCGGGCACGCGGACGTCCATGCCGAATAGCGCGCTGCCATTTACTTTTTGAAGCGTGTCGGTGCGCAGCGTCGGCTTCCCGATCAAACGGAACTCTTCGGGCTTTTTTAGTGCAGGATTGGCGGGAGGCTCCAAACGAGCGGCGCTTAGGATGAGCTGGGCGTACGGCAGGCTTCTCGCCGTGGCCGTGTGCGTCACGGAGCCGTTCGCGGCGTGGCATTCCGAGTGAACGACATTCCATTCCACGGCGGCTGCGGAGATGAGCGTTTCCCGGGCCGCGGCTCCAGCCTTACGCAGATTGTCGTAAGACGTTCGAACGCTGAGGCTGCCGCCAGTCAGTTGCTCGCCGTATTTGGCGTCGAGATCGGCCTCGACGACCTGCACGCTTCTCCAATCGCAGCAAAGCTCCTCCGCAACAATCATCGGGAGCGAGGTGCGCACCCCCTGCCCGATTTCGGATTTGCCGCACCAAATTCTCACGCTGCCGTCTGAGGAAATGTCCAGCCAGGCATTCGGGGAGAAGGATGAGGCAGGATTTTTGGGTGCGCGCGACTTGCCCGGCAAGTAAAAGGGCACGACCAGGCTAGCGCCGGCGGCAGCGGACGTCCCGAGAAAAGCGCGGCGTGTGACGGTGGAAGGCAAAGGGACACTCCCCGGAAATACAGACGCCCGAACAAGTGGCCGGTGAGCAAGCTCTAAGCCGCTCAAACTGTCACGGGTTTGGGTGGAGCCTTCTGAGCTTGCGGCGGCGCTTCCGGCTCGACGCCACGCCAGCCGACCGGACGGCCGCTCACGGCTTCCTTCACGGAGCGGAAAAGCACCACGTACATCAACTGGCGATAGTAGAAGCGCTGCAGCAGGACCGGAACGAGCAGCGTCCAATCCTCCTGGCGTTCGAGCGTGAAGGCAATGACGCAGGTGAGTACGTCGATGAGCAAAAAGCCGATGAAGAAGAAGACCGAGCGAAGCAAATCGTCGGTGGACGATTGAATGGTTGGCAGCCAGGAAAAATGCCAGCGCTCCACCGCCCACAGGGCGACGGAGCCGAGGAAGAGCAAATCGATGATTGGTGAAATCAGCGGCAGGGCGATCTGGAAGACAAAAATATTCGGCAGAGCCACCCAGCCGAGAGTGCCGTATTTGGGACGGAAGAGCGTGCCGCTGTGCTTCCAGAAGGATTGCAATGTGCCGAAAGTCCAGCGGAAACGCTGGCGAATGAGCTGGCCCGACTTTTCCGGCGCTTCGGTCCAGGCGATAGCTTCCTCGTCGTAACTGACGCGCCAGCCCAGGCGGCGGATAGCAATGGTCAGGTCAGCATCCTCCGCGACGGTGTCCGCAGTAATGCCGCCGGCGGCTTCGATGGCTTGTTTGCGCCAGGCGCCGAGGGCGCCAGGAACGACGGTGATGCAATTGAGCAGGTCGAAAGCGCGCTTTTCCATGTTCTGGCTGGTGATGTATTCAAGCGCCTGCCAGCGCGTGAGCCAGCGCGAACGGTTGCCGACCTTGACGTTGCCGGCGACCGCACCGATTTTTGGATCGGAGAAATGGCGAAGCAGCTTGCTGATGGCGTCGGGCTCGATCTCCGTGTCCGCGTCAATGGTCACGAGAATTTCGGTGCCGGCAAGCGACATGGCGACATTCAAAGCAGCAGCCTTGCCACGATTCACTTGATGAATGATGCGCACGCGGGGTTCGTGGGAAAAATTTGTGTCAAGAAGCTCTCGGGTTTTGTCGGTGGAACCGTCATCGACGACGACGATGCGCAAATCCTGGTGATCCGACAGGAGCACGGAAGTGACGGTCTGAACGATGACGTTCTCTTCGTTGTGCGCGGGGATCAGCACGGTCACGCTCGGAGGAGGATTTGGCATGACGGCATGTTCCGGGCGCAGCTTCTCGATCAGGGCAAGGAGACCGATGATCAGCGTGCGGCCGCTGACGAGAACGATTCCAAGAATGAAAACCGTGGCGATGCCAACGCGGAACCAGTGATAAATGCCGAAAATAAATCCGTCCGCCCGCGCCTCGAATCGTTCTTCGGCCGAGAGCGGCAGCATCACCTGGGCGCGTGTTTTGCCGATGAGATCCTCGACGGAGACAAACTGATAACCGCTGCCGCGAAGCGCATCGATGACTTGTGGCAGGGCCTTCAGCGTCTCGGAGCGATCGCCGCCTCCATCGTGAAACAGGATGATGTTGCCGGAGTCGGCCTCCTGGATGACGTTGTCAAGGATTTCCTGTGCGGAGACCTGTTTGCCGTTCTTTTGTTTCCAGTCGTGCGGGTCGATCTTCTGGCCGATAATCAGGTAGCCCATGTCCTGAGCCGTGGGAAGGTGCGCGACTTCTTCGGCATATTCGGGCTGGTGGTCGATGCCGTAAGGCGGCCGGAAGAGAATGGACTTCACGCCGAGGGTGCTCTCGATGAGCCGCTCCGTGAGGTTCAGCTCCCAGCGAATCTGCGTATTGGAGACTTCGTCCCAGCTGGGATGGGTGTAAGTGTGATTGCCGATGTCGTGACCTTCGGCATATTCGCGCTTCAGAATTTCGGGCCATTGGTTGGCGTCCGTGCCGATGACGAAGAACGTCGCGGGAGCATTTTTCTCTTTGAGGATGTCGAGAATTTTTGGCGTCCAGCGAGGATCAGGGCCATCATCGAAGGTGATGGCCAGCTTCTTTTGGGCCGCTCCCATTTGATCGATGTGGTAGGAGAGCGGATAAGCGTCGTATTTCTCGCCTGTAAAGAGATCGGTGGAGGCATCGTAGGTGAAGCTGCGCTGGCCGTGTTTGGGGGTGTCAATGAAGTGCCAGACGTCGCCGTCGCCCTCGAGGATTAAGTCCGGGCCCGGAGGGAGGTCGGTCAACTTTTGACGCACGGTATCATCGGGGCGGGTAGCGTCCCAGACCGGCCACAAGGAAGTATCCGCGGAACCGAGCCGCCATAGTGCGGTGCCCTGGACGCCGAGCCGCTCGCTGGCACGCAGCTCGTTGTAGGCGGTGACGGCATCGAGCATCCAGACCTGGTGCACGTGATCGTGTTCGTCGTAATAGGAGTAGTGGGGATTGAGGGAGGCAGAGTCAAACTCCACCTGGGTATCGGCGGCGCCGCAAACGCCGACGGATATGATCTTGTCACAGGATTCGTAGGCGTGGAGTAGAGCCTCCTGGATGGTCAACGATTGCGCCGGCTCGTGTGCCTGCTTCGCAGCCTCCGACCAATCGTAAGCGTAGCTGCCGACGGCGACGATGATTTTCCGCGCGGGCACATCCTCCATGACCTGCCGAAGATTTTCGACGTACCAATCCTGAGAAGCGATGGGCCCGGGAGGAGAGGTGAGCCAGTGCTCGTCGTAGTTCATGAGCACGATGGCGTCACACTGATTCCCGATGAATTCGTAATCGTAGGCGTCGTCGCGCGCGGGAAGAGCCATCATGAGTTTCAAGCCAACAGCATGGAGCGCGGGGCTCAATTCTTCGGCGAACTGGCGGAAGTGCGCCTGGCTGGATTCGGGGACTTCTTCAAAGTCGACGACCAGGCCGGCCTCATGGGATTCCACGGCAAATTCGACGACGTCGCGGATGAGATGCTGGCGCGCCGCGGGATTGGCCAGCATTTGGGCCATCTCCTTGACGCGCCATTGGACCCCATCGTAATTGTTCAAGAGTCCCATTATGGGCAGCTCGACAGGCGGGGCGAGCGACTTCATCGACTGGAGCCACTGGTGCAGCTTGTCGCCCTTGAGGATCGCGACTCCTTCCGATGGAGAGGCTTTGACGCGATTCTGTCCGCGCTCGTAGTCAACGATGGTCATTGCGCCATCGGGAGTGACCGCATGCAATTGTTCGGGAATCAGCAGGTCGATATCTTTGTAATGCTTTTTCAGCGAAGCCAGGCTGTTGGGGTCCCAACTGACGAAAAACGCGGCGCGCACAGGTTCATAGGTTGCGGGGACGCTGCCGATGTTTGCGACGCGGCGGCGACGGCCTTCGCGCACCGGAGTAACCTTTTTCTTGATCTTCAGGGGGTGATAGCCCGGCTTGGTATCCGGAAGCAGCCCCGCGGGCAATTCCACGCTGATGGCGATGGTGACGAAAAAATACGCCAGCAGCAGCGTGAGAAGAGCGCCGGTGATTTCCAAGGTGCGGCGCGTGAATCGCCAGCGAACGCGCTCCGCGTCATAAAAGATTGGCCGGCGTTCCTTCATTGATCCTTTCCACCTGGCGGCGCGGCAAGACGCGGTACATCAGGGTGGGGCTCCAGTCCGTCTGCTCGATTCCGTCTGCTCTATTGTAAGATGCGTTGCATTGATGAAGCGAATTTTCTTGAATCTCTTTGCAGCCTTAACCGCAGGCTTCGGCTTGCGGCTGTTTTTCGTGCTGAAGTTTCCCGCCGACTCCGGCGACACGGTGCTTTACGAGCAGATGGCCACGAATTGGCTGATGCACGGAGTGTACGCGATGAACGTCAATGGCGCGATCCAGCCGGTGGATTTGCGCATGCCGGGATACCCCGCGTATCTGGCGCTGGTGTATTGGCTTACGGGAAGAACGCCGGCGGCCGCACGTTTGCTGGTGATGCTCGGACAGGTGGCGGCCGACTTGGTGGGTTGCGTGTTTATCGCCTGGCTAGCGGGATTGCTTTTGGTGCTCGGAGACAAGCACGCGCGGCAAGCGCCGGTGCTGATTACAGGGATGTGGCTGGCGGCGCTGTGCCCTTTCACGGCGAATTACACCGCCGTTTCGCTGACGGAGTCGTTTGCCGTTGCGCTGACGGCGATGGCTTTGGTGCTGCTGGCGGGATTGTGTGGAAGCGTTCATGAGTTGAATTTCTCGGCGAAGCGGCGGCCGTGGGAACCGTGGAATGATTACCGAGATTTGGCTGCGCTGCTCGGATTCATAGTGGGAATCGGGACACTGTTTCGTCCGGAGACGCCGCTCTTGTTGTTAGCGGCGTGGATCGGAACCGCGTTTCGACTGCTGCGACGGAGACAGGCGGGGGTGTGGATTCGTATCGTCGTATTCAGCGGTCTGGCTGGTATTCTTCCGTTGGCGCCGTGGGCGGTGAGGAATGAGGTCACGCTGCATGAAATTCAGTTTCTGGCGCCGAAGAATTCGAATCTGCCCGGAGAACTGGTGCCGAGCGGATTCATGGCCTGGGAGAGAACATGGTTGTTTCGCGTGAGAGATTGCTACCTCGCGCCGTGGAAGCTGAACGGAGAGGCGATTGATGTGGAACAGTTGCCCGCAAGGGCGTTTGACTCCGCGGAAGAGAAGCAGCGCGTGGCGATGATTCTGGAAAGATACAACGAGGAACTGACGCTGACGAAGGATGAAGATGAGGCGTTCGCGGAATTGGAGCGGGAGAGAACGGCCCGGAATCCTTTGCGGACGTATCTGTGGCTGCCGGCTTTGCGGGCGGTGACGCTGTGGTTTGCTCCCAGGATTGAATTGTTACCGGTGTCGGGGACGGTGTTTCCGTTGCGGCAGGCGTGGGAAGACGACAAGCTAGATCAGTCGGTAACCATCGGACTTTTTCTTCTGAATATTCTTTACCTGGGCCTGGGTGTTTGGGGTGCGGTGAGGCTGTGGCGCTGGAGCGCCGCTTCGCGTTCGGCGGTGCTGGTCATTCTTCTTTTTGTCGTGCTGAGGACGGCGTTTCTCACCACGCTGGAGACGCCCGAGCCGCGCTACGTGCTGGAATGCTTTCCCGCGCTCATCGCCTTGGGAGCGGTGGCGCTGGCGGGACGAAGACACCCGACGGGAGCATCCGCTGCGTCAGCTTGAAGGTTAACGATCGTCGACCGGCTCGGGGTGCATGGTGACGCGAAAGACTTGCGGGAATTTTTCCTTGACGCGGTCTTCCAGAGCGGCCGTGACGTCATGAACTTGGGTAATCGGGAGCGAGCTCTTCATGGTGCAATGGCAGGAGGCCAGGGTGTGATGCTCCACCTGCCGGACGCGAACGTCGTGGCAGTTGATCAGTTCGTCGTATTCGGCGGTCAGGGAATTCAAAAACTGTTCGATGCTGAGTGAAAGCTGCTTCATCTCACCGGCGCCGGCGTCCGGGGTGGCGATGTGCCGCCCCAGCGGTTCGATGTGGATGTTTACCTCGACTTGCCCGTCGCGCAGCTCGCGAATTTTTTCCTCCAGTTGGGTGGCCTGCCGATGAGCGTCACGGAGGCTCAGCTTTTCGTCCACTTCCAGATGCAGCTCGATGAAAAGCCGGCGATGCTGCTGGACGGCGGTCACGTCGTGAATCGCCAAGCCAAGGCCCTGGGCCTGCGCGCGAATGGCTTCGAAAAGATGTTCGCCTTGCGGCGCGCGGGGTTCCGCGTGCACCATCACGTCCGACGGAACGATCTCTCCGATGCGCTTTTCGATGGCGTCGCTGAGCGCGTGCACTTGTTCGAGGCTGGCGGTGCGCGCGACGCTGACGGTGGCATCGACGAAGTGGCGATTCCCGGCGCGGCGCACGCGCACGCGATCCACGTCCAGCACGCCGTCCATGCGGGCAACGGCTTTGGCAATCTCCTGCTGCAATCCTTCTGGAGCGGCGTCGAGCAGTGCATCCAGAGTTCGCCGGCCAAGTTGCGCGCCGACCCACAGAATGACGGCTGCAACGGCTAAGCCCGCGAGGGCGTCCGCGTAAATCAGCCCGGGCACGTTCATCGTTTCGCCGGCCCAAACGAGCCCGATACCGGCGATGACGACGATGGTACTCCACACGTCGGTCGAAAAATGAAGAGCATCGGCTTCCAGCGCATCGCTGGAGTATTTTGCTGCGACATGGCGCAGTGCGCGCGCGCGCGTGAGATCGATGGATAGCGCCACGAGCAGAATGAGTATGGCCGTGAGGCTCGGCTGGATGTGCACGCTGCGAAAAAACAGGCGCTCGAACGCCTCGTAGATGATGTAGCAAGCGGTCACCGCTAGGAGGCCAGTCTCGACGAAGGCGGAAAAATTCTCAAATTTGCCGTGACCGTAGGGATGCCGCTCGTCGGCGGGCTGATCGGACATGCGCACGGAGAGAAACGTAATAATCGCGGCAATCAGGTCGAGACCGGAGTGCAGGGCTTCCGACAACACGCCCAGGCTGCCTGTGCGGACGACAAGGAAGGTCTTGAGGCACACGAGAAGTACGGCGGAGCCAACGCTCAGAAGCGCTGCGCGCTTCTTTTCGCGCCCTTCCTCGACTGGGTATTTCGTCAGCACGGTTCGCTTAGACTACCTCATCTGCGCCTGTTTTCCTTCGCGGATGGGAGTTGCGGGCTCGTTACCCGCCCTCACCTGGCAGGATTGAGCAGACCGCTTTTCACCTAACGTTCCTCGCTTGGCACTTGCCGCGGAAGCAAAGGCTTGGTACTTTCAGGCCGACTCCCGGGGGCTTCCCTCATGACCATTCGTGTCGTTTTCCGTTTATTCCTCTTTCTTGTCTTTGCATCCTACGTCTCAGCGCAAACACCTGGGCCATCGGCGGTAGCGAGCGCATGGAATGCCCTTTCGGCGCCGGCCATGGACCCTTCCAAATCAGCTCACGCGGAGAATGTCGAAATCGTCCGCGATCGCATCCGCATCACGCTTACCGATGGCACCATCCAGTTTGTGCAACCTGTGAATGGCGTGACGTTTGGAGCGGCGTTCCGCGGCAATGGCCACGTTATCGTAGATCCCCCGAATCCAATTGAGGCGCAACAACTCCGGCTGTTTATCAAGCAGGATAAGATCGCGCTGACCTTTACGGATGCAACATTCAGCTTTACGGACGGCTTGCTCGACGAAGTGGCGAAGCAGGTGAAATGGCAAGCGTCGGCAGGGTCAACCGAGGATCTCTATGCGAATCGGCAGAAGACACGCGAAGATCTGGGCGAGGCTGCTCTTCCCAGGCTCCTTCAAGGGATTTTATCCGCGGAGCGTGTCCGGACTGCCTTCTTCCTTGCGGATTTGAAAATCACCGGGAAAGACTGGGTGGAATTTCATTACCAGGCGCTCGATCCTGAAGAGATCCGGGTAAGCCGGTGGACAGACGTAGGACCGTTCAAAATCGACGACACGTGGCTGCATTTCCCGGCGCACAACGTCAGCAGCGCGGAAGCCTGGAAAGACCCGATGGCGAAAGAGGATTTCGCCATTCGCGGCTACAACCTCAATGCCAGCGTAACCTCGGGAGCCGAGTTGAGCGCGACCACGAAGGTGACGATCGAGCCGCGTTTGGCCGGACAAAGGGTGCTGGTTTTTGATTTCGATTCCAATCTTCGCATGGAGACGGTCAAGGACACGCAAGGAACGGCGCTGAATTTTTATCAGGCACCGGAAACAAAGGACCGCTATCAGTCTTACGGCGATTATGTTGCGGTCATTCTGCCACAGCCTCTGACGCCGGGAACGCCACAAACGCTGGAGTTCCGCTATGCGGGGAAGCGGGCCATCCGCAAGGCGGGAAACGGAAATTATTTCTGCGAGAGCTCCGGTTGGTACCCCGAGTTGCCGAACAGCTTTGCCACGCGGGCGGATTTCGACATGACTTTTCGAAGTCCCAAGAATTCGGTCCTGGTGGCGACGGGTGTTAGGACGAGCGATACCCTTGACGGAGGCACGCGCATTACGACCTGGAAGAGCGACATTCCGATTGCCGTGGCGGGATTCGCGTACGGAGATTACAAGGCTTTTAACGACAAAGCCGGCGAGGTGGCGGTCGACGTGTACGCCAATCGCGAGGGCGACGACATCATGGTCATGATACAGCGCGCCTTCGAATCGGGAGCGGTTCAAGGCGCAGTCGGAACCATGACACCTTCGGCCATGGCCAAGACCATGGGTGGAGAAATGGCGAACACCGTGCGTTTGTTCTCGGCCTATTTTGGTCCGTATCCTTACAAGAGCCTTTCGGTCGCCAGCATTCCCATGAGCTATAGCCATGGCCAGGGCTGGCCGGGGCTGATCTATTTGTGGTCGGCTTCTTTTCTTGACTCCACTCAACGCCATGAAATTGGGCTCAAGGACGGGCCAGAACTGACTGATTTCTTTCGCGCGCATGAGAGTTCACATCAATGGTGGGGCCAGCGCGTGGGATGGAAAAGCTACCACGATCAGTGGCTTTCCGAAGGCTTCGCGGACTTTTCGGGAATTCTCTATGTGCAATACCGCGAGAACATGAAAGAGGCACTGCGTCAGTGGCGCCAGGAAAAGGAGAAACTTCGAAGGAAGGATCAGCTCGGGCACACCCGAGCGGCGCTGGGGCCCATCTGGATGGGAAGAAGGATTCAATCATCGCAGTCCGATGGCGGCGCTTATCAGGATTTGATTTATTCCAAGGGCGCGTACGTGCTGCATATGCTGCGGATGCAGTTGTGGGACGTGCGGGGCCAGGATCCGGACCACGTTTTCAAGGACATGATGCAGGACTATTGCAAGACGTTCGACGGCAAGCCTGCTTCCACGGAAGACTTCAAGGCCATCGTGGAAAAGCACATGAACAGAGGCATGGATCTGGACGGCAATCACAAAATGGACTGGTTCTTCAACGAATATGTTTATGGCATGGGGGAGCCACAGTACAACTTCCACGCAGCGCTGGACTACACCGCCGACGGCAAGACCCATATCAAGGCCGAATTGACGCGCACGGGCGTCCCTGACACCTGGGAGGACGTCGTTCCCCTTTATGCCCACATGGGCGACAAGTCGGGAAAACTCGGGGTCATCTCTTCCCGGCATCCCTCGGAAGTAATGGATACCACCGTAGCGGGCAAAATCGATCGCCTCACCATCAACGACAACGAGGATCTTCTTGCTGACGTAAAGCAATAGACGATCGAGAGCGCGACAGGTATTCTCCTGGGTCGCGCTAATCCTCTCCTGGGAAGGTCAAGAATTCTTTTGGACGCTCGCTCCTGCGAGGAAGGAAGCGCAGGGCCGCGGAGTTCATGCAGTAGCGGAGGCCGGTGGGCTCGGGGCCGTCGGTGAAGAGGTGGCCGAGGTGCGCGTCGCATAGGGTGCATTTCACTTCGGTGCGCAGGACGCCCACGCTGAAATCTTTTTTCTCGCGCATATTTTCTCTGGCTAGCGGTTCCCAGAAGCTGGGCCAGCCCGTGCCCGAGTCAAATTTCGTTTTGGAATCGAAGAGCGCGTTATCGCAGTCGATGCAGCGGTAGAGCCCCGGTGCGTGCTGGTCGTAGAGTGCGCCGGAAAACGCGAATTCGGTGGCGGCGCGGCGCGTCACATCGTATTGCAGCGGGGTCAGCTGTTTCCTCCACTCGGCTTTGCTCTTGCGAATTTTGGCCAGGGTGTAAAGGCCGAGTTTCTGCCCCTCATCGGAAAACTTCACGATCTTGACGGGGCCAGGATTATCCTCAGGTTCATTATTGTCGGCAAAAGCGGCGATGCAGAGACGTTCCACGCCAGCGAGCACGCCCGAAGCGGCCAGAGTTGCAGCGCCAAAGATGAGCCCGCGTCTTGTGAGTTCGTTCATCGCCAGCAATCCAGGCAACTAACAATCTTATCGGACGTGGGCGCCCATTAGGAAATTGAAAATCTCCCCACCCTCGCAGAAAACAGAACCAACGGAAGCCACCAGATTATAGGGCGCCGTTTAAGAGCGGCGAAATGGAGAGATTTCTTCTTGCGTTTGATTGAGTAATGATCACGGAAGACTACAAACTGTTTTTCAGTCGCCGCAGGCGTATCCGGCGTAGGCCCCGAAGGAAATGGCCGGCTCGCGCTTTTGTTCCGTACCGCGGCGCGTGATGCGCTCGCGAGCAGCGACGCACGCTTGCCGATCTTTTCGCGTGCGTGAGATATCGCTCAGCTTTTCGCGGAGACGCCGGTGCGCGCGGAACAGCCGCAGCCTTACGGCCATCGCCGAAACCCCCAGCCGATCCGCTACTTCCTGCGTCGAATATTGGAGAACGTCACGGAGCAAGCACGCCCGCCGCAGATCGGGAGGGAGCTGAGCGATGGCCTCGGACATCAGCTTGCGCATCTCGCGGCGCGCCAAGCGTTCTTCGGGATTGTGGCCCGACGCGGCCACGTTGCTGCCGAGTGTCTCCTCGTTCGCGCCGGTTGGCTGTTCCAGAGAGAAGAGTTTTCCATCGCGCCGCTTGCGAATCACGTCGATCGCGGCGTTCGAGGCGATGCGCGAAACCCAGGCATGCAAATCGTCGCGCGATTCTTCCTGCGCGCCTACAAACTGGTCCAGCCGCGACATGGCCTTCAGAAACGCTTCCTGGCGCACGTCTTCGGCATCCGCGGGATTCCCGGTCAGCCGCAGCGCGCCCAGATATACGCCCGGCGAATACGGCACTATCAGGCGCGCGAGCGACTCACGATCACCCTTCCGCGCCTCTTTCAGAAGCGCGCTGCGCGTCACCCCATCCATGCATAGCGATGCACTGCACATGACGCTGGGGGGAATCGCAGGCCAGTCGCCACCCAATTCCACCATGTAAAGAATTGAAAACAAATAACTAACTGGATTTGGCGGAAATCGCCTCACCCTGCAATGTGACCGCTTTTGGGACGCGGCATGGCGATTCCGGTCACCAACTGCTCAGAGTTTAGAGCGTGCAAAGGGGCAAGGGGGGAGACCGGACTCGAGAGCTCGGTTTCTCAAGGCATCATCGAAGCGCGAATCAAATGAGCGCGGTTCCAGTGCCGTTCCAACTTGTTCGAGCAAACCCCTTCGACAATGCTTCTCGATGTTCGGGTCCGGTCCTTGGGCCGGCGTTTGGCCAAAATAGTTGGAACGCCACTAGTCGGCGCTCGCTAACTTATCGCCTTGCATTTCCCATTCGATGCGCAGCAGAAAATCGTAGTGCATGCCTTCGGTTTTGAGCCAGCCCTCGAGCGCTTCGCGTGAATCCGCGCGAAACTCGACGAACATTTTCCCTTCGAGCATGTTCACAAGGACGCGCTCGGCATGAGCCGTGCCGCCGGCTTTCATGCGCTGCGCGAGAGTTTCCGCGCCCTGGCGGGTGAGGCAGGCGAGAGTGTGCTGGGTGAGGTAGCGTGGCATGGCTGCTCCTGAAAAAATGCACCCAAGCATTCCAAAGCTGTGATTTGGGCCGGGTCAGTATAGAGGCACGGCCCATCCAAGAAAAGAGGCGCGGAGTGGACGGAAACATTTGAGGTTCTTGGTCGTCTGTAAGGCATGAACGTGCTGGCGAATCTGCGGTATACCCTGAGGCAAGTCGTCAGAAATCCGGGCTTTTTTGCGGTAGCAGTGGCGGCGCTAGCGCTGGGGATTGGCGCGAACACGGCCATTTTCAGCGCCGTGGAGGCAGTGTTGCTACGGCCGCTGCCTTACGCCCAGCCGGACCGGCTGGTGATGGTCTGGGAGGATGCCTCGTACATTGGCTTTGCCTTGAATACGCCTGCGCCGGCGAATTACCTGGACTGGAAGGCCCAGAATAAGGTTTTCACGGACATGGCGGCGACGCGCCATACCGGAGCGGCCTTGACTGGAGACGGCGTCCCAGAGCAACTATCCGGCCGGAAAACGACACCGAATTTTTTCGACGTGCTGGGGGTACAGCCCGTGCTCGGCCGGCCTTTCACCGCCGAGGAAGACCAGACAAACGCTAAGGTGGCGGTAATCAGTTACGGTGTGTGGCAGCGGCGGTATGGCGGGGACGCATCCATCATCGGGCGAGGGATCATGCTGGATGGAATCAAAACGAGGGTAGTCGGAGTCATGCCGCGGAACTTCTTTTTCCACAACCGCGATGTCGATTATTGGATCCCCATGGCTTTCACCCCAGAAGGGTGGGCGCGCCGGCAATCACATTTCCTGACGGTGGTGGCGCGACTGAAACCGAGCGTGACACTACAACTCGCTCAGAAAGACATGGAGCGGGTTGCGGCACAGCTGCAGCGGCAATACCCCGAGAATGCCCAGCTCGGCGCCACGGTCGTAGCGATCCAGAAAGATTTCGAGGGCGACGCGCGAAGCGGGCTGTGGGTGTTGCAAGTGGCTTCGGTATTTGTGCTGCTAATCGCCTGTTCGAATCTGGCGAATCTGCTGCTGGCGCGGTCAACGGCGCGAAGGCGAGAAATCGCGGTGCGGATTGCCCTGGGTGCAACGCGAGGGCAGATCGCGGGGCAGCTGTTGACCGAGAGCCTGCTGCTGTCCATCGCTGGGGGAGCACTGGGGCTGGCGATCGGGCAAACATGCTGGAACGTGTTTGACGGGCTGGTGCCCGCTCAAGTTGGGGAAAGCGGCTTTCAGTTCAATTGGCGCATGGTGTTGTTCACGGCGGGAATCTCGATAGCGGCGGGCGTGCTCTTCGGTTGCGCACCGGCACTTCGCGCCGCCGCCGTGCCGCTCAAGGAAACCTTGAAAGAGGGCGGGCGGACAGGCGAATCGCGCGCCGGGCTACGGCTCCGCGACGGACTTGTGGTGGGGCAATTTGCGCTGGCGTTTGCGCTGCTGGTGGGCGCCGGCTTGATGATTCAAACGATCTGGAACCTTCGAAAACAAGATCTAGGCTTTCGCGCCGATCATCTGCTGACGATGGGAATCGTGCTGCCAGACACCAAATACAATTCCGACGAAAAGAACCGTGGATTCCGCCGCGCTGTCGTGGAAAACGTGAGGGGGCTGCCAGGCGTGAAGGCAGCGGGATTCGCGTCGGACGCGCCGTTCATGACTGAGGGCGATACCGAGGGCTACACGGTAGAAGGTGAACCACGCCTCCCGCCCGGCCAATACAATGACGCCCTGTATCGGGAAGTCACGCCAGGGTATTTGGAAACGGTTGGCGCCACCGTGTTGGACGGCCGGTTGTTGCAGGATTCCGATCGAGCGGGAGGACTGCGCGTCGTGGTCGTGAATGAGTTTCTGGCAAGGCGCCACTGGCCCGGGAAAAGCGCAGTGGGCAAGCGCATACGTTTTGGGGATAACGAGGACGAAACGAAGAATCCGTGGTGGACCGTGGCCGGGGTGGTGCGGGACATCCGGGAGCGGGGATTGCTGTTTGACATGAAGCCGGCGATCTACGTGCCCATCACTCAGATGGAAAAGCCGGACAACTCCGCGACACTCGTAGTGAGGACAGGAAGTGATCCCAGCAGCGTGTTCAAATCAGTGGAAGGAGCCGTTTGGTCGGTCGATCCGCAGCAGCCGGTTACGCGGGTTCGCACGATGGAACAAATGATCGAAGAGAACGTGGCGGACCGGACCCGGCCGATGGTTTTGCTGGGTGTGTTCGCGGGACTGGCGCTGGTGTTGGCGTGCCTCGGGGTGTACGGGGTGCTGGCGTATGCGGTCGCGCAAAGGACTCGGGAAATCGGCGTGCGCATGGCGCTCGGGGCGAAGCCGGTGGACGTGACGCGAATGATCTTGGAGCGCGGAATGAAATTGAGCGCGATGGGATTAGTGGTCGGCGCTGCTCTGGCGGCGGCGCTTGGAGCTCTGCTGCAGACACTCTTGTTTGGGGTCACACCGATGGCGCCGGGGATTTACGCTGGGACGGCGGCAGCCCTGGTGCTAGTGGCCATGCTGGCTTGCGTGATACCGGCCCAGCGGGCGGCTCGCGTGGATCCTGCAGTGGCTTTGCGAAACGAATAGAGCGGGAAAATTCGGCCGGACGCGACCTGTCCGGAATGGCAGGTTGGTGGTGGGGCACATCTTTTTCGCAGGGCAATTCAGCCGGGCGATCAAGCTCTAAACTGATAGTAGAAATGGAAGAATTCGCTTCGAGCAGGAAGCGAGGCAGTGTGCTTTCCGTGTGCCCGAGGCGGAGGGCACGGGCGAGGTTGCAAAAAATGAGACGCGCGCTCTTAAATCTAACGACTTTACTATTCGTGCTGGTGGCGGTTCGCGGCGTTTCAGCGGGACCGCAGAGCAAGAATTCCTCGACTCTCAGCGGAGTGGTGCTAGGACCGGACGACCGACCGGTGCCACACGCGAGCGTGACATATCAGTCTTCAAGCGGAAATGGCCCGCATGCCGTGCATGCGGATTCACAGGGACGGTTTTCGATTGCGAAGCTAAAGGCCGACAATTACGATGTCCGGGCGACGGGACGCGGCGTTTTTTCGGAGTGGGAAAAGAACGTCAATGTGAAGCCGGGCCAGAATAAGACGCTGACGCTACGATTGATTTACGCGAAGCAGATTCCCAAGGCGTACGTGAAGAGCAAGCCCAGTCAATAGTTCTAGCACTCAATGGGAAGCAAGTGGTGTGGCCGTGACTGGTGGCTAGTCACTGGTGCATTTCTGCAAGGTAAGTGTTTCGAACGATCCCCTCGAGCGAGCATCCCACCCGGGAACCGATGAACTCCTTACTGATAGAGAAGCTGGGCGAGTTCGCGGAGATCGGAAGCGGAGAGGTCCGAGATGGCGCAATACTCCATGCCTTGATGACGCCAGTGGAACCACTGGTAGCCCTGCCGCAAGCCGGGGGGATGAATCGGGGTGTCCGGCTCCCGGGTGGGAAGAACAAAAACATTAATAATGTGCTTGCGGCGGCCGTAGACGAGCACGGCCACGTTCTGGCCGTTGAGGACATCCAGGCGGCCGCCGATCAAGGGGAAACCCTGTTCCGAAAAATCTTTGACCGGCGGAACGAAAGCAAGTTTGCCGTCGAACCAGGGTTTGACGGTGTGCTGGTCCGTAGAAGCAACGTCCGTGAGGTGGCCGGGCTGCAGAGAGCGGACATGGGCATCAATGAGCTCGGCGGCCGAGAAAGGCGCAGAAGAGGTGCTGTTCTGATAGCGTGGCCAAGCGTACCAGGAAACGGAGGCCACGATCAGAATCGAGGCGGCAACGGCGAGCCAGCGCCAGGCAGGAATGCGCGGAGCTTCGGGAGCGGTGGCGGCATCGAGGCCGGCGCGAATTTTCTTGCGAAGCGAAACGGGCGCGCCTTCGTAAAGATTGCTGCACTGGAGAGACGAGCGCAGCGCCTCGGCGACGGCGAGCGAGTTTTCACATTCGCGACAATTCTCAAGATGGCGTTCGAATTCGGCGGCGCGAGCGGCATCGAGCTCGCCGTCGAGGTACCCGTGGAGAACGGTGCGTGTGTAATCACAGCTCACGGGAGGCCTCCTGCGGCGTGGGGTGCGTGAGCGCGCGCTGCAGTCTTTGGCGGGCGCGGGCCAGGGCTGACATTACTGTGCCAATGGGGATAGCGGTGATGGCGGCGATTTCCTTGTAGGAGCAGCCCTCGAGTTCACGGAGAACCAGGACTTCGCGGAAGCGAGGCGGGAGCGTATCAAGCGCACGGGTCAAGCGCTCGCGATTGTCTCCAGCGATGGCCAGGGCTTCCGGAGAAGCGCTGGGTTGCGGATGCAATTCCTCGTCAAATTCCGTCATGAGTTCCACAGGGCGATTCTTCTCCAACCAGGTATAGCAAGTATTGCGTACTATTTGCAAAAGCCAAGCCCGCGCGTCCCCGCCGTGAAACCCGCGGAAGAAACGATAGGCGCGCAGGACGGCCTCCTGCGCGACGTCTTCAGAATCGGCGCGGCTCTTTAGGAGCCAACGCGCGAGATTGAAGGCGGCGTCGAGATGCGGCAGAACGAGCTGTTCGAAGCGCGCCCGGTCCTGCGCATCCAACACGTCCGAGCCTCTACCCTGGTCAGAGCCACTCATGGATAGGAACCACCTACCTGGGGATTTTATTCCCATAAACCCCTTGGGTGTGACGAATTTAATGCCGGGTTGGTAAGCACCTAAAGCGGGAATAACTCGGGACTCCCGGGAGTCTGCACAAACGAAACACGTCCCATACGCGGCGCGGGCTCCCTGGACTCTCTCACCCGCGCCGCCCTCCCAAGAAAATCGGTGGGCAGGGGAGACGTTCAATCGTTGCGGAAACGGGTGTATTCAGGGGTCGAGGAGGAAACGATGGCTGGCAGGAAGAAAGATGAAATCGTGCACGATCACAACCACGACGGGATTGACCGGCGGGGCTTTCTGAAGTGCATGGCGTGGGCGGGAACAGGTGCCTTTTGTGTGATGAAAGGCGGCGTGCTGAACTCCTACAGTTTGAGCCGAATTTCGGAGATTAGCACCTCGGATATGATGGGTGAGCTGAGCTTCGTGCAGATCAGCGACAGCCACATGGGATTCAACAAGCCGGCAAACACGGACGTGGCGGGCACGCTGAGGGCTGCGGTGGAAAAGATCAATGCTTTATCTCCGGCGCCAGAATTCATGCTGCACACGGGCGACATCAGTCACCTCTCGAAGCCCGAAGAGTTTGATACGGTGGACCAAATATTGAAGAGCGCGACGCCCAAGGATGTCTTTTACGTGCCCGGCGAGCACGACGTACTGAATGACGACGGGAAGCAGTTCCTGGAGCGTTACGGGAAAGGCAGCCAGGGCGGCGGATGGTACAGCTTCGACAAGAAGGGTGTGCACTTCATCGGGCTAGTCAATGTGATGAATTTGAAGGCCGGTGGCCTCGGAACGCTGGGGCACGAGCAGCTCGAATGGATGGAAGATGATGTGAAGCACTTGAAGAAAAGCACGCCGATCGTAGTGTTCGCGCACATTCCACTGTGGTCCGTTTATCCGGAATGGGGCTGGGGCACGGAAGATAGCGCGCAGGCACTGGCATATCTCAAG
>DATKEV010000022.1:0-7463 GCA_035511855.1 Candidatus Udaeobacter sp.
TCGTTGGTTTGTTCGTGCTCATCGCCGTGGCGGTGCTGTTTGGCACCGTATTCGCCATGAGCGGCGCCTATGGACGATCCACGACAAAGTTTCATGCGTATTTTCCCTTCGCGGGAGGGCTTGAGCCCGGCGCGACCGTGCGCTACGCGGGCGGGCCGAAAGTCGGCCGTGTGGACAGCATCCAGCTCGATCCGCAGAACCCAGCCCGGCTGGACATCGTGTTCAGCGTACAATCCGATCTTCCAGTTAAAACCGACAGCAGCGTGAAGATCATGAGCATGAGCCCGCTGGGGGACAATCACCTCGAGATTTACCCGGGTAGCGCGCAAGCACCGAGAGCAGCAAGCGGCGCCGCACTCCCCTCGCTAAAGTATGTGGATTTCAACGCTCTGACCGCGCAGCTCAATGACCTCAATCCCCAGGCCCAGGAACTGCTTCGCAACTTGAACGATCGAGCATCGGAAGTGAAAGAGACCATCGCGCGCGTGAACGATTTGCTCGGTCCGCAGAACCGCGCGAATCTAGCCGCAACGATCGCCAATGCCCGCGGAATGCTCGAAGAAAACCGTCCTCAAATCAAGACCACACTTCACAACGTGAACGCCGTCAGCGAGAAACTGCAACCCCTTCTCGAGGATTTTCGGAAGACTTCCGAGCAAGCTAATCAGACTTTGAACCATGTCGATGCCATGGTGGGCGAGAATCGCGCGGACGTCCGCCAAGCCGTCGTCGAGCTGCGCCGCACGCTTACAAACATGACCGACGCCACTGCGCGGCTTGACCAAACCCTCGACGTCAACTCAGAAAACATCGACGAACTGCTCGACAATATGCGCCACGTTACCGAGAACCTGAAAGAATTCACGGCAACGATCAAGACCCGTCCGTACACCCTGATTCGCGCCAGCAATCCTAAGGAACACAAAACAGGAGAACAGCAATGAAACGCAAATTTATTTTTCCGGCACTCATTCTCTGCCTCGGAATCCTGAATGGCTGCGGCGCCGCGCGACCCAGCAAGTTCTATCAGCTCACGATTCCCAGCGACAAAACATCGGGAGCGGCCCCGGCCCCCTACGCCGTCACACTGCTCCTTGGGCCGATCACCACGTCGCATCTGTATCGCGACGACCACATCGTCTACACCTCGAATGGCGAGGCGATGGGCACGTACGAGTACCATCGATGGGCGGAGCCGCCTTCCGAAATGATTAGCGATGTCCTGCTCCGAGAGCTTCAAGACTCGGAGCGCTACCAGCACGTCTACTCCTTGCGCAGTGACTCCCGCGGCGACTATGTCCTCCGTGGCCGTTTGTATGACTTCCGGGAGATCACCGGAAACCACGTGGCGGCCCGCGTGGCTTTCGAGTTCGAGTTGCGAGACTCGAAGACCGGTGCGACCGCCTGGAGCCGTTCTTACTCGCACGACGAACCCGTTGATGGAAAGAACGTCCCGGCGGTAGTTGCAGCCCTTAACCGCAATGTTCAGAGCGGCCTAAGCGAAGTTCTGGAGGGCCTGGACCAGTATTTTTCAACACGGACCGCAGTTGCTTCGACGGCGGCGCACTAGCACAAATCTCTGGTTCACAGCGCGCTCGGCGACCAGTCGCACACAGACAACTGAAAGGTATGTACAAATGTTTCGTCCGGCTTATTTTCTTGCGCTGTCACTGCTCTTGGGCCCGGTCATCGGGTTTGCGGGGGAAACACCGGACCACGCCCCGGCCTTCACGGCCGTACCAGAGCTCAGCGCCGGATTCGATCTCCTCTACGAGCAGAAGTTCGCCGAAGCACGCGAAGCTTTTGCAAGCTGGGAATCACGCAATCCGGAGGACCCTTTCGGTGAGGTGGCCGTGGCCGCCAGCTATCTCTTTGAGGAGCTGCACCTTCAAGGCGTACTGACCAGCGACTTTTTCCTGAACGAAAAGAGATTCCTGCACGGGATTGATGGCAAGCCGGATCCAGAGCGCATGACCCGCTTCCGCGAAGCTCTGGCTCAAGCCCGCGAACTTGCTAGGCAGCGCCAGAAAACAAATCCTGGGGATGGAGATGCTCTTTTCGCCCTGACACTGGCTGCCGGAATGGAATCAGACGCGGAATCGATACTACAGAAGAAACATATGAGCGCCTTGAAGCGCGTGAAAGAAGCCAACGAATATGCCAAACGGTTGCTAGCTCAACATCCGGAAGCGGCCGACGCGTACATCGCGCCCGGCATCGCCAATTACATTATTGGATCGCAGAGCGCTGGTACCCGCTTCACCCTCTGGTTTGGTGGAATTCACGGCGACAAGAAGCTTGGCATGGAGCAAGTCGCCAAGACGGCAGAAAACGGCTGTTATCTCAGGCCATTCGCGAAGATTGTGCTTGCTCTTGCCGCACGCCGTGAAAACCGGGATGCCCTCGCGCAAAATTTGTTGCGTCAATTGAGCCAACAGTACCCCGATAATGCGCTCTACGCTGCCGAATATGCCAAAGCCATGGCCCAGCCCAATCTGACCCCCACCGCAGCTCGATAGTCGCCCTCAACCATATCCCTCCCGGCAGTCGGCAAACCGCACTGTCTGTAGCAAAGGTTACGCCTTCATCCTGGTCCTCCGCTCCCACGCGCGTGTTCAATCCCCAAAGAGCGGGGAATTCCTTGAAAACAAAGGTGTTGGGCTTCTATTCCTGCTGCCACTCTGCCGTGGCAGCGGACGATGAGCAGCGAGAAACGACTCTAAAAATGGGGGCGACGTGAACGGCGTCGTTTGACGCGAAGAAGATGGAAGAGTCGGGATCAAGCGCGATCGAAAGATGGATGATCTCGCCGGGAAGAATGCGGAAAATGCTGTCAGTGCCATGTTCCGGAGGAATGCCAAATACGGCTGCGACGACGAATTTTGACGAGGCGAGTTCCAAAGGCCGCACGGATCGATCGGCGAAGACGATACAGTTCCAGCCAACATTCCCACAAGCGTTGCTTTCAGGCATAACGTCTTCTGGGCCCGGATCCTGACGCAAGAGACGGAGGCGGAGCTGGCGGTATTCATCCGCAGGAACCGTGGCTGGGACTTTTGCGCTGACCGGTACATCCAGCGATGGCGAATTGCCGGATAGATCCAACTGGGCCGAGGGGGACAATAGGTCCAATTGCAGCGGATGCGCCGCTAGGTCAGGAGCAAGTTCCTGCCAGGCGGATGAGTCCACTTCTGCAATCGGGCTCGGATGGGCCTGAATGCCGCGAAGCGTGAAAAAAATGTGCTGGACTTGATCTGGCGGCGTCGTTGGTGATGCATGTGGTGACGCGAGCAGCGATGGAAAAACAGCGGAGGTCCTCTGAGGGGCAGACGCCGTACCTATGTCAACGATAACGGCACCCGTGGCTTTGGTCAGAGGGCAGGATGAGTTGCTGAGTGCGACGCCGCTTGCATTACCGTTCCAGAAGCCGCTGTAACAGCCATAACCGCAACCGGAGGCGGCCAGGCAGAGCAGAAGCACCGCGGGAAAGATTTTTCGAGAAGCCTTCGCCGCGGACAATGCGACCGTGCGGTGCATACTGGGGCCTCACTTCTGGGACGAAATCAAGGATATCACTTCCGGAATTCATCGTGTGTGAACCTGTTCTTTCTGGGCTTCCATTTGCTGTCGGCTTTTTTGCATTTGAGCAATTCGCGGATGAGAACAATTACGTGCAGGGATGGCAATATAACCATCTGTTTTTTCTGCGGCCACTGACGCTGGCGCTGAGCGTGCCTCGCCCACGGAGTTTAGCGCTAACGCCGAGTCTCTATGGTCTGTCACAAAATTCTCTATCTTTAATAATAATAATGATTACTCAACTCCAACAGTGCAGGCACTCCTGTCTATATATGTGGGGCGCTTGAAATTTAATGGCACGGTGCCCAGAAATTTCGTGCTATAGCTCAGTTGACCACACTCAGCAGAAAAGCGGTCTGCCGACGTTCAAATTCAGTGAAGCGGCCGAAATTCGGGGAGGTGACATTGTTATAGACCTGGCTGAAATTTCCGTGATTGGTGAGGTTGATTACGTAGAAGCCGAGACGGATCTTGCGCGAACCGAGGTGAAGCCCGGGCGGGATGTGGAAGTCCCGGTAGACCTGAGAATCGAGGGAAAAAAACATTGGAAATCGCTGGGAGTCGGGCAGCCCAACGTAATTTTGACGCTCATCTACTTTGGAATACGGATAGCCCGTGTGCACGTCCACGACCGGGCCGAAAACCAAATTGAACGGAATATGGAAGGTGCCCCAAGCGACCACGCGGTTCGGCACATCCGAAGAGCGAACACCGTAGGCGTTGGACCGGATGACCGGCTGCTCGAACGGAATGAAGACGTCCCCGAGCGTGTTCAAATCTCCCCGTGACCGGCTCCAGATGTAAGAGATGTTCAGGTCGCCATCCTTAATGGGATGGAACCGCAGGGTTGCCTCCGCTTGGCTGTAGTTTTGCTTCCCCGTGTTCAGAAGGCCGAGAACGCCTGGCGCGCCTCCATCGCCGCCCAACGGGGAAATGACAAACAGGTCGCGCGTCGTGGTGTGCACATAGCCGAGGCGCAGAACCGCTCCGGTCCAGAGCGCGCGGTCCACTTCTGCGCTGGTAACAAAACTGCGCGCGCTGGTGTTCGGCACATGACGGATTCGCGACGCGATGGGGTCACTTCCGTTCGCTATGTACTCGTTCTCGAAAGCAATCGTATTTCCGATAGGCTGGCCACTTGGATCGAACTGACTGATGACGCGTGCCGGATTTCCCGCGAAATCCGCCGCGAGCAGCGGAACGCGGTCATAGAAAACGCCCGTTCCCGCACGGAGAATGGTCTTGCGATCTTTGCCCGGAGAATACGCGATGCCGAAGCGCGGCGCGAAGGCCGCCGTGCGGCCCACGGTCTGGCTGGTCAATCGTCCACCGACGTCGGCGGCCAAGCGATCGCTGAGCATCCAGTGATCCACAATGAACTCCTCGACATCCGTTACCGACGCGGCAAGCGATCCCTGGCCGGTGAATTGTATCTGTTCGGAGAGACTGCTGTCTTCGCGGTGCAGGCGGACCGGCTGTGAAACGCTGGTGCCGCTAAATGAGCGGTGCGTCGCGTCGGCGCCAATCCTGATTTCGTGGCGCCCATGGAAAGTTCGGGGAGCAAACTGAAAGACCGGGGCGGCCTGGAACTGGCTGGAGGACCGTGCCCAAGAGTTGAAGAAATTGCCTCCCCAGCCGTCAGGCGTGAGCAGCATCGCCTCGTTGCCCTGCGCGTGCGCGTTGCTGTCAAATCTCGTGTAGTTCAACGCCATGCGGAACAGCGCACCGGAAGAAAAGGTGTAGGCGTCAGAGAGGCTTACGGAAGCGCCTTTCCGGTCGTAGTCGGAAGAGGCGGTTTGAGGAATCAGCGCGGTGATGTTGGCGAATTGCGTCCTCTGCGGAAATACGTTCAACGTTACAGTTACGACCTGCTTTGGCGAAAGGATCGCCTGCAGCGTGCTGTAGGAATTGAATCCTTGCTTCTTGATTTCGTTGCGAGGCCAGGCCAAGCCTCGCACAGGATTACGGATGACGTCGTATTCGAAGACTTCGGAAAAACTGATTTTGTCCCCGAACACCGGACCGCCGAACACGACCCGCGGCGTGGCCCGCCCGACGCCCACAAAGTGGTCGTTTTTCCCGCGTAGGCTGATATTGAGGTCGCGCACGCCGAACTTCCAACTTTCCGGAGGCGGCACCGTTTCGACAACCGTCAGGCCACCGGAGAAGCCGCCATTTTCAGCACTGTATGGAGTCTGGACTACGCGAGCAGACTGCACTGCATCGAGAGGAACGGGAATCGAAAACGAACCTGTGACCGGGTCGGTCATTTTCGAGTCATTCACCAGGAGCATGGACTGATCTTCGGCGGCGCCGCGGAAATTCAATTTTCCATCCGGCGTGCGGACCACGCCGGGGGTCAGCGGCAGCGAGGCCTTGAAGTTTTCTTCGGTAAGCGGGAGAGCAGCGAGCTGTTTTTCACTGAGCTTTGAATCGCCAGAAGAATCAGCCGAGAGCGGCTCGGCCTGTTCCTTCACCTCGATTCTCTGGGTGAGTCCGGCCAACTTTACTGAAATATTTTGGATGATGGACGCTCCATCTCGTACGCGAATTGTCGTCGTAAATGGCTCGAAGCCTTCTGCTTCTAATCGCAGAATGTAATCTCCGTCCCCCACGTCTTTGAATTCGTAGTTCCCCACCGCGTCCGTAACTGCTGACAACGAAGCCGCGCCCTCGGGCACAGGCTTCAATTCCAACAGAAGGCCCTCCGACGTCGAGGGTTCCTGCGATGCGTTTACCAGCGATACGGTGCCTTTGACCGTGCCGCGCGTGTGGCTCGGTTCCTGAGCCGGCGCACTCACGGTGCCCAAAAGCATCACCCCCAGCAGAGCAATTCTTACAACCGAACGAGCTGAGTTAGAGAATGCGCGCCTTTCCAAGGGCATGATGTCCTTAGTTCCGCGCCTTCCGCTGGGACCGTAGAAAACGCCGCCAGACACCAAGCTCCGCAATCCAGCTAATTTCATAAACCAGCTCGCGTTCCTCGCTCGCGTGTTCCTGTTCATTCCACACCCTGCGATTTTCGGTTTCCCAGCGCGCATCGACCCCCGCCGGAAACGCCGGAACGAGAGGGGCTACATAACTAGCTATTGCAGACATCTGTTCACCTTCTAGCGCGGGAACTTCCGAAGATCACTCTTTTGCGACCAGCGCTCGTGGTGCGTTGCTGCATTCCCTCTTCCAATCCAGGGAGGTTCACCACAGCGCATCAGCTCAAGGGGGAAGAGCAACTGCTTGAAGGGAATACGTTTGGTAGTCCCGAATAAATGCAGCACTGCCACCTTCGCGCATCCGAAACAGCGCTGGCAGAGGATTGACGGCAAAGTCAAAAGCTCGTCGGACACCACGGGTGGAACGGGCTTTCGCTATGGCACTTCAGGACCGCCAACATGCCCTAAGTGCTTTCCTTTGCGTGACATCCGGAATTGCCGGTTCACGACTGCCCAAAGCTAGTCCAGTTCCCGAACTGGAAAGCGAGATGCACTACCGCCCCGGAGGAGGGGTTCATGTCCAGTTCAACACAGCAGCCGCTTCAAATTCTGCCCACACTGCCGGCGCAGCCATTCCGTCTGGATGTGCCGCTCCACGATCTTCTGCAAAAGCCCCCCGACCACCCCTCAATGGCGAGGGCGGAACGCGAGACTCAACCCCCGCTTACTCTGCCCTCGCCGGCCTTCCCGCAACACCCGGCTCTTATGCACGAACTCGATGCCGCCGATATCGCCGCGCACGACGCCGTGCTGCGGAGCGGCAAGCGGCACTGGCCTGCGTCCAAAATTCTGAAGACCATGAAGGGCTGGATGTTCCCGTATTTCAAGTCGCGCGTCCTGCCGGGCGACTTTCAACCGATCATCGCGTACCTCTTCACCGAGTGGAAATGCAAT
>DATKEV010000023.1:0-18395 GCA_035511855.1 Candidatus Udaeobacter sp.
ATCAAGAGCGGTGGCAAGACTCGTCGCGCCGCTAAGATGGTCATTCTCAACGTCGACCATCCGGATATCGTTGAATTCATCGAATGCAAGCACAAGGAAGAAGCCAAGGCTCACGCATTAATCCGCGCCGGCTATGACTCGGCTATCGACGGCGCCGCCTACACTTCCATCTTCTTCCAAAACGCCAACCACTCGGTTCGCGTCACCGACGACTTCATGCGCGCTGTCGAACAGGATAAAGACTGGTGGACCAAGAACGTCACCGACGGCCAGCCCGCCGAAAAACTTCGCGCTCGCGACTTGATTTACAGAATGGCCGAATCCACTTGGCTCTGCGGCGATCCCGGCATGCAGTACGACACCACCGTCAATCGCTGGCACACCTGCAAGACCACCGCTCGCATCAACGCCAGCAATCCCTGCTCGGAGTACATGTTCCTGGACGACACCGCCTGCAACCTGGCCTCGCTGAATTTGATGAAGTACGTCAACTCCAGCGGGCAGTTCGATGTCGATGGCTTCAAGCACGCCGTGGACGTCACCATCACCGCGCAGGAAATTTTGGTCGACTTCGCCAGCTACCCCACACCGAAAATCGCCGAAAATTCGCATAATTTCCGGCCGCTCGGCTTGGGCTACGCCAACCTCGGCGCGCTGCTCATGTCCATGGCGCTGCCTTATGACTCCGACCAAGGCCGCCACGTAGCCGGCGCGGTCACCGCTCTGATGTGCGGCGAAGCCTACGCGCAATCCGCCCGCGTCGCCGAAAAAATGGGTCCGTTCCCAGGTTACGCCGTCAACCGCGAACCGATGCTGGACGTTGTCAGCATGCATCGCGATTCCGTTCGCGGCATCAAGCCGGAACACGTGCAGCCGCAACTCTTCCTCGCGGCCCAGGAATCCTGGGACGATGCTCTTGCTCTCGGCGAAAAGCATGGCTTCAAGAATTCTCAGGTCACCGTACTTGCTCCCACCGGCACCATCGGCTTCATGATGGATTGCGACACCACGGGCATCGAGCCGGACCTGGCGCTGGTGAAGTACAAGAAACTGGTCGGCGGCGGGCTGATCAAGATCGTGAACAACACCGTGCCGCAGGCGTTGATGAAGTTGGGCTACACGCCGGAACAGACCAGCGAGATCGTTTCCTACATCGACAAGAACGGCAAGATTGAAGGCGCGCCGTACCTCAAGGAAGAGCACCTTCCGGTGTTTGACTGCTCGCTGGCCCCGCAGGGCGGCGGGCGCTCCATCAACTGGACTGGCCACGTGAAGATGATGGCCGCGGCACAGCCGTTCCTTTCGGGCGCCATCTCGAAGACCATCAACATGCCCGAGGAATCCACCGTCGAAGACATCACCAACGCGTACATTGAGTCGTGGAAGCTGGGACTGAAGGCCGTGGCGGTTTACCGCGACAATTCCAAGCGTTCGCAGCCGCTCAGCGCCGGCGGCAAGACCGAAGAAAAGAAGAGTGCAGCGGCGGTGACGGAGCCGGTGCAGCGCGAACTGTTTTCGCGCGCCCAGCGCGAGAAGATGCCCGTCGAGCGCGCCTCGGTGACGCACAAGTTCGGCGTGGGCGGCCACGAAGGCTATATCACCGTCGGCATGTACGAGGACAATCGTCCCGGCGAAATTTTCATCAAGATGTCGAAAGAAGGCTCGACGCTTTCGGGCGTGATGGATGGTTTGGCGATGACCATCTCCCTCGGCTTGCAATACGGCGTGCCCCTGAAAGTGTTCGTGGATAAGCTGTTGAACACCAGGTTCGAGCCGTCGGGCATCACCGCGAATCCCAACATCCGGTTCGTCTCCTCGGTGCTGGATTATCTGGCCCGGTGGCTGGGCGGGCGGTTCATCTCCGCGGACTACTTGAAGTTGAATGCGAATGTAGGGGCGCCTGCCGAGCATGCCGCAACGGCCGCTCCGGCTGGGGCCCTTCCCCCAATGAATAAAGCCGCGCTTGACGCCATGCAGATGGCGTTGTCCGCCTCGAAGCTGACTAACGCGCACGAGGGCGCGCCGACGTGCAGCGAGTGCGGCATGCTCATGGTGCCGAACGGCGCATGCTACAAATGCGAGAACTGTGGCAGCACCAGCGGCTGCAGTTGAGGTGCAATGGACAGGTGAGAGCACAAAACCGATGAGCGCCGTCCCATCCGGCTCAGGAGTAGCGGCACGGCTCGTTCCGGAAAGGCCCAAGACCCAGGGGTATCTCCATATTGAAAGACATGGTGGAGGGCCCACCGCGCTGTACATCGTGAAGTATCACCGGCTGGAGCACGCGGGCACGCTTCCGAAGCCGGTGCTGGCGGAAGGCGCGCAAGCCTTGATCGAATTGCTGGAACGCATCGGCGTGGACTTTCGGGTGAAGGAAGTCCGCGACGCGCTGGAAGATATTCTTCGGCTCGGCTCAGCCAATATCCCCGATCTGTGGCTCAGCGACGAGGAGATGGTGGAGAAAGGCCTCGTCGAGTCGTGACTGCTAGTTCCTGACAGGGGCCGCATCCCTCTGCGGCCTCCTGCCTGGTTTCTCGTCGTTTCCATCTACGAAGAATCCTGCGTACCACCGGTTGATCTCCAATAAAGGGTCTGATCGAGCAGGTGTGGCCGAACCAATCCAGTGGGAAGAATCCGCCTAGATATTCATGGGGAAGCCGTCAGCATGACGCAGAACGCAACCTGGCACCCGTAGAGTCCCTTCAAGAGTTACTTGGCGGGGTGAGCCTAGCGTAATCAGCGGAGCCGGGTCAGGTCGAAGGGAACGATGACGTGCTGGCCGTCCGTGGTGAAAACCTCAACCTGGGCGTCGTCCGAAGCGACGTCGCGCGCGTCATACTCCATCCAAACAAGCCAGCCGGTCAGGCAGTGAAAACCGCTGGGAGAAGCGTAGGCGTAAACCGGACCGCTCAGAGTGCTTAGATAGGCATAGCCCGCCAAGTCCGGCGGAATGAAAGGATAGTGCCCGCCATTGGGGGTCGAGGTGGGCTGAATAATAATGCGGCGGGGTTCGACCCATTTATCTTTCTGAGAAAGACCCACTCGAAAATCACGGGGGAAGTCGGCGCGCGGAGCGGAATCGTCCGATTCTTCCTGGTCTGCGCTCTCGGAGCGGTACAGCTCGAGCGCCCCATAGGTATTGGTAAAGTCAATCCGGATGCGCACGAACACTCGATCGCTGCGGCGGCGGTAGTCCTTGGTGGCTTGTTGGGAACTGTACCCCATGGAGCGGCGGCGCGAATTTTCGACAACCTGGAGGTAAGGAGTGTAGACCTCGACTTCCGCGATGAAGGGACCCTTGTCCGGCCGAGGCAGCAGGCGCAGATAAGGGTTGAAAAGCGACAGGGTTGATTGGTCGTTGCGCTGGCCGAGGAAGTAGGCGTCGCGGATGGATTCGTCGGAGAGCGGGGATTGGAAGGCCAACGCGGGAATGGCCACGAGGAGGGCCGCCAGGAAAGTGGCGAGGAGAGAACGATCGAGCGGGCTCATGGGCTCATGCACCCGTGCGAATAAATTGTACTCCAGTTTGACGGACGTGGCATGCGTCGTTTGAAGTGTTCAAGGCGCACCACGGAACTGGGATGTGACTTCATGGAGGACGTTACCGGAGCGAGGTAAGGTCAAAGTCGACGGAGGTGGGGTCAGCAACCTGGGGATCAACTTCGACCGTGGCGGCGCCTGAGATGAACAGCTTCGCCGGGAGCTGGAAATGAACCGTGGCGCCGGTGAGATTGCAACTTCCTTCGCCATCACAGGCGTAAGTGGGCTCGCCGGTTGGGCTGTCCACCTTGAGTTCCTTCTCATCATCAAAGACTGCATATTTGAAATCCTTCCAGAAGTCCGGATTGCGGAGTTGGATGCCAATGGGAGAGCCGGAACGAGAACCGGTGGGTCTGGTGATCAAGGCGCCGTAGGATTGCGTGAGGAGGATCTGAATGGTGATGGACACGATTTCATTGTCCCCATGATGCTCTTTTTCCGCCTGCTGGGCGCTGTAGTTGACGCGCTGGCTGGATTGCTGGACGACCAGGGCGAATGGAGTGAGGAAGGTGACGGAGTAGATCTGGGGGCCGGAGTCGGGCGGGGGGAGAAGTTTAGTGTAGCGGTTAAGAAAGCGAGCCATGGTGTCGTCCCGGCGCTGGCCAAGAAAATAAGCCTGGCGGACAGCAGTGTCGGAGAGGGGCGTATCGAACGCGAAGGAGCAGGGCGACACTATCAGGGCCGCGGCGAAAATGGAGACGCAAGGCCGAGAGGACGAAAACATCACGAACCTCTAAGTCAGTTGGATGCGGGAAATGGTGGCACGGTTTCGACGGACGCCGGGACAGGCATGTTCAGGACGAACGACAGGCTCCTATCACTAACAGGATGGAATCAGATCCGTCGCTGAATGTTGGGGAAGTCTAGCCAGACTTTGATGCCGCAGAAGTGCGAGCCTTCGGTGCAGATGGGCGTGGTGCTGCCGGCGCGGAGATGACAGGGTGGGCCGATGTAGCGTGTGAGTTCGGGGTGGACTTCGCGGAGCTGGGCGATTTCGTCCATGGAGGCCTGGTAGATTTCTTCCTGGGCGTTGAAGCACGTGCGCATGGTCCATTTGTGGAGAAGATGGAGGAGCGAGCCGGATTCGTAGAGGCGGATGGATTTGGCGTTGGGGAGAACGTAGAGAGCGATTTCCAGGGGAACACCGCGATAGAGAAGATGGTTTTTGGCGGTCCAGGCGTCGACCATGGCGCGGTCGTAGATTTCCTTGGCGCGAGGATTGTTGGCGAGGAGCATGGGAGTGACGTAGTCGGGTTCGCGCGTGTCAGCGAGCGTGAGCAGCGGGCGCGAGCCGGGGACCATGCGATGCCGCTGGTCCTGGCTGTCGGCGGTGTGGCTGATTTTTTTGGCGAAGGTGTAGTTGGCGTGTTGCAACGCGCGCATCATGGGGGCGTGGACGCCGACGTTGAGCGTTTCGAGGCGATAGAGATTGCGTGCGGGATTGAGGAGGCGGTCGAGGGCTTCGGCGTCGGAGCATTGCGCGGCGGTGAGGCCGGCGACGGCGCGATAGGATTCGGCCATGACGCGGACGGCGTTCGGGGAATAGTCAACGAGGCGGGAAGTTTTGCCGTTGAGCTTGGCGTCGAATTCTTGGGCAAAAGCTTCACCCGCAGATGCATTTGCCGCATCGTTTTTCCACTCGGGCAATTCTTCGAGCGGTTCGGTACCAAAACGATCGAAAAATTGCGCTTCGATGGCCTTCACTTGCGAAACCATTTCGCCGATGACGGCGCGCGCTTCGCCGGGTGTGTCCGAAGCGGCGCACATGCGCCAGAGGCGGTGCAGGACAATGCCGGAGATGGTGTGGACCATGGTGGTGAAGGCGGCGAGGGGGAGAACGTAGCGGGCGATTTCGATGGCGCGTTTTTCGGCGGAGCGCTCGATTTTTTGGAGGCGCTTGGAATGGGACATGGGGCCAATGTGCCAGATGTCGTTGAGGATGTTGCGGGCGTCGGCGACGAGCAGGGTGGAGAGCTCGTGATAGTAATTCCAGGCGCGGGAGATGGCGTGTTCGTAGATTTGGCGGGACGTTTCGTCGAAGAAGAGCGAGGCGGGGGGGATGTAGACCTGGGCGCGGTCAAGCCGGACGTAGCGCTGGCTTTGCTGCTCGGAGTTGTAGAAAGGATGGGCGTGGAGGAAGGACCAGACGAATTGGCGGCTGACGTTTTCGAGGCCGAATTCAAAGTGGGCGTGCTGGTAGACCGTGTGATGCCCGCTGTAGAAGGTGGCGGCACCGATGTTTAGGCGCTGCTTGTCGGTGATTTCCTCGGGCGTGATCAGGCGCGGGGCGTAGCAGGTGCGCGCGGCGGCGATGGCGGAATCGAAAGGATGCGCGAAGGCGTTGCGGAGGGTGACGCGAGGCCCGGCGGTTTCGACGAGTTCGCCGGAGGGCGCGCCATCGAACATGCGTGATTGGGTGGCCACGTTGGAAGATCATTTTACACGGTGTGAAGACGGAGAGAAGTTGAAAGTCGAGAGCGGAAAAAAAAGATAACGTAGACACGCGGTGGGTGAACAGAACGCGGAGAGATCACAGAAGAACTCAAAGCGCCGGGTCGGAAGAAAAAACTGGGGACAGCCAGGAACGGCTGTCCCCCCAAAGAGCCGGGCTTGCAGTACGCGACGCTGATATTTTGCATGTAGCTGAAGGGGGAAAAGCGTGAGGCGAGCCACAACTGACGCCCGGGCAGACTGGGGCGCAACATGTTGCGCCCCTACGAGATTTTTTGACGGGCTGCGGAGCCCTACTTCTTGGCGGCTTCGGCTTTGGCGGCAGCGTCTGCGTATTTTTTGGTGAAGCGCTCGACGCGGCCCGCGGTGTCGACCAGTTTCTGCTTCCCGGTGAAAAAGGGGTGGCAGTTCGAGCAGATTTCAACCTTTAGCATGTTACCCTTGATGGTCGAACGAGTGGAGAAATTGTGGCCGCAGGCGCAGTGCACGGTGACGGGATGATAGTCGGGGTGAATACCGGGTTTCATGAAGCTCCAATCTGTCGCGTCCGGTCTGCACGGCCGCCCGACAGGGTCAGGGCGCTACGGCCGCGTCGCTAGGTCGCGAGCAATTCTTAATCATACGCGAAGTGTCAAGTTCCTCCAAACAAGGATAGGGCATCGGGATTAGGGAATAGAGGGGGCAAACACTCCCCACTACCCCACAATCTAGTTTGCGCCGCAAACCAAAATTCAGGCCCACCTGCAAACCAAATTGCAGCGCCAACCAAATTTGCAGCGCCAAGAAAACCGTTGAACGGTACTACTCTTGAAAGTGCCAGCGGGTGACGGCTTCGGAGAAGTTTGAGGCATGTTCGTCCTGGCCAAAGGCCATTTGGGGCTGCACTCGGAAGATGCAGCTGTTGGAAGTTTCGAGCAGCGGTCCAACGTCTCCGCCGTACTTGCTGTTGTAAACTTCAACGATCTGCTTCCAGATGGCGCGGTCGGTAATTTCTTGCGCGGCACCCTCCAGGATTACAGCTTCATCCGCTTTTTCTGTGGCAATCACGCAGCGCGGGTCTGCTGCGATGTTCTTCGCCTTGCGTGTCCGGCGGCCGGTGCTGAACCAGAAGGCGTCCTGCCACCAGATTCCCCAGACAAGCATGAGATGAGGGCGACCATCAGGACGGGTAGTGGCAATCCAGTAGTTGTGGGATTTTTCGAGGCATTCGAGAGCCCAGCCCCAGGGCTTGAGAGCACTTAGATCTATCGAGGGGTTCTGAACGGCATCGGGCCAGTGGGGGCGGCTTACTTTTGGTTCGAGCATGGTGCTTCCTTTCCCGGTTGAAGTTCGACGGGAGATTCTAGCAGGGTCGAATGGCTGGAGTTGAGAAGGTAACTGAAATAACCGGAGAGCGAAGTTCGATCTTCAGGAAACGAAAGCGCAGCCAACTCGAAGACTGCCTTGACTGGTCTGCTGTTGCCAAACAGGTTTTAGATTGACGCGCACGGGCGGGAGGATGGGCACGTGGAGGACGGCCAGAAGATTCTCGGGGAGTGCTTCTGGCGATTCCAGTTCAATAGCCACCCCACCAAAGCCGAGATCGATAACGCGGGCGCGTTTCGCGCCTTGCTCACCAAGAACCGCATAGGCATTCGTTCCGGTCATGGAGACTCGCTCGGCTTTGCGCTGAACGGCAAAGACGCGCGGGCTTGGGGCCAGGACTCCAGAAATCGCGGCAGAGGTCGCTGAAGCGGCAGCCGCGATGGTGGTTTCCGTCTTTTCAGGCGTGCGCTTGGTTTCAATCGAAATGGGCGGCGGCATAGAGACGGGGCGCTCCGGCGCGGCGGGAGCATCGGCTGGCTCCACGGTTTGTGGAGAAGTCTCGACAGGGGGGGCGCCGTTCGCGGTTTTGATGTGATTGACGTGCTTCAATCGATATAGGCGCTCATCCGCAATGTGAATCAGTTGTTCGGCGTCTTCCGAGTCCTGTGGAAAATTTGCGACGCCGTGATCCATGCTGACACTAACAGCAAGCTCGAGAGGTTGGAGCATTTCGGCGAAGACGGTACCGACGCGGCGGCTCAAGGCCAGCGCCTGAGCAGCATCGGTCTGCGGCAGGAGAAGAGCAAACTCGTCACCGCCTATGCGAAAGGCAGAGTCGGAGGTACGCAACGCCTTTTTCAGGGTGGCGGCAGCGGTGCGCAAGACTTGATCGCCGCGCGGGTGGCCGTGTTTGTCATTCACTTCTTTGAAGCGGTGGAGATCGAGAATGACTAGCGCCAGAGGAGAACCATAGCGGCGGGCTCGATTCAGTTCCTTGTCGAAGCTTTCGACGAAATGCCTGCGGTTGTGAAGCCCTGTCAACGGGTCGGTTACCGCATGAAATTGAAGTTGTTTCAGTTCGTCATATTCGATAATGACGGGAAGATGAAGAAGGCCGGCTGTCGCGAGGACGTCCATGAGTGCGGTCTTAAGGGAGACCTGACGGCTCGCTTGCTGACTGAGTTCGCGGCGGCGCACCAGCATGTCATCCCAGATTTGCAAACTCTGCGATTCCTGCAAATCGAGATGCGCGATGGCGCGAAAGTAGCGCTGCAGAAATTGACCGCGCACCGATGGGTCAAGACCATCGAGCGTATCGGCGAGCAGCTCGAGATACGAGTCCTCAATCGGCAAACACGGGGGCGCTGGGGCGCCGGGGCTGGGCATAGCCGGTACACCATACCTTTGTCTACCCCGCGGGGTTTGGGGGAAGCAGTATAATTGTTGACTATTTCAAGGAACCAACCAAGAGCCCATTCGTACTGGGTCTTTCTCGAACGACTCAGGAACCAGACCTCGAAAATTCCGCGGTATGTTAATCCAAAAGTGACAGTATGTAGCAAGAGAAAGTCCAAAAATAGATACGGTAGTCTTCCAGACTGTAACATTTTTACCCATCAATGGATTAGGACAGTCGGCCAGATTAGGCGGGTTATTCCAAGGGTCGTAAAAAATCCAGACCGAAGAGGCGCATATCACCTATCGCGGTGTAGCGCAAGACTTTAGCCCTAATGGGAGGAGTTTCGCTGGGCACCAGGCTAGGAGAGGACGGTGAAGGGGCAGGAATTGTTAAATGAATGATTTGTTCCGGGCGGAGTACGTGGACGCAGGCGATACACGCGCCGTTAGCACTAATATTTACCGTTTTTGTAAGTTCGACGAATTGAGCCCCGGAAACATCGGTCCCGCGAACAAAAACTGGAACCTGAAGGCGGAGACGGGGAGAACGGCGAGTCGACGAGGATTTCGAGCCCTGCTTGTCCTTCAGAATTTCAATTTCCACAGAGGCCTCTCCGTGTTGGTACCAATGATCTAGTACGAATGTCAGCATCTTGGATGCCAGACGCTCCGTCGTTGACTGGCAACAAGCTCATTCTTATGAATTGATTACAGGGGGACGTCAGGGAGCGGCAGCGCTAGGAGGCCGAGCCGTGTTCGGGATATCCACTTCCCTTCCACAAATGTGCAAGTGGAACGCATTTACCATTGACAGCCGCAGCTATGCTTTGCAACCATGAATGCCCGCACAGGGAAAATTTTTGCCACACCTCGTAACCGAGAGGATTCGCCGATGGCACAACGTGTCACGTTGCCTACGATGGCCGAAGAGTCCAGGCTTGCGGCCGTTCCCGCGAGCTTCGTTAGCAGCCTGCTGGACGCTCTAGACAAAGGTTTGATCGTAGCCGAACGGGGGGGCGGAGTACTGTTGGCGAATGCGCGCGCTAAGAAATGGATGGAATCAGAAGGACTCACGGGAAACCCGGAACTAAACTTGTTTAGCGATGTTCTAAAAACGGACGCCAAGCAAGTCTTCAGCCAGATCGAGAGGGGAGAGCACAAGATTGAGCTTCCTCTCCAGCAGGGAGAAGCGAACGCTGCTGCGCGAATCCAGTGGATGCCCGAGCCTGATTGGCTCGTGGTGCAATTCGAAAGCAGAAGCGAGAAGGAGACGGGGCCGGACGCGGGCACGCAGCTCACGGTGCAAGAACTTCTGCAAGAACGCGAGATCACCTATAGGAATCTGTTGGCGGCGTATTTGAGGCTGCAAGAAGTAAACCGGCAGAAAACGGTGTTTCTTGCTTCAGCCGCTCACGAACTGAAGACCCCGTTGGCGGTGATCAAGGGCTACTATGATCTCTTGTTAGCGGGCTCGTTGGGTCGGCTGACGGACAAACAGCGGGATATCCTGGAGGAATCGAAAGACAGTTGCGAGCGATTGGTGCGGCTGGTCTCGATGTTCTTGAACTATTCGGCACTGGAGAGCGGCAAGCTGGTTTTGCAATTGCGCGAAAATGACCTGAGGGATTGTCTGGATGAATTAGCGAAGCGCTGGTCGGAGGCTTTTCAACGGAAAGGAGTGCGGCTTGATGCGAACATCGATCCATCGATTCCGACTTTTCGATTCGATTATCAAAAAGTGCAGCAGGTGGCGGCCAATCTACTGGATAACGCTTTGAAACACACGCCAGCGGGGGGAAGCGTGAGCCTGCGCGCGGCGCCGCACTTCTGGGAGCGGCGCGTGGCGGCGATGGCTCCGGTGGACGAACGCCGAAGGTTCCGCTTGCCGCGTCCCAACAGCGTGGAAGTGAGCGTATCCGATTCCGGCGCAGGGATTCCCGCGGAACATCATCAGGAGATCTTTGAGGATTTTGTGCGCGTTGACCGGAACACATCCGGGATGGGATTGGGGCTGGCCATCGCAAAGAGACTTATTCAGGCGCATCGCGGAAAAATCTGGGTACAGAGTGGATCGCCGACGGGAAGCCAATTCACATTTCTGTTGCCGATGGATCAAGGTTAAACAGCGCGATTTTGGGAAGTGAAAGGGAAAGGCCAATGGTTACAAAAGAAAAAATACTCGTCGTCGATGACGAGCCGAGCATTCGAAAGTACCTGCAGACGCTTCTGGAGGTTGACGGATTCGAAGTACAAGCCGTCAGCACCGGGAAAGAGGCGCTCCTGAAAGTAAACGGGGGCGAGCGCCCGGACTTCATCATTCTGGATGTTTTGATGCCCGAAATGAACGGCCTGGACACGCTGAAAGAATTGATGCAGATTGACCGCAGCCTCAACGTGATCATGCTCTCGTGTTCGAACGAGGTGGGCACGGTCGTGGAGGCCATCCGCATCGGCGCCCACGATTACCTGACCAAGCCATTTGAGAAGACGGAACTAGACGCGGCAATGCTGAAGTCGCGCCAGAAGAAAGAGCTGGCAAGCGAAAATCAAGCGTTGCGCGATTATTGCGACCAAGTAACGGAAGATCTGAGCTTCCTGGCGGCGAGTCCGCAGATGGTGCGCATCCGCCAGCAGATCCTCCAGATTGCCCCGGTGGATGTGCCGGTCTTCATCTGCGGCGAGAGCGGGGTGGGTAAAGAAGTTGTGGCGCGCATGATTCACTTGCGCTCGAAGCGGCGCAATCAGCCCTTCGTGAAGGTGAATTGCGCGGCGTTACCGGGAGAGTTGCTGGAATCGGAACTTTTCGGATTCGAGCAAGGCGCCTTCACCGGCGCGGTGCGCAGCAAACCAGGCAAGTTCGAAATGGCCAATAAAGGCACGATTTTCCTGGACGAAATCGCGGAGATGAGCACGCACCTGCAGGCAAAACTGCTGCACGTGCTGCAGGATCATCAATATTCGAGACTCGGCGGGCGGCACCTGGTGGAAACCGATGTGCGCGTGCTGGCGGCGACAAACGTGGATGTTCACGAAGCGATGAAGACGGGGCGATTCCGCGAGGATCTCTACTACCGGCTCAACGTTCTGTCTATCAACGTCCCGCCTTTGCGCGAACGAACGGCGGAAATTCCGCTGCTTTTCCGCCATTTTCTGCAGAAGTACAGCGAGAAGTTTGGCAAGTCTCCGCAAGGACCTTCGAAGTATCTGCTCGATGCAGCGGTCAATTATCCGTGGCCAGGCAATTTGCGCGAACTGGAGAATTTCGTGAAACGCTACGTGATTCTGGAGGATGATGAGGGAAGCTTGCGCGAGTTGGTGGAGATGTCCTCGACGCGCCAGCGGACTTCACCGCGAGAAGACCCCGCGCCACCGAAGGAGCAGGGGCTGAAGGCTCTGGTTCGCGGCCTGAAAGACGAGGCCGAGATGGAAGCGATTGCTGACGCGCTGGAAAAGACCAGGTGGTGCAGGAAGGATGCGGCAAAGATGCTGGGGATCAGTTACAAAGCGCTGCTTTACAAGATGAGACAGTTCAATCTGGACACGCCGCGTTCCCGAAAATCGGTTCCGGCGGTGGCCGAAGAGCCAGTTTCTGCGGTGGGAACGGGAACACGGCAGGATTAGGGGAACTGACGGAGCATAAGGGAATGATGGAACGCCGCACAACCCGGCGATATGATTTATCCTTGCCGATTATCATTCGGATCCCGGCCGAGCGTGAGCTGGAGACGCAGAAGGGGAAGACCCGTGATATCTCGACGCGCGGTCTGTACTTCGTCGTCGAACAGAATCTGGAAGCAGGATCGGAACTGGATATCACGTTGACACTGCCGGCCGAAATCACTCACGGCACGGAGGTCTATGTACGGGCCTTGGGGAAAGTGGTTCGTGTGGAGCGGCACTCCAGCGAGGACCGTGAACGAATGGGAGTAGCGGCGGTGATTGAGAGGTACGATATCATTCGAGGGGGCGAGGCGAGAGCTTGATAGGAACTTAGTCCTCAACGATCCCAATTCCTGAATTGCAAAATCCTTGGATCGACCCGCGGTTCCCCTTTCTTCGCTCGATCTGAGATCGGAAACAGCTCACATTTCGACTTGCAATCTCAGGTGCGTTGGGCCTACTATCCCGCCAGACTGTCTCCCCCGGAGGGTCCCATGAAAGTGGCGGATCTAATCGGGTCCCGCAAGGAAGTTTTCTCCATCATGGAAGAGACCAGCGTGCATCAGGCGGCGCAGTATCTGCGCGAGAAGCAGGTACGGTCGGTCGGTGTGCTAAACGGAGAGGGAAAACTGACCGGGGTAATCTCGCATAGCGACGTGTCCGACAAAGTCGCGGCCGAGAACAAGTGCCCCGCCTGGATGAAGGCCTCCGAGATCATGACGCGCGAACTCGTTACGGTGACTCCCGAAATGACCATGGAAGAGTGCCTGCGCCTAATGGAACAGAACACCATCTTCCACCTGATCGTGCTGGACGAGAAGCAAGGATTCCGAGGAATGCTTTCCGTAAGCGATATCCTGCGAGTCGTAGCCTCGGACGAAAAGGCGAGAGCGGATCTATTGGAGTCCTTCATTTTTCCACAGCGGTAAAAACAATTTGTTGACAACAAACTGCGGCTGGGTTGCCTACGTAGGAAGAGTTAGGAAGAGTATTGTCTCGTTTGCCTAATCATTTTCCTTCTTAAACGAAAGCGCTGGGGGGTGGGGAGAGGTTCCACGGCCGCTCGACTTCTTGAGGGAAATTGTCACTTAACATTCTTATTGTCAATATGTTACGAGTACTCCACGAAAAGAGTTAGGCGTTTGCCGTACCCGCTTTCAGGGAGTGCGGTTTGGTTCTCCGTGTGCATTGCTCAAGCTCCAGGACTTCAAGTCGAGGTCCGAGAGGGGCTTGGATGGCTGTTTTCGAACCGTCAAAAAACTTGCCGTCTCCGAATGGCGGGGGATTGCCTCCCCACGAGATTATTTTTGGCCGTTCCGCAGCCATGTCCTCCATCCGGCAAAAAGTTGAAAAAATCGTGAAGACCGATGTGCCGATCCTGATCCAAGGAGAAAATGGCACGGGAAAAGGCGTGCTGGCGCAGTACATCCACGCCTCCTCCTTTTTTTCGACTGGCAAATTCGTCAAAGTAAATTGCGCGGCCATCCCGGGGGCGCTGCTGGAAAGCGAGCTGTTCGGCTATGAAAAGGGAGCGTTCACGGATGCGCTCACTTCCAAACCGGGTCACGTGGAAATGGCCTATCGCGGAACGCTCTTTCTCGATGAAATTGCCGATCTGGATTTGACCCTGCAGGCGAAAATTCTGCAGCTGCTGCAGGACGGACAGTACAGCCGCATCGGAGACAAACAAGAGCGGCAGGCAGAAACTCGAATCATCTGCGCCACAAACCTGGACCTGCAAAGCGAAATCGATGCAGGGCGATTCAGACAAGATCTGTTCTATCGCATCAACGTGATTGGCATTCGAATGCCTAGTTTACGCGAGCGACGTGAAGACATCGGGCTGCTGGCGGATTATTTCCTCCAGCAATTGAACGCACGATTTGGCCGGAATACGCCACCCATCCCCGAAGAGATTCTGGAGAGTCTCGAGAGCCGGGAATGGCGGGGGAATATTCGAGAACTGGAGAACTTAGTGGCACGGTATGCCATCCTCGGCTCGCTCGATGCGGCGACTACCGATCGCGCTCCACGAAACGGCGCTTTGTCTCCCCGGAGAATTACCGCGGACGGGACAATTCCTTTGAAGCACATCGCGAAGCAGGCGGTGCGGGAGATGGAAGGCAACTTGATTCTCAAAGCTCTCCGCGAAAATAAATGGAACCGGCGAAAAGCGGCCCAAGCACTGAGCATCAGTTACCGTGCGCTGATTTACAAAATCCGTGAAGCTGGGCTTTCACCGAAGAACCACCGCAAGGCGCCTCAAGGTTCAGTCCCGCAGGACAAGCCAGAAGGTCCGGAATAAGAGAAGGGAATTTGCGGGCAGGCTTCTCGTGCTTGCTTAACTTGATTCTCTTGAATAGATTAGCCATTAAGGGGAAAATGTGATAGTCCGCGGGACATTTAGGATAGGATTTTGCCCAGCACATTTACAATTTCCCACAGAAGAGAGCAATCCGTCCGTTCCACAGTAAATAACGCCTTAAGAATCAGCAGGTTAAGTTATCCTCCCACTTCGATGTCGTTTGCAACAGTGGAATGGTGCTTGCTTCTTGCACCTTGTCGGAAATTTTTTGACCGAGCGCGGGGAATCGCCTGGAGATTGGTCTTGAACGGGCAACCGATCCTGACTAATTCCAGAGATACAGCGTCTAACATGCAGATTATAGAGTACTTAGATCTGTTGCGGCGACGCAGGTCCTGGATCATCCTCATTTGTCTGGGGGTTTCCGTTTCTACCGGCGTGGTCGCCATGCGCCTGCCGAGCGTCTATCGAGCGGAAACCACCATTCTCGTCAATCCGGAGAAGGGCGACGATAATCTTGTGTCGGTAACAGCGGGCTGGGGGGGCAGTTACCGCCTCTCCACCGTTCGCGAGCAGGTCATGTCCCCCACCCAACTGGGACCGCTTCTGGATGAGCTGAAAATGTATCCCGAGCTGCGGGGCAAGGTCACCACTCGAGAACTCGTTAGGCGTATCGAGAGCGCCACAACCATCGAGTTTCAGGATGCCGGCCGCCAGAGTTCGAGCTTAATTCACATTGCATTCACCGATGTCGATAGAGACCGGGCGGCGCAAGCCGCCAATCGAATCGCATCGTTGTTTATCCAGAAGAACATCAAGGCCAGAGAACAGCTGAGCTCCGAAACATCTCGGTGGCTCGAGAACCAGCTCCAGGAGACAAAACAACAACTCGAAGGGAAAGAGCACACACTCCAGGGCCTAAAGAGCCGCTACGTCATTGAACTTGCAGAGTCCAAGCAACCTCATCTGCGGGCCATGAAAAATTTGCGGGACCAGCTGCAACTGAGTCAAGCGAAGGTTGACCGCGATCGCCAGGCCAAGGTCCACCTACAATCGATGGCCGCCAAACCGGCTCCCGCGATTGATCGCAACGCGCAAACTTCGTCTTCCGCCTCAGCTCTCCAGGCACGCCTTCAAAAGCTGGAAGCGCTAATGAAAGACATGGTGGCTCGCTTCGGACCGAATTACCCCGATGTCCGGAAGCTGCGCAATGAAATCAACCAGCTGAAGGCCGAAACCGAGAGCGAGAAATCTGCGGGGGATGCGCCGGATCTTCCAGCGGCCGTGCCAGGAGTTAAAACGCACAATCCCGCCATGGAGGCGGAAATAAAGAAGCTGGACCAGGATATCGAGGCCCAAACAAAGGCTCAGACGGAGCTTCGAAAGCAAATTCAATTTCATGTTGGCAAATTGCAGCAAGCGCCTGTTCTTGAGCAGCAAATTGCCGAGGTCATGAGCGACTACGATTCTCTGCGGAATCACTACAGTGAGCTGCAAGAAAAGAAAGTTTCCGCCCAGATGGCAGGCGGCGCCGGGGAGCACATTGAGGTTCTGCACGCAGCTGTTCCACCCGAAAGTCCCAACGGTCCCAAGAGAGGAATCATGATCATCGGAGGAGTCTTCCTGGGACTGTTCTGTGGCCTTGGCGTGGCCGTCTTTGTGGAGATGAGCGATGGCTCCGTGAGGCACGAACGGGAAGCATCGCAAATATTTGGAAAGGCGGTCTTGGCGGGAATTCCCAAGATCACCAGCTCACGGGAACGGGCTTGGGCGCGCTTGAGCATAGCGAGTTTGACCCTCGGGACCGCTGCCCTGGCCTCGGCCTTGGGCTTCTTTATCTCGAGGTTTTTAGCCTAGGTTCGAAATGTACACGACTTACTACAATCTTCGCGAGGAACCCTTCCGGCTAACGTCGGACCCCAGGTTCTTTCATCTTGCGGAACCTCACGCCGCCGCGCTTGCCACGCTCGTCGAGGCCGTGATGCGCCGCAAAGGATTCGTCTTGATGACCGGTCCGATTGGCACAGGAAAGACGACGGTTGTCCACACGGCCCTGCAGATCCTCACGGAAAGAGCTGCGACTGGCCATCCGATATCGTCGGCATTCATTCTCAATCCAACTCTCAGCCGCGACGAATTCCTGGAGATGATCCTGACGGAATTTGAAATTCCCTGCACAGCGACGAGCAAGCCAGCACGTCTCTCGGCACTTCAACGAATGCTTCTGGAAACCCAGAGAAAGGGCGGCACATCGCTCCTCCTGGTGGACGAAGCTCATCTTCTGACCCCCGAACTTCTCGAAGAAATTCGCCTGCTGAGCAATGCGGACACCTACCAGGAAAAGCTTCTCCAAATCGTGTTGTGCGGCCAGCCGGAACTTCTGGACATTTTGCGAAAGCCCGAACTGCGCGCGCTCCGGCAACGAGTCGCCAGCAGCTGTTCGCTCCGGCCACTCAGCTTTCCTGAAGTTCGCGCCTACACTGCAGAAAGGCTGCAATCCGCCGGATTTCGAGGAGCAAACTCCCCGTTTCCCATGCAAGTTCTCGAGGAAATTTTCCGACTTACGGAAGGCGTTCCTCGGTTGATCAACCTGCTTTGCGATACCTGCCTTGCACTGGGCTGCAGGGCACGTCGTCAGGTACTCGATCTGAACATTTTGGAGGATGCCGCCGCCGAGCTGGGTCTTAACGAAAAACCCGTCGAGCCAGTTCCACAGCAAACCGTTGTTGTGAATGGGAACGGGGTCCGAGAGAGAGAGGTGGCTGGAGACACGGTCATCGGTTCAGCATTGGATCTATTGGTCCAGGCCATGAAGAGGCGCCGCGCCCTTGTGCCCGAGGCAAATCAGATTCGTCCTGAGATGAGCGTCAAGGAACAGGTGGCGGTGACGGTGAATGCCATTCACGGGAAAGATCCTGACGGTGATCAGGTGATTCAATCGGCCGTCAACGTTTTGATTCAAGCGATGAAGCTGCGGCGTGGTTACCCGATGGAGTTATAAGTGAGCAAGTTTTTCAATGAAACGCAAAAAGCCCATCAGTGGGCCCAGCAAAAGCTGCCGAACCCGGATCTGGACATCCGCCAGATGTTGGAATCGCTCAAGCAAGGGCCGTCCCTCGACACGCCCACGGCCGAAGGGCGTCCCCGCCGTTGCCTCCAGGTGGCTCTGGGAAATGGAAGTACCGCGCGTTTGATTCTCCGCGAGGACGACTCGTCGAATGGCGCGCTAGGGGCATACCGCGGATTGCGCACCAGATTGATGCTTGCGCAGTCAAATTCCGCCTTGCACTCGATCGCCGTCACGAGTTCCCTGCCCGGCGAAGGCAAAACCCTGACCACCATGAACCTTGGATTGTGCTATACACAGCTTCCGCAGCAGCGAGTCCTGGTGATTGACGGTGATTTGCGGACCCGCGGACTCACTTCCATGCTCGAACATCCGGGCTCTGCGGGGCTTGCGGAAATTCTGTCCGGCGAGGTCGCCCCCGACGAAGCCATTGCGGCCACCGCGCAGAGGAATCTGTTCATTCTTCCGGCCGGCACGGTTTCTTCTCCTCCGCCGGAACAATGCATTCGGCGCTGGCACGAATTTCTCAGGCACTGCGGCGAAATGTTCACCGTCATTCTCATCGATACGCCGCCCGTCCTACCCCTTGCGGATTTCGAACTGATCAGTGCGGCCTGCGACGGAATTGTCATGGTTGTGCGGGCGCATCACGGCCAGCGGGAAACGCTA
>DATKEV010000024.1:0-40057 GCA_035511855.1 Candidatus Udaeobacter sp.
TATCGGCTACGGCCCGCACATCGTGGGGCGCTACAGCCGGGAAGGGTTACCGCTGCTGCTGGAGAAAGAAAACCAGCGGCGGCCAAAAGCTGTGGAATCGACATAGGTATACGGTCGCCCGTTTTCCCTGTCACACCACCGTACATGCGGGTCCGCATACGGCGGTTCGGCGGGTGGAGCTATCGATTGCGGAACAGTTGAGGGATCCCGAGCGAGACAAAGTAAGCATTAGGCAGGGCGAACGCAAGACCAGCTGTGGCGGCGAGATACCACGGGCCGTGGGGGCTCTTGACCGTGCGAATGGCCAGATCCTTCTTCACACCACGTCGTGTTAGCTCTGTGAACCGCACCGGACCGCGTTTCCACTGCTTCCATAGGAACGACCGCAGTCGTCGCCTCGTCCACTGATCCAACTCTTTGAGAACGGTTGGGGTTTCACACACGCCAAAGTAGCCGTGCCAGCCGCGGAGATACCGGCCTAGTTCGGCAGCCATCTCCTCGATGCTGACCCCGCGCGTCCGTCGCGTTAGTTCGCGGACTCGCTCCTTGAACCGGGCCAACGCCTTCGGCGCAATGCGCCGTCTCGGTTGTGACCCGCTCGTAAAGCTAAAACCCAAGAACTTCCGTTCCCAAGGTCGCGCCATCGCGCTCTTCTGCTGGTTCACCTTGAGTTTGAGCTTGGAAGTGATGAATGTAGTGATACTCATCATCACTCGGTCTCCTGCTCGCCGACTGCGGACATAGATGTTGCAATCATCCGCGTATCGGACGTATCGGAGTCCCCGGCGTCCCAACTCTTGGTCCAACTCGTCCAGCACGATGTTCGACAGCAAGGGCGATAAAGGACCACCTTGCGGTGTCCCCTCATCGACGGCGTTCACCAGTCCGTTTTCCATTATCCCGGCTTGCAGAAATGCTCGGATCAGCTTCAACATGCGCTTATCGCTGATCCTCTCCGCAAGTTTCGCCATCAGTCGGTCGTGGTTTACTCGATCGAAAAACTTTTCCAGATCGAGGTCCACCACCCATCGGTAGCCTGCAGCAATGTACTTTTGCGCCGCTTCTACACCCTGATGTGCCGAGCGCCCAGGTCGGAACCCATAGCTGTGCTTGGAAAACGTCCGATCCCACTTGCGTTGCAGAACCTGCATCACCGCCTGTTGAATAAAGCGGTCCAGAACCGTCGGGATGCCAAGCTTCCGCACCCCGCCATCTGGCTTCGGGATTTCCACCCGCTTCACCGGTTGCGGTTTATAGGTTCCGTTTCGCAGCTGTTCCCGGAGTGTGGTCCAGTGTTGTTTCAGGTAGGCCAGCAGTTCGTGCACAGTCATCCCGTCCACGCCCGGACTCCCTTTGTTGGCTTTGACTCGTCGTAATGCCTGCTTGCAGTTTTCCCGTTCGCAGACTTCTTCCATCAACTGTTCGGTAATAGCCGAGCTTTCGATCCTGCGCTTCGCCGCGAGCGATTCAGTCCCTTCCTCAGCAGCCCTCGGAGCTTCACTCCTACCCTCGGCTGGAAAGGCCAACCCTAGTTGGTTCTTCTGCCGCCTGTCGCTCATGAGTCGCGCCGCCTACTCGCTGCTCCCATTACCCTCCTTGCGGAGGACCGTTCGGGCCTTCCCCACTCTCATGGGTACTCCGCCCTCTGCTGACTTCTCTCGCCCGGTCAGGATGGATCACTCCACCCGTAGTCGCGACTTCGCGACAAGCAAGAGATCTCCCGAGGTAAGCTCGACATCCTTCAGTGCACAACCGCCGAATTTACATGCAACGCTCGTTGATGGAGTGGACTTCGCCGTCCTTTGCCAGCTCGTCCAACGCCGCATGCCTCGAATCCGGTTCTTGTCCATCGGCTCACACCTTTGCTCCGCGCTTCTTTCAGACACCACCTCACGGCGACGCCCTTGCGCTTCGCTAACCCTTAACCTCCATCGCTACAGGTAGAGGACTTTCACCTCCAAGTTGTCGAACATGCTCGGCACACAAAGACGGGCGCTTCGCGCCCTTGGAAATCGCTCCGCGATTCCCACTTTCCCACAGCCTCAACAACAACAAAACCAACCCCCACAAACCATCAAAACCGGACACTTCACGTGCTATGAAAACCGGACATTTTAACTTGCCAACGACACGGCAAAAAACAGATGACTCCGCGGATGTTTACAAAAACGATATGGACCGTGTTGCGTGAAAGCGTTTGCCGGCCAGGTGGCCCCGCTTCATTCGAATTGGGCAGAAAAAGTAATCAAGCGCCGAAGATTTCGTTGATTTTCTCCGCCAGCACGAAATCGTAATCGCTGATTCCCTTCACGCTGTGCGTGTTCAGGTCGATTACGACTTTGTTCCACACGTTGAACCATTCCGGGTGATGGTTCATCGCTTCGGCGACGAGCGCCACGCGCGTCATGTTTCCGAACGCGGTCACAAAATCCTTGCACGCGAATTCCCGGTGCAGCTTGCCGTTGACCACACTCCAGCCCGCTGCTTTTCGTAATAAGGTCTGGATTTCCGTATCCGTCAATTTTTTTGCAGGCACGGCATCATCCTCCGGAAAGGCTTCGCGATCTTCCGAATCATTATGCGGCGCAAACGCTGCGCCAGCAACTATCGGAAATCTTCAGCCCGGACGGCTTCCCCGTTGAATGCGCCCGGAAATTCCATTATCGTAGGGGTTTCTTTTGTGGCCAACAGGCGCGGTGTGCGTTCCCCCCGCAGAGAGACGGACAAAAAGTGAAAAAGAAAATTCGCGCCATCCAGTATGGTGTCGGCCCCATCGGCGCATCCATCGCGCGCCTGATGCGGGAAAAGCAGGCCATTGAAATCATCGGCGCCATCGATACCGATCCCGCGAAAGCGGGACGCGATCTCGGCGAAGTCGTCGGCGCTCCGGACGCACCGTGGAGCGTGAAAATTTCCGGCGAAGCCAAGGACGTTCTTGAACAAAATGCGGATGTGGTCATCCACTCGACTTCCTCCTCGCTCCCAAATGTCATGGATCAATTGCTCGCCTGCCTCGAGGCGGAGTCCAGCATTGTTTCGACCTGCGAGGAATTGTCCTATCCCTTCCGCACCTATCCTGAATTGGCCGCGCAGTTGGACGCCGCCGCCAAGGAATCGGGCGTGGCGCTGGTGGGCACAGGCGTCAATCCCGGCTTCGTGATGGACAAGCTGGTGGTGACGCTCGCGGCGGTTTCGCAGCGCATCCAGCACGCCAAGGCCTTGCGCATCGTGGACGCGTCGAAGCGCCGTCTCCCGCTGCAGAAAAAAATCGGCGCGGGCATGACCGTCGAGGAATTTCGCGCGCAAGCGAAAGCCGGCGTGATCAAGCACGTCGGCTTGCCGGAATCCGTCGCCATGGTCGCGGACAGTTTCAATTTGCCGGTCGAGCAAATCACCGAAACCATCGAGCCGAAAGTGGCCGCCGAACGTATGCCGACCGAGTATCTCACCGTCGAACCCGGCCAGGCCGCCGGTGTGCACCAGATTGCACGCGGCTTCTCGAAAGACGGGACGGAGCTGGTCTATCTCGAGCTGCAAATGTTCGTCGGCGCAAAAGATCCCGCCGACACCGTCTTGCTGACTGGCCATCCCAACATCAGCCTGGTGATTCCCGGCGGCTCCCATGGCGACATCGCCACCGCCTCCGTCGTCGTCAACTCCATTCCCGTAATCCTCGAAGCCCGGGCCGGCTTGCGCACTTCGCGCGACCTGCCCATCGGCTTCTTCTCGCCGAATGCCAGGCCGTGAGAAGAGATGGAGGAAAGCACCGGGGACATCCGGTGTCTTTCTATACGACCATTTCTTTGCTTTCCGCCAGCCTGACGCTCCGCTCAAGCCATTTTGCTTCAGTTTCTAAGATGGTGAAAGGCGGTTACTGGTTTTTGGACCAGGGGGGAGCAACGCCGGTCATGCGGGCATAGGCGATGAGCTGTCCCATGTGTTCGTTGGCATGAACGATGATGCGCAGATACAAGCCGTCCACGCTGGCGTCGCGATCGGCAATGTGGACCTTGCGTTCGAGGTCTTTTGGCGTGGCCGCCAAGTGGGCGGACTTCACGGCGTCGAGGGAACGTTTCAGCCAGCCGATGACGTCGGCCTTCGAGGTCACCGATTTCTCCATCCCTTCGTTGAAGTCGGCCGGCATTTTGGGACCCGTCACGCTGAGCAGGTAGAAATTTGCGAGAGCGACGTGCATGAAGACTTCGCTGGTGGAGCGCACTCCGGGTGCAGGACGCCAGGCGAATTTCTCCTCGGGCATGGCTTGGGCCAATGCCAGCAATTGGCTGGACACATGGCGCCACTCACCGTCATATCCCTGCCAGAGTCCCTCCGGCGGCCCTTGCGCGAGCAAAGGGCGCGCACTAAACAATAGAAGAAGTGCGAAAAGCGCTTTTCTCATGGTTTGACTCGTTTCTGGCTCTCTCCTCTTGTGCGGGTAGGATTCAGCTCTGCTTCGTGAATTCAGTTGTGCTTCATGAATTCGCCTTTGCGGCCAGTCAGCGAATTGTAGAGTGTTTCGATAAAACCGTCGGTGCTCACAAACTGGCCAGAGAATTTCTCCCATGGGGCGAGAATTTTCTCTTTCTTCATTTCATCCAGCGTTTTGTGTTCGTTGAGCGCTTTCTGCACCACCGCGGAAGTCTCTTTCAGCATTTTCGTGAACGCGCGAACATCGTCGAGATTAGAAAGTGCGCCGTGCCCGGGAATCACTTTCACGTCGGCGGGAAGCTGCGCGCTGGCTTTTTCCATGGCGTCGATCATGCCCTGCACGCTGCCGCCGCTGGCCACGTCGATGAACGGAAAACCGTAGCGCACGAAGTCGTCGCCCATGTGCACCACATTATTTTTTGGAAAGAAAATAATCGAATCGCCGTCCGTGTGCCCCGCGGGAAAATGCAGCGCGCGAATATCTTCACCGTTCAAGTGCACGGTCACATCGTGTTCGAACGTGATGATCGGCAGCGCCGCCTTCGAAGCGGGCTTCACATCCATCTTGATGGAACCGCCGTTGCCGGCGGTACCGCCGCTTTCCAGGCGCTTGCGGACGTTGTCCTGCGCGATCACCGTCGAGCCCGTGTTGCTAAAAGGCTCGTTCCCGCCGGTGTGATCGCCGTGATAGTGCGTGTTGATGACGAAGCGCACGGGCTTGTCCGTGATACCGAGAGTTTTTAGCGCCGCTTGGATTTTTTCCGCGAGCGGGGCGTACTGGTCGTCGACGATGACGATGCCGTCTTCGCCGATGGACGCAGCGATGTTGCCGCCCGCGCCCTCGAGCATATAGATGTTGGCGGAGACTTTCGTGGCCTTGATCTGTACCTTGGAAAAATCCTGGTCCTGCTGGGCAAGCGCCGGTGGCCCGGCGAGCAAGGCCGTTCCCGCCGCTGACAGAATGGCCATCGTCCGTATCTTCCCGCGCATCATGTTGCTCCTCAGAAAATCGACGCATTCTATCACTCTGCGCATGTTCGTTGGCAGACATTTGCGAGAGCCCGGGTCTAAAGCCCTGCCACTACACAGCAAAACAAAAGACCAAGAATGCGAGTAGCAAACATCGCGTTACAGAAAGAGAGGGAAGAATGCGGGAACGCGGCGGGCGTAGTCGTCGAACTGCGAGCCGAAGGTTTCGCGGAGGAGCCGCTCTTCGGCGCGGATGCGAATCTTATTGCCGACAAGAAAGACGACGACCGCAATGACCAAGGACCACCAGGTGGTGAAAACGAGGCCGGTCGAAACCATCAGCCCGAACATGCCTAGATAAATCGGATTGCGCACCACAGCGTAAGGGCCGCTGGTAATCAGCTCATGTCCCTTGATGACGCGGGCTTCATAGGTCCATTGCTTGCCAAGCACTCGGATGGCGCGCATGCACCACAGGTCGCTCGCGAGAGCCAGCGCGACGGCCACCGTGGCGAGAGCGATCTCCCCGATGGTTGACCGAGAAAAAGGCCACCAGTACGCGCGATGAACCGAGCCGACGAGCGCGAACCCGCAACCCTGCAGAAAAATTCCCCACTTCGCGGCGGAAACGCGCCTGGCTTCTTCGGCTTTGGGAGGTTTTTTGCGGAGGACAAACAGCAGAGCGAAGATGATCCAGCAGAGAAAGACAAGGATCAGCGCGGCGAGACCAATGCCATCGGTGTGAAGGGGTTGCATCGAGAAGCGTCCAAGATAGAAAGGAATATATCATCGAAACGGAAATGGGAGCCAAAGCATTGGGGAGAAAGGGCCATGCGTCAAAAAATGCAGCGGGCTGTGGCACAATTCGAGTGCTGGAAACAAGAGTTGGAAACGGGATTACGACAACGCGGAGCGCGAAGGTGACACGCGAGCACAAATACCAGGCATTTCGAGTGCTCCATGAGCGGCCCGGGGCCTTTGTGATCCCGAATCCGTGGAACGCGGGAACAGCAAGAATCCTGACGGCGCTGGGTTTCGAGGCACTGGCGACGACGAGCGCTGGTTACGCTTTTGCAGTGGGCCGCCGCGACTCCGCGGCGGGGCTAACACGCGATGAGATTTTGGAGAATGCCAAGGAAATTGTCGAGGCAACGGATTTGCCCGTGTCCGCTGATTTGGAGGACGGGTTCGGCCGATCGCCTGGGATGTGCGCGGAAACAATTCGACTCGCATCGGAGACCGGTCTGGCCGGGGGATCCATTGAGGATGCGACCGGCGATCCGAAAGATCCCATCTATGAGTTTTCATTTGCGGTGGAGCGGATCGCGGCGGCGGCCAAGGCGGCTCACGCTTGCCAGTTCCAGTTGACGGCAAGAGCCGAGAACTTCCTTCATGGCCGCCCCGATCTCAACGACACCATAGGGCGATTGCAAGCCTTTGCCGAGGCCGGCGCGGATGTTCTGTATGCGCCAGGGCTGCCGAGCCTCGAAGCCATCCGAGAGGTTTGCGCGGCCGTTGGAAAACCCGTCAACGTGGTCATGGGCCTGAAGGGCGCGACCTTTTCCGTGGAAGAATTGGCTGCTGCTGGAGTCAAACGAATCAGCGTGGGCGGAGCTTTCGCCCGTGCCGCCCTGGGAGCTTTCCTGCGAGCCGCCCGCGAAGTGAAAGACAAAGGAACTTTTACTTTCGCGACAGATGCTCTTCCTCACGCGGAGGCGAAAGCCTTCATGGCAGATAGCAAGCGTTAGCGGGAATCTTAAAAGAAATGCCATGCGCCGCAAGACTCAACGAAGTGTCACCATTCGCAAAGCTGATCGGTGGGGAGCGCCGCCTTGGACCGTTGATTTCCGTCGCGCCCCCCCACGTGCGCTTCCGGATCATGTGGATTTCGCCATCGTTGGCGGCGGCTTCTCCGGTCTTTCTGCCGCGGCGTGGTTGCGCCGGCTTGCTCCCGGGCGGTCCGTCCTGGTGCTCGAGGCCGGTTCGCTCGGTGAGGGCGCCAGCGGCCGCACCGGCGGCATGGCGCTCGCCGAAACCGCGGCCGGCACGCTCCCGGGACTCGGCGACGTGCTCGCCGGCTACAAGGAAATTCTCCGCGTTTTCCGCATTGATTCGCGGTTACGGCTTCCCGGCGTCTGGGAGCTGGGGCGCTCGGCTGTGGTGCCGCATTCACCGATTTCCTGGAGCGATTCCGGCCAGCTGAAAGTCGTGCGCCGCGTCCCTGGCGGCACGGTTGATCCAGGCAGAGTGGTCGCCGGCCTGGCGCGCGCGGCAGAAAACGCCGGCGCGCAGATCGTGGAGGACGCCGAGGTTGGCGCGCTGGACTTTTCGAATCCGCCGCGGCTGCAAGTGCGCCGCAATCTCCGCGGGTACATCCAGTCGAAAGAAATTCGCGCGGAACAAGTGCTTCTCGCCACCAACGCGTATTCACTGGAGTTGTCCGGGCTGCGCGACGCTGCCGCGCCGAAACTCACCTTTGCGCTGGCCACCGCTCCGCTGTCCGCCGCACAGCTCAAGGCCATCGGCCTGTCCTCGCGCCGCCCGTTTTACACTGTCGACTTTCCCTATTTGTGGGGACGCTTGCTTGATTCGAATGGCGTGATCTTCGGCGCTGGGCTTGTGCCCGCCCCCACCGGCATCTCTTTTCGCGTTCCCACTGGCGCCCGCTCGATTAAAAACGGCGCGCACGATCTCGACCGATATGATGTTCGCCGAGGCGAAGCCGCCGGCCGTCTCCGCTGGCTCGAAGGCCGGGTGCGCCATTTGCATCCTGCCCTTCGATCCGTACGCATCACGCACCGCTGGGGCGGCCCGATTCTCTTCACCAAAAAAATGCGTCCCATCTTCCGCCGCCATCCTCGCAGCAAACAGGTGATGGTCCTCGCGGGATACAACGGCCACGGCGTCGCGCTTTCTGTCTACCTCGGCAAATGGGCCGCGGAAGCGCTTCTCGGCCGACGGCGGCTCCCCCGCTGGCGCGAAACCTGGAAGTAGGAAGCAAGGAAGCAGAGATCTAAGGACAGAAAGGGATGCCCACTGGTGCTCTCGCGCAGTCCTTTGATTGACGACGCGGCGGGATGACCACGCGGCTCGTTCATGTGGGCAGGGGTAACTTCTTCTTGGAGGAACCCTTTTTTAGATAGAGGACGCGGTCGGCGGCAGCGAGCAGCTCATCGATGGTCTTGCCATCTTGCGGGTAGACCGCTGTGCCGGTGCTCACCGTGACAGGTGGGTCGTCGCCATCGGTGCTCAGCCGCTCGGCAATTCGACTGGCAACACGCAGAGCGGCATGGGATTCCGTCTCCGGAAGAACAAGCACGAATTCGTCACCGCCGTAACGCGCAGCGGTGTCAATGGCGCGGCAATGAATCCGAAGAATGTTTGCCAAGCGGCAAATGGCTTCGGTTCCCACGAGATGACCGTAGGTGTCATTGATCCTCTTCAACCCATCCAAATCGAGCAGTACGACGGCAAAAGGGCGTCCGGCGCGGTCGTAGCGCTTGATTTCCGAGTCGAGCGTGTCGAGAAGCCGCCGGTAGTTGGCGAGCCCCGTGACGGGATCGGTGAGCGCCAAATGCCGTACGTGTTTATCGGCGCGCTTGTGTTCGGTGATTTCGGCAGCGAGGACCAGCGTGGTTACGCCCATGATGCCGACGAAAGCCTGCAAGAGAAGTAAAGAAGTGTTTCGGGACTCTCTTGCAAATGGGCCAAATCCATGCAACGTGCCCCAGGTGGCGATCGCGGCCAACAAGAAAATGGCGGTGGCAGCCTTGCGGCGGCCAAAGCGAAACGCCGCCCACATCAAGAAAGGAATGCAAAGATATTCCAAGGGATAGTTTGTCAGCGCGGGGTGAAAACGGCCGCCGAAGACGATCCAACCGGTGAAAAAAAGTCCGAGAAATAACAGAGCCAGCTCGATGAGTTGCTGGCGGGTCCAATGCAGGCGGGGATTCTCCCACCAGAGGATCACCAAGGGAGTGACGACCACAGCGCCGACCGCGTCCCCGAGCCACCACGTCGACCAGATGGACCCATATATAGCCCAGTGAGCGAATCCGCCCAATGCCAGGGTAGTGACACCGACCGTGGCGCTTACGGTCGGGCTGAGCAGACCGGCAAGAAAGGTAAATTTGAAAATATCCTGGGCTCTCTCAAAGGCGCGCCGGCCTGCCGCAAAGCGGTTGACAAGGTAGCAGCCAGCCACGCCTTCGAGCGTGTTTCCAGCAGCGATGCTGATGGAGGTGGCGAGGGAACCAGCGGTGGTTAGATTCACAAGGAAGGCCCCAGCCAAAATACCGGGCCAAATGCGGTAGCCGAGGATAAGAAAAGCTGCGATCGCAATCCCCGTGCCAGGCCAAACGGCCGTGACGCTGGCATGCACAGAGGCCAGCCTCAACCCAAGTTTGCCGGCAAAGAAGTAGGCGGCAGTCAAGGCCAGTAAAGTCATCAGATCTCTTAGAAATCGCGAACGGACCATTCGTTTCTCCGGTTTTCGAGGCCCGGGCGCGGCCCCGGCGTCAGCAAAGGGTGAACACCCGGGATGGACTGCGACCTCCCAAGCAGCCAGAAAAACTCCCGCCAACCTTATATATTACAGGGGCCTTCCGCAAACGAAACAGGGGAGACCCGGCCAGTTTGCCAAAACGGTTAAGAGCCGGAAACAAAAGGTTTCCTAGTTGCATTTCTGACGAGCGGAATCAGAACCTGGGAGATTCCTCGCTCGGAGACGGGCGCGAAAGAGGATCACGGGCGCGTGCCGGAGCCGATGACGATTTCGAGCGGCATGTTCAATTCTTTGCCATTCCAGAATTTATTGAGGGAAGTGAGGATTTCCGTTTTGGCCTGAGCCAATTTCTCTGGAGGGAGCTGATCTATTAACGGGCGGAAGGGCGCGGCTACTTCAGTGAACTGCTCCCAGTATTTTTCTGCCGTTGACGCCCAACGGCCGGCGATGATGCGGTATTCCTCATGCAAATTGCTGAAGCCGGCGGTCTCCAGAGCGCGCCGGAGCCGGCCGCGTTCTCCAAACATAAAGAGGCTGGGCCCGTCGGGATCAGGAGGAGGCGGAGGCGCCGGAACATGCTTCAGAACGATCCCTGCCGTGGTGGTGAAGAATGGCTGTTCCTTCTTTCCCCAGGCGACAAAAACGGCGCGACCGCCCGGCTTCAAAACACGGAAGCATTCGCGCAGCGCCCGTGGGAGATCGGGGAAGAACATGATGCCGAAGCGGCAGGTGAGCCTGTCGTAGGAAGCATCCGGGAAGGGCAGCGATTCAGCGTTGGCTTCCCGGAATTCGATGTTCGTGAGACCTTTCTTGCGCGCGAGCTCTTCGGCAAGTGACATCATGCCCGGGCCGAGATCGGTGGCGGTGACGCTGCCGGAGGGAGCGATTTCCGCGGCAATCGAGAGCGCCGGATCGCCAACGCCACAGGCAAGTTCGAGAACGCGCTGGCCGGGACGAAGATGGGCGGCCTCAACAAGGGCATCGGTGGCGCCGCGCGTAAAAGCTGCGATCTGCGAATGCCATTTGCGCCAGGCGGCGACGGTCCGGTCGCCGGTCCACTCTTGATGAAGTTGTTCACGGAGAACCTGGATTTTGGCGGGTTCGGGCGCGCTCATGGGAGACCTCCACGGCCAACGATTTTAACAGAGTGCCGGAGTGGGCGCGGGCGCGAAGTGGATGGAGATGGGATCGAGAGGCGAAAGATGGAAGAGGATTTCTTCGCCGGGTTCGACCCAGAGCGGCGGGATGATGGAACCGGCGATGATGATTTGTCCGGCCTGGAGGGACTCGCCGAAAGCGGCGAGCAGATCGGCGGTGTGACGAAGGATATCGATGAGCTCTCCCGTCAGGGCTTGTAGATCGGAAGTACTGGCGATTTCGCGACCATTTCTGAGGACACGGGCGGAAAAACCGCTAAGAAGGCCGCCAGCGCGCGTGACATCGTTTGAACCGAAGATGATGTGGCGCTGATAAATGTTGCGGGCGAGGGTGCCTTCGACGTCCTCGGAGGGATGATCGACATCCGCGATTTCGATGGCGGGACCGAGTCCAGCGATGGCAGCCATGGCCGTACCGCGACGGGAGTTGGCGGGCAGGTCTTTGTCTAGATACACGGCGAGCTCGGGTTCGGCCGCGGGCTTTTTCCAACCCGCGACGGAGAGCGCGGCGTTGGACGGAAGGAGTGCGTTGCGCATCAAGAAACCAATCAGCGGGGCGGTGGTGTGGAGGCGCTCCATGGCGGCGGGACTGCCGAATGCGAGTTTCCATCCGAGCGGCTTCTGGCCAGCACTGAGGAGTTCGCGACGGCGGTTGAGTTGCGCGGTCATCCCGCGAGAAATGCGCGGATCGTCCCAGGCTGCGTTCATGATCGAGAATCCACGGGCTGGTCAGTAGCCTTCGGGCGGAATTTCATAGCCCGCTGCTTCGAGCGAGCCGGCGCCACTCCAGCCCCAGACGAGAACGACATCTTCGTTGCCGGTGTTGTCGAAACCGTGCCAGTGCCCGCGCGGCGTGAAGATCACATCACCCTGGCCAGAAGGCTCGCGCCCGGTGTCGGTGTATATGAAACCGCGGCCCTTGATGACGATGAAGAATTCGTCGGCGTTGGGATGACGATGTTTGTCGTGGCGCGCGCCGGGGGGAAGAACGGTCCAGCCGATGAGGAGTTTGTCCGAGCCGACCGTTTTTTGATCGATGAGGAACTGGACCTGCATGTTGATCCAGCCTTCGTCGCGCGAGAGGCCGCCGACTTGCGGCACATCACGAAGATTCGTGCGGAGAGGTTTCATTTAGACATGCCTCCCAGGCGGCGATAGACCTCGTAGACGGTTACAAAGTCGTGATGCGCAAGACCGAGACCGCGGCACGCGTTGAGAAGCTCGTTGGCCGCGGCCCCGAGCGGAACGGGCACACCCATTTTGCGCCCAAGATCGAGCGCCAGCAGCATGTCTTTTTGCTGAAGATTGACGTTGCCGTAGGTGGCGTCGGAAATATGTCCTTCGAGAATGAGGGGCGCGCGATAGTTGAGCACGGGCGAAGCCACGACGCTCTTGAGCATCGCGTCGACGGCGACTTCGCGGGGAACGCCGCCTTTTTCGGCGAGCGCGACGCCTTCGCAGAATCCGATGACTTCGATGACCAGCGTCATATTTAGAGCGACCTTGAGCTGCACGGCAAGGCCCTGCGCGCCGATGTAAGTGACCTGGGGACCGATGGCGAGCAAGACCGCCTGGACGCGCTCGAACGCGGCTTTGTCGCCGCCGACCATGAGGGAGGCCTTGCCTTGGCCGAGAGTGAGGGTGGTTCCGGAAATCGGGGCATCCAGCATGGTCAAACCGGCTTTGACGAACGCAGCGGCTACGGCGCGACTGACGTCGGGATCGATGGTGCTCATGTCCAGGTAGACGGCGTCTTTTCGGAGGCCGGCGATGATGCCGTTTTCCCCGAGGGCCACGGATTGAACCGCGGCCGAATCCATGACCATGGAGAAAACGATTTCGGAATCGCGGGCGACTTCGCGGGGAGAATCGGCCCACAGCATGCCGAGCTTGAACATGGGTGCGGCTTTTTCCTTGGTGCGGTTCCAGCCCGTGAGTGTGTGGCCCACGGCGATTAAACGCGGAACGATGGCCTGGCCCATGTCCCCCAGACCGATAAACCCAATTTTCAAGAAGCACCTCCGAGTTGACGTGAAAAGGACTCCAGAGAATCTATCGCGCCGGGCGTTTACGGGAAAGAGATGCCAAGTGCCGGCCCCTTCAGAGAGCTGAGGGCAAGCAGCCGATGAGCTAAGATGCGGAGCACAGCCATTCTGTACCGCGTCCCTCGGTGAAAACGCCGTTGTGGAACGGAGGTCTGGATCATGGACCAACACACAAACAACCCATCGAATGCGCCCATGCATGTCGGCTCCTTGCGGCGGCGAATGATCTATAGTCTGGCAATTGTCCGCCTCATTCTTGTACCGGTCATCTTTCTTGCAATCTATTATTTATTTCGAATGGGATGGATTGTGGACCGCATTGTAAGTGTCGACGCGCCGGCCGCGACCATGGCGCAGCAGGCGTCGATCCAAATGCTGGAAGCCCGGCGAGCAGAGCGAAATTACCTCTTGCTGCATGATCTTTCCTATCTGCAAGCAAACCGCGAGGCCGTAGCGCGACTGAATGCGATTCTCCAAAACATCAAAGGGCTGCAACCGGACGAAGCGGTTGCCGCCGAACGCGCGCTGGACGACACAAAACACTACTCGGAACAGTTTGAAATCGCCGTGGCGCATGTAGCGGAACCGGGACAGGAACCCACGGAACGGGTGCGGGAGGTAGTTCGCGCTTACGAGAAGGATTTGGATGCGTTATTAAGGGACACAAAGCGACTGCCTCGAGCACGGCTCATCGAAAGGCTCCGCGACCGCATCGGGTCGTTCGACGCTCAAATCACCGAGACAGTGCCGCGGAATGACCCGATCTTGCGAGAGGCCACGGTGAATCTGGAAGAATCCAGCAGGAAGATCCTGCAACTGGCGTCAAGTCTGGAATCACAGAGCTGGAAGCGGGTCCAAGAGGACCACAAGCAGGCGCGCCGATTGATGCGGCAGGCGGAATGGGCGCTTACGATCGTCTCGGCGCTTACCTTCATCCTGAGCGTGTGGGTCAGCCTGATCCTCCCCCGGCAAGTCGCAAAACCGCTGCTCGATCTGAAGAGCGCGGTGGACGCCGCCGCGGCGGGAAATTACGAGCTGCATCTCAAGTTTCAGGGAGAGGGCGAAATCGTAGAACTGGCAAAGAGCGTAAGCAAATTGATCCAGCAGGTGAAGGGGAGAACCTAGAGGGCCAAGCGCCCGGGGCGGCGGGCGGAGCTTATATCGCAGTACGATATTTGTGGCGGGAAACCGTTTACAGATATATCGCATCACGATATATTGAATCAACTTTGGCGCCTTGGGCTCCAGATGGCCCTCGTGGGCCACGACGAGAGGTGGAGACGGACCGGGCAGGGCCTTCGGTCCGGTTCGTCTCTGAAGTTTTTGAGAAGGTGGCTGGCTGCCAGGACGGGAGTAGCTGATGGCGCCAGAGGGCGGCAGCTGAGGTCACTTCTTCCAGAACTTCATGACGGCCGAATAGTCGAGGTCTTCCTTGGCGGAACCTTTGACGTAGTTGTAAGTTTCGCGGGCGGCGGCGGTGGCGGGAAGCGCGACGCCGAGTTGATTGGCGAGATCGAGGGCGAGGCCGAGATCCTTGTGCATGAGGCGCAAAGGAAAACTCGGAACGTATTCGCCTTTGAGGAGATTAGGGGCTTTGACGTCGAGGACGCCGGAGCGGGCCATGCTGGATTCGAGGACTTCGACGAGTTTTTCGCCCTGCAGCCCGGCGCGCGTGGTGAGGGCGAGGGCTTCGGCGAGGGCCTCGACTTGCAGCGCGAGAATCAGGTTCATGGCGAGCTTGATGGTTTGACCGGCGCCGTGCGGGCCCAAAAGAAACAGTTTCTTACCCATCACGGACAGTATGGGCTGGGCCTCCTTCAGCGTTTCGGCGTCGCCGCCGATCATGAAGAGAAGCTCGCCTTTTTTCGCACCCCAGTCGCCGCCGGTGACGGGCGCATCGAGGAAACGCGCGCCGTGTTCCGCGCAGGCAGCGGCGATCCTGCGGGCGAGAGCCGGAGAAATGGTACTGGAATCGACGTAGATAGTGCCGCGCTTAAGCGCGGACATGGCGCCGCTCTGGCCCCAAAGAACTTCTTCGAGGGCAGGAGGATCGCTGACCATGGTGAGAAGAAAGCCCGAGGAAGCGGCCACTTCCTGCGGAGATTTGGCGAGCTTGGCCCCGGCGGCGACAAGTTCATCGGCACGCGAAGCGGTGCGATTCCAGACGGTGAGAGAGTAGCCAGCCTTGATGAGATTCATTCCCATGGGCCGTCCCATGAGGCCGAGACCAATCAGACCGATGGTGGGTTTCAAGAGAAGCCTCCTCGACGCTGGCAGACACGAAACGAATCTGTATTCTGCTCAAAATGAGGAGACGATTGTAGCCGAATCCTGGCATGGAAGCAGCGGAGAGGAAAATACGGTTAGCCGCGCTCTCTCGAGAAAAGATGCCCCCCTGAAGGGCGGCGCTGCACAAGCGACGTCAGGCGGGGAGGGAGGCGGAGTGGGCGAGTGCGGCGTCGAGGCAGAAGCCGGGGCGGTGGAAGAAGGCGGGGAGCTCGGAGAGGCGGAGGGCAAGACGTTCGGGAGAGGCGGCTCGGAGAGTGACGTGGCCGAGTTTGCGGCCGGGGCGAGGGGATTTTCCGTAAAGATGGAGGTGTGCGTCGGGGATGGCCAGGACATCGGCGGATTCGGGAAGATCGCCGATCAGATTGAGCATGGCGCAGTGGCCGGCGGGACCCGTCGAGCCCAAGGGCAGACCGAGGACGGCGCGGAGATGGTTTTCGAACTGGCTGGTGACGGCGCCTTCGATAGTCCAATGACCGGAATTGTGGACACGCGGGGCCATTTCGTTGGCGAGGAGACGGCCGCTGGCTTCGAAGAATTCGATGGCCAGCACGCCAACGTACTGGAGCGAATCGAGAACGCGGCGGGCGGCATCTTCCGCGGCGCGCTGGATTTGTGGCTCAAGGCGCGGGGCCGGCGCGAGCGAGAGCCGGAGAATGCCGCCGCGATGATGATTTTCGGCAAGCGGGTAAGAAGCAGTTTCGCCGTTTTTCGAGCGGACCGCGAGGATCGAGAGTTCGCGCGTGAAGGGCACGAAGCGTTCCAGAATCAGAGACGCAGCCGGCAACTCGGATTTTGCTTTGGCGACTTCTTCGGCAGTACGGAGGATCCACTGGCCTTTGCCGTCGTACCCCATGCGGCAGGTTTTCAGGACAGCGGGAAGGCCAAGTTGTTTGACGGCAGGTTCGAGGTCGCGATGTTTCAATACCGGGACAAATTCTGTGGTGGCGATGCCCAGTTGCTGGAACAGCTTTTTCTCGTTGAGGCGATCCTGCGCGGCTTCCAGAGCGGCGGGGGGCGGATAAACGGGAACGCGCTCGGCAAGGAACTTCGCGGCTTCCACCGGAACGTTTTCGAATTCGTAGGTGACGAGCTCGAGGCCGTTTGCAAACTTCTCGAGCGCCGCCTGGTCCATGTAATCGGCGGTGACGCGCTGGGCGATGCGGCCTACCGGCGCTTCCGGCGTGGGATCGAGGAAGCGGAAGTGCAAGCCGAGTGGATAGCCGGCGAGAGCCAGCATGTAGCCGAGCTGTCCGCCACCCAGGATGCCGATGGTCACAAGCGTTTCGCTTTCTTTACTGGAGAGAGAGCCATTGAGGGATCAGGCTGGGCGAGAACTCGGCCGGTTTGTTCGGTGCGAAATTTTCGCAGGGCTTCGCGGATAGAAGGATGCTTTGCGCCGAGGACGGCAGCGGCGAGGAGCGCGGCATTGGCCGCACCGCTCCTGCCGATTGCAAGCGTGCCGACGGGCACGCCTCGAGGCATTTGCGCAATAGAGAGGAGGGAATCGAGGCCCTTGAGAGCCTTTGATTCGACGGGAACGCCGAGGACCGGGAGCACGGTTTTTGATGCCGTCATGCCCGCGAGATGCGCGGCGCCGCCAGCGCCGGCAATGATGACCTCAATGCCGCGTTTTTCGGCGGTGACGGCGTATTCGAAGAGCAGATCGGGCGTGCGGTGCGCGGAGACCACCCGCGTTTCATGTGGAACACCGAGGGCCTTGAGCGTTTTGGAGGCAAATTTCATGGTGTCCCAATCAGAGCCGGAGCCCATGATGATGCCGACGAGGGGTCTTCCAGACGACGGTTTAAGCTTCGTTTTGGCAATCATGCTGTTTCGCATCTCTCCATTGTGATCATCGGGCAAGGACCTGGGCGCGCTCGTTCCAATGCTGGCGCAGCTCGCCGACAAGATAGAGAGAGCCGGTGACGAAGATGGCGTCCTCGGGAGCGGCTTCGGCTAGAGCAAGGTCCAGTGCTTCCGCAGCAGAAGAAATGACTTTGAAGCTCGAAGCGTGATGGGCAGCGATTTCGGCAAGCCGGGATGCGGAGATCGCGCGCGTTGTGCGCGGCTGGGTGAAAAGGACTTCGGCGGCGCGCGGGAAAAGGACGCCGGCCACTTCATCGACGGCTTTGTCACGAAGCGCCCCGTAGATGAGCCAGATGCGGCGGTTGGAAAAGTTTTGCTTGAGGAACAGGGAGAGCTGCTGCGCGGCGCCGGGATTGTGCGCGCCATCGAGGTACACGTCGGGATTGGATTGGAGTTGTTCGAGGCGCCCGGGCCAGACGGTGTTCGCCACACCTTCCATGATGGCGTGATCAGAGATGCGGAAGCCGCGCCTATGCAGCAGGCGGGCGGCGGCGACGGCGTTCAACGCGTTTTGCAACTGAAAATCGCCGGGAAGGCTTGGAGCGATTTCCAGCGTGTTGCCGGAAGAAGTTTCTGTGATGCGCGCGCGGGCCCGGCCGTCTTGCCGGGATTCCTGCTGGAGGTGAAAAGCTTCGATGGTTTCAACCACGGTGCAATTCAGTTGGCCAGCCCGAGCGAGGATGACTTCGCGTGCCTCCGGCCGTTGATCGGCGAGGACAACCGGCACTCCGAGCTTCAGAATACCTGCTTTTTCGCCAGCGATTTCTTTCAAGGAATGGCCGAGGAAATTTTCGTGATCGAAATCGATGCGCGTGATGATGGTGACGGCGGGCGAAAGAATATTTGTGGCGTCAAGGCGGCCGCCGAGGCCGACTTCGAACACGCCGAATTCCACGCGATCGTGGGCGAAGCATTCGAACGCCATGGCGGTGACGCATTCGAAATAGGTGGGATGGGCGCGGAGTTTGCTGTCAGCGAGCAGCTCTTCGATGGGGATTTGTATCCGCGTGAAAATTTCGGCAAATTCATCGTCCGCGATCTCCGCTCCGTTGATGCGAATCCGCTCGTTGATTTTCTCGAGATGCGGCGAAGTATTGAGGCCGGTACGAAACCCCGCGCGGCGAAGGATGGATTCGAGAAAAGCGGCGGTCGAGCCTTTGCCGTTTGTGCCGGCGATGTGAGCACTGGGATAAACGCGGTCGGGGTGGCCCAGGCGCTCGACAAGTACCGCGATGTTTTCAAGAGCGAACTTTGCGGCAGGGGCCTGCGTGGGCGCGGCCAATTCCCTGCCAAGCGAAAGTAAATACCGGACCGCTGCCTCGTAGTTCATTTCAGCTCAGAAGCAAATCGAGAGAGTTGGCAATGAACGATTTAAGTTCCTTGCGATGGACGACGGCATCGAGGAAGCCATGTTCGAGTAGAAATTCGGAGCGCTGAAAACCTTCGGGGAGTTTTTGACGGATGGTTTGTTCGATGACGCGCGGTCCGGCAAAACCAATGAGCGCGCCGGGTTCACCGATGTTCAGGTCGCCGAGCATCGCGAAACTGGCAGTGACTCCTCCGGTCGTGGGATCGGTGAGGACGGAAATGTAGGGGAGCTTTTCGTCATCGAGCTTGGCGAGCGCAGCGGAAACTTTGGCAAGCTGCATCAGGCTGATGGTGCCTTCCATCATGCGGGCGCCGCCGGAACAGGAGACGGCGATGAACGGCTGGCGGGTTTCGATCGAGAGTTCGATTCCGCGGGTCACTTTTTCGCCGACGACGGCGCCCATCGAACCACCGATGAATCCGAACTCCATCGCGCAGAGCACGACCGGGCGGCCGTTGAGCTGGCCTTCGGCGGTGATGACCGCGTCATTCATGCCGAGCTTTTTCTTGGCTTCTTTTAAGCGTGCGGCGTACGGCTTCGTGTCGACGAACTTGAGCGGATCAGTGGAGGTCATGCCCGCGTCGTGCTCGGTCCAGCGGCCATCGAGGAGCATTTCCAGGCGTTGTTTGGCGTTCATCTTGAAGTGAAACTGACACTTGGGGCAGACGTAGAGATTCTTTTCGAGGTCCTTGCGAAAAACGATGGTGCGACATGACTCGCACTTGACCCACAGGCCCTCCGTGCGCACGCGGCGCTCCTCGGGCGGGGTCGTTTGCTCGATCGATTTTTTGTCGCGCTTGAACCAGGCCATGGAAGAAAGTAGACAGTTGTTAGTTGTCAGTTCTACGTTGAAAGAAAGACCCACCCGGGTCCGACTGATTCACAAGCAGTCTGAAGAGGGCAGCTACACCAACACCTAGTAGTCAATCCCTCGCTGAGCCAGTATACCCTTGCTGTAAGGGTGTTTCACCTCGCGCATCTCCGTAACCAGATCGGCAAGCTCAACAAGCTTGGGATGCGCATTGCGGCCGGTGCAGATGACGTGCACGCGCTCGGGACGGTTCTTCAGCGCTTCGACGACTTCGTCGACGTCGAGCATCTTGTAGCTGATGGTGTAATTAATTTCGTCGAGGACGACGAGGTCGTACCTGGTGCTGTATATGGCGTCGCGCCCCGCCTGCCAGCATTTGCGCGCGAGCTTGATGTCTTCCGGATCGGTTTCCGCGCCGCCGATTTTGACGAAGCCGCGACCCATCGGGCGAATTTCAAACTTATCGTCGCCCAGCAGTTTCGCGCTGTCGAGTTCGCCGTAGTGCCAGGAGCCCTTGATGAACTGCACCATCAAGACGCGCAACCCTTGGCCAACGGCGCGGAACGCCGTGCCGAGCGCACAAGTCGTCTTGCCCTTGCCCGGCCCGGTGTAAACGATGAGCAGTCCTTTTTCTTCCGGCACGGTGTTTCGCCTCGACCATTCTCCCTAGGACACGGCGAAAGGACTAGAGTTTGCGGAGTCGGACCTCAAAGGTCAAGTTGATCGCCAATCGATTATGCAAGCTGCAGACGTTTGACGAGTTCTCTGGAGATGGCTGAGAGGCGAGTGAGCGATTCGGGAGAAAGTGCGTGGCCGCGGGCGGCATGCGTATCGCGGACTACGATCCACAAGCCAGGGCGGTAGGTCTCGTCGTCGCATGGGCAGATCGCACCAGTAAACTGAGCCATCTCGAAGCACGTACCGCTGAGCAGCTCGGTAAGGACACCACGCGCATCGTCGATCAGATCGCGGAATCCCTGGCAAACGAGAATGGCGTCGACGTCGCGCGGGGTGGGCTGTTCCAGCTGTTCAAGGTCGTAATCGGGAAGCGGCTTTTCGAGCGCGATTTCAAGCGCGGCGGAAGGCTGGTTCTTGTCCGGGACGATTCGAATGGACATGGTGAGTATGGTTTTACACCAGGCGGCCTATTTCGGATAGGGGCTTCCGGAGAGAATGGCGAAGACGCGGTAGAGCTGTTCGGCGAGCATGACGCGGGCGAGTTCGTGGGAAAAGGTCATGTTGCTAAGAGACAGTCTTTGGTGGGCGCGCTGGCGGAGCCTCTCCGGGAAGCCGTCGGCGCCGCCACAAAGGAAAATCAGCTCGCGTGTGCCGCGGTCGCGAAGCTCGCTAAGCCACTTGGCAAGGGCGTTCGAATCAAGGCTTTTTCCAGACGCCTCGAGGAGCACGACAGTGGCCGCCCGGTCTGTCTCCAGTTTCTTCAGCGCAGCGTCAACATCCCGGACTTCGGTGATCTCGATCGGGCACGAACGGCCAATGCGCTTCACGTAGTCGTCGAGCATGGCACGCATCTCGGTGCGTCGCGTTTTCCCGAGCATTAGGAGGCGGAGTTTCACTTCAAACCGTATTTCTTGCGCTTTTCGAGGAGGGTCTTGCGGCTGATGCCGAGGGCTTCGGCCGAGCGGCTGATCTGGTAATGGGTGGCTTCGAGCGTGGCCGCGATGACTTCGCGCTCGACCTCTTCCAGGGAACGAAGTCCGGCCACCGGGCTCGCCGCGCCGGGAGCGGCAGCGCGAACCGTCTCCGGAAAATTATCCGGTTCGAGGAGATCCATCTTGCCTTGCATAACAGAGCGGCCCACTCGCGAGAAAACCACGGCGCGCTCGAGGGCGTTGCGCAGCTCGCGGACGTTGCCAGGCCAGGCGTATGCCGAAAGCATGCGGCGCGAAGGATCGCTCAATTGCGCTTTCGGGCGGGCGTGGATCGAACGAAGCGTCACCAGAAGATGTTCGGCTAGCGGAATGATGTCAGCGCGGCGTTCGCGGAGCGGCGGAACGGTGAGTGCCAGTACATTCAGCCGGAAATATAAATCCTCGCGGAAACTCCCTGCTTTCACTGCGGCCGGAAGATCGACATTGGTGAGCGCGATGAGGCGTGCTTCGATGCGCAGCGTCTCCGTGCCGCCCAGACGCTCAAAAGTGCGCTCGTGCAAAACCCGCAGAAGCTTTCCCTGCGCGCCGGGCGAGAGCGCAGCAACCTCACCGAGAACAATGCTGCCGGCGCCCCCGAGTTCCAGCCGGCCCAACTTGCGCTCGACGGCTCCGGTGAACGCACCCCGCTCGTGGCCGAAAAGTTCGCTCTCGACCAGTTGCGGCGGCAGGCTGGCGCAATCGATTTTCAGGTACGGAGCATCCCGGCGCGGGCCAAGCTCATGAACCAAGCGCGCAAGATGGTCCTTGCCCGTGCCGCTTTCTCCCGTGATGAGGAGAGTCGTCGGAGCGATGGCAACTTTTTCGGCGAGTTCAAACAGGCGGTGCGAAGCGGGATCTTCGGCGATCCACGGCAAGCGCTCGGTGGTCATTGTCGTGATCGGCCGCCGCGCGGGCGCCGGGAAGCGGCGTCGCCGGAAAGTTGATCGCGAGCAAAAACCGCGCCCGGCGTGGCTCGCGCGGGGGCCATGCCTTCCTCCTGATTGGGAATCACCAGCGTGGGCGAGGAGCGCCAGAGCCGTTCCAGGTCGTAGTAGCGGCGCGCCTGTTCGCTGAATACGTGGACCACAAAACCACCAAAATCGAGCAGCGCCCATTCCGCCGAGCGATGGCCCTCGCGGTGCTCGGGCGAGCGCCGAAGATTCTTGTAAAGCTGCCCTTCGACTTCGGTGCAAATCGCCTGGACCTGCGGCGTGCTGTAACCCGTGCAGATGACGAAATATTCCGTAAAGGCCGCCGCGTCGCTGAGGTCGATCACGGTAATGCCCGCGGCCTTTTTTTCTTGTGCGGCTTCAACGGCCAGGCGAACGCCCTTTGGCAAGGATTCCAATTTCACCGGTATAGGCCCTGTTTAAGAATGTATTCCTCGACACGCGCGGATACAAGGCCGTGGATGGACTGGCCATGGTGGGCGCGGCGGCGAATGTCGGTGGCGGAAACGTCGCTGGATACATTTTCTAGCAGATAGACCGTGGTGCGGTGCAGTTGCGCCACAACCTGGGAAGGATGCTCGGCTTCCGCTTCTTTCCTGGCGTCCGGACGCACTATCAGTTCGGGCGGAATGACGAGCCGGAGCGCTTCGGTACGGATGCCCGGGCGATTGGCAATGATGAAATCGCAAAGGCCCAACAGCGTTTCATATTCTTTCCACATCGGAATGTCGAGAAAAGCGTCGGCGCCAATCATGAAGTAGATACGGTCGCCATGCCCGTGATAGACGTGGCGGAAGTAGCGCACCGTGTCCACGGAATAGTGAAGTTGCGTGCCGCTGAAATCTTCGCCGGCCTCCGCGAGCGACGGCACAAAGTGCGGATGCTCCGTACAAGCCAGGGAGACCATGGCGAAGCGATGCGGGAACGGCGCGAGGTGTTGCTTCAGTTTATGCGGCGGCCGGCTCGCCGGAATGAAATGCATTTCATCGAAATTAAAGCGCCTGTCCGCGGCGCGCGCCAAGCCAAGATGCCCGCTGTGGATGGGGTCGAACGAGCCGCCGAAAAGCGCGATGTTGCGAGGATGATGTTTTGCGGCGGTGCGGTGCGCCTGCGCGGTCGTCAATGCGCCTCCCGGGTGGTTTCTACCGAAGAGTTTCTCACGAATCCTCGTCTTCGGAAGCCGCGAGAGCGGAACGGTCAGCTTTGACGTGAGCGGGCGATAGCGCATCGCTCGACGAGTCCTCTTCGTTTTCGGATGCGGGCTGTGGGGCGTCTAGGGAAAGCTCCGCGGTGCGACGAGGGATCTTGTCCAGCGCGTCGGCGATCGAACGGACAAGCTCTTTCACGCCTTCGCCCGTGGCTGCGGAAATCGAGTGAAATCCGAGCGTACGCTCCTTGCAGAAATCGCGCAGAGCCTCGAGCCGCGTGCGGTCGGTCGTGGCGTCGAGTTTCGTCGCCACGACGATCAAGGGCTTCTGCGTCAGTGTTGCGCTGAAAGCTTGCAGTTCTCCATGGATGACCTCGAACGAGTGGACCGGGTCATCGGTATTGGAATCGCTCGTGTCGATGAGATGCACCAGGAGGCGCGTGCGTTCGACATGGCGCAGGAAACGAATGCCCAGGCCCGCGCCGAGATGCGCACCTTCAATCAACCCGGGAAGATCGGCGACCACAAACGTACGGCCAAGCTCCGTACCATGGCCGCCCGTGCCGCCATCGGCGTTGACGACGCCAAGATTCGGTTGCAGTGTCGTGAAAGGGTAGTTGGCAATTTTCGGACGCGCCGCGGAGATAACCGAGATCAAGGTGGACTTTCCGGCATTGGGAAAGCCGACCAGTCCGACGTCCGCGAGAAGCTTCAGCTCGAGGCGAAGATGGCGTTCTTCGCCGGGAAAGCCATCTTCATGTTCACGCGGGGCCTGATGCCAAGGTTTGGCAAAGTTTTGATTGCCGCGGCCCCCGCGCCCGCCATGGGCGATGAGTACGCGCCGGCCGGGAGTGGCAAGATCGGCGATCGTCTCGCCAGTTTGATTATCGAAGACCAGCGTGCCTACGGGAACTTGCAGGATCAGGTCGTCACCGGAATGTCCCGTGCAATTGGAGCCTTCGCCGTGCCGGCCGCGATCGGCTTTGAACTCGCGGTTGTATCGGTAGCGCAGCAGTGTGTTGTCGTTGGGGTTGGCTTCCACAAAAATGCTGCCACCATTGCCGCCATCGCCGCCCGAAGGACCGCCGCGCGGAACGTATTTTTCACGGCGAAACGCTATGCAGCCGTTGCCGCCGTTGCCCGCCTTCACGAATATTTTAGCTTCATCAACAAACACAGAAATCCATCTCCAGGAAAACTGGCCGCTAGGCGGCCACTCGTGAAAAAGATAACATAAGCAAACGACGGTAACGCGAATTCCCCGGAAAGAGACTGCCAGCGGATGCCACGCGCTCTTAAACTTGCGCCCCTGCTTTTGATTGCCTTGCTCGCCGTGGCCGCCGTGGCCTTCCACGTCCTCTACTTCCGGCGGCCGCCATTGCCTGCGGCCGCCCCGCATGCGCGCGTGGCACCGGCAATTTCCACGATCCCCGGCGTTTCCGCCTGCTGGGTCGAGACGGGAAAAACCTTCAGCAGCTTCTCCTTCGGCTCCACGGCAGGGAGCGTGCTGGTGAGACATCCCGCCGGCGATCTGCTGATCGATGCCGGCAACTCCAGCCATTTCAGCGCCGAAATCCGCGGCTTCCCCTTCCTCAAATGGCTGAAACTCCGGTTTCTTGCCGGCCAGTTGGGACCCGATACGCCCTTGCCCCAACTGCTTGGCCGCGTGGGGGAAGACCCTGCCAAGTTGCGCTGGGCGATCCTTTCCCACGTCCACCTGGATCACGCGGGTGGCTTGATGGACCTACCACACCTGCTGGTTTTGCTCACGCGCGAAGAACTGCAATTCGCCAACGACCACAACGTGCAAGCAAAGGGTTTCGTGATGGCTGCTCACGCCAAAAAACTGCCGAGCCCGGATGCGCCAACCTTGCAATTCGAACCCAAGCCTTACGAAACATTCGACGAGAGCGCCGATCTCTACAGAGACGGATCGGTGGTCGTCGTGCCCTTGCGTGGTCACACGCCAGGCAGTGTCGGCGTCTTCGTAAACCTATCCCCCGCGCGGCGCCTGTTTTACGTCGGCGATGCCGTCGATGACGAGCGCGGGTTCGAGGAGCGTGTTGGCAAGTCGCTGATCCTGGAGGACAGCGACAATGACGAAGCTCTCGCCAATCAAATCGTGGGGCGGCTCAGCGAACTTCACGAAAAAGTGCCCGGCCTCGGAATCATTCCTGCTCACGGGCGAAGCGCGTACAAGAAGTTCTTTCCTGGCGGACCCCTGAGTTGCGTTTCGCGGCAGTGAGCGCCTAGAAAATAAAAACGCGATCCAGCAGCGCCGGACCGCGCCATCGAGAAGAAGGCGGGCTCGGCCCGCCGGTTCCATTGCCCGTTAATTCACGGCGGACTTGGCTTGCTCGGAGGGTTGAATGCTGATGAAGCGGCCGTGGCGGCCGCGGTCCAAGAACTTCACGTACCCGGTGACCAGCGCAAAGAGCGTGTCGTCCTTGCCCTGACCAACGTTTTCGCCCGCCTGATGCTTCGTGCCTCGCTGACGCACCAAAATCGTTCCCGCGTTGACAAGCTGCCCGCCGAAGCGTTTGACCCCCAGCCTCTGTCCGTGTGAATCGCGGCCGTTTGTGGAGGAGCCGCCGCCCTTCTTATGTGCCATGACGCAATCCTTTTTGAAAACACCGCAGTGTGAACACCGCGGCTAAAGAAATGAATTAGAGCTTGATGTCGCTGACCTCGACGGCGGTGTAATTCTGCCGGTGGCCACGAGAAATCTTGTACTGGTTGCCCTTCTTGAACTTGAGCACGGTGAGTTTCTTGCCGCGGCCCTGTGCGACGATCTTGCCGCTCACGGACCCTTTGCCGGCATCGGCACCCAACACAACCTTCTTGTCGTCCGTGTGGATGGCCAAGACGGATCCAAAATTGACCTTTTCCCCCACCTTGCCTTCCACCCGCTCGATGCGGATGGTGTCGCCGGGCGCGACGCGATACTGCTTTCCCCCGGTCTGAATGACGGCGTACATCGATCCTCCAAGACCTGTAGACAAACCCCAATTATACGGGTCGCTTGCGGGGACCGTCAACGAAAATGGCGCTGGCAGCTTTTAGGGAATAAGCGACGGATTACGCCACGATCGAGATCGTTTTCAGAACGTGCAGGCCCAGGGCCGAATCGCCGGACAAGCGCCGCTGTTCGATGGCGGACTCGCGGCCAGGCAATTTCCTGCGGGATGCTCGTCTCCGAAACTCTTTCCCCAACGGGCCCCGCGGTCAACTGCCATTTCTCATCGGCGCGGTACAGATACCAGTGGCCGCACCGAAACAGTGATCTGGACGAACGTTGCGGGCTCGGACGAGCAGGCCGCCGAGGTTAGGGAACCGATGGGCGGTGAGAATGGGTGGCAAGGGTTCGAGCGCGGTTTTCATCGATGGTTTAGACATGGTAGAAGACTCACACCTGGCTAGCTGAAGAGCAATCCTCCGGTGTGGATGAGGTGGCCCTCCCCCGGGGTTAATGGCTGGGTTCCACTGACCAGGAGCAACGGCATGCAACTTTCTTCCTGTAAACGGGTTTAGTCGAGTAGGTACTTCAGCTTAAACTGAAGAACCTGAAGGCTTTATAGTCGCGCAGTGGAAGCGATGGACTTGAGAAGGGGTCCCAACATGCGTTATCTAAGAATTCTTGCTTTGCTCGGTATTTGTTTAGGTGCGGCATCGTTCGCTAGCGCACAGAGAGTCTTTGTCGGCGTTGGAGTGGGCCCGGCTTACGTAGGGCCGGCTCCGGCCTGTGCCTACGGTTACTACGGCTATTACCCGTACGCCTGCGCTCCCTACGGCTATTACGGCCCTGATTATTTTGTCGGCGGCGTTTTCATCGGGGCGGGCCCATGGTTTCACGGATTCTATGGACATCGCGGTTTCTATGGACGCCCCGGCTTCTACGGACGTGGCTTTGTAGGCCGCGGAGACGGTTTTCGCGGACGAGGCGGCTTTGATCGCGGCGGCTTCCGAGGCAGGCCCGAGGGCGGGTTCGCTCGCGGTTCGGTCGGCGGCGGGTTTCATGGTGGCGGCGGTGGGTTCCACGGTGGCGGCGGTGGGTTCCACGGTGGCGGCGGCCACGGTGGACACCGATAAACAGGAATCGATTCCATTCTTACCAACTAATGGAACGGCCGGCAAGAAGTCTAGCCGGCCGTTTTGCTTTTCGCTCGAGGAAATAACGCAAATTCTCTAAACGCAGACGCCATCGCGCAAATTAATATCGCACGTTTGATTGCTTTGGAGCATCACCAGAAAACGGCGCTGCACCCTACTCCTTCTGGTTCTCGCAGCAGTTTCCGCAGCGCGCGCGGAGCGGACGCGGACGCGCGGCGACGGCGCGGAACGCTGGTAGATTCATGAATGGATTTTTCCAGTGACGCCTTGGTTTGGTCTCAACATTAAACCCTGCGGTGGGACTTCTTATTCCGGGAACTCCATCGCCGATCGGCTCTGAGCGCGGGCCCGCTCTGGCATACTGTACGGCGATGCTCGCGCCAACTCTTCTTACTGCAAAGCTCAATTCAACTCCTCTTTTCATATCGGGGCATGTCTGAATGCCCACCCTCGAACTAGCCACTTCGCCCCACGCGCCGGGAATCACTCCTGTCAAAATCCATTACCGCGATCACGGCCGAGGCTCGCCGCTCTTATTTTTGCATGGTGGATGGGGCTACGAGGTCTATCCGTTTGACCGGCAAATCGAAGCGTTTGAGAGACAATTCCGAATTCTAATACCCGATCGCTCCGGCTACGGGCATTCCACGCACATGAGCGAAGACCTGCCGCTGGATTTTCACCGCCGCGCCGCAGCGGAGACCATCGCGTTTCTCGACGCGCTCGATATTCGCAAGGCCATCCTCTGGGGGCACAGCGACGGCTCCGTCATCGCAGCCCTGATGGGTTTGCATTTCCCCGATCGCTGCGAGCGCTTGATTCTGGAAGCATTCCACTTCTTGAAGCGAAAACCTGGCTCGCGTGCTTTTTTCGAACGCTTCGCTGCGCACCCCCAAGATCTTGGGGAGGAAACGAAAGCGCCTCTGGTGAAAGATCACGGAGAAGAATATTGGAAGACCGTGATCCGCCGGAATTGCTCCGCCTGGTTTCGCATTGCCGACGCCGTCGAGCGGCCAGATGCGGATTTGTACGATGGGCGCTTGGGAAAACTTACGCCACCCACTTTTTTCCTCCATGGACGGCTCGATCCGCGCACAGAAACCGGCGAAATGGAGAGCGTGCGGAGGACCTTCCCTCAGGCCATCCTCAGCCTCATCGAGGGCGGTAAGCACGCTCCACACTGCGAAGAGGCGGCGCTCGAAGAATGCAACAAGCATGTGCGTGAGTTCTTAGGCTCATAGGCAGGGCGCTCGACCGTCTTTCCAAACGCAAAGCTTGGTGAAATCATAGCTGAATTTGATGTTGGGAGAGAACACGAGGCCTTGCTCAAGACCCGGCGCATGAAAGGACCGGTCGGAACGTGGGATTGAAAGAGAAATACCGGCGGATTTCCCAGGTCCAGGATATCTCAGTCTTGCCACCTGGTGATCACCTAGTGCTGCGCGAATCATGCGTGCGGGTGTGTGTTGTCGTAGATCTCCATCAGTTGGCGGATCGAAGCGTGCGTATATTTCTGCGTGGTCGAGAGCGACTGGTGGCCGAGGAGTTCCTGAATGGCCCGCAAGTCAGCGCCATCGGCAAGCAGATGCGTGGCAAAAGCGTGCCGCAGCGAATGCGGATGCAGGTCCCAGTTGACGTTGACCAGCCGGACGTATTTCTTGACGATCCGGCCGACGGACCGTTGCGTCAACCGGCGCCCGGCGTAGTTCAGAAACACCGCTTCGGAGTGCGGAACGCTGCTGCGGTTCGCCCCTTTGCCGGCCGCTTGCCGCAAGAGCTCTTCGCGCAGCGGCCAGTATTTCTCCAGCGCTTCCTGCGCTTTCCCGCCGTAGGGAACGATGCGTTCCTTGTTGCCCTTGCCGCACACCCGCAGAATGCGTTCTTTCTGCTCGATGTCGGCAAGGTTCAGACCGGTAAGTTCACTGACGCGCAGCCCCGCGGCGTAGAGAAGTTCCAGCAGCGCCCGGTCGCGGCGCAGGAACGGGCGTTCTTCCGCTAGCTCTGCACCATCGTTTCTGTTTTGCTGCTCGGCGATGGGTTCCCTACGAGCCAGCCCCCGCTTTTTGGAAAGGGAAGAATTGCCGCATCCGCGGCGTCCGACGTCGGCGAGTTGATTCAGAAAATCATTCATCTCCTCGGCGGAAAGCACCGAGGGGACGCGTTTGGGCAATTTCGGCGTGGGGACAAGCCGCGCGGGATTCTCCTTCAAGTGGCCTTCGCGCACGCAGTATTTGAAAAACGAACGCAGCGCCGCCAGCTTCCGCGCGATGGAGCTTTTTTCCAGGCCGTAATTGTGCAGATGCGCGACGAATTCCCGGATTATGGAATGTGTGACCGCCGCCAGCGCTGGCGGCTGCGCGCCTGGCGGCGAAAGAAATAACAGCAACTGCTGGAGGTCTTTCCCGTAGTTCGAAACCGTATGCGGCGAAGAGTTTCTCACCGACTGCAGGTATTCGAGGAACTTTGCGATGGCTTCTTTCATTCGAGCTACCAGGTCCTTGGTAGAGGCCCAGCAAAAGTATAGGCGCGCAGGAATCCCCATGAAGCAGAATGACGGAAGGTGTTTCTATAGTTGCAGGTGGTTTAGTTAGGACTTGGCGGCCACAGGCACAGGAGCTTCCTCGGCCTGAGCCTGCGGCTGAGCTTCGGGCAGTACGGCCTCCCAATCGCAGCCCTCTTTCAGGCAGGCGCGGACGTTTCCGGTCTTCGTGCGTTTTTCGACGATGAACGGTGCTCCGCATTTCGGGCACGGCTCGGCGATGGGCATGTGCGGCGTGGTGAAATCACAATCCGGGTAGCGCGAGCAGCCGTAGAAAACGCGCGGTCGCCCGCGGCCGCCCTTTCCGGCGCTTCCCCGTCGGACAAACTCGCCCTCGCCGCACTTCGGGCATTTAATTCCCATGGTGATCGGCCGGGTGTATTTGCACTTTGGGTAGCCCGAGCAGCCGATGAACTCGCCGAAGCGGCCGTGTTTTTTCACCAGCCCGTTGCCGCATAGCGTGCATTTTTCATCGAGCAGCTCATCCGGCTGGTGCGCGATGCGCGTGCCCTGCACGAGCCGCCGCGTGGTCTTGCAGTCAGGGTATCCTGTGCACGCGAGAAATGTGCCGAAGCGCCCGCGCTTGATCGCCATCTCCTTGCCGCAATTGTCGCAATATTCGGTTTTCGGTTCGCCACCGGCCTCTTCGGGAAGTTCGGGCGAGAGGTCCTGAATAAAATCGCAATCCGGATATCGCGAGCATCCCAGGAAGAATCCGTGCCGGCTGATGCGCTCCAGCAATTCGCCTTGGCCGCACTTCTCGCATTTCTTGCCTGTCGGAATGCCCGCTTTGTAGGAAACCATCTGGTCATCGGCCTTGGCCAGGTCGACGACAAATTTCTCCCAGAATTCCCTCACCGCCTGCCGCCACGGCAGCTTTCCTTCTTCAATTTCGTCCAGCTCTTCTTCGAGCCGCGCCGTGAAGGTCACATCGAATACGTCATCGAAACTCTTTACCAGCAGGATGCTCACGCGCTCTCCCAGCATTGTCGGCGTGAACCGCCCTTGATCTTTCTTGACGTACTCGCGCTCGACAATCGTGGATATGATCGAGGCGTAGGTTGATGGCCGGCCGATGCCGTCCTCCTCCAGCTCTTTCACCAGCGTCGCTTCCGTGTACCGCGGCGGCGGCTCCGTGAAGTGCTGCTCGGGCCGGATCTGGTCGAGCCGCAGCGCCTGGCCCTCCGCCACGCGCGGGAGCGCCTTGCCTTCGCCTTCATCGTCCTTCTCGTCCTCTTCGCGGTCGGCGTTGGAAGCCGGCAATTGATAAACGCGCAGGTAGCCATCGAACTTCTGCACCGAACCCGTTGCGCGAAAGGTGTAATCGCCTGCGCTGATGTCAATCGTCGTTTGGTCCAGAATCGCCGGGAGCATCTGTGAGGCCACGAACCGCTGCCAGATCAGCTGGTACAGCTTGAAAAGATCGGCATCCAGATATTTGCGAACGTCTTCCGGCGTGCGCGCCGCGTCCGTCGGCCGCACCGCTTCGTGCGCTTCCTGCGCATCCTTCTTCGACTTGTAATAATTCGGCTTTTCGGGAAGATAGTTGCTTCCAAAGCGTTCCGGAATCAGCTCGCGCACCTGCGCCAGCGCGTCGTTCGAAACATGCACCGAGTCCGTGCGCATGTACGTAATCAGCGCGACCGATCCCTCTTCACCCAGTTCCACCCCTTCGTACAGCCGCTGCGCCAGCGACATCGTCCGTTTCGCGGTGAACCGCAGCCGGTTATAAGCCGCTTGCTGCAATTTCGAAGTCGTGAATGGGGGCGGCGGGTTCCGTCTCTTTTCTTTCTGCGTGACGGCCGCAACCTGCCACTTCGCTTTGCTCACGGCGGCCAGAATCTTGTCCGCAGCTTCCTGATTTTTTACTTCAATGTCTTCGCCCTTGTATTTCGAAAGCTTGGCCTCGAAGATCGGCGGCTCGCCCGCATCCAGCATCGCGTGGATGCTCCAGTACTCTTGCGGAACGAACGCACGGATCGCCAGTTCCCGCTCCACGATCAACCGCAGCGCCACCGTCTGCACGCGCCCCGCCGACAAGCCCCGCCGGACTTTGTCCCACAACAGCGGCGATACCTTGTATCCGACGATGCGGTCGAGGACCCTGCGTGCCTGCTGCGCGTCCACCAGGTTCGCGTCAATCTGCCGCGGCTTCTCAAACGCCGCGCGGATCGCCTTGGGCGTGATTTCGTTGAACGTCACCCGGAAAATCTTCTTGGGATCGATGGGCGGAAGGCTTATTTCGTCCTTGTTTTTCTTCCCCGCCTTTCCCTTCAGTGGTTCTTTTTCCTCCGTGGCCTTATTGTTCGAACCGTTCGGGGATTCCGCCTCGACGTATTTCGTGGGCTTCGAAAGCACCATGGCCAGATGCGCGGATATGGCTTCCCCTTCGCGGTCCGGGTCGCCCGCCAGGTATACCGCTTCCGCTGTGTTCGCCGATTTTCTCAGATCGTTGATGACCTTGCCCTTGCCCGAGATAATCTCCAGCACCGGCTCGAAAATCTTCGCGTCATCGAGGGTGATCGGTTTCTTCGGCGTTTTCTCTTCCTTAGCTTTACCGCGCTTCTTACCCTTTCTTTTCTTCGGCTGGTCATCGGGCAAACGAATGCCAATCGTCTTTTTCGGCAGGTCCATGACGTGCCCGATGGACGCTTTGACGATGTAGTCACGTCCTAAATACTTATTGATCGTCTTCGCCTTTGCCGGCGATTCCACGATAACGAGCGAACGTCCCATCTTGCCTTTGTAACTCCCAAATGTTCTGAAGGAAGGATTGACCGCGGGGCCTGTGTCCTTCTCGCTACCTTACGCGCCTGGTGGCGATCCCTTGGAAGACACCATTCTGATGCAGCAATGGCCTTTATGGATGCGCTTGGCTATTCGATGCCAAAGCGAGAATCCGCGACGCAAGCCCCTAACTATCACTACCGCAAGACTTTGCTGAACCGTTCCCCGGGTGGTTGCCGCACGATGCCTCTCATCTCCAGGTCAAAAGCGTAGCCAGAACTTCCCTAGAGTTCAAGCCTGAACGTTCCACGATGCCGTCAATAGGCAGCGGCATCCCCGCCACAATCCGCTTCCGCACCGGAAAATTCTCCGGCGCTGGAGGCGTGCGCAACGGAAACTCGCTGATGATCGCCCGCGTTCCAGCACTTTTTCGTATAGCTTCTTGTTTGTTTTCCTTCGGGTAGCAAACTTGACATCCATCGCTCGGTGATGCCCGATAGCGTCGGTGGCGCCACGGAAGTAACACTCGAAGGATTCATGGCCCTGACGCATGGAAGGGCGGGGTTTGGCCCGCCCGCCTTAATAGCAAGATCTACTTCGGTTTCGCTGGCGAGGCTGCCGGATGCGGATTACCAAAGCCGATCTCCAGAGGTGTGTCCTTGGGCAGTACTACATCGCGCCCACGCGACAGAAAATTCGAATAGAGGGAGGTCGAGGCTCCATAAGCAGCAAACACCATCGAAATCGGCGTTGACTTTGCCGCCAGGCTAATGACCGCCCCCGCCAGCCGAAATCCCGACCCACCGGCTGCGGTGCGTACCCCTGGATCTCCCGCCGCGTCCGTCGTGCCGTGTTCCGCGTCCGGGTGTGACGCCGCCGCGGCCAGCAGGATCGTCAGCCCGGTCGAGAGGTACCGCGTCTTGCTGTCGGTCGCGTGCGCGCCGCCTTCTTCATCCATTTTCATGTGCGCCGCGCGGTCCACCTCCATCCCTTCTAGGCTGCCCTGCATTCCCTGTTTCATTCCTTCCGGAGTTTCAATACGCTCAAAGATGACGCGCAGTTCCCCGTTATGATGCAGCTTGCGCGCCGGCTTCGCCTGCAGCACTTCTCCAATCAATCGGCTGTCCGCCGGTAGCAGCAACTTGTGATCCTGCGAATAGAGCGGCTCCGTCAGCACGGCCGCAACAGGAGTCCCGCGGTTCGCTGTCTGTGAGCTGACTTCCGCGACCAGTCGGGCATGCAACAAGCTGTCCGGCGAAGGCGAGCTCCCGATCGCCGCCAGTTCCTCCTTCGTCCGCGCTTCTTCGCCAAAATCGAGCGGCTCGGTCAGGGAGGCGTTAAACCGCGTTCCCGGCTCCAAGTATTGCCGCCGATAGGGCAACTGCGAAAGAAGAAGCTGCTTCAACCGTTGCAGTTTCCCCGGCGCTGTCAGCTTTTCCCAGGCGTCGTGCACTTCACCCTTGGCCCCTTGAACTTTATTTTCGGTCTCCTTCTTTGCTCGGTCCGTTGCTCGGCCAGCGGCACTCTTCTGTTTTTCCTCTTCGGGGTGACTTACCAGATGCACGACCTGCGCCGTGCCCGCGGACACCTCCGTCTTGATGGCAAATTGTTTGCCGCCGGGAAGCGTAAGCGTTTCGAACGCAACTGCATATTCGTGAAATAGCGAAAAATTGCCATTGGCATAGGCCAGCGCCCGCTTCGCCCCCGACACCGGCCCGATCTTCGTCACACGCCCTACGGCTAGCGTTCCCGCCGGAATGACGGGTTGATCGAACGCGTATACGCTCTCGACCACTCGCCCATGTACGACTTCGCCTTCCTGCGAAATGCGCGTGCGTTGATCAATCGCGATTCTCAGCGGCGTCCCCGCCGAAATCTTCAGCTCAATCTTCGTCGGCGCCGGGATCTCCGCCTCTACTCCCTCGTTTTCCTCTCCGGATGCCGGAACGCACAGCCGCGGATCGGCATCCTCGCGCGGAATCTCGGTGCAGGCGGGCGGGGTCGCTGGCCGCATCTTCGCTGTTGGTACGTAAAGTGAATCGGACTGCGCGGCTGCTTCCGAAGCACACCAAAACAACCACAGGAATGCCACCGGAACTACATGAAGTTTGTTCATGGGCCCAGCCCATCCGCGCGCCATCCGTGGGCTAGTGTCCAGGGCTGCGCCGATCCTACGCTTGCAAGATAGCCCTTTCGAAGCGCGCCGTCCAGAGTACCTTGGCCGCAGGGGACCAACCCTCAGTGCCGCCGAGGCTGCGCCGCGTCTTCCTGCAAAACCTCGTTGAGTGTCTTCACGAACAAGTCTGCATCGCCTGCGGTGAAAACCAAAGGCGGCCGCAGCTTAATCACGTTGTGATCCGGCCCATCCGTGCCGCTTAGGATTCCGCACTCGCGCAGCCGATTCACTACATACGCTGCCTGCTCGGGAGCCGCATCGCCCGTCTCGCGGTCCACCACCAGATCAACACCCAAGAACAATCCCGACCCCCGCACATCCCCAATCAACGGGTAGGGCTCTTGCAACTGCGCCAGTCCGTTCATCAAGTGCCTGCCCACGCGCAAGGCATTCGCCTGCAGGTGCTCGTCTTCCAAAACATCCAGAACCGCAAGTCCTGCCGCGCAGGCCGCCGCATTCCCCCCAAACGTGCTGAAAAACTCCATCCCGTTGTTGAACGAATCCGCGATTTCCCTCGTCGTGATCACCGCCGCGACCGGAAAAGCATTCCCCATCGGCTTTCCGAGCACCACGATGTCCGGAACCACGTCCTGCGTTTCGAATCCCCAGAAATGGGTTCCCAGCCGCCCAAACCCTACTTGCACTTCATCCGCAATGCACACCGCTCCCGCCGCTCGAACGTGCCTGTAAACTTCCTTAAGATAACCGGGCGGAAATACAACCTGCCCGCCAACACTCGGCAGCGTTTCCGCGATGTACGCGGCAACGCCTCTGCCTTCCGCCTTCGTGCGCCCCAGCAGCTCCGCCACATGCCGCGCATATTTCGCGCCCGCTGCTTTATCATCGCGCCGGTAAAGCCCGCGATAGTCATCCGCCAGCGGCGCAACGTGCACCCAGGGCTTTTTCCCTCGCCCTCCGGGACCATCAAACTTATACGGGCTGATATCGATCAACGTATTCGTGTGCCCGTGATAGGCGTGCTGGAGCACGATGATGTCTTCACGCCCTGTGTGTGCGCGAGCCAGCCGCAGGGCCAGCTCGTTTGCCTCGCTCCCCGAATTCACGAAAAAACAGACCCGCAGCGGCTCCGGCAGCAGCCGCGTCAGCCGCTCCGCATAGCGATTCACGTCGTCGTGCAGATAGCGCGTGTTCGTATTCAGCAGCGCCAGTTGCTCTTGAACTGCTTTCACAACCCGCGGATGGCTGTGCCCCACTAGCGGCACATTGTTGTACACGTCCAAATACGCGCGCCCGGTTTCGTCATATAAATATTGCATCCACCCGCGCACAATCTTCAGCGGCCGCTCGTAGGAAACGCTGAGATTTTTTCCAAGGAGCGTACGCCGCGCCTCCAATGTCTCCGAAACTTGAGGCTCTCTCGCCGGAAATCGCTCCGCCGGAATTCCCAACAAGAGATTGGGATCGGGCGAAAGACTCGTCCACACCGCGCGCTGCGAGGCGTAGGCAACACCCGGAAAGTCTCGATCAAGATCCAGAAGATCGAGAATGATTTGAAAATGGACGTGCGGCGGCCATCTTCCATTTTCCTCGATGGCGCCAACGCGAGCAAATCGCTCGCCCTTCGCCACCCTCTGGCCCCCTTTCAATCCGGACAGCGTGTCTCTGCTCACATGCCCGTACAGCGTGAAGAATTTATCGCCTCCCCCTGTCTCGTGCCGCAAGATCACCACCGGCCCGTAATCCAGCGGCGCCGTGTTGTCCCCAAGCGTGTGCACCACGCCATCCAGCGGCGCGCGCAACGCCTTCCCCAGCTCGACAAAGAGATCGATCCCGAGATGAACGGTCCGCCGCTCGTCCGTGGGATTGCTGCTCGCTCCAAACTGCGGCTCAGTGTAAAGCAGTCGCGCCTCGTCGTACCGGCCCACACCCACGGCCGCGCCCGCGCGCTTCATCTCACCGAATAATTTCTCGGTGAGCGCGGGGGCTTTCCCCATCCTAGGATCTGCCCCCAGCAACGTGCTCCCAACACTCAAGTCGAAAACAACACTCGGGGCCGTCTTGCAATCAGCATCCAGCACCGATGCTGCCGAAGCCGCGTTCGCTGCAAGCCAGCGTTTGATTTTCTCCGCTCGCGGAAGCGCTTCGAGCCCGCCAGCCGCGCGAAACGTGTAATGAGCAAATCGCGGATGAATTTCCGCCAGCCGCTCCAGCGCTTCCCATGCAGGCGCTTCGCTGACTGTGACGTACGCATCATCCGGCTTCATCGCCTTGCGATGCGCGGAATTCGTCACGCTCACCGCCAGCCGCGCTCCAATCAATGCAAACAGAACAGCCAGCTCTTGCTCATCGAGTGGAAGCGTGCGGTGATATCCGGCCACCACGGCCGCGGCGGCGCCCAACACATCTTTTTTGCCCAGAATTGCATACGCCGCCGCTATCGCTGGCTCCGACACGGTCAACCCGTAATGCATGTCCCCAAAATCAATCACGCTCGCGATCTTTCGCGGCCCCGGCCCGGGTTCGCTCACCAGCACGTTGTAGTCATTCGCGTCGCCGTAGATCACGCTCCGCCGCAATCGCGGCAAACGCGGAACGACTTCCGCTTCGTAGAGCGCCAGGAATTTTTCCACCAGCGCGCACCGTTTCGGATCTGAAATCTCTCGGACGTAATCCTTAATCCATCCCGCCCGCGAAGAATCCCACTTCAATTCCCGCTCCGCCGCCGGATGCGCGAACGTTTGCAGCGCCGCATCCATCTCCCCGAGAAAACGCCCGAGATCCTCCAGAAGTTCCGGCGCGTGCGGCCGCACTCGCGCAAACACCTGCCCCTTTACGAAGCTCAGCATCCATACCAGCCGCGCGGTGCCATCCGCTGTTGCTATCAACCGAAAGAATTCACCGCGGCGGTCGGGAAAGACGCGTGGCAGCGCCAATCGCGGCGTTTGCGTCGCCAGATGCGTCAACGCCTGGCATTGCAAATCAAGGAACGAACGCTCCCGCGCCGGGTGCATCACCTTCAGCACAAATTCGCGTCCATCCGCACAGGCTAAGTGGAAATTGTCGTCGTATTCGCCGGGAAGATACTTCGCAGTCGCCTCGAACCCATAAAGCTCGCGCGCCAGTCGCACCGCTTCCGTCTCGGTTATTTTGTGCGCGACCCGCGTCTCCAGCAGCATGCGTCAAATCTTATCCGCAAGCGCTAGAGGCCGTCTATCTCTCCGCGCACTTTCCGTCGCAGGAGTCGAAGCTTGCGATTAAAGAGTTTCTCTTAGTTGCTTCACCGAGACCGGCCCATTCACCGTCGAAAGATGAATCACCGCCGGCGCCGCGCCGTATTCAATCCGCTGGTGCTCGTCGTCCAAAGTCCTCCGGGCGTTGTCGCAAATGGCTGCCTGACAGCTCACCGGCGCCTGGTTCGTCGATTCCACGGCGAAGCTCGACTGATACCCGTTCGGCACCAGCAGCGTCAGCGGCCCATTCTGCGCATCGGCTGAAAGTCCCGCGCCGCTCCAGGTCGTTCCTTTCAGCGCCACGGAAATCGGTCCGTTTTCCGTATGTACGCGCAGGTTTCCGCTGTTCCCTTCCAAGCTGATAGGCCCATTCGTCGCCGTGATTTCGCCGTCGCCGGAAAAATTCTTCATGGTGATCGGCCCGTTGTGCGCGTGCGCCCTCAGCTTCCCGTCCACATCATAAAAAGCAATCGGTCCGTTCTGCGTGTCCGCCTCAATCGAGGCGTTTCTCGGCGCGCGAATCAGCAGGTAGATCGTCCATTCGTCCTCATCCGCCGGCCCTTTCGTGGAGATCTTGCCGTTCTCAATGGTCATGCCGATCTGCGAAAGGATTCGTTCCGCCTCATACGTCGAACCCGCTGCCGCTTTGCATGCCGTCACCGAATACGTATCTTTGTCCCAGCCTGTCACTTGCACGCCGCCGTTCGTATGCGGCTGAATGCGCAGCACCGGCGCCTCCGCCTTGGTCACCGTGCGCTCCTCGGAACGCATCACCGCCTCGCGGTCGTCAAAGCGAATCCGCAGGTCCGAACAATCCGCCATCGGGTGCTTGTCGCCTCCGGATACGTTCACCGAGTGGTGGTGCCAGTTGGCCCGCGCGTTGGTAAAGCCAAGAGCGAATAAAGCCGAGCCCAGCACCAGAAGAATCAGGCTGCGTTTTGACATGGGGCCCTCCATGCCGCTATAGACGACCGGAAAGCCGTTTGGTCATGTCCTCCAATCCAGGAATCTGTTGCTTGAAACCTCAATTCTCTCCTCGGCACCCGGCCTCCTCGCCCTCCTGTAGTGGCGGGTCTTCAGACCCGTTCTTTCCACCGCAGCGCCCCACCCTCGTCTCCGTGGTTTTCATGGCGACGAAGGCATTTATCTCGACCGGGTCGGGACGTCGCCATTCCTTCTTCCGTGTATGGGTAACGCCGCGCGGAACTTGTCCTGACCAGGTGGGGACCCCGGCATCTTGGTCTTCGCCGTTCTCGCGCTGCAATGAGACCAGTGTAGGGCAGGACATGTCGTGCCCATGATAAATCGCGCCCCTACAATGCTTTAGGGCGGATGTGGTTTGCGCCCGCAAACCCGACGGCCATACAGACTAAATTGTGTCGTACTAAGCGACTGTTGGAAAGACCACGCCCCAAAAACCAGGCGACGGTTTCAAGAACTTTATGGCAACCAGACCTACCCCGCCAGCTAGCCGCATCGGCCGCAAATAGACAACCTGGGACTCCGCGATTTCTCCGGTAGCCTGGTTGAACACGAATAGTTTTTTGTCTCGATCCACGGCCGCTCCGAAAGCGATGAGCCCGCCCCAGAGGCTCACCCTCACAGCATATGCCTCTTCGACGTGAACGCCATTCTTCGAGCCCGGCTCATAGATTTTCAGCGGCACACGCAGCGTCACACGACCGCTGCGTCTGGTTTCTGCCCCGTTTCTCTCAGGCATAGGCCCGCTCCTTGGATGGGATTACGGGTCGGTATATACAGGTAGAATCGCGCAGAGCTCGGCCGTCTTCAATAGTACCTGACGACATAGTCGTCTAATGAGACACTCCAGACTCCTGACGCAGTAATCGGAAACTGACCTACCACCGGCTATTTGCTTTGTCTTTCTCTTACTTGTCTCACACCCTCGAGAACCGTTCACCCCGCCCTATTGGCATTCAGCCCTCAATTTCTACCATCGCCGCAAAGCGCTTAGCCGAGGACCCTCTCACGCCATTCTTTCCCGTGTTAGCTAAATTTCAGCCCCCCGATCAGCTTTCCGGTTCCCGCCGCCGCGCGTCATCGCTTCCTTCGTTCAGCTTCATTAAGTCCCTTTCTTGCCACACATCGGAAGAATTCACCCCTAACCCT
>DATKEV010000025.1:0-6885 GCA_035511855.1 Candidatus Udaeobacter sp.
ACGTCGTAGCTCTTGTGCTTCGTATCCGCCTTCCGCAGCGACAACGTAACTGGCCCCACGCGCTGGAACTGCTTCGATTTCGTCAGTTCGAACTCGAAGTAGCTCCGCTCTCCGCGTTTCGCCAGTGCCACCAATTCTTCATGCGTCTTGGCGATGGAGCCGTTCAATTCGTCCCGCGTCGAGCTAAGATTTCCCTCGAGGTCCGTCCGGTTCTTGGCCACCAACTCTTGCGTTTCCTTCAACTGTCTCTGCTGCTCCTCCAGTTGTGCCTGCAACTGCTTATAGCGCTTGTCCACGGGCACGCCCCGCTTGGCCGTCGATTGCGGCCCAGCGCCATTTTTTTTCTCCGTTTGTCTAGCCTTTTGTGCCCGCTCGTTTGCCGCCTCCTCGGCCGCGGTCATGTCATTCAGTTTTGCCGTCAGGTTGTCCAGTTGCCCTTGCATCTGGCCGATGGTTGTCTTCGCCATGGTCTCTTCGGCCGTCAGGTGTCCCACCAGAATCTGCTGTCTGTACCCATATCCCAGGGCCCCTCCGGCAACCACTACGAGCGCTGCCGCTAGGATCGACAGCCAGCGATTCGGCCCAGGGGCCGAAGGTTTCTTCTTATGCTCGTCTTCGTTTACGTCCACGTATTCTTCCATGCTGTTCTCCTTAGATTGTGTATCCCTGCCCTCTTTCGCAAACCTCATGCCGATACCGGGCAATCGGATGTTTCGCTAAGCCTCCTGTTGTCAGAGGCTAGCGAGCCTTCAAAACCAGAGAGTGCACTGTCGTCGAGTACTAGTCCCGGTATTTTTTCCCTTCCGGTAGCCGACTTTCGCGCCTCGGTCGGACCTCCGCCTCCGTCACCCAAATTTCTCACACGCGTTGCTACGGCCCTTTCCCTATGCTAGCATCCGCCCGCTAGGAGATCGGACCAGGGGAAACTCATCGCCTTGCCGCCGTCCCGCACGGGGGCAAAGGTCGATAGGTCACGTTCTCCTCCCTCAGTTCCAACATGCCAGGCGCAGGCCGCGCCCCGCTTCCTTTTGGACGCGCCTCGCCCGCCAGCCCCGACAGTCTTGGGGTGCTTAACAGGGAGGCTCGTATGAAAACCTATCTCACTAAGGACGTCCGAAACGTTGGCATTGTCGGTCACGGCGGCACCGGGAAAACGCAACTGGTGTCGTCGTTGCTCTTCACCGCGGGCATGACGCCGCGCTGGGGAAAAGTTGCGGAAGGCACGGCCACCACCGACTGGGACGACGAAGAAATCGCCCGCAAAATCTCCATTCAAACCGGTCTGGCTTACGCTGAGTGGTCCCCCACGCCTACCGGACCCTCCGGCTCCTCCGACAAGGTCAAAATCAATCTCATCGATCTCCCCGGCTATTCCACGTTCATCACCGAAACCAAAGCATCGCTCATCGCCGCCGATGCCGCACTGATTGCCGTCGACGCCCACGTTGGCGCCCAGGTCACCACGGAAAAAGTTTGGGACTACTCGACCGAGTACGACATTCCCCGCGCTTTCGTTCTCACATGGATGGATCGCGAACTCTCCAGTTTCGAACGCTCCATGGAATCGCTCCAGGAAATCTTCGGTCGCAACGTCGTTTCCCTCCAGCTCCCCATCGGCACGGAAAAGGGCTTCCGTGGCGTCATCGATCTTGTCGCCATGAAAGCACACATCTACAAACCGGGCGGTGACGGAAAACCCTCCATCGAGGAGATTCCTGCGGCGTTGGCCGACGAAGCCAAAGAAGCCCACGAAAAGCTTGTCGAAATGATCGCCGAAGGCGACGACGCCATGATGGAAGAGTTCTTTCGTGAAGGCACTATTCCCATCCACGATTTAATCCCTGCCGTTCGCAAAGCCATCGTCGCAGAAAAAATCTTTCCCGTCCTGATGGTCTCCGCGCTCCAGAATGTCGGCACCTCGAGCCTCCTTACCTTCCTCGCCGACGCTTTCCCCCATCCTGACGAGCACGCTCAAGTCGGCTTCAAGGATCCCGGTGGCAAGGGCGATCGTGTCGAGCGCAGTTACGACGACACCCAGCCGCTCTCCCTCTTCGTCTTCAAGACCCTCGCCGATCCTTTCGCCGGCCGCATCAACTATTTCAAGGTGAAAAGCGGCGTCCTCAAAAACGACGCCACCCTCACCAACTACAATCGCAATATCCCGGAGCGCTTCCAGCACATCCAGGTCGTTCAAGGAAAGCAGCTCACGGAAGTCGGCGAGCTACATTCCGGCGACATCGGCGCCATCGCCAAGCTCAAGGAAACCACGACCGGCGAAACTCTCGGCGATAAAGTTTCGCCCATTTACTATTCCCCCGCGCAGCTCCCCGAACCTTCCATCACTTTCGCCATCGAGCCAAAAACCCGCGCCGACGAAGACAAGATCGGCGTCTCCATCCACAAGATTCTCGAGGAAGACGCCGCGCTCCGCTTTTCACGCGATCCACAAACAAAGGAGTTCTTGCTCGCCGGTTCCGGCCAGCAGCACATCGAGGTCGTCGTCGCCAAGCTCCACAAGCGCTATCACGTCGATCTCACTTTGAAACCGCCGAAAGTTCCCTATCGTGAGACCATCCGTGGCAAAGCGGACGTCGAAGGCAAGCACAAGAAGCAATCCGGCGGCCACGGCCAGTTCGGCGTTTGCCGCATCAAGATGGAACCCATCGAGCGCGGTAAAGGCGTCGAATTTGTCGATGACATTTTTGGCGGTGCCATCCCGAAAAACTGGATTCCTTCCGTCGAACGAGGCATTCGCGACGCTGCCGCTCGTGGCTTCCTCGCTGGATTTCCCGTCGTCGATTTTCGCGCCATCCTCTACGACGGCAAATATCACGACGTCGATTCCTCCGACATCGCTTTCAAGATCGCGGGCTCTCTGGCCTTCAAAGAAGCCATGAAGCAGGCTCGTCCCACGCTCCTCGAACCAATCATGCACGTTGAGGTATACGCTCCCGATCAATACTCCGGCGACCTTATGGGCGATCTCAGCGGCCGCCGCGGTCGCATCGCCGGCAGCGAATCCCGCGGCCACAACGTCATCATCAAGGCGCAAGTGCCGCTTGCTGAAATGCTCACTTACGCCAACGACCTCATCTCAAAAACGCAGGGCCGCGCCACTTACTCCATGGAATTCTCGCACTACGATTACGTCCCTAGTGAGCTCGCGGAAAAGGTCATCGCCGCCCACAAAGCCGCCCACGGCGAACAACTCGTCGAGGAAGAAGCCTAGCGCTATTCCTTTTCCTCGTTGCACTGGATCCGCTCTTTCCCGAGCGTTCGGGAAGGAGTGCTGCGCCGCGATCGCGGCGGGATTTCACCCAGGTAAAAGCCTGATGACTGATACGGTGAATTATTCCTCGAATTTCCTCGAATCATCTCACCTGCTCGCGAAGACAGTAGTATTGTCGGAGTGAGTTTGTTGGTCCCGCCTGCACCACCCCGATACAACAAACCGTTAGACGCAGCTAGTCCGGCCCAACGCTGTCAATACTCGTTCTAACTGGAGACGAGCGCATGCGCATCTTGCTGTACAACCCCGATAACGGGGTCACACGTAATTTCATGCCTCATCTCTGGATGTTTCTCCTCCAGTCACTAACCCCAGTCGGTCACGAAGTCGTGTTGATCGACGGCAACGCGCAACCCATGGATGAAGCGGGCATCGCTCGTTTTGTGCGCGAACAAAATATCGGGCTTGTTGGGATCGGCGCGATGACCCGCATGATCGCCAAGGCCTACCGCATGGCCGATGCCATCCGCGCCGTCGGTGTGCCAGTGGTGATGGGCGGCCCTCATGTCACGGAAGAGGCCGACGAAGCCCTCGGTCGAAACGGCGGTCCGCGCCATGCTGACGCGGTGGCGCTCGGTGAAGCCGATGAAACCTGGCCAAAGATCGTCGCGGATGCCGCACGCGGCCAACTCAAGGATATCTACGCCCCTGTGGATGCGTTTGGACAGGAAAGCAAGCCCAGTCTCAAGCAATACCCCGAGATTCCGTGGGACAAAATAAATCTCGACCAGTTTAATTTGGTTCCAAAAATGGCCAAGCGCACCCTCCAGCGTATCGGCGAGGGCTGGGGCACCTTTCGCATCATTCCGATGGAGTCTGGGCGTGGCTGTCCTTATGGTTGCGAATTCTGCACGGTGACCGGTTTTTTTGGCGACTCCATCCGCTTTCGCACCAACGAAAGCGTGGTGAATGAGCTGCTCCTCTTGAAAGCTCGCGCCAGAAGCGAAGGCGGCCAGATCGCGGTCTTCTTCATCGACGATAATTTCGCTATCAACATCAAACGCACGAAATCCCTGCTGCGCGACATTATCGCCGCCGGTGCCCAGGTCCACTGGGTCGCTCAGATCAGCGCCAATCTCTTGCGCGACGAGGAACTCGTCGACCTCATTGCTGCCTCCGGCGGCAAGTGGGTCTTCATCGGCATGGAGTCCATCGACCCTCGGAACCTTGCCGGCGTAAACAAGGGCTTCAACAAACCAGGCGAATATGCAGCCGTCCTCCGGAGGCTCGCCCGGCGCAACGTTTACGCCATCACTTCCTTTATTTTCGGGATGGACAACGACACCGTAGGGGTCGCGGAGCGCACCCTCGACGAGATTCGCACTTGGCCGGCAGGGCTCCCCATCTTTGGCTTGCTCACGCCTCTCCCCGCGACGCCTCTCTACAAACGCCTAGCCGCCGCCGGACGGCTGACGCGCCCGAAGCACTGGCAGGAGTTCATCCCGTTTGCCATGGCCCACACCCCTCTGAAGATGACTATCGCCGAAGCACATGCCGAAGTGAAAGCTGGCTGGGCCCATTCCTACAGCCCGGAAGCCATGGCTCAAGCTGTCGATTCGCTCAAGGACAAGTCGCTGGGCTATCGCATAAACATTTTCATCGCCCGCATGTGTTTCCGGGGAATCTATTTCCCCCAAATGGGTCCCTGGTCCTGGCTGAAATTGATTTATCAAAATCGCCGCACCATTTCCGGCCTCGTCAAGGAAGGTTTCTCCACTTGGCGCGGCCGGCCCAGCAGTCCCGTACCGGTAGCCGACGAAAGCCTCCAAACCCGAGTTGGTGCCACCTAGCGGCTGCGCTCCAACTGTCTGGAGCGCCCTAGCCGCGGACGCTTCAAACCGGATCAGCATTTTGGCGTACGTCGGATCTAAATTGAAAACAGCTAGAGGACCCGTTCTGGTTCTCGGCAATCCCGACCACCATCACGAGCCAACGGCCTGCTTCTTTTCTGCCAGCTCGCCATTCAATTTTGGCCGGCCTGAACCGCCGCGGGCCGAGTCTCAACCTCAACTGCTGCTTGCATTTCCACAACGAAATCTCATAATGAGTAGTACTTTGGTGCGCTAGACTGCCCGTCCATGCAATGTCCTCTTTGTCAGACGGAGAACCCGGCCACCGCCGCCAGCTGCACGAAGTGCAGCACCCCCCTGCCATTGAATGACCAAACGCTCGACGGAACCGTTCCGAGCGGCACGCAGCCTGCAGGCACCACTTCCGCATGGTCGGTCGCCGTCACTCCGCCGCCTGACGCCCCCTACGCCCAGGGTGCCGAGCTTGTAGGGGCGCTACTGGCCGAACGTTACGAAATTCTCGAATTGCTCGGTCAGGGCGGAATGGGCGCCGTTTATAAGGCGCGCGACACCGAGCTCGGACGCTTCGTAGCTCTCAAGCTGATCCGCGCTGACCTCGCCAACAATCCGGAAATCCTTCTCCGCTTCAAACAGGAACTGATCCTGGCGCGCGAAGTTACTCACCGGAACGTCATTCGCATTTTTGATCTGGGACAAGCCAAGGGGTTCAAGTTCATCACCATGGAGTTCGTGGAAGGCCGCGATCTTCGCACCGTGCTCCGCGAAAGAGGAAAACTTCCGCCGGAAGAGACGGTACGGATCATCGCACAGGTTTGCCGCGCGCTCGAGGCCGCACACGCCGCCGGTGTGGTCCACCGCGATTTGAAGCCTCAAAACATCATGCTGGACACGAAAGACCGCGTTTACGTGATGGACTTTGGCATTGCGCATTCCCTCGAAACACCGGGCATGACACAGACGGGCGTATTGATGGGCACGCCGGAATATATGTCGCCCGAGCAGGCCAAGGGCATCAAGGTCGACGCGCGCTCGGATCTGTTTGCTCTCGGCGTAATTTTTTATGAAATGCTGACCGGCATTTCTCCGTACAAGGCGGACACAGCTCTAGCTACCCTTCTGATACGCACCCAGGAGCGGCCTCAGCCTCCTGCGGAAGTAGATCCCACGATTCCAAAGGTGATCAGCGACGTAGTGATGAAGTGCCTGGAAATCGATCGCGATCATCGCTATTCCACGGCCAGAGAGATTCTCGAGGATCTTGGCCACGAGATGCCCACGAGCGTGCGGACCGTCGCACCCACACGGCCGCCAACCGCCGCGGCTCCTAAACCCGCGGCGGTCTCACTTTTCCAGCGGTATCGAATTTGGATCGTCGCAACTGCCGCGGCTGTTTTGCTGGCAGCACTAGGAATTGTTTTCCGAGGCAAAATCTTCTCCGGGTCCGCCGCGAAGCGGGGCCCCCCCGTAGAGCAAGCTTCCCTGGCGATTCTACCCTTCCGAAATGCGTCCGGCGATACTTCGCTCGATTGGCTTGGCCCGAGTCTGGCGGACATGCTCAGTACCGACGTGGGCCAGTCCGCACGCCTGCGCACTATTTCACCCGACCGCTTGCACCAGGTGCTCTCGGACCTGCGGGTCACTCCGGGGGCTGCCATCGATCCGACCACGCTGCGCCGCCTGGCGGAATTCAGCAGTGCCGATACCGTGGTTTGGGGCCAGTACGCCCGCTTCGGTGACCAGATCCGCATCGACGCCACTCTTCACGACCTGAAGCACGACCGCAGC
>DATKEV010000026.1:0-53454 GCA_035511855.1 Candidatus Udaeobacter sp.
GAACCAGCATCCGCGATGCGTCACGATTTTCTAGCGGGTGCTGTGCGATTTGCTCGGCCGGCAGAACGTAATCGAATACAGATAGTTTCATGTTGAATCGAGTCTAGCAGGATCGCGATCCATCAGCTTGTTCGGTAATCAGCTTCGAAAATCCAGATCTCATAACGCGACAATATCCTTATATTATATTGAAACTAATACAGTTAAAAGACGCAAGCCATTTTAAGTATGTACTTGACAATGATACACGCAGATTGTATCATGCGTTTGCAGTCACATTATCACAAACTTGGAGGTAAACTCATGAATACTTTGAACCGTTGGGAACCTTTCCGCAACGCCGCGACACTCCATGAGCAACTCAACCGCGTGTTCGGCGAGGGCTTCAATCGCCAAGAGGAATCAAACCTCACGACTTGGGCGCCCGCAGTCGACATTCTAGAAACCGCACATGAACTGATTGTGAAGGCGGATCTGCCGGACGTTGATCCCAAGGAACTCGACATCCGGGTGGAAAACAATATTTTGACCATTCGCGGCGAACGGAAATTTGAAAAGCAGGTGAACGAGAAGAATTATCTGCGAATCGAGCGCTCCTATGGATCCTTCGCGCGCAGCTTCTCGCTAGCCAACACCGTCAATTCAGAAGCGATCAAGGCCGACTATCAGAACGGCGTCTTGACCCTCGTCATTCCGAAACGCGAAGAGGCTAAGCCGAAGCAGATCAAGGTGAACGTCGGTACTCCGGCTGTTGCAGCCGCTGCAGGAGCAAAGTAATAGTTGAACTAGCCCTAAATGATCCGGAAGCGCGGGAGGGCTGGCGACGTCGCCAGCCCTTTTCGCTTTCTGTCGATTTCATGGTCATTAGGCAACCGGTTGGTGCATCCAAGATGTGTTCTGGATTATTTTGAAGAAGTGAGGAACAAATGTTGCGATTTGAAAAAATGACGGTAAAGGCCCAGGAAGCGGTGCAAAGCGCCCAGGAAATCGCCGCCAGCCATGAAAACCAGCAGATTGAGCCGATACATTTGCTGGCCGCGTTGGTGGCGCAAGACGGCGGTGTGGTGCCACCCCTGGTCACAAAATTAGGTATACGCCCGGAAGTATTGTCCCAGGATATCGAGCGCGAAATCTCGCGCCTGCCAAAGGTGCAAGGCTTCGGACAACAGCACATGGGCACCGCGGTAAACCGCGTATTGGAGCGTGCTTTCAAAGAAGCGGAGAAATTCAAGGACGAGTACGTTTCGACCGAGCATTTATTCCTGGCCACTGCCAGTGAAGATCGCGATCCCGCGGGACAACTGCTGAAGCGCCAGGGCGCCTCGCACGAAGCAATCCTGCAAGCGCTCACCAGCGTGCGAGGCTCACAACGAGTGGTTTCGCAAAATCCCGAAGCGACCTATGAATCCCTCGAAAAATACGCGCGTGATCTTACCGAACTGGCGCGGCGTTCGAAACTCGATCCAGTAATCGGACGCGATGAAGAAATTCGCCGTGTAATGCAAATCCTTGCGCGCAGGACGAAAAATAATCCCGTTCTCATTGGCGAGCCAGGCGTAGGAAAAACCGCTATCGTGGAAGGTCTGGCGCAACGCATTGTGTCCGGCGACGTGCCGGACGTGTTGAAAACCAAGCGGCTGGTCGCACTCGATCTTGCCTCATTAATCGCAGGCGCAAAATATCGCGGCGAATTCGAAGATCGCTTGAAAGCTGTTTTAAAGGAAATCAGCCAAGCCGAAGGACAGATCATCCTGTTCATCGACGAACTGCACACATTGGTGGGCGCGGGCGCGGCCGAAGGCGCCATGGACGCTTCGAATATGCTGAAACCAGCACTCGCACGCGGCGAACTACGCGCCATCGGCGCCACCACGCTGAACGAATACAAAAAATACATCGAAAAAGATCCTGCGCTGGAACGCCGGTTCCAGCCGGTGCTGGTCGAGGAACCCACCGTGGAGGACACCATTTCCATTCTCCGCGGACTCAAAGACCGCTACGAAGTCCATCACGGTGTGCGCATTAAGGACGCCGCCATCATCGCCGCGGCGACTCTTTCACACCGCTACATTTCCGACCGCTTCTTGCCCGATAAAGCTATCGACTTGATCGACGAGGCCGCCGCCAGCTTGCGTATGCAGATCGATTCCCTGCCCGTGGAGATCGATGAAATCGAGCGGCGCATCATGCAACTCGAAATCGAGCGCCAAGCATTGCTGAAAGAGACCGACAAGCATTCGAAAGAGCGCCGCGCGCAAATTGAAAAAGAATTGGCGAAGCTCAAGGAAGATTCAAGTGCCCGCAAGGCCCGTTGGCAATCCGAAAAACAAGCCATCCAGAAAATTCGCGCCTTGAAAGAGCAAATCGAACAGCTCAAAGCCGAAGAACAAAAATACGAACGCAGCGGGGAATTGGCTAAGGTGGCGGAAATCCGCTACGGACGCATGGCCGCGGCCGAACGCGAACTAAAACAGGCTGAGGTGCAATTCGGTGCTATGCAAAAAAACGCGCCGATGCTGAAAGAAGAAGTCGACGAAGAAGATGTCGCCAAACTAGTGAGCAAATGGACGGGAATTCCCGCTGGTCGCTTACTGGAAAGCGAAGTGCAAAAACTGGTGCACATGGAAGAAAGATTGCGTCAGCGAGTAGTGGGTCAGGACGATGCACTCGCTCACGTCGCCAACGCCGTGCGGCGAAACCGCGCGGGATTGTCTGACCCCAAGCGACCCATCGGATCTTTTATTTTTATGGGCCCCACCGGCGTGGGCAAAACGGAACTCGCCCGCGCCGTTGCAGAGTTTTTGTTTGATGATGAAAAGCTCATGATTCGCATCGACATGAGCGAATACATGGAAAAGCACAGCGTTGCCCGGCTTATCGGCGCGCCGCCTGGATATGTGGGATATGAAGAAGGCGGGCAACTGACGGAACAAGTGCGCCGCCATCCTTACTCCGTCATTTTGTTCGATGAAATCGAGAAGGCCCATCCCGACGTCTTTAACGTGCTGTTGCAAATTCTGGAAGATGGACGCTTGACCGACGGCCAAGGCCGCACTGTGGACTTCCGCAACACCGTGTTGGTCATGACCAGCAACGTGGGCTCCGCAGCGATCTATGAACTGGCAGGAAATGATCCCGACGCCGCTCGCAAGGAAGCCATGGAAGCATTGCGTTCGGCGTTCCGGCCGGAGTTCATCAATCGCATCGACGAAATCATCATCTTCAATCCGCTGGGCAAAGAGCAACTCGGCAAGATCGTGGGCATGCTCTTGAAGAGCGTGGAGAAATTGCTCACCGAACGTCAAATTACGCTGGAGCTGACTCCCACGGCACAACAGTTGATTCTCCGCGAGGGCTACGATCCGGCGTATGGCGCGCGACCTTTGCGCCGTACGATTCAGCGCATGATTCAGGATCCGCTCGCCTTGCAGATCCTCGAGGGCAAAACTTTGCCGGGCCAACGTATCCGCGTAGATCGCGATCCTTCGGGAGAGAAGATGGAATTCACCGTCGTTAAGGAAAAACAACCCGCGGCTGCGGCATGAATCTAATTCAGTAGCGCGGCCTGGTCGCTTGTCGAAAAAGGCTGCGCTATCTTCACCTCGAAATGTTTTGGTTGTTTGTGCGTAGGAATGGATGGGACCCTTATGAAAATCTTGCGAACGGGCGTGCTGCTGATCCTGCTGAGCGTCATGCTGGTAGTGGTCGGCGGCGCGATTGGCGGGCAGAACGGATTGAAAATCGCTTTGGCGATCGCCGTCCTGATGAACGGCGTCTCTTATTTTTTCTCAGACAAGATTGCCCTGGCCTCCAGCGGAGCTAAGCCGGTTACTCGAGAGCAAGTGCCGCGGCTATATGCGGTGATGGAAAGACTCGCTGCGAAAGCTAGCTTGCCGGTGCCCAAGCTTTACGTAATTCCCGAGCCCGCACCAAACGCTTTCGCCACCGGCCGGAATCCTCATCACGCTTCCGTGGCGGTCACCGAAGGCTTGCTCGAGTTGATGAGCGATGACGAACTCGAAGGCGTCATCGCCCACGAGCTTTCCCATGTGCGCAACTACGACATACTGACCAGCTCCATTGCCGCTACCATTGCCGGCGCTATCACGTATCTCGCGTCCATGGGACGTTTCGCCATGATTTTTGGCGGAGTTGGAGGAGGCGATGATGACCGCGACCGGGGAGGTGGTCTTGGCGCGCTTCTCATGATATTCCTGGCGCCCATTGCCGCCATGATGCTGCAACTTTTTCTGTCCCGCACCAGAGAATATTCGGCAGATGAGACCGGCGCTCGCATGGTGGGCCAGCCTTACGGACTAATCAGCGCATTGCAAAAGTTAGGCGCCTACAACCAGCGCATTCCCACCACAAGCGTTTCTCCGTCCACCTCGGCGCTGTGCATCGTAAAACCGTGGTTCGGCGACGGCACTTTGTCCTCGCTGTTCAGCACCCACCCTCCTCTCGCAGATCGCATCGCCGCCCTGCGTGAATTGACCATCGTGCCCAACCGCTCCTGAGGTCTGCTCGTTGGGACATGTTTGGTGCGTAAATGTTGCCACACGAATTTGTCCATTTCTTTGCACACTTTCGCTAAACCCATAAACTTCAATGTCTTACCTGGCTGTGGGTTTCCCACCAAATATGGTGCGCGGAATGCACATTTTGAGCTTTACGGTGCATCGTATTTTGAAGCGTCCAGGAAGACAGGAAATATGAGCTGTCGAGATACTATCCATTTGATTTGCTGGTATTTAGAGCATAGATTGTCGCCCAATGTGGAAGACGAGATTTCCGCGCATTTGAGCAGATGTGCTGATTGCCGGTTGGTTCTTGAGGCCGCCACTCACACTTTGGACCGCTACTTCGGCGGCAGTGTAAGCGAAGGACCCACTTCCGCCAGCCGAGCCGCCTAGTCGTAACCCCTTTCTCAATAATAATTTAATAGATCAAAAGTGGGCGCCGACGTTTGTGATTTTCGTCGCGCGGTTTCGAGTCGTCAAAAGACCCCGAAATGACACTCCCCCAGCAATTTTTACGTATGGGTAGCACACTGTGTAAGGTTTACTGGTACTGGTACGATTAGTCCTTCCCTCATCTTGCTCCCGATTCCCGCTATGTACCTCTAACCGCTGACCTTGACTCACCTCGCGGCTATACAAGGAAATTGGCCGCAGATATGCAGTGTTCCGTGTATGTGGCGAGCCCGGGTGGGTGCCGCCCCAAGAGGAGACGTCCATGAACGAATATCAAGAACCGGTGGTGGTGCAGTCAACTGAAACGCCGCGCTGGGTGACGCTTGCGGTAGCAGTCGTAGCGATTTTGTCCTTGATTGGACTTGGATTAGGTTGGAGCGCTATCAGCCACGCTAACAATTTTGAACAGTCAACCCAAGCGTCTCTGAAACAGACCAACGACACCTTGGGCCAGCGTTTAACAAAGGCCGAAGAGCAAAATCAGCAGCTGCAGAGCGACCTGAAGGTGGTTACCAGCAAGCTCAAGGTAACACAATCCGAATTGATTGCGGCGCGCAAGCAAACCAAATCCGCAACCGTGGCGTACGAAAAGAAACTGAACGGTTTGCAAAGCTCGGTGAGTTCGGAATTGGCAACCAAAGCGAGCGCTGACGATTTCAATAGACTGAATGGCGACGTGACTGGTGTCAAAGGTGATCTAGACGCCACCAAAAACAGCATTCAAATGGCGCGCAGCGAAATGGGCACGCTCATCGCCCGCAATCACGATGAAATCGACCAGCTTCGCCGCATGGGCCAACGCGATTATTTCGAATTCACCGTGCAACGCAAGGGCGGCGCAACAAAGGTCGGGAGCATCCAGATCGAATTGAGGGACACCAACACCAAGAAGAATCGTTACACGATCAACGTCCTGGCCGATGATAACAGTTTTGAAAAAAAGGACCGTTCGGTGAACGAGCCGATTTTCTTCTACACCGGCGGCACTCGCGCCGCGCTGGAACTCGTGGTGAACAAGGTCACCAAGTCGACCGCGACCGGCTACCTGAGCATTCCTAAGGCTGCGGGAGCGGCCTCGGCAAGCACAGCAACGTCGGGACAATAATCAAACGGCACCGAAGTCAACTTTCAACTCCTTGAGAGCACGAGAGCATAGGGGGAGGATTCCAGAGAATCCTCCCTCTTCTTTTCAAGAGGCCATCCACTGAGCAGCATCCGCCGTATAATTTAGTTGAAACAGTCTGGACACCGGGCCACGCCTGTGCCAAGCTAGTGGACGGCCCGGCGGATCAAAACCGCAGTGGATTTCTGGAGGGGGAATCATGAAAGTAAGATTCACGATCGCAGTTGCAGCAGCGCTGTTCGCGGGAGCATTCGCAATGGCGGCGGACAAATCCTTGACCGGCTGGATTTCCGACAGCCAGTGCGGGGCGAAGGGCGCGAACGACAAGGCCGGTACGGCTGAGTGCACGACCAAGTGCGTCAAGGAACACGGCGCAAAGTACGTGTTCGTGAACGACGCCGACAAGAAAGTGTATGCTGTGGACGCACAGGACAAAGTGGCGGCTCATGCCGGCCATCATGTGACGGTAAAGGGCACGGTGGAAGGCGAGACGCTCAAGCTGGCCAGCATCGACATGGCGGCTCCCGCAAAGAGCATGTAAAAGCTGTTTGCGGAGCATTTTTTGAGGCGGGCGGGGCTGTGGCTCCGCCCGTTTTGTTTTGCCCACAGAGACATTTCCGTTACGATGTGGCCTTGCCATGATCACTCTCATTCACGTTGGCCGGGCGCTTACCCCAACAACCGAAATCAATGACGCGGGCATCCTCATTCGCGAAGATGTCATCGAGGAAATCGGACCGCGCGCCGGGATGAGTCTGCCTACCGGGGCCGAGGAAGTTCGGGCCTCGCATAAGACCGCCATTCCTGGGTTCATCGATGTGCACATCCACGGGGCGGGCGGCCACGACGTGATGGAGGGAACCGCAGCCGCCTTGCGCTCCATCACGCGGAAAGTCTCGGAATACGGCACTACCTCCCTGGTCGCCACCACGGTCACCGCAAGCACGGACGATACCGTCCGCGCCGCCGAAGGCATCGCGGCGTATATCGGGCGGCAGCACGAAACCGATGAACCGCGCGCTGAAATCCTGGGGATCCATTTCGAGGGGCCCTTCATCAGCAAGGAGCGCCGCGGAGTTCATCCGCCGCAATGGATTCAATTGCCGTCGGCGGAAACGCTCCGCCGTTTCCTGCAAGCCGCCGCGGGAAATGCCCGCATCCTGACGATGGCGCCGGAAGTGCTCGGGGCTGCTCCGTGCATCGATGCCGCACGAGAAGCTGGCGTCGTGGTTTCCATGGGACACACGGACGCAACGTACGAGCAAGCTCGCGCGGCGATGGCCCGAGGAGTGCGCAATGCCACGCACGTCTACAACGCCATGCGCCCATTTTCCCACCGCGACCCGGGCGTAATCGGTGCGGTGCTCACTTCACCCGACGTCAATGCCGAGCTCATCGCCGACGGCGTGCACGTCGAAGAACCCGCCATGAAGCTGCTTCTGCTGGCTAAAGGCGCCGCGCGTGTCATCCTGGTGAGCGACGGCCTCTCCGCCACCGGCATGCCTGACGGAAAGTACCTGCTTGGAGGATTTGAAGTGACTGTCAGTGGCGGTGTGTGCCGGAACGCCGACGGAATCCTGGCAGGCAGCACACTGACTCTCGACCGCGCCTTGCGAAATATCGTGGCCCTGGGCCTCACTCTGCCCGACGCCGTGCGCATGTTGACGCTGAATCCCGCTTCCATGCTCGGAATCGAATTCAAAAAGGGCTCGCTCCGCGTTGGCGCCGATGCGGATATTTTGCTGCTGGATCAAGGATTGCAAATCAGAAACGTCTGGGCTCGCGGCCTCGCGGTGAATTAGGGCGCGAAGAGAACTACTCCAACTTAGGGATTGAGAGGAATGCCCAGTTCTTCGGCAAGCTGTTCCGCATCAAACGGGCTGCAGGCGAAATAGCGGCCGCCCACTTCCAGAGTTGGGACTTTGCGCCTGCCGTCGTTTGCTCTGACGACAATCTCTTCCGCGGATTCGTCTTCTTCGATGTTCACTTCACGGAAGGAGACGCCGCGCTGCTTCAAAAAGGACTTTGTGCGCCAACAATCCGGGCACCAGGCTGTCGTGTACATCGTGATGGGTTCCATGTTGTGATCCTAACCGTTTCGATGAGTCTCTGCCACTTCCGGTCGCACCTGCTGATCTTCGAAAGAAAGGAGTTCGCGTCAGTAGGAATTTACGGGCACGCCGCGATATTTGCGCGACACCTGAATGCGGATCAACGCGCGCTGAAGGGCGATACTGGCGCGATCCCAATCGAGATTGCTATCGCCTGTCGCCAGACGTTGTTCGGCGCGCACTTTGGCAGCTTCGGCACGGGCGAGATCGATTTCTGCAGCAAACTCGGCCGTCTCCGCGAGAACGGTGACACGGTCGGGGAGCACTTCCGCAAAACCGCTAATGACGGCGAGATGCGCCGATTCCTTGCCGCTGGCGTCATGATAACTGAGTTCACCAATCCCCAGCTCCGTCATGAGCGGCGCGTGTCCTGGCAATACCCCCAGATAGCCCCTCGCGCCAGGGAGCTGCACTTCCGCGGCGCTCAGGCGAAGCACTTGCTTCGACGGCGTGACCACCACGAGCTCCATGGAGTCGGCTGGCATCTTCGTTACTTCGCGCTCGCCTTCATTTTTTCGGACTTCTCGAGGGCTTCGTCGATCGTGCCCACCATGTAGAACGCCTGCTCCGGTATGTCGTCGTATTTGCCTTCGACGATTTCCTTGAAACTGCGCACGGTGTCTTCGATCTTGACATACTTGCCTTCGAGGCCGGTGAACTGCGCCGCGACGAACATCGGCTGTGAGAGGAATTTTTCGATCTTGCGCGCGCGCACCACGGTGCGCTTGTCTTCGTCGGAAAGTTCCTCGATGCCCAGAATGGCGATGATGTCCTGCAGGTCCTTGTAGCGCTGCAGAATGGATTTCACGCCGCGGGCCACCGCGTAATGCTCCTGGCCGACGATGCGCGGGTCGAGAATGCGCGAATAGCTGGCGAGCGGATCCACGGCCGGATAGATGCCGCGCTCGACGATTTGGCGGCTGAGGTTTGTGGAAGCGTCCAGGTGCGTGAACGTCGCGGCCGGGGCGGGGTCGGTGTAGTCGTCGGCGGGCACGTAAATCGCCTGAACGGAGGTAATCGAACCGGCTTTCGTCGAGGTGATGCGCTCCTGAAGTTCTCCGATTTCCGTGTTGAGGTTCGGTTGATACCCGACGGCCGAAGGCATACGGCCGAGCAGCGCGGAAACTTCCGAGCCCGCTTGCACGAAGCGGAAAATGTTGTCGATAAAGAGGAGCACGTCGAGGTGTTCCTGGTCGCGGAAATATTCGGCGACGGTCAGTCCGGTGAGGCCAACGCGTAGACGCGCCCCAGGCGGTTCGGTCATCTGGCCGTAAATCAAAGCCGCGCGGGATTTTTCCGAATTGCCGGGAACAACCACGCCCGATTCCTGGAATTCGATCCACAGGTCGTTGCCCTCGCGCGTCCGCTCGCCCACGCCCGCAAACACAGACACGCCGCCGTGCTGCATGGCCACGTTATGAATTAGTTCTTGAATGAGAACCGTTTTGCCGACCCCCGCACCGCCGAACAGCCCGATCTTCCCGCCCTTCAAAAAGGGCTGGATCAGGTCGACGACCTTGATGCCCGTCTCAAACATTTCGAGGGTCGTCGATTGCTGGTCCAGCAGCGGAGCCGGACGGTGAATTTGGTACATTGTGGGGCTGGTGAGAGGTCCCAGTTGGTCCACGGGTTTTCCGAGAACATTCATCACCCGGCCGAGCGTCGAGCGTCCTACAGGAACGCTGATACCCTCGCCAAGATCAAACGCCTTCATGCCGCGCACCAGCCCCTCGGTGGGTTCCATGGCCACGGCGCGCACACGGCCCTCCCCAAGATGCTGCTGCACTTCCGCGGTCACGTCGATGGGCTCGGGAACGTTGTAGCCTTCGCTGGTGATGCGAACCGCATTGTAAATCGCGGGCAGATGGCCCGCTTCAAATTGCACGTCGAGCACCGGTCCAATGACCTGCACGACGTGTCCGACGGCTGCGTATTTCTCTGCCATGCTGTCTCCTAAGCGGTCGACGAAGCGCCGCTCACAATCTCAATAATCTCCTTCGTAATGGCCGCCTGGCGCACTTTGTTCATATGCAGCGTCAGGGCTTCAATCACGTCGCCGGCGTTTTTTGTGGCCGATTCCATGGCGGTCATGCGCGCAGCGTGCTCGGCCGCAGAAGATTCCAGCATCGCGCGAAGCAATTGTGTTTCGATGTAGCGCGGGAGTAGTTTGTCGAGAAGTTGCGTTTCCGGTTGTTCGTAGATGTAGTCCACTTGCGAGGACGCTTGCGCCGAACTCGACGGCTCTTCTTCGCGCACTGCTTCCACCGGCAACAGCTTCTCGACCACCAGGTTCGAGGTCATCACCGTCTTGAACTCGCTGAAAACGATATACACCGAGTCCATCTCCTCTTTCGCGTAGAATTCGGTGACCAGCGTGGCGATTTCCCGCGCCGTCGCAAAGTTCACCCGGGCGAGCACGTTCACGTATTCCGCGATGATGTTGAAGCCGGCTTTTTTCAGCGAGTCGCGGCCTTTTTTGCCCACGGCTATCACCGAAAGCCTCTTCCCCCGGTGCGTGCGGAAAAAGTCGTTGGCCTTGCGCAGGATGTTGGCATTGAAGGCGCCCGCCAGACCGCGCTCGCCGCTCAGCACAATCGCCAGAATTCGTTCTTCGGGCCGGTGCGCCAGCAGCGCATGTTGCGGCTCCGCGATGCGCGACATGGTCGAACGCAGCACCCGCGCCAGCTCTCTCGCGTAAGGCCGCGCGGCCAGCGCCGTTTCCTGCGCGCGCCGCAACTGCGCCGCAGAGACGAACTTCATTGCGCGGGTAATCTGCTGGGTGTTCTTCACCGAGCGGATGCGGCGACGGAAATCGAGAAGTGTGGGCATCGCGCGTCTAGTTCTTTGCGGCAGCCACCGCCGCGGTGAATCGCTCCTTGAAAGCATCCAAGGCGGTCTTGATTTCAGCTTTGATGCCGTCGTCCAGCGCCTTTTTCGCGGCGATGTTTTTCAACACCGATGGATAATTGGTTTCAACGAATTGGAGAAACTCGCTTTCGAACCGCCGCACTTCCGCGACCGGGAGGGTGTCCGTGCCGCCTGTGGTGGCCACGTATATCACGAGCACCTGCTTCTCCGCCGACAGCGGCAGGTATTGATCCTGCTTCAGAATCTCCGTCAATCGCTGCCCGCGCGCAAGCTGCCCTTGGGTAACCTTGTCGAGCTGATCGGAGCCGAACTGTGCAAACGCAGCGAGCTCGCGATATTGCGCCATGTCCAAACGCAGCGAACCGGCGACCTGGCGCATGGCTTTGATCTGCGCGTTGCCGCCCACGCGGCTGACGGAGATTCCTACGTTAATCGCCGGACGGATGCCGCCGTTGAAAAGGTCGGCTTCCAGATAGATCTGTCCGTCGGTAATCGAAATCACGTTCGTCGGAATGTACGCCGAAACGTCTCCGGCCTGCGTCTCGATCACCGGCAGCGCCGTCAGCGAACCCGCGCCCAGCTTGTCGTTCAGCTTCGCGGCTCGTTCCAACAAGCGCGAGTGCAGATAAAACACGTCGCCGGGAAAAGCCTCGCGCCCCGGCGGCCGGCGCAGCAGCAGCGAAATTTCGCGGTAAGCCTGCGCGTGTTTCGAAAGATCGTCGTAGAACGCCACGGCATGACGTTTCGTATCGCGAAAGTATTCGCCCATGGCGCAAGCCGCGTACGGCGCAATGTACTGGAGCGAGGCGGGCTCCGCCGCCGATGACGCCACCACGATGGTGTAGTCCATCGCACCCGCGTCGGTCAGCGTCTTCACCACCTGGGCAATCGTCGAGCGCTTCTGCCCAATCCCGCAGTAGATGCAAATCAGGTCGCCGCCTTTTTGATTGATGATGGTGTCCAGAATGACGGCGGTTTTGCCGGTCTGCCGGTCGCCGATGATCAGCTCGCGCTGGCCGCGTCCGATGGGAATCATGCTGTCGATGGCCTTGATGCCCGTTTGCAGCGGCTCGCGGACCGGCTGGCGGTCGAGCACGCCCGGCGCAATGCGCTCGAGCGGATTGCGCTGCTTCGACGCGATGGGGCCCTTGTCGTCCAGCGGCTGGCCGAGCGGACTGACCACGCGACCGACCAGCGCCTCGCCCACGGGCACAGACATGATGGTGTTCGTGCGCTTGACGACATCGCCCTCTTTCAACTCAAAAGATTCGCCCAGGAGCACCACGCCCACCTCCTCTTCCTCGAGGTTCAGCGCAATGCCGAAAATATTGTGCGGAAAGGCGAGCATTTCGCCAGCCATGACTCTTTCCAGGCCGTGGACGCGCGCGATCCCGTCCCCCACGCTGATGATCGCCCCGACTTCGTCGACAGAGACGGTCTGCTCGTAATTCTCGATCTGCTCGCGCAGAATCTTGCTGATTTCATCCGCTTTGATATTGGCCATGCCTGCTCCGTCAATTCCGCAAGAACTCTTTCGAACCTGCCCGTCTAAACTCTGTTGTTGCCGGCCCCTTGCCTACTCCGCCGCCAAGCGCGCCCGTAGTTCGTTCAGGCGGCTGCGCAGCGAGCCGTCGTAAATCGTGTCGCCGATGCGCACCACAGCCCCGCCAAGCAAACCCGGATCAAGCGAATACTTCGTCTCGATTTTCTTGCCCGTCAGGCTCGCCAGCGTCTTGACCATTTCCTTTTTTTGCGCGGCGCTCAATTCGACGGCCGAAGAAATTTCCGCCTCCGCAACGCCTGCGCGCTGCCGGATGACTTGCTGAAACGTGGTCACGATCTCGGGCAGCAGTTGCGTGCGCCGGTGGTCGGTGATCACGAAAAGAAAATTGCGGATGATCTTGCTCGCGCCCAGCCGGGCCACCAGCTTTTCGATGACCGCGTGCTTCGCTTCAATCGTCACCGCAGGGCTCGCCAGAAACGTGCGCAGCTCGGCCGATTCCCCATACACCGCGCCAAACGCGCTAAGCTGTTTCACCGCGGGCTCGGCTGCGCCTTGCTCGAGCGCGATGTCCGCCATCGCGTTTGCGTATTGCAAGCTCGCGGACTTCAATTCGGCCTCCCTTCGAGATTCCTCACAAAATTGCTGATCAGCGATTCCTGCGCTTGGGGAGTGAGTTGTTTCGCCAGCAGCGTTTCCGCGCCACCCACCGCGAGTCCGGCCGCCAGGGTCTTCAGTTCAAGGCGCGCCGCGCGCTCGGCGGCTTCGATCTCCGCCTTGGCCGCCGCCGCGATTTTCTGCGCATCGGATTGCGTCGCGATGCGAAGGCGTTCCACTTCCGCTGCCGATTCCCGCTCCGCAAACGCCCGGAGTTCCGCCACTTCCTTCTGGAGATTCGCGAGTTTCGTTTCCGCATCGCGAAGTTGCGCGTCAGCCGCCGCCTTCGCCGATGTGGCTTTCTTAATCGCGGAACCGATAGTCTCTGCATGACTCCGGAATCTGGGAGGCAACACTTTTCCGAAGACCCAATAAACCGCACCCGCTACGATCGCGAAGTTGATCCACTTGAAAATCTCGGTCGCGCGTTCCGTCGCCGCGCCGGCTTCCTCAGCGGCGTGCGCGCTAACTACCGCGAACATCGACACTATGAGCAGGCTTACGACAAAAAAGATCCGACGATTTCGCGTCATCGTGCTTCTCTCACGGGGGCGCCGGGCCGCGGCGGCACTTGCAGGATGCGCTGCGCAATTTCCGCGGAAAGCTGCGCGACGCTGGCTTCGACTTCGCGGCGCGCGGCGGCGAGTTCAACGGCAACCCGCTGTTTCGCCGCGCTGACTTCCCCTGACGCTTTCGCGCGCGCTTCCTTCAATTGCGTGGCGCGTTCGTCGAGCAGTTTTTTCCGCGCCGCTTCTTGCTCCGCGTAAACCTGCCGGCGCGCCTGCCCCAAAGCTTCTTGATACCGTTTGATCTTTTCAGCGGCCGCGGCTTGTGCGGCCTCGGCGGCCTTTTCTGCCCCCGCGGTCCGGGAGTCGCGCTCCGCCATCACTTGCAGCAGCGGTTTGAAGAAAATCGCCCGTAAGATGAAGTAAAAAAGGAGGATGATCAGGACTGTAGGCACAGCCTGAAGGAACAGTTCGCCTAATTGGCCGACGATGGCTTCCATTAAAAGTGGTGTCGCCTAAATCTCAGGTTGGCAGCCGCGCCGCGCCCCCACCCCGTGAAGGCCTACGGTGGGCTTAAAGCTGCCGAGTGAAACAGTATTTTATAGCATCGCTCGCCACTCCCGTCAACGCGGCCCGGGACAGCCCTCTTTATCCTAGCCTCGCAAATTGGTTTTGGGATTGAAGCACAGTTCCAAAGCAGCGCGATCGTGGCACGCTCTTCGAAGCGGCACGATCGAACCGGGAACAGTACGAGCGGGGCGATTTGGCGCTTTTTGCGTGGCCAGGTCAAGAGGGAATTCAAGGCAGCTCTCACTGCCGGGCTTGCGTCGTAACGGGAATGTCGTAGACAAAACGCATCGTGATGGATCGGTTGCCGCGCCCGCTGCTCTCCACGCGCAGCGTTTCGTAGAGTTGGCGGCCATCTTCGGACAATTCAAACCTCCGGCTCATCTTTCCGCCCCCCGGGCTCCGTTCGTCGGTGACCAGACTCTTTGTGTCCCAGTGGGCGGCAATCTCCTGATAATTGGCGTCTTTGGATTTCTGCAATTTCCGCCCGTCGGTCATGAACGCCCGCTTGCGGTCCTGGTCGTCCATCAAATCCACTTCGGCGCCGGTCATCGAAAGGGTGATCTTGCTTGGCGGCGTCGTCAGTTCGCGCATTTTCTGCCGCTCCTCATCACTTTCTCCGCGGGGACCACCCACACCGCCGCGGCCTCCACCCGGATACCCCCCGCCGGGATAGCCACCTCCCGAACGGCGCCCGCCATAACCGCCGGTGTCCGATCCTCGGTCGTCATCCGATCGCTTACGCGGAGCGTCGCTTTCGTCGCGATTCAACTTCCAGGTGCCCAGGATCGACTGCCGCGGTGGCGGTGGTGCCGCCCGCTCCACGGGCTTTGCGGCAGGCACCTGAGCGCCAGGCGGCGGTGACCCCGTCTGTGGCCCCGGAGGCGCCTGCGCACCTGTGTGCGGCGGCCAGGCAAGCAATAGCCCGCCGAAGACAGTCACCCCAAATAGTTTAACGAGCACGATAGGTCTTCTCTTCATATGGGATTCCTTGGCAATTCCACCGACCACACAATTTCCTTCCCGTCTTCCGAGCAAAAGGTTCCCTCCTGCTGGGATGCGGATAACCATCGAAGTGGCTGGCTAGATTTTGCCGAAATCGCAGTATGCTGTACCGCGAGAGAAAGCCGTTCTCCCGGGTCACCTGAGAAATGTCCCTTCCTCGAATTCCGTCTGATCCGCGGTTGCGCAGTCAATTCCAGGGCTGCCTGCTCGGCGGCGCCGTTGGCGACGCCGTCGGCGCTCCCGTCGAGTCCCTGGACCTCGATGAAATTGTCCGCACCTACGGTGAAGCGGGGATCCGCGATTACGCCCCCGCGTACGGAAAATTGGGAGCCATCACCGACGACACGCAGATGACCTTATTCACCGCGGAGGGCATGCTCTGCGCCAATCTCGCGTGTGTGGTGCTTGGCCAGGACCCGGATTATTTTCGCGCGGCCTCCCATTCCTACGCACGATGGCTCATGACTCAGGAGAATTCCAATCGAGGAAACTCCACTAAGGCCAAAACCAGCTGGCTGTTGCAACAGCGAAAACTGTTCAACCGGCGTGCCCCGGGAACCACCTGTCTCTCTGCTCTGCAATCCAAGGAAGGCAAACTCTCGCGCGCGGCCAATGACAGCAAGGGCTGCGGTGGCGTGATGCGCATCGCTCCGGTGGGAATGTATTTTGCCCATTCCTTCAAGCCTGAGAAAAGTGACCCAAAGCTCATCTCGAACATTTTCAACACCGGCTGCGATTTGGCCGCCATCACCCATGGGCATCCGAGCGGCTGCCTGAGCGCGGGTGTGCTCGCCGTCGTCGTCGGACTGATCCTCGGGGGTACCTCGCTTGCCGAAGCCATTCAAATAGCGAAGGGAGAACTTCAGAAACATCCTTTTCACAAAGAAACGCTTCCCGCCATTGAAAAGGCGGAAGCCCTGGCAAAGGCTCGCCCTCGCGAGCGCGCCGCCTTGCGCCAGCTCGGAAAGGGATTCGTCGCCGAAGAAGCCCTTGCAATGGGCCTCTATTGCGCGCTCTGCGCAGAAAATTTTGAAGGCGGAATCATTCTCGCCGTCAATCACAGCGGTGACAGCGATTCGACAGGCGCCATCACCGGAAATCTGCTCGGCGCGGCCGCAGGAGTGGAGGCAATTCCTGATCGCTGGCTCGCTCCTCTCGAACTCCGGCCAACGATCGAAGCGCTCGCCGACGATCTCGCCGCGTTTCCTGAGTGGAGCCTCGGCCGCCCGAGCGATGCGGATGAGCGCGCATTCTATCTCAACCGCTATCCGCCCAAATGAAGGGAACGCCCCAGAGAAAAAGAACTGCCGTCCGTAAGGTGAATTATTTCAGCAAACGAAATAATTCCGCGACGCGCGGAAGTAGCGCGAGCGCCCCCAGCTCGCGAAAACGCGCGGCGCGCTCGCGGTAGCGATGTTCGCCGGGCGCGATTATGGCCATGAACGGCACACCGGCGTCGCGCGCCGCGAGCGCATCATCAATATTGTCCCCGAGGTACAGCGCACTGACGGGATCGCGCTCGCCAAGAATCTTCTGCAGGCCCTCCGGATGCGGCTTCCTCTTGGCGTCGTCCATGGTGATGATCGTTCGAAAGTATTTCGTGGCGCGCCACTGTTCGAAAGTGAACGAAAATTCCTGCCGCGTGCGCCCGGTGAAAAGATTCAGCTCGAAACGCCCGGCCCATTTCTCAATCTGCTTGGCGGTCACCAGTATTTTCTCGTTTCGAACGTTCCCTGGTTTGCCGTCGCTCCCCCAGTAGAACTTCTCGAACGCCGCCCGCGCTTCGTCGTAGTTGATGGGCTTGCCAAGCGCCGAAACCCAGGCCGCCACCATCGCCCAGTCGTCGTTATATCCCGGCTTGCTTTTCCATCTGTGGAGTTCCGCGTACGTAACGCGCTTCCCGGTCAAATAGCGCACCGTCTCGAGCGCCGAGCGCCAGTAGGTTCCACGCACATCCACGAGCACGCCGTCGACATCGAAAATCAGAATTTGCGGCTGAATGGGAAACGATCTGCCATTACGGTGTGGTGGGTTTTTGCGCGCGGGAGATTTTGTCGCCACGAATCCTCGTAGAGTTCGAAAGTCAGGAAGAAAGTTCGTTAGTTAGAGAGCTGAAGAGAAAGTTTCGCCGTTGCATGCCGCGGCGTCAAGCCAGCCGTGGTTGCTGGCAATTCTGGCGGGTTGCTACACTTTACGGTGCACGAAGCGAAGGAGCGATCATGGCGGGATATGGCGGCGTGGACTTCATCGATTTTGACTCGCAACTGAACGATGAAGAGAAACTGGTGCGGCAAACGGCGCGGCAATTCGTCGAAAACGAAATCATTCCCATCATCGAAAAGCACAGCCGCGAAGCGACTTTTCCGAAGCATTTGATTCCCCAGCTCGGCGAGCTGGGATTTTTCGGCGCGAATCTGCACGGCTACGGTTGCGCGGGAATGTCCAACGTGGCCTATGGATTGATGACCCAGGAGCTGGAGCGCGGCGATTCGGGCTTGCGCAGTTTCGTTTCCGTGCAGGGCGCGCTGGTGATGTATCCGATTTATTCGTATGGGAGCGAGGCGCAGAAAAACAAATGGCTGCCGCTCTTGCAACAGGGAAAAGCCATCGGCTGTTTTGGATTGACCGAGCCGCAATTCGGTTCGAATCCGGGCGGGATGCTGGCGCGCGCGGTGAAGAAGGGCCACAAGTACGTCTTGAACGGCGAAAAAATGTGGATCACTAGCGGGTCGATCGCAGACGTAGCCGTGGTGTGGGCCAAAGCCGAAGACGACAAAGTTCGCGGCTTTCTCGTGGAAAAAGGCGCGCCCGGATTCAAGGCCTGGGATGTGCACGGAAAGTGGTCGCTACGCGCTTCGGTGACCTCGGGATTGGCGTTCACAGATTGCGAAATTCCCCAAGAAAATTTGCTGCCCGGCGTTACCGGCCTGAAAGGGCCGCTGAGCTGCTTGAACCAAGCGCGTTATGGTATCGGCTGGGGCGCGCTGGGCGCGGCGATGGCGTGTTATGACACGGCGCTGCAATACGCGAAGACGCGCAAGCAATTTGCGAACAAGCCCATTGCATCGCACCAACTGGTGCAGGAAAAACTCGCGTGGATGATCACGGAAATCGTCAAGGGACAATTGCTGGCGTTACACGTCGGCCGTTTGAAAGACAAAGGCAAAGTCGATCCCTCGCACATCTCGATGCTGAAGATGAACAACGTGGCCATCGCGCTGGATACGGCACGCAAGGCGCGCGACATTCTCGGCGCGAACGGCATCGTGGACGATTACTGCATCATGCGCCACATGAACAATCTCGAGAGCGTGTACACCTACGAAGGTACCAACGACATTCACAAGCTGGTGATCGGCGAGCGCATCACCGGCATCGCCGCGTTTGCCTAGAAGCGTAGCGTGATTGGCAACTGGTGACTGGTGAAAATCCGGAGCCCTGCTCGGGCGGGCCAAGGCCCGCCCCTACATCCTCAGCCCAACTCATCCTGAAGTTCGGTGAATCTTGTATGCTACTGGGGCGCAGCACGCTACGCCCCTACAGGAGCAAAGTCCCATGAAAGCTTCCACGTTTCGGACCGCTTGGATTTCTTTCAGGCGATTCTTGTTGTTCATGTCTTTGCTCTTTTTTGTAACGACGATTTCGAGGGCCCAGCAAAAAAATGCGGCAGCGGAGAAGCCCAAGATTCGGGCGATCACGGCGTTCATCAATCTGGATCGCGCGCAGTACCAGCAGCAGGTGGCGGATGCTTTGAAGATGCTGAAGCGCGCCCAGACGGTGTACGAATCACGCGGCTACGAAGTGGAAACGATTCGCATTTCCACGCAGCCGTTTCCGGAATACACCAAGGGATTGACTACGGATCAGGCGGTGGCGTTTTTCAAGCAGTACGACGCGCTGGCGGCCAAGGAAAAATTCGACGCCGCGATTGGCCCTGCCATGCTGAACGCAGGCGACAGCGATGGGCAAGCGGACCTCGCCGCGGAAATCCTTAGCAACACGAAAACGTTGAACGCCAGCCTGGTGGTTGCGGGAGAAGACGGTGTGCACTGGGCCGCCGTGGGCGCGGCGGCGCGCGTGATGAAGAAACTCGAAAATAGCACCCCGCACAGCCAGGGCAATTTCAGTTTTTCGGCGATTGCCATGGTGCCGCCGCTGACGCCGTTTTATCCCGGTTCGTATCACACCGGCTTCGGGCACCAATTCGCGATCGCCCTGCAATCGGCGAACGTCGTGGCTGCTGCGTTCAAGGATGCCCCGGACCTGGCGACAGCGAAGCAAAGGCTGACGGATTTGCTCGCGGCCAGCGCGTTTGACATCGAGCGACTAGCGGGGCGTATCGACCAGGATACGGGCTGGGCCTATATGGGAATTGATCTATCGCCCGCGCCGCTGAAGGACATTTCCATCGGGGCCGCTATCGAGAATCTGACGACGCAGCCGGTAGGCACAAGCGGAACGCTGACGGCGGCGGCGACGATAACCGCCGCCATCAAGGAGGTGAAAGTAAAGCAAGCGGGCTACTCCGGATTGATGCTGCCGATCCTCGAAGATTCGCGGCTGGCGCAGCGGTGGAGCGAAGGCCGCATTTCGCTCGATGCCCTGCTGAGTTATTCGGCGGTCTGCGGCACGGGCCTGGACACCATTCCCTTGCCGGGAGACATCACGGCGGAGCAGCTTTCGCTGATTATCGGCGACATGGCCAGCCTCGCTGTGAAATGGCACAAGCCGCTTTCCGCGCGCTTATTGCCGATTGCGGGCAAAGGACCGGGAGATATGACCGAGCTGGACGATCCGTTTCTCGTCAACGCCATACTACAACCGCTCAAGCATGTGGAAACGAAGCCCTAGGTTTTCCAGCTTAGACAGAGCGTCCCCCAGTTCTTGATTCTTCTCTTCTGATGACTGGAAACTTCCCTTTGGCTTATTATTAGCGCCGCCCCGACAGGGCGGCCGAAGCTCCTGACGGAGTAGACCGGAGACTCCCACCTATGGAAGCACAACTGAGCCTGGAGTTTTTGCGCGTCGTGGAAAACGGGGCGATCGCCGCCGCGCGGACAATGGGATTTGGCGATCGCCACCACGCGGATGAAGTCGCGGTGGAAGCGATGCGCAAGACGATGGACGCGGTGGAGATGGACGGCACCATCGTGATCGGCGAAGGCGAGCGCGACGAAGCGCCGATGCTGTACATCGGCGAGAAGGTGGGGCTGGCTACGCACGCGCCGAAAGCCCTCTTTCCGCAAGTGGATATCGCCGTGGACCCGCTCGAAGGCACGAATCTTTGCGCGACCGGGGCGGCCAATGCGATTGCGGTGCTGGCGGCGAGCGAGCGCGGCGGCTTGCTGCACGCCCCGGATTTGTACATGGAAAAACTGGTGGTGGGGCCATCATGCAAAGGCGCGGTGGATCTGGATGCGCCCGTGGCGGACAACTTGAAGGCCATAGCCAAGCGGCTCTCCCGCGACGTGGAGGATCTCGTGGTGATCGTGCTGGACCGGCCGCGGCATGAAAAATTGATTACCGAGATACGCACGGCGGGTGCGCGCATCCGCTTAATTGGAGATGGCGATCTGTCGGCGGGCATTTCCGCGGCGGTTGTCGGAACGGGAGTACATGCGGTGATGGGCACGGGTGGAGCGCCGGAGGGCGTGCTGACGGCGGCGGCGCTGCGCTGCCTGAACGGGCAGATCCTGGCGCGGCTGGTGGTGAGCAAGCAGGAGCACGCCGACCGGCTGGCGAAAATGGGCGTGAGGGATTTGAAGCGCGTGTACGACACCGAAGACCTGGCGCCGGGGAAGAAAATGGTGTTCGCATGTACCGGCGTAACGGATGGAAATTTACTGAAGGGCGTGCGGTTCTTCGGCGAGGGAATCCGCACGAGTTCCATGATCTTGACCCTGGACGACCGGCAGGTGCGCTTCATCGACTCCGTGCATTTGGAGAAGAGGCCCGACGTTAAGGTGCGATTCAACTGAGCTGAGTGGTGACTGCTGACTGGCAGTTGCCCGCCAGTTCACCAGAACTTTAGTGCTGGCCGCTGGTGATGGCCAGAAAAACGCGATCATCGACGGAGACGGAGCGCGTGAAAAGCGTTGCCGCGTTGCCGTTAGGAATGGCGAGGTGCGAGGCGTTGCCGCTGATCGTAGGGCCAGCAAGCCTCGAATCGATCTCCGTTCCATCACCCGGCTGCAAGGAAATCCGCGTCGTCTTTGAAGCGCAGTTTGCGGCGCCCAGACAGGTGTCGCGTACGAACACCTGGCGGTAACCGCTGTTTTTGCTATCAGTTAGCTTGGTCTTACTACTTTGCGCGGCAAAGTAGTTTGCGGATGGGCTTGGCGTAATGGCCAGAAAGGCGATGAAGCGGCCGGAGGAGCTGACACTAGGCAGGATGCTTTCGGCTCCCACGAGGGCGCCATTCGGATCGGAAGAAATCAGTTGTGTCGAGGGCTTGCACGAGTCGCCAGCGCCTGCACAAGTGTCGCGCAGATAGATCTGCCTTCCCACAGGAGCGTTTTCGACGAGATTCTTTGCCGCGGAACTGAAGGCCACGTAGCGGCCATCGGCGCTCATGGAAGGCGTGTGGCTCTCGCCATTCGCAGCAGTGCCATCCTGCGCGACGGACAGAAGTGTGGTGCGCGGCTGACAGCCGGAAGCCGCACCTTCGCAGGTGTCCCGCAAAAAGATTTGCGCTCGATCGTTTTGCAGGGCCGTATAGCTGACAAAACGCCCGTCCAAGCTGAGGGCGGGCGTTTCCTCCGCGACCATCGAAGCGGCCGCACCCGCATTTTTCGTCGTTGCTGCCGGAGCACAGGAGGATTGCCCTGCCGCACAGATTGTGAAAATTGCGGCATTGCTGGAACCGCCGCCACCACCTCCATTGCAGTTTGTGACGCAACCGGCCGGAGGAGGAGACGGAGGATTGAAGACCGTAACGCTAGCGGTGATGCTGGAAGAGCTGGTGTTCGCGAAGAGATTGCCCGGGACGGTGGCTTGAATTTGAGTCGCGGTGATGTTTGCGGCGGTCAAATTCAAGTTCGTAATCGTGCCACCGATGCTCCATCTGACCTGCGAAGCCTGCGTAAGATCGGTATTCGTGAGGAAGTTGGAACCGCTTATGGTGAGGTTCAGCGCTTCGGTGGAAGAAATGCTCGCCGGGGACACGTTTGGGGTAAGGGGTGCGGTGGCGGAAAGCGCGGGCGTTGGATTCGGCGGCGGATTGATGGTGAAGAAGAGGGAGTTGGAGAGACCATTGTTCCCCGTGCCGGATGCTGGATTAAGGGTATACACCTTGGCGATGCCGGGCTTGGCCACAAGAGAGGCGTCAACCGTGGCCGTTACGGAAATTACATTTTTGTTGCTGTCGAGCACCACGTTGGTGGGCAGGAGCTTTCCGTCCCAATACACCTTGGTATTGGCCACGAAGCCCGAGCCATTCATGAGCATGGGAAAACTGGGGGTGCCGGCAGGAATCTGCTGAGGTGAGAGAAAAACAAGACTAGCGCCCGTGTTGTTCTGAAACGTGTTGCCGTAGTCGTTGCAACCCGCAACCAGGAATACCCCCGCCAACATGACAGCCATGGCTGTCCAAGACCGCTTCATCGCTGCTCCTTCAATCGTTTCCGGCGGCCCGGCCATCCTGGGTCTGCCTGCCTGGGCAAACCCAGGAACCGCGGTGCCTAATGTGCATTTTGAATTGAGATGCCGAAATCCTGCTGCGCGTTGACCCCGTCGAATCGAAGTTCTGCGGGGCCTGTCCGGCGCTGCTGCTACATCCCCGCAAGAGGACGCTGTTTGCCCGGAATCTCAGGGCTCACGGAACCTTACATGATTAACATCCTGGCAGGGATCAGGTCAATCCGCAATCGGGACTCCCACTCGGCACGAAGGACAAAGTGGCGAATCAGAGTGCGCCAAGCGCGGCCGTGGAAACGCGCACCAGTTCCTCAAGACGGGCCTGGCATGGGGCATTCGCGGCGGTGAGAGCGCTGGTGGCGCGATAGGAAGCAAGCGCTTGCCGCTTGCGTCCCAGCTTGGCGTAGAGATCGCCACGCGCCAGTTGAAAAAGAGGATTGGTAGAATATTTGTCCGCGAGAGGAGAGATCACAGCCAAAGCCTGCTCATAGCGCAGGTCGTAACGATGGAGATTCAAGGCCAGATAAAATCGCGCCAGATTGGGTGTTAACTCGCCTTCGGAGATGGCGTGTTCGAGAAGTCGCACGCCCTCCTGTTTGGAACCTCCGGGGATGCCCATGAAGAAACGCAGAATTCTGGCCATGGCGCTGAGCGTGTCGACGTAGTAGTCGTAAAGACCGAGGCCCGCGTCGGCATCGGCCAGGGTAGGGTCCAGGGCCTTGGCGCGAAGGAAGTGCTCGCGGGCGCGCACTCCGGCGCGCGCGGCGTTGCGGTTTTCACCGCGGAGCCCATAGAGCCGTGCGGCCGCAGCCTCGCCCATGCCAGCATAAAATTGCATTTCGGCGGTTTCCTGCCGCTTGATTTGCGCTTCGGCGAGCGCTGAAGCTTTCGCGGCCAACCGAAAATAGAGTTGATCCGCTTCGAGCTTCGGCCGTCGCCGTGCGTCGGTCATCCCGTACTTGAAGTCCGCGGATTCGCACCAGATTTCCCACCAGAACGCCTCCGCCTGGAGCAGATAGCCGAGCGGATACTCCGGCTGCTCCAGTTGCATGCGCCGGGAGGCGACAACGGCCCCGTCCAAGTCGAAGGAGTAGATTTTGTCGAGGATGCTGGAAGTTTCTGGCGGCAAGGGAAGATGAGAGGCGCGTGCGGGCATGGCGAGAAGCGAGAGAACAAACAGGCATGCGAGTCTCGTGCTGCGAAAGGTCCGCGCGAAATTCATCTGGAAATCCCAAAAGAATGCTGCCGGATCAAGCTCCACGCCGGACGAGTTTAAGCTGTTCGAGAAGAGTTGCAAACCGAAATGGTTTTGGAGAAAAGCGGCATTGGGCGAGAGTAGTTGTGATTCGGAAAACCCTTCTGCATAGCCCGACATGTAAACAACCTGAATTGTCGGATGGATTTCGGTCACTCGTCGCGCGCGTTCGTTCCCGCGCAACCCCGTAAGGAGAATGTCCAACTCTCCCAAGTAGTGCTGATTCTAACCTGAAATGAGTGTCGCCGATCGCGGAGGACCGCGAGTGTGACGCAAATTAAAAAGGCGCAGGTGGAAAGATTCCAGGTTAGGTCAGAGGCCGCGCATTTGTTATTCTCGGCGGACCGATGACGACGCGCGATAACGCGGAAGCGACCCCTCTCGAGCGCGGACTTGGCCTGAAAGAAGCTGTCGCGCTCAACATGATCGAGATCGTGGGGATTGGCCCGTTCGTGGTTACCTCGCTGGTGATCAAAGCCATGGGAGGACCGCAAGCGCTGATTGCCTGGCTCGCGGGAGCCCTGCTCGCGGTGCTGGATGGCTTCGTGTGGTCCGAGTTGGGCGCGGCGATGCCCCGTGCGGGAGGGACGTACGTCTTCTTGCGCGAGGCTTATGGACCGGGGCGGTGGGGTCGCCTGATGTCGTTCTTGTTCGTGTGGCAGACGTTCATACAGGCGCCGCTTTCGATCGCATCCGCTTCGATCGGATTCTCAAGATACGCGGGATATCTCCATCCGCTCACGACGCTGCAGTCCAAGGCCATCTCCGGAGGCCTGGTCATATTCCTCGTGATTCTGTTGTACCGGCGAATCACGACCATCGGGAAAATTTCCGTGTTGCTGTGGACGGGGGTCATCGGGACGATGCTTTGGCTCATTTGGGGAGGCCTGAGCCATTTCAACGCCAGGATCGCGTTCGATTTTCCGGCTGGAGCGTTCCACCTGTCATGGCTGTGGTTTGCGGGCCTGGGATCCGCGATGGTCAACACGATCTACAGCTACTGGGGCTACTACAACATCTGTCATCTGGGCGGTGAGATCAAGGATCCTGAGCGGAATATTCCACGCGGGATTTTTCTTTCGATACTGGGAATCGCCATTCTGTATCTGGCCATGCAAACGAGCATCCTGGGCGTGGTGCCGTGGCGCGAAGCGCAAGAATCGAAGTTCATCGTCAGCACATTCGTGGAGAGGCTCTACGGGCATCACGCGGCGCAACTGGCTACGGGGATGGTGTTGTGGATTGCGCTGGCATCGGTGTTCTCCGTGTTGCTGGGCTACTCGCGCGTGCCGTATTCGGCAGCCCTGGACGGGAATTTTTTCCCGGTGTTTGCGCGGGTGCATCCGACGAAGCATTTTCCGCACGTGTCGCTGCTGGTTCTGGGGGCGCTGGCGTTTTGCTTTAGCATCGGCTTGAAGCTGGAGACCGCTATTTCTGGGATTCTTTCGATGCGCCTGCTGGTGCAGTTCATCGGGCAGGCCGTGGGCGTGATGCTGCTGCGACGGCGGTGGGGCACGGAGCGATTACCGTTCAAAATGTGGCTGTACCCGCTGCCGGCAGTGCTGACTATGTTGGGATGGGCGTGGCTGTTCTGGCAGACGGGCGCGACGCGGAAATGGGGGTTGCTGGAAGTCGCCCTGGGGGTGCTCGCATTTTTGGTTCGCGCGCGGGAGGTGCGACAATGGCCTTTTGGGAGTTCCCAGTCGACCGTTCTCAGTTGACTCAGAAGGATTCAATCTCTCTTATCGTGGAGGTTGCGTGAAGCAATTTTTCTCCAGGCTTGCAATCGTGCTTTTAATCTTCGGCGCACTCATGAGGTTCTTGCTCCCCGTTACCTTCGCGCAATTCGCGCCCGCTCCGGGGACGGGTCCGGGATTGCCGGAAACGGTTGAGGCCATCGACAGCGCGCGCGTGACCACGCGCATTCTTTACGTGACGGCGCATCCGGACGATGAGAGCGCCGCAACGCTCACGTATCTGGCACGCGGGCTGCATGCGGAGGTGGCTTTGCTTACGCTGACGCGCGGCGAAGGAGGGCAAAACGATCTTGGGCCGGAGCAGGCGCCGCAGCTCGGACTGATTCGCACGCAGGAACTTCTGGCAGCCACGCGCGCTTACGGCGTGACACTTTGTTTTAGCCGCGCGCCGGATTTCGGTTTTTCGAAAACTCCGGAAGAGACGGAGAAGGTCTGGGGGGACCGCGTTCTTGAAGACATGGTGCGGGTAATTCGAACGATGCAGCCCCACATTGTGATTAACGGCTGGGGCGGGGTTCATACCGGCCACGGCCACCATCAGGCGTCAGGACTGCTCACAACGAAGGCCGTGCAGTTGGCCGGGGATCCCGCTTTCAAATTGCGCGGAACGGCTGCGGATGAAAATCCCGGACCTTGGGGCGATCGCCGGCCGATGGTGTTACTGGACCTGGACCGCAGCGAATCACCGACGGGCTACCTGTTGCCGCTGGACGAAGTCTCTCCCCTCTACGGAAAGTCGTGGCGCGAAATCGGACTCGATGGCTTTGCGAATCATCGCACCCAGGGAATTTCGGCCTTCCTCGGATCTCCCTTCCTGCGCCGTCCCGTCGCGCTGAAGCGAGAGGATGGCAATGAGCTCGATCCCGCGATACTGGCGGAGCCGCTTGGGCCGCTCGATGAAGATTACGAAGTGGGGAACAAAAGTGTTGACCCGCTGATGCGTGCCGTGGATCAGGCTTTGCTGGCGGCGCGCGAAGCGGCGTTGCGGCTGGATTGGAAGGCGGCGGCCGATTCTCTGGCCGGGGCTGGGAGGAAGATTAGCGAAGTGCCCACGCCGTCGCGCACCGCGCAGGTTCCGGCGCCCGCGGAGTCTCTCGGCCGGAGCATCCAACGCAAGCGTGAAAAAATTGACGCTGCGCTGGCGATGGTTGCCGGGCTGCGCCTGGATGCGAATGCGGACCGGAGCGAACTGGTGCCGGGTGAGACATTCAGCGTTCGAGTGGACCCGCGGCATCGGCAGGGCATCACCGGAGAGTTCAAGAAAGCAAACCTGGTGCTTCCGACGGATTGGAGCATCGTCAAAGAAGAATCGGAAGCAGGTGGCGCAATGCGGTGGACGATCAGTGTGGCGCAGAATGCCAAGACTACCGGCAACGGCTCCGAGCGCATGTCCAATTCCCGGAATGGGCTGGCCAGTTTGCTGGCGGATCCGCCGCCACTTGTAGCGGCAACGCAGGAGGCGGTGCTGGACGGCTACGCGTTTACGGTGAGTTCGCCGGTAACGAGCGTGCACGCGACGTCCACGCGCGTGGAGCGGATTACGCCGCGGATTGTGCCGGCGTACACCTTGGCGGTCGAACCCAAGCAGGTGGTCGAAGTCCTGACGAAACCCAGGAAACCGTTCGACGTGTTGTTGCGGGTGCACTCCTACGCCACGCAACCGGGAAAAATCAGCGTTGGCGTGGACGTACCGCGGGGATGGAAGGGGAGCGCGGAGGTGCCGCTGAAATTTGAGGGCGCGGGAGATCAGTATGCGCGTTTGACGGTGACTCCTCCGGTCAAGCTTGCCGCCGGGAACTACAAGATTGCTGCGCGTGCGATTCGAAGCGCGGATCGCGCGGCGGGAGTGAAGGCGGAGAAATTCGTGACCTCTCTCGAGCCCCTGCCCACTCTGCCGGCCCAGCTCTGGAGCGAGCCTGCCCAATGTGCTGTTCATGCATTTGCCGTAAGCGTACCTCTGAATTTGCACGTCGGATATATCACCGCGGAGAGCGAGCCGGTCCCGGAGGCTTTGCAAAGGCTGGGCATTCACGTGGATGCGCTCGATGCCCAGGCGCTGGCTTTCAGCGATTTGTCAAAGTTCAGCGCCATCGTCGTGGGAGTGCGGGCTTACGAGTTGCGCCCGGAGTTGCCGAGCGCGAACCAGCGGCTGCTCGATTACGTTTCCAAAGGTGGGACTCTCGTGGTGCAGTACGAGCGCGATTTCGTGTGGGACAAGGCGCAATTTGCTCCATTTCCGGCGCTCATCTCGCCGCCGCTGCCGCCGGCCAAAGAAGGCGCTACACCAATGCCACGGCCGCTACCGCGCGTCACCGATGAAAATTCTCCCGTTAAATTTCTCAAGCCTAACGACCCGCTGCTCAACGCGCCAAATAAGATCACGCAAGAGGATTTCAAAGGCTGGGTGCAGGAACGCGGACTCTACTTCTGGACGCAGTTCGACGCGAAATACACACCCCTCCTGGCGATGAACGATCCCGGCGAACCCGCGCTAAACGGCGGCCTGGTCTATGCCCGCTACGGCAAAGGCGCTTACATTTACACCGGGCTGGCGTTCTTCCGGCAGTTGCCCGAAGGAGTCCCGGGAGCTTACCGCCTGTTCGTAAACCTGCTGAGCGCCACACCGAGAAAGTAGACCAACTGGGCACAGCGGCGGCGCGCGGAAGTCCGCGTGTTATTCTCTTCAGCCAGAGGAGTCGAATGCGAATGAAAAACTATGTTTCAGTTCGTCTTGCCACCCAGGCAATGCAGAAAACTCTTCTGCTAATGATTGCCGCGACGTTCCTGTTGACTTGTGCCTGGCCCGCGGCGGCTCAGAAAGAGAAGAAAAAAAAGAAGGACAACATGCCTCCGGCGGACAGCTCCAACACGCTCATTCCGCTTTCCGATGAGCAGCAGATCGACTACACGATTTCCGAAGTGTTGGGCGCCTGGCAGGTCGGCGATATCGACAAGCTGCACAAGGATTACGCCGACGACGTGGTCATCGTAAGTGCCCTCTGGGGCCCGCCGGTCATCGGCTGGACAAACTATCTCGCGATTTATCAGCAACAAAAGGCGCACATGCAACAGGTGCGGCTGGATCGTACGAACACGCTTATCAGAGTGAGCGGAACGGTAGGCTGGGCTTGCTATCAGTGGGATTTTGGAGCGGTCGTGGACGGTCAGCAAGGCGGATCGCAAGGACAGACGACGGTGGTCTTAGAAAAACGAAATAACCACTGGGTCATCGTACACGATCATACTTCGTTCGTGCAGGGAGTGCCCTCCATCGTCCCTACAAACACCCCACCATCACCGCCACAACCCGCAAAGCCGGGGATGCGCTGACGAGGCGGCGGGGCCGGAAGAAGGCTTAGAAGTTCTTTAGCCCGGTGTACAGCCACATCCCCGCAATCACCAGGAGGAGAACCCCGGCGAGGATGCCGGTGCCCATGATGGGCCGCGAGAGAGCCTCGATCTTAGTCACAAGCTCGCGCTGCTCCCTGGCCATGTGCTCTTCCGCTGCATCGAGAAAGATCTGATCATCTTCATGGCTTGCCAGGAGGCTCCGCCGCAGCAACAGGAACAAAAATGCGGCGGTAATGATTCCCCAGACGATCAGAAGATAGAGTAAGGGCCCCTGCAGCATAGTGGTTTCCATGGTAACCTCCCGTTGGAACCAATCCGCGGTGCCGGCCCCGACCGGGCCGACAAGGGGTGTTTGGGCTTTCTAGGGGAAGTATAGCACTATACATTTGAAATTCCAGTGCTCGCTATCCGCGGATTCGATCGAAGGCGGCTTGGGGTTAGGACTGTTCCGGAGGATGGATACAAGGGGACGGAGGCGTTGTCGTTGAGGCGTGAAGCCTTGTTTATGTGGGGTTTCCGGCACCGACGCCGAGGTCCCGGCCTATTTTCCAGGTCCATGGGCGGCTCGTTGACAAAAGTATGGAGCGGCGGGCACAATGAAAAAGCCTCGTTGTGTGTGTGATTCCGGCGCTGCCGGAGTCTACAATCTCAGGCGTCATCGCGAAACGGTGAACCTGGCACTCGTGCCCGAGTGGCGGAACTGGCAGACGCGCTAGCTTCAGGAGCTAGTGATCGCAAGGTCGTGGAGGTTCGAGTCCTCTCTCGGGCACCAATTTCTCTGTACATTTGCCTTAACCGGATTGACGGCTTGCGCCGCAATCCGCTACGGTGGTTCCGCAGATCGATCCAGAGCGCAACCGAGGTGCCTCAATGCTTTTCTACCTCCTGGCGTTTTCGTTTCCCGAGTGGCAGCCCCATTTCGCTTTCCTCGACACGGCGCGTGCGAACGAAATGATGGCTTTGCGGTGGCTGCACCTGGTCTTCGGGATCATCTGGATCGGCTTGCTGTACTTCTTCAACCTCGTCCTGACGCCGGCGATGAAAAAGTGTGATCCCAAGCTGCGAATCAAAATCCATCCGGAGCTAATGCCGGGCGCCATGGGCTGGTTTCGCTCGTCGGCTTTGGTGACCGTGATCGTGGGTCTCCGCTACTTCACGATTCATTTGGCCACGGATGCGAAACTTGCAGGCGATCGCTCTCTCATCGGCAAGTGGTTCGGGTGGTGGCTGCTGGTGTGGACTGTGGCCTATGTATTCATTTACGCGCTACAGCTTCCGGCGAAGGGAATTCTGGATAAGCCGGCGGCACGCGTGATTGGAATTTCCGTTGTGGTGATCGCGGCGTCCTGGCTCGTGCTCGCATTGAACGGTGGTCCCGTTGTCTCGAACGCGCACCTGGCGATCAGCGTTGGTGGCGGTCTTGGCTTCATCATGCTGCTGAATACCTGGGGCGTGGTCTGGCGCGTGCAGAAAAAGCTCATCGCCTGGGCCCGCACTAGCGCGGAACAAGGTGTGCCGATGCCGCCGGAAACGGACCGCTTGATGCGCTGGAACTATCTCACCGCGCGCACCTCGTTCTGGCTGTCGTTTCCCATGCTCTTTTTCATGGGCGCGGCCAGCCACTACCCGTTCCTCAGCACCGTCGCCCGGTAAATCGAACAGAAGACTTCTATGTCTGAAGAAAAAAACTACAACTTCCTGACCACTGAGAACGGCGCGCCGGTCAAAGCCTGGACCAAAGGTGTCCAGTTGGAAGATCAGGCGCGCAAGCAGCTCCTGAACGTGGCGCAGCTTCCGTTCATCTTCAAGTGGGTTGCGGCCATGCCGGACGTGCACTGGGGCGTTGGCGCGACGGTCGGCAGCGTGATTCCCACGAAGGGCGCGATCATCCCGGCCGCGGTGGGCGTGGACATCGGCTGCGGGATGATGGCCGCGCAGACGGGCCTGAACGCGCGGGATCTTCCTGACAATTTGAAGGGCATCCGCAGCGCGATCGAACAGGCGGTTCCGCATGGCCGGACGAATCATGGCAGGCGTGGCGACGTGGGCGCGTGGCAGCAAATCCCTGCGCGCAACGACGAGGTGTGGCAGACGCTGAAGCCGCGTTACGACGCCATTCTGGAAAAACATCCGAAACTCGATCGCGGCAATCACTCGAATCACCTGGGCACGCTCGGTACCGGCAATCACTTCATCGAGGTGTGCCTGGACGAATCGGAAAACGTCTGGTTCATGCTGCACAGCGGCTCGCGTGGAGTCGGCAACCGCATGGGCAGCTACTTCATCGAAGTCGCCCGCAAGGACATGCAGAAGTTTTTCATCAATCTGCCGGACAAGGATCTGGCGTATCTCTCGGAGGGCACCGAACATTTCGATGACTATGTCGAAGCGGTCGAATGGGCGCAGGATTTTGCGCGATTCAATCGCGACTTGATGATGGAGCAGATCGTCGGCGCCGTACGTGCTTCGGGTGAAGTGCGGCCGTTCGTCGCCGAACTGAAAGCCATCAACTGCCATCACAATTATGTGGCGCGCGAGCGTCACTACGGCCAAGACATCCTGGTAACGCGCAAGGGTGCGGTACGCGCCCGCGAAGGCGATATGGGCATCATTCCAGGCAGCATGGGAGCGCGCTCGTATATCGTCCGCGGCAAAGGCAACATGGAAAGCTTCATGAGCTGCAGCCACGGGGCCGGCCGCGCGATGTCCCGCACGGAAGCCAAGCGGCGCTTCAGCGTGGAGGACCACAAACGAATGACCGCGGGCGTCGAGTGCCGTAAGGACGCTGACGTCATTGACGAGACGCCGGCGGCCTACAAGCCGATCGAAGCCGTGATGGCGGCGCAGAACGATCTGGTCGAAATCGTCCACACGTTGCGCCAGGTTGTTTGCGTGAAAGGATAATGAGCCCGGTCGAGGGACTTGCAAGGAAAAATAAAAAGGGGGAGGCGGGCCAGGTCTTCCCGCCTCCCGTGTTTCCCCTCTCGGGGATGCCGGCCAGTCTGACGGAGGGCGACCAGCCGGTCGTGTGTTGGCCTGTCTATATGATCCCGGCAAACTGAAAAAAGTTCCGGTGCAAACGAAAAAAGTGACTAAAATCACTGTGGAAATTGAGCGCCCGAGGCAATGCGCGTCAGCCCATGTCCCCCCCATCCCATCTCAGCCCCGATAACATACTGCGTTTTCTGCAGGTTAAGACTGAGCCTGTTTCGACAAACGAGATCGCGCGGGGACTGCAGCTCAAGAAGAGTGACACGCGCCCCTTGTTCAAGATGCTCGCCAAACTCAAGAAGCGGGGGGCCATCGAGGAGCTGCCAGGTGGCCGGTATCGTTTACCCAGCCGCAAGAAGGAAACAGATTCGCCCCGCCCACCGCGGCAACCCGAGAGTGCAGCGCCCGAACATCGCCAATCGCTTTCCAGCCGTGACGAGGTAAAAGGCCGCCTGGTGCTGCACCACGATGGCTATGGCTTTGTCGTGCCTGATTCCCCGGTGCCGCAGTTGGACGGGGACGTTTTCATTCCGCGCGACGCCATCGAAGACGCCATGCACGGCGATCATGTCCTCGTAAAGGTGCAGCGCGTGGGCGGCGCGCCCGGTGCGCAGCGCGCCGAAGGGCGCATCGTCCGAATTCTGGGCCGCGCGCATCCCACGGTGGTGGGTTTGTTTCGCTACGGGCCGCAGCGAAACGTGGTTCTGCCGTACGACATTCGCATCCAGCATGAGGTGGAAATTCCGCGCGGGCGCGAACTCACCCCCGGGCTATGGAAAAAGCTCGGGTTCAGCAGTGCGGATGAGACCAGCATTCGTTCGAGACGCATTCCGCATCTGGACGAGCTTGACGGGGCCGTGGTGAACGTGGAGTTGCTGAGCTACCCGCGCGGTGGTGCCGCGCCCACGGGGCGCGTCATCGAAATCCTTGGCCGCCCCGGCGAGCTCGGCGTAGACACCGAGATCATCATCCGGAAACATCATTTGCCCCATTCCTTCTCCGCCGAGGTTCTGGAGGAAGCGGAGAAGCGCGCACGGACAGTGACAGGAACCGAGCTCGCAGGGCGCGAAGATTTTCGCCGCCTTCCAATCGTCACCATCGACGGAGAAACGGCCCGCGATTTTGACGACGCCGTTTATGTCGAACGCCGCGCGGATGGCAGTTGGCACCTCCAAGTGCACATCGCGGACGTCGCGCATTACGTTCGAACAGGTTCCGCGCTCGATCGCGAGGCGCGCCTTCGCGGCACATCGGTTTATTTTCCAGACCGCGCCGTGCCCATGCTTCCCGAGGCGCTTTCGAACGGCATGTGCTCGCTCAAGCCCCACGAAGATCGCCTGGTGATGAGCGCACTGATGGAGTTCGACACAGCCGGCCAGATGAGATCCCGCCGCATGGTTACCGGGGTCATTCGCTCCGCCGAACGCATGACGTATACCAACGTCAATAAAGTTCTCGAGGGCGACGCGGAAATGATTAGGCGTTATGCGGTGCTGGCGGCGCACTTCCGCGATATGAAGGAGCTCGCGTTGCTCCTGAATGCCCGGCGCAATGAGCACGGCTCCATCGATTTCGATCTTCCCGAGCCGGTCATCGAGTTCGACGAACAGCAGCGCATGACCAACATCGTGCGCAGCGAGCGCAACATCGCGCACCGTTTGATTGAAGAGTTCATGCTCGCCGCAAACCGCGCGGTTGCCGAATATCTGTTGCGGCGCGGCATCGAATCGCTCCATCGCGTCCACGAAAAGCCGGATGCCCGCAAGGTTCTCGAGTTCGAAGAGCTCGCGCGCGCCTTCGGCTATTCACTGGGCGTTGCGGACCTTCATCAGCGGGAGATCGCCGTTCGTCACGGCCGCGTTCCTGCCCCGGCAAAGGCGGGCCGCCCCGATTCTTACGGACACGGCCGCGAGCGTGGCATGAAAGTCGTGCTCAGCGGCGCCAGCGAGCTGCGCATCACGCCGCAGCATTATCAGCAGCTCATTCGAAAAGTCGTGGGGAAACCCGAGGAGCGCATCGTCTCTTACCTGATGTTGCGCTCGCTCAAGCAGGCGCGCTATGCCGCGGAGTCCCTCGGCCATTTCGCGCTGGGGTTCGACGAGTATACCCATTTCACTTCGCCGATCCGCCGCTATCCGGACCTGATTGTCCATCGGGTTTTGAAATGGGCCCTCGAACATCCGAAGGAGCCTAGGCCTTCCCCCGGCGCACAACTTGCGGCGCCACCGGGCGCCGAAGCGACTCTGTATTCGCACCGCAACCTCGAGGAAATTGGTTCGGAAACCTCGGAAGCGGAGCGCCGCGCCAATGGGGCGGAGCGCGAACTGATGGACTGGAAGACCGCGCAATTCATGGAAGATCATCTCGGCGAAGAGTACGAGGCGCTAATTATTTCCGTGCAGAAATTTGGATGTTTCGTCGAGCTTTTCGAAGTCTTCGTGGAAGGGCTTCTTCCCATCACCGCGCTGGAAGAATTCGCGGATGCCCGCTGCGTTTATCGCGAGCGGGATCACGCCATCGTCGCCCTCGCTGGAGGAGGCGGTCGCGGACCGCGTGGCGCTCGCCCTAATCCCGTAGGGGCACGGCTTGCCGTGCCCGTCCCTGGCCGCAGCGCGGTCGGTTCGACTGCTGGCCGTGGTAGAAAGCCGCGCCAGCTCGAATGGCACCTCGGCGATCGTGTGCGCGTGCGCGCCGAGCGCATCGATCCCATGCGCAAGCGCGTCGAATTCGCCCTCCTCGGCGCCTCGTAATCTAGAGGAATGTCCCACCCTTGCAAAAACAATAACAACTGCAAGGGTAAGCCACCCTCCATCCTCCGCCGCGGCCCTTTCTCGTTCTCCTCCCAGCCTGCCTCCTTCCACCTTCGCCCCACTCGCGGCGTTCTGTTCTCGGTGATTTCCGAATTGCCGCCGCTCCTTTTGCACAAAAGAATCTTTCGATTGTCCTTGACATGCACGCCCGCGGGGAACAGCATGATGTCGTGGTTTCGCCCTTTAGGCGAGACTCCGCTTCGCAGTCCGAAGGCAGTTTCCAGCACATCGAGCGCTAAGAGGGCAGAGCCTACCCGGTTCTTTGTTAGTCCCTCGGGTTTATTCCCCCGTACGGGGCCCGACCTCCTGTCCGGCGTACAGGATTGCACACCCAAGACGCCGGCGTTTCCAGGCCCACCACGCAAGCCCGGCTCGCACCAGGCGACCCGGAATATCGAATTTTACAAAAAGGAGAACCACCATGTCAGAACAAAACAAAAACGCAGTCCGTCGTTTGGTCGAAGAAGTTTGGAACAAGGGCAATTTCTCGCTGGCAGACCAGCTCTTTGCCCCCACTTACGTTCACCATGACGCTTCGACGCCCGATGTTGGCCGAGGTGCCGAGAGCGAGAAGAAGAGAGCTACCCTCTATCGCACGGCCTTCCACGATTTTCGATTGACGATCGAGGACATCCTTGCTGAAGGCGAAACAGTGACGACCCGTTGGTCTTGCCGGGGTACCCATAAAGGTGATCTCAGCGGAATTGCGCCGACCGGCAAGCAGTTCGCCATCTCCGGGATGACCATCGCTCGCTTCGCGGACGGCAAGATGGTAGAAGGCTGGGTCAACTGGGATGCTTTGGGCCTGATGCAGCAACTCGGCGTCGTCCCCGAGCTAGGTAAAGCCAAAGTCGCCGCCGCCGCTAGGTAGCCGTACCGGCTTCGTCGAAAAATCGGAAGGCCCGGTCACGCAAGCCCGGGCCTTCCGTCCGACGGTGTTCATTGCGTGCCGGGATTGCACTGCGTGGGCACTGACTCTTTCCCCTATCGTTTTGCCCTTCCCCCGGTACTGATCCTCCCTTCCTATAGCAATCCCTCCCGCCTTGCAACTTGGCCATTTCTGCTATTCTGGGAGGTCAAAAACTGAGAGCCGGCCGGCTTCTGGTGCCACCGAGCGCCACACGAAAGAGGAAACCCACGCCGTGAGCCACGCGACCGTCACCGAACGCGCTGCCAAGCGCGCGTTCAATTTCAATGCCGGTCCCGGGGCGCTGCCCCTTACAGTGCTCGAGCGCATCCGGGAAGAGCTGCTCGACTGGCGCGGCAGCGGCATGTCCGTTATGGAGATGAGCCATCGCTCTCCGGAGTTCGAGAGTATCAATGCCGCCGCGGAACAGAAGCTGCGCGGCCTCGTCGGAATCCCCGACCAATATGCCGTCCTCTTTCTTCAGGGCGGAGGCAGCATGCAGTTCACCATGGTCCCGATGAATCTCTGCCTTCCCGGAAAACCCGTGGATGTTTTGCACACCGGAATGTGGACCGCCAAAGCCATCGGCGAACTCAACAAAGGCGCGCTTCATCACATCGCGGCGTCCACGGAAACAGAGAAATTCGCACGGCTTCCCCGCAGGGACGAAATCCGATTCTCGCCGGAAGCGTCCTACGTGCACGTGTGCACGAACAACACCATCGAAGGCACGCAGTGGACGACGCTGCCGGAAACGGGCGCGGTGCCTCTGGTGGCCGACATGTCCTCGGACATTGCCTCGCGCCCTATCGATGTGAAAAAGTTTGGTCTGATTTTCGCCGGCGCTCAGAAAAACCTCGGCCCCTCCGGAGTCACCGTGGTTATCGTGCGGCGTGATCTCGCCGAGCGTGCCGATAAAAACCTGCCCACACTTCTGCAGTACCGCACGCATATCAAAGAGAAATCGCTGTACCACACGCCCCCGGCGTTTGCGGTTTATGTTGTCGGTCTTGTCCTCGAATGGATTGAGTCCGAAGGCGGCATACCCGGCATCGAGAAATGCAACAACGCCAAGGCTAAACTTCTCTACGACACCATCGAAGCAAGCGGCGGTTTTTATCGCTGCCCCGTCGAGAACTCTTCGCGCTCGAAGATGAATGTCGTCTTTCGCGCTGGCGGGGGTGCCGGCCGCGCAACGGCCCCTCAAGACATGGAAGCCGTCGAAAAGCAGTTTGCCAAAGAAGCCGCCGCCGCCGGCCTTGTCGGCACGCCTGGCCACCGCTCTGTCGGCGGCATGCGCGTGTCGCTGTACAACGCCGTCACGCTCCAAGCCGTCGAAGCTCTGACCAGCTTCATGCGCGATTTTCACCGCACCCGCGGCTGATTCCCATGAATGAGAACGCCTATCTGCAACAAGTCGCTTCTTTGACGGGACTTCAGTATTTTCCGCAGCAGGGACCATGGACCAGAAAGTCCGGGAGCGTCATCGGCGCGCGCGACGGCTACATTGCTTGTATAGGGTTCGACCGGAGCCGCGAAGGAGCCAAGGTCGCGATCCTCTTGCGCTTCAAGAAAATTGCCGACCCGGAGGCTCTGAAAAAATCTCTGAAAGACAGCCCATCCCTGCCGGGTAAGAAGCCCGGAAAACTCGCCGCCGTCGGCAACGATTTCCTGCGTTGGGAATGGAAGTACTCCTTCACAAAACCCAAAGCGGAGGAGCTTGTCAAGTTCACAAACGCGCTACGCGATGCCCTGAAGCCCTTGGTCCCGGGTTTTGACGGCAAATGCGAACATTGCGGCAGTTCCTCTACGTCTGCTCTGACTTTGATGAACGGCATGCCCAGCTACATATGCTCGGGCTGCCAGCAGAAGGTCCAGCAAGAAATGGATCAGGCCGCGGTGAATTATCAGGCGATTGAGCCGAACTATCCGAACGGCCTCGTGTTAGGGATGGTTGCCGCGCTGCTCGGCGGCATGGCGTGGGGCCTCGTGGCCTACGGCATCAACCGCATCTTCCTCTATGGAGCGATCCTCATCGGCTACTTCGTGTCGTGGGGAGTCATCAAGGGAACTCGCAAGGTCACGCGTTTTGGGCAGGTCATCATCCCGATACTCACCGTTGCAAGCGTCCTGTTTGGCGACGCCATCTTCTACACCCTGGCCGTGATGAGAAACGAAAACGTGCCCTTTTCGGCTCAGCTCCTGAAGACAATTCTGGCTCATCTGTGGGAGATCGAAAGCAAGGGCGGCGGTGTATTGACGCTGATTTTCGCCCTGGTGGGCGCAGGCTATGCTCTTTACGCCGCGCGTCAGCCAAAATTCAAAGCCACGTTCGAGCCGCTCGGCGCTCCTATCGCCAAAGGATGATTACGCTTCTTCCGCCGGCGTTTCCTGCCAAAGAAAAAGAAGGATTCAGAGCGAGTTAGCCCTGCGATTGGTGTGCTTTTGGAGTGCTCTATTTAACTCCGCAACGGAAAAAAGCGCGGAACCCGCTTAACTTATGTAGCCGGCTGCGCGCCTTGGCCATTGTCCCTGATCGTTCATGCGAGATCGAAGAGCAGCACTTCGGCGTCTTCCACACCCGTTAGTTCGATGGACTTTTCCGCGGAGAGCGCCGCGCCATCTCCGGTTTCAAGTTGTATGCCGTTGAGCTTGACGCTGCCGCGAGCCACCTGCACGTACGCGTGCCGGTCCGGCTCCAGCTCATGCCTCACGGCTTGGCCGTTGCCCAGCACCGTTACATAGAGGTCGTTGTCCTGACGGATCTTCACCGAGCCCTCGCGGCCATCCGCTGAAGCCACGAGCCGCAGTTTGCCGCGCTTCTCGGCTTCGTTGAAGTTTTTCTGGTCGTACACGGGCTTCAGCCCTTTCTTCTCCGGGAGCATCCAGATCTGGTACAGGTGCACCGGCTCCGTCTTTGAGGCGTTGAATTCGCTGTGCGCCACGCCCGTCCCCGCGCTCATGTATTGCACATCGCCGGGCTTGATCACCGAGCCGTTGCCCATGCTGTCGCGGTGCTCGAGCGCGCCTTCCAGCACGTACGTGACGATTTCCATGTCGCGGTGCGGGTGCGTGGGAAAGCCGCCGCCTCCGGCAACGCGATCGTCATTCATCACGCGCAGCGTGCGGAATTGGACGTGCTCCGGGTCGAAGTAATCAGCGAACGAGAATGTGAAGTGTGTGTCCAGCCAGCCGTGGTCGGCATGGCCGCGCTCGTCGCTCTTGCGAATCTTGATCATGGGCTACCTCCTGAGGTTCCGGTGACATAATAGTCGTTATAACGACTATTGTCAAGAGGCCCTTTTCACCCAGACCTCGCCCGCGCCGCGCCCCTACCCTTAGTCTCCCGATATCCCTATGATTCTTCTCCCACTTACGTGGCCCGTTCCCGGCGACGCCCCCTTTGGTGTACAGTGATATGGGAAGCAAGACGACCGCTTCGCTGCCCCCGAGGATTCTCCAATGGATTCCCCACTCTCCGCCACGCAACAACGCAAGCCTGAAAGTTCCGCTGCCCCGCGCCAAACCGTCACCATCATCGACAACCGGACCGGTAAGTCCTACGAAATTCCTATCACCCACGGCACCATTCGCGCCGCCGACCTCCGCCAGATCAAAGTCGACCCACACGAATTCGGGATGATGAGCTACGACCCCGCCTTCAACAACACCGCATCGTGCATTAGCAGAATCACTTTCATCGACGGTGATGTCGGCATCCTGCGCTACCGCGGCTATCCCATCGAAGACCTCGCCGAGAAAAGCACGTACCTTGAAACTGCCTATTTGCTCCTCTCGGGCGAATTGCCCACCGCCTCGCAACTGAAGGATTGGACCTATCACGTCACGCACCACACCTACATCCACGAGAGCATCAAGAAATTCCTCGATGGTTTCCATTACGACGCCCATCCCATGGGAATGACGATATCCACGATCGCGGCTCTTTCCACGTTTTACCATGACGCGAAGGACATCTTCAGTGCCGAGTCTCGCAAGAAACAGACCTATCGGCTCGTGGGCAAGATGCCGACCATCGCGGCGTTTTCTTACCGGCATACGCTGGGCATGCCGTTCGTGTATCCGGACAACGACCTGAGCTATCCGGGTAATTTCCTGAACATGCTGTTTCGCACGTCCGAAGCGAAGTACCGGCCCAATCCCACGCTCGAGCGCGCGCTGGATGTTCTCTTCATCCTGCATGCCGACCACGAACAAAACTGCTCCGCCAACACCATCCGCGCCGTCGGCAGTTCGCATGTGGATCCTTATTCGGCTCTGGCGGCCGCGGTCGCTGCGCTCTACGGCCCGCTCCACGGCGGCGCCAATGAAGAAGTCCTGCACATGCTCCTGGAAATTGGCTCGGTCCAGAAAGTTCCGGAGTTCATCAAGCGCGTGAAGGCCGGCGAAGTGAAGTTGATGGGCTTCGGCCACCGCGTCTATAAGAATTACGATCCGCGCGCCCGCATCATCAAGCGTGTCGCCTACGAAGTTTTCGACCTCATGGGCAAGAATCCTCTTCTCGAAATTGCCCTCGAATGCGAGCGCATTGCCCTCGAAGACGATTACTTCATCAAGCGCAAGCTCTATCCCAATGTGGACTTCTATACCGGTCTTATTTATCAGTCTATGGGTTTCCCGATGACCATGTTCCCGGTCCTCTTCGCGATTCCGCGCACTTCCGGGTGGATCGCTCAATGGGAAGAAATGTTGCTCGACCCCGAGCAAAAGATTGCTCGCCCCCGCCAGATCTACCTTGGTCACGACACGCGCCATTACGTGCCCATCGAGCAGCGCAGCTGAGAGCTGCGGTAGCAGCAGCGAAAACCTCCGGCGGGATGACTCTCGACAATCCCTTTCCGCCGGGTATAGTTGTTCTTAGAGAGGTGGTATGACGCAAGTCCCGCATACTCCCATGAATCCCGTTGCCCGGCGTCGCAGCCAGCGCGTGCTGATGCAAGTCGGCATCCGCATTCGCGGGAAGAACGCTCAAGGTGTGGACTTCGAGGAGTTCACCGAAACTCTCGCCATTAACGCACACGGCGCCCTGGTATTGCTCACCGCTCGAGTCACCAGCGGAAGCTTGGTTCAGGTGCGGCACAATAAGACGGAAGAGGAACAGGAGTGCCATGTAGCGTTCCTTGGTCCGGTCCGCGGCGGCAAGGCAGAGATCGGCCTGGAATTTTCCGTGCCGCGCCCGACCTTCTGGCGCGTCGCATTCCCTCCCGAAGACTGGACACCCAGGCATCCCGAAGCCCGCACGATTGCCGGCGGCCGCTCGCAGAAGTAGCCGGTTCTGTTCGGTTCCCGCCGTTCCTTCCTTCTCCGTGAACTCCCGCCTGCAGTCTGCCGGGTAGGCCGTCGGATCTCCCGTCGTGGGAGAGCGTGCGATGTCCAGGGTGGGTTTACGCCAGGCTCTCGGAGGATGACTACTCGGAAAGAGTCGAGCGAACCCCGTGACGAGCCCACCAGCGTTTCCGGACGATTTCCGATTTTGCCGGCCACGCGCCCCTAACCTCGCCCGTCGCCTCCCACAACACCCTTTTTGGACCCCGGCTCCGTTTCGGCAAAAGCGGGGAAAGCGTGGCGTTGGGGCTTGCCGAAAACAGTTGACATTTATATAATATATTATATAGTGGCCGCGTGAGTCTCGAACATATTTTGATGGGTCTGCTCCGCGAGCCCGCCAGCGGATACGACTTGAAGGCCGTCCTGGACCATGGGATCGGACATTTCTGGGCCGCGGAACTGAGCCAGATCTATCCAAGCCTGAAACGGCTGGAGCAGCAGGGGCTGTTGCGATCGCGCCGCGCTGCCTCCAAGCGCGGCCCCGGACGCATCGTTTATGAGATCACCGCAACCGGGCGCAAGGAGCTTGCCGCTTGGCTGCGGAACGAGCCGCAGTTTGGAGACATGCGGCATACCTTTCTGGCGCAGATTTACCTGATGGATGAGCTCAAGGATCTGCCGCACACATTGAAGTTTCTCGAACAGCTCCGTTCGCGCTGGGCGCCGCGCCTTGAGGCGCTAAAGAATGCGGAGAAAGAGTGGTCCTGGCGCGACCCCGGATTTCCAGACCGGCTTTCCTTGGCTGCTTTCCACCAGCATCTGACTCTGCGCATGGGCCAGCATGCCTATCAGGGCTGGCTCACATGGTGCGAGGAATCCATGCGCAGAGTCCGTGCACGTATGCGAAAGGAGAATCAGAATGGCCAGCCTGTTTCAGTCACTGCGGTGGGTGCACATCGCCGCCGGCAGCATCGCGCTGCTATTGTTTTGGATTCCGGCCATCGCTCCGAAGGGCGGTAGGACACACATCCGCGCCGGATGGGCCTATGTGGTGTGCATGTCCGTGGTTGTACTGACGGCGTTCGCCATGAGCGGACTCGCTTTCACCATTCCTGTTGCCGTTCGGCAGATCGCACGACCGCTTTCCTCGGAAGAGCTCTCGAGTTTTTTCCGGGAGCAACGCGTCTTTGCCGCCTTCCTGGCGTACTTGGCTGGCCTCACCCTGGCGTCGGGCTGGCAGGGAATCTGGGCGGCCGAGACAAAGCGCGATCCGAAAGCGATGCGCACGCCCTTCAGTCTGGTGCTCAACGTAGCGGTACTCCTCGCTGGTTTGACCGTGCTGGTCCTCGGAATTAAGTATCGCAGCGGGCCGCTGATTGGTCTGAGCCCCATTGGTCCCTTGATTGGAGCTGGAAATTTGCGTTACTTGCTGCGTGGTCCACAATCGCGTATGCACTGGTGGTATGAGCATCTTGGCTCGATGATCGGCACGGGCATTGCGGGTTACACGGCCTTCCTGGTGTTCGGTGGCTCGCGGTTGTTTCCTTCGTTTGCGCGAAGCCAGCTGTACACACTTTTCTGGATACTGCCAAGCCTGATCGGCGTGCCTGTCATCTTCATGACGGTTGCCTATTATCAACGCAAATTCAACGAAACCGGGGGCGCATCGGGTGCTTCCTCGCCACGCGTCCAGCAAGATTCCTAAAGCTACGCCAACTACCAGCACCATTTGACACGCGGCGTAATCCTTGTATACCGTGCCCCGCATGCCTCGGCACAATGCTCGCCGCTCATCCAGTCCCGCTCCGACACCGGGACTGCACATCGAACGATCTGGTGACGTCCTGATCTTTACTTTGGATAGGCCCGACGACGGCAACAAAATCACAGGAAAAATGTTCGACGCCATGCTCGCCGAGCTGCGCGCCGAAGCATCGCGGCCCCGCGCGCGTGTCCTCCGCATCCGCGCACGCGGCAAGGTCTTCTGCACGGGCCGCGAACGCGCCGCCCGGGATTCCGCCGCAATTCGCCGCGAAGTGTCCCGCATCCTGGCCTTCAAGCGCGCGCTGCGAACTTCACCATTGATCACCATCGCCGAAGTTCAGGGGGATGCGCTCGGTTTTGGCTTCGGGCTCGCGATTCTCTGCGACTTTTCTCTTGTCAACGACCTCGCCGTTCTGGGTTTCCCGGAGATGCGTTCCGGCCTTGCCCCGTCCGCGATCATGGCCTATCTCGGCGAGTACACTCTTCCGCGCTTTGCTTTCCCGCTCGTTCTGCTCGGCGATACCATCGATCCGCAACGCGCCCTGCGAATCGGTCTCATCTCGCAAGTCTGCCCCGCCGATGGCTTGACGCGCGAAGCCGATTCGCTCATCGAACGCATCCTGCGGCTCGACCCGGCCGCGGCGCGCGCTTGCAAGAAGTTTTTTCTCGCCGCGCAGCAAAATTCGTTCGACAAGAACTGCCGCCTGGCCGTCAAGGCTTTGACCGCCGGCAGCCTGGCCTTGCTCGTCAAAGAGAAATCCACGCGCCGTGATGGTTAACTCAGGCGCGCGTCTCGACCGGCTTCCCGTCTCCGCGTTCCACCGGCGGATTCTCACGCTCATCGGTATCGGCATGTTTTTCGATGGTTTCGATGTTTACCTTGCCGCGACCGTGCTTGGCGCCACGCTAAAAACCGGATTTTCCACCATCGGTCAAAACGCCGAGTTCGTTTCCGTCACATTCCTCGGCATGATGCTCGGCTCATTTCTCACGGGATTCCTCGGCGACCGCTACGGCCGCCGCTTCACCTATCAAGCAAATCTCGCCCTTTTCGGCCTCGCCTCCATCGCCGCCGCCTTTGCTCCCTCCATGAATCTCTTGATTTTCTTTCGCGGCATCATGGGCTTGGGTCTCGGCGCGGAGCTCGTGGTCGGTTATGCGACCATGACAGAGTTTGTCCCGCCGCAAGCCCGCGGCAAATGGGTAGGGGCGCTCTCCGTCGCCGTCGTCACCAGCCTGCCAGTCAGCGCGCTCCTCTCCACCTTAATCATCCCGAGACTCGGTTGGCGCGCGATGTTTGTGATTGGCGGCTTGGGCGCTCTCCTCGTTTGGTATTTGCGCAAGTCCCTGCCCGAGTCTCCGCGTTGGCTCGAATCCGTCGGCCACTACAAGGAAGCCGAAGCCCTCCTGCAATCCATCGAGAGAGAAGTTTCGCTCGAACACGGGCCGCTTCCTGCTCCCGCACCGCCACCTGCTGCGCAGCCGCTCAGAAACTTTCGCTACTTACTCACCCCTTTGCTTCGTTCTCGTCTGCTCGTAGGCGCTGTCACTCTCATCGTCGCGAACACTTTGATCTATGGCTTCGTGACCTGGCTGCCCACCTTTTTCGTTCGCGAAGGCCGCAGCATCGCCGCCTCCTTCGGCTACTCGCTGGTCATGTCCATGGGCGCTCCGGTCGGCTCGGCCATTGGCGCGCTCACAGCAGATTCCTGGGGCCGTAAGCCAACGATCATCGGCGCTTCTTTCTTCACCATTCTGCTCGGCGGCATCTATCCGTTGGTCAAGGATCCGATTCTCCTGTCCCTCGCTGGTTTCCTTCTGATTGTTCCCATCTACGTCCTGGTCACGCTGCTCTTCGCCATCTACATCCCCGAACTGTTCCCGACAGAACTTCGCATGCGCGCCACGGGGATCTCTAACACGTTCGGGCGCGGCGCGACCATTGTCACGCCCTTCCTGGTCGTCGCATTGCTCAAGGCCCATGGCCTCGGCGGCGTCCTGACGCTCATGATCGGTTTGCTCATCGCGCAAATAGTGGTCGTGTGGATTTTTGGCGTGGAACCCAAGCGGCGGCGCCTGGAAGAAATGGACTCCGCCGCTTAGAAATATCGTCGGATTCGAATTGGCTTTTTTTCTTTTTTTACTGAGAACTGAAAACTGCCGACTGAAAACTTTCAAGATGATTCAGCGGCCCGCCTGTTTCTTCGCCATCATGGCCGCCAGGAGCCATTTCCTCAACACCATCAGGTAGTACGGCTTGGTCTCTCGAAACATCAGCCCCATTCCCTGATCCGGTTGCGAATAAATCACGCTGGCCTGGCCTTCGAAGAATTCCGTTTCCGTGAAAACTTTCACTCCCAGCGCCGTCCCCACCGCGAAGGGTTGCGCCATTTCCACAAAACATCCGTTGAGGCTCAGCTCTTTGACGCGTTCCGTTCTCTTATCTGCGGAAGCATCTTCGCGCATCTCGATGGACGCAAGGAAGGGATATCGAGGCCATTTGCGGCGCTCTTGTTCCATGGGCCTCCGGGGCACAGGGTCCGACAAGATTCTACTCCCGCCGCTTCGAATCTTGTTCAATATTTCCAGTCCGCCGCTGCCCCTCTTGCGGGCGACTCGGATTCAGTTTCGAAAATACCGGTTCGGGGTGGTGCCCAGTTGTTTTCTGAACATGGAGATAAACGCGCTCGGGCTGTTATAGCCGGCATCCAACGCCGCGCCCGTCACTTTTGCTCCAGCCGCAATCAGCCGCATCGCGTGCAACAGTCTCAGCTGCTGCCGCCACTTCCCAAATGTCATTTTCGTTTGCGCGAGGAACAGCCGCTGGACCGTTCTTTTGCTCGCGCCGCAATCCTTCGAGAGTCGCTCCAGCGTTTTTTCCTCGGCGGGATCGGCAAGAAGAGCCTCTACGATCCTTACTGCTCGCGAATCCAATGGATGCGGCAGCTGCAACGGAATGGAATTCGCCGCCGTCAATTGATCGACGGTGAGCTCGATGATCCGCTTTTGCGCCGGAATCTTCCGATTCAATTTTGGAAATTTGCACGCGTGAAGAATCAGCTCACGCAGGAGCGAAGACACATTCATCACAAAACATTTACTCGGCAGCTTCGGCGCAATCTTCGGAAGAAAATACAGCGTGCGCATCGAGACCATCCCGGACATGGCGACCGAATGCGGGGTTCCCGCCGGAATCCACACGGCCCGCAGGGGCGGCACGACCCAAATCCCCTGCTTCGTTCGAACGGTCATCACTCCTTTCGAAGCAAAAATCAGTTGATCCTCCGGATGAAAATGCTCCGGAATGACATGCCCGTCTTCAAGATCCACGGACACGGTTCCGACCTGGGCCAACGGTTGGCCCCGGCGGTCCAAAAGCAGGCTGTGGCACTTTTCCGACACTTGTTGTCACAATAGCGGGAGAAATTAACTCCCGCAAGTGCTATTCCTCAACACCAATAAATTCTTCACGGAGGCTCGAATGCTCTCTTCTTGCAACCTGGTCGGATTTCTAGTCACCAAGGATTACGACAAAGCGCGGGCCTTTTTCGAAACCAAGCTCGGCTTTCAATTTATCAGCCTCGATCAATATGCGCTGGCCATCGAGGCCGGCGCGCACCTGATTCGCATTACCAGAATCCCCAATTTCACTCCCGCGCGGAACACCGTCCTGGGATGGGAAGTTCAGGATATTGAGGCCGTCGTTCCCTGGCTAAAGCAGCGTGCCGTCGTCTTCGAAAAATATCCTTTCATCCAGGATCCCGAAATCGGCATCTGGACCGCACCCTCCGGCGACAAGGTCGCCTGGTTCAAGGATCCCGACGGCAATGTCCTGAGTGTCTCCGAACATGTAAAATCACCTTCGCGTTAAGGGGCGAGTTGGGTCGCAGCAACGAAATTTTCCTCATCGCTCGCAACAACGAATCGAATGGCTTGGGAGGCCGGCTCCGGAGGCCAATGATGAAATCACTTCTACTCGGGGCCATCTTCGGTGGCATCGCCGCTTTTATTTGGAGCACCATCTCCTGGACCGTTCTCCCGTGGCACGAGAAGCCCATGCTTCACTTTCAAAACGAAGACGAAGTCACGGCCGTTATTTCTTCTCACGCTCCACAATCGGGCATGTACATTCTTCCCGCCAGCCCATCGCAAGAAGGCATGACCGCCGAGCAGAAGAAAGTGGCCCAAGCCACGGTCATGGAAAAAATGCACAAAGGCCCGATCATGTTTGCCGCTGTTCGTCGAGGAGGTTTTGGCTCCTACGCACGAGGACTGATCATTCAGCTTCTCTCCCTGATGGCCGCCGCTCTCCTGCTCACTTGGCTCCTGCTGCAGACCAGCGGTTTGAGTTACCGGCGAGGAGTCCTCTTTGTTGGGGTCGTGGGGCTTGCCGCCAGTGTTATCGTGAATCTTCCCGATTGGAACTGGTGGGGCTTTTCCGGCGTTTACACCTTCGTGAATCTCGCCGACTTCACGCTGATGTGGCTCTTCGCCGGCCTGGTCATCGCCAAAGTCGCCAACCCCCAAGCGAGTTCAGCTGGCCGTTAACCCGTCACGCTGGTTTTCGTGACTAAAATAAGGAGTGCCAGGTATCGGCGCCCTATTCACAAGACTCCAGGAGTTCGTAGGGATCTGGCGAGGCCAGGGAATCGTCCCCTTCGATGATCGGACCGCAGCTGAAGGTAAAGCCAACTAATTGCTTGCGGCGCTCATCGCTGGCGGGGGTATGAGCGGAAGATGTTTTGCCTCACCGCGGGCGCCGCGCACTTCCAATTCCTCGAAAAACAAGGACGGAGCGACAATGGAGGCAGGCAAGCCGCTCTGGGCCGAGCCGAAGGCTCCCAGCGCCGTACCGACGAATCCAGTCACCTGGTTCAGCATATAATTGTCGACAAAATTGTCGTTGCCGATGCCGGCAAGATTGCGGAGCGCGCGGGTATTCAATCCGACGATGCGCGCCCCGCGGATGATTTCTTCACGGCCGGTTTCGGGATAGACGCGGTAAACCACCAGCGGCAAACGATCTCCCGTGCCGGCGCCCCCGCCATAGCTAGCCAGAAGTTCCGAGAAATCTTCCTGATGCAGCAGGCTCAAGGAAGGATTATCCATTTCACGAACGACAAGGCAATAAGCCAGCTTTTCGGCGCGGCAAGCCTCCAGAAATTTCTTTTTCAGGTCCGCGGGAGAGAGCGTCTCGGTGGAGGTAAACAAAAGATTGCTCGGCGTGGGCTTGGCGTCGGTCAGGAACGCCGCCCGGCCGTGGCCGTTCGATCGGTCGGAGTCCGGGCCGGGCCGGCGGGACATGAGTTCGCCTTTGACGTTCCCGTTCTCGACGAGCGTGACTTTTTGGGCGCGGACGCCTTCGTTGTCGACGGCATAGCCGCCGAGGAGCGGCGTGCCATTGAAGTCTTTCGCCGTCGGGTCGTCAACGAGAGTTACGCTGGCCGGCAAAACACGGGCGCCGAGGCGTCCCACCCAATCACTCTTTCCGCCAAGCCCGCTGAGGAGCTGCTCCATGACCGGGCTGAACGATATCGGCGGACGCGCGCCGTTCACCGCGGGGCCAAGCACTTGCGCAAGGAGCGGCGCTGCGGCCCGCGCTTCAAACAGAACGGGGCCGGTGTAATCTTGCGCCGGAGGCGCCGCGCGCAAGGCCATCAATTCGCTGCCCGCGACATTCAATCCTTTGCGTACGGTGTCCGCATTGGGCAGGTCTGCGGGCCGGCGCGCGTATGTGGCGTAATAGTGATTCAGCGGAACCCCGTCGTCGGCGAGCGTGTTCATCCCGGACTCGATGGCCGCAAAGTGTCGGTTCTGGCGGATTTCCGTTCCTTCGCTGGTGAGCAAATATTCCGTCGCGTAGACCAGGTAATAGGTGACGCGCGATTCGTAGATTTGTGGAAATACCCGAAGCGTCGCGGAGGCCTCGCGCGCCTCTTGATCCCAGTTGCGGCTGGTCCAGTCCGGAGTCTCCACCGGCTCAACGAGTTCGACAGGCTCCGCTTTCGAATAATCGTCGATGTCGGATGGACGGGCGAGACTGCTGAGATAGGCCTGCTTTCGCGAGTAGGTCTCCACTGCTTCTTTAAAGGCTTGGTCGGTGGCGATCCACAAGTCTTGCCGCAGTGAATCGTAGTCGCGATCAATGCCCACCGAACCCTGCGGGCCGATGAATCCGCGGAAGCCGTCGTCGCTGACAAAATTCGAGCTGTCGAGTTTATAGCTGCCGACACGCGCTGCCACGTTCATAAAGCGGTTGCGCGTGCGAGAGCTGGAGAGGAGCGTTCCGAATTCTGCTACCACTTCGCGCACGTCGAGGTCGAGCAAACGATACTCGACGTAATACGGCCGGACCGGATGATCGGTACCCGGAATCAATAGTTCCAAGCGCGTTTTCGAGCGGGCCATTTCGTCACGCATGGCGCTGAGGGTGTGATCGTTGTCCTGTTGCGCTTGGGCGGTTGTTGCCAGGCCACCACTGCTCAGCGCCAACAAAAGTAGAGCTGCCGCAATCCCGCGAGCTCGCTTCACAGTTGGCCTCCTGTCTTCATGGTGTCGTGAGCAGGTGGGGGAAGAATGGGTGGCCGGTCGGTGGAGCTCTCCTTCTTTTGTACTTCTAGTTCGGAGGTCAAAATAGCAGGTGAAGCTGCTGAAACTGGCACGGAGCCGGATTCCGCGCCGCAGTAGCCGTTGAACACTTCCGGGGTATCCCCGGTCGCGACGATCTTCGTCAGCGCCGCCAGCGGAGTCCCCACGATGTCCACACCGCGCACCAATTCGTCGGGCCGTCCATCGGGGAAGACTTTGTAGACTACCAGCGGCAGCACCTGGAAGGCTTGCGGCTGGCCCCGACCGGTAAACGTGAATCCGCCGGCGATGTCATCGATCAACAGCCCGAACGGTTTTCCTTGCGCCTTGATCAGTTCAATCAATTTTGCGCGCAGCTGCGCGTTCGTGAGGGTCTTGCTGCTCTCGACGATCAAGTTGCCCTGGCGGGAAACCGGCGTCGCACCGAGCTGCCGCCGGCCGTGCCCGTTCGAATGCGGGAACCCTACGAGCGGCGAACGCGACATTTCAAAATTCTTGAGGATGCCGTGATCCACCAGCGTGACGCGTTGCGCGGGCACCCCTTCATCGTCGAACTGGTAGTAGCCCAGAAGATCCTGCCCGCCGAGCTTCTTCAGCGTCGTGTCGTCAGCGATGCTTAGAAATTCCGGCAGGATCTGCTCCCCGACTTTTTTCGAGAATGTCTGGCCTTCGGTTACATCTTTTTGCCGGTGGCCCTCCGCGCGGTGGCCAAAAACTTCATGGAAAAATACCGCTGCGGCCCGGCCGGTCAGCAGCGCAGGGCCCACGGAAGGATCATTGATAGGCGCGGCCACCAGCCCTTCCAGCTCCTTGCGCATGGTGGCCTCCGCGGCGTACACCGCCTTGTCGCCCGGCGCGTCCTTGGTATCGACCCAATCGAAATTGTAGTAGCGGTCAATGTCCATCCCGTCGGGCGCCTTGCCCTGGATGAACAGCTCCAGGCGGTAGCGAATTTCGCCGAATTGGAGTTGCGTTCCTTCGCTGGTCACCTGAAAAGTGTTTTCCGCTTGCGCGCTGAAGGTCACAATGGAGTTGATGATGGCCGTCGAATCGCGAAACGACCTGGTGTAAGCGCGCACTCTTTCTTCCCACGGCTTGCGGTCCACGGAAATGGAAACCTGCGGGCCGATGTAGGTGTGCGGCTGTTCGCGGGAAAAATCCGGGGCGCGGCCTTCCACGGTTTCGACTTTCACTTCCTTGCCCGTCTTGATCTTGATCAGCGCCTCAGAGGCGGCCCGATATTGTTTGTCGGTCTCCAGCCAGACGGCGCGGCTCAGGACTTCGGCGTCATCGTCGATGGGGACCACTGTGCCGGGTCCGCCGCTGGTCATCTGCCGCTCGCCGACTTTGTGCGTGTTATCGAGATCATAGTTGTTGGTGCGCACCGAGACTTCCAGCCAGCGATTGCGCCCCACGTTGCTGTTGAGCAGCGCTCCGTTCGAACCGGAGACATCCACGCGTTGCGTCTCGGTGATGGTGTAGCCCAGGTAGTACGCCGGCGGGTCGAGAGTGCCCAGCGTTTTCATGGAGCGCTCGAGCTCCGCTTGCAAGGCCGCCAGCAAGGGAGACCGTTTGCCGGGCGTATCGGGCGGCGCAGCTTCTGCCCGGTGGGCCATGGAAAGGAATAGAATGGCAGCCGTGCCCAGTGCGCAAACGATGCGCGTTAGGCGACTTCGGATCGATGTGGTCAAGGAATGCCTCACTTACTATTTGACGTGACCGCGAAACATTCAGTGTACGCCAGCGGAGAGGAGCACACAAACCGACCGCCCACTCCAAGCTATTTCGATAGAGTTAAGAAGCGGAAGGTGCGGTTTTCGAGGCACTATCTTTTTGGCATTTGAACGGAATTGTAAGGCGCTGGAAAGTATGATGGTTGGAAGTTTGAGGATGGAACGGGTATGCGATACCTGGTGCGAGCGCGAGTAAAAGCTGGCTGCCAGCGAGGGCTGCTGGGAGCGATTAAGCGCGGCAAGCTGGGCCAAGGCTCGGTTGCAGAGGGCGAATACCTGCGCAACATGAATGAGGCGCGGGTTTGTCCCGACGAGACGGTGCGCTGGGTGGAAGTCTGCTACTGCCCGACGCCGCTCCAGGAAGAACGTCCTTACTGGGAGGAGTATTTTGAGCTAGTCAAGGTGCAGGACGCTCACGACCGCCGCAAATGTCGTGACGAAAACGGCTCCGAGCCCTGGGCCTGCGGCGATTGCGACTGCACCGCGCGCCTCGAAGAAAAGCTGAAGAGCACAGGCAAATCATTCCTCGAACTCCTGAATCGTTCTGATAGCAATCCCCAGGCATAGGCTGGGAGAGGAAAAGCACCCCAAGAATTTCCTACCCTTCGATGAGGTCGAAAGATGGGGACGCGGCCGAAGGCCGCCCGTTTCCATCACACCCGCAACTCAACGCCGCTCCACCGCGTCATCCCACACTATGGTGCGACAGCTTCCAATCTCCGTCCGCTTGCTTCCGGAGCACATTCAAAAACATGCCTTTGTGCCCTGCGCGAGTCGCTATGTCTTCGGCGGATAGGGTGTCTCCGCCGGCCCTGATCGCAGGAGAAATCAACAACGGCAGAACCAGCACCAGCACTTTGCGAATATTCACGAAGCCTCCTCCCAATACCGCTCGTCTTAGACGCGCCAGGCGGGACCTGCGCTGTGGTTCGCTTCCCAGGTTCCTAACGGCGTGGGTTCACTTGACGGAAAAAAAACGACTTGACATATTCCCATATAGGCATGTAATGTGCAGCCATGGCACGAGCGGCGACGACCTCGGACGCGTTCAATGCGGTGGCGGAGCCGCGGCGGCGGGAGATCCTGAACTTTATCGCGCTCGAGGAGCGGCCTGTGGGGGAGATTGTGGACTCGCTGGGGCTGGAGCAGCCTTCGGTCTCGAAGCACTTGCGCGTCCTAAGAGATGTTGGCCTGGTCCATGTCCGGCGCGACGGCCGCCGGATGCTCTATCGAACCAACGCCGAAGCCATCCGTCCCCTTCACGAGTGGACGGAAACGTTCGAGCGCTACTGGCGTCATCAATTAAGCCGCGTGAAGGAGCGCGCCGAGCGGAAAAGCAGTCCGTCAAACGATTCGCAACCGGATTTCAGTCGAAGGAGGAAAGATGATTTCGACAGCAACAAGAATTGAGGACTTGACCCTGGGCATCACGGAGGAAATCGTTGTGCGCGCCTCGCTGGACGCGACGTTTGCCGCGCTTCTAGAGCAACTTGGACCGCACAACGAGGGTCCCAAGAGCGGCCCAATGCCGATGAAGCTCGAGCCGTGGCCGGGCGGCAGGTGGTACCGCGACCTGGGCGACAACAACGGTCACTTCTGGGGAGTTGTGCAGGCCATCAAGCGGCCGACGTTGCTCGAAATTACGGGACCTTTGTTCATGTCCTATCCTGTCGTGTCGAATGTGCAGTATCGCTTGAGCGAGAAAGATGGAGGAACACTGCTCACTTTTCACCACACGGCGCTTGGACTGATTTTGGAAGACCATCGAAAAGGAGTCACGGGCGGCTGGAAGCATATCCATGAAGGTGTGAAGAAGCGGGCGGAAGCAATTCGGCCGCACTGAGCGGGGCGCAGTGAGCGCAGCCGCCAGGGAAGGAAGGGGTTTATGTGCCCAGCTTGCATGGCGAGTGCAGCGCTGATGATCGCCAGCGTGGTGTCTTCGGGCGGTTTGACAGCGGTCGTGATGAAGAAATTAAGCACGAAGAAGGTCCCAAAGAGATCTGTTCCAAACTCAAAGGAGGAAACATGGGCGAAGTAACGAACGAGCAGGTAAATCTGATGTT
>DATKEV010000027.1:0-7254 GCA_035511855.1 Candidatus Udaeobacter sp.
GAGCAAGCCCCGAATTAGTGGGTTTTTTCGGATATCAACGAACAAATGGATAGATCTCGTCAGCGATCCAATAATTAGCCAAAACAATCGCAAAGAGCGTTCCCATCAACCACCATGCCCAGCGCCGGCGTCGCCAAACGGTGCCCAGGGACGACTGCTGCAATGGAATGTCCACGAGATAGGCGGCGCAGTAGCAAGCATTTGCGAGCAACCCAAGCACGGCAAGAAGGAGAACTGAGGACAAGTTTAGGATGGGGCGAAAATGCGGCCACGTCAGGACGAGCCAGCCAACACACACGGCGGACAGCACAAAGTTGTAGATGAGACGACGTGGCTCCCAGTATCGGATTGCTTCGGCGAAGAAGGACCGAAACGGGCCGGACTTTTGTTCGGCGGGATCAGATGATTCCGTTGGACGCGGGGTTTCCATATTGGCCTTACCTCCACACTCCGTGCTGCTGATGCTAAGATACATCACGGCTTCTTTCTGTCAAGTACTTTGCCGCACAAAGTACGTTCGCATATTTTATTTGGACGATTAGCGCGAATCGGAAACTGACCCACTGCTAAAACCTTGAAGTGCCACAGACTGGAAACCTGCAAGCAATTGCAAATGTTCCTATTTTGGCCGGACACTAGTGGCGAGCCAAAACTTACGGAGTCACCATGACGCACCAAAAATTCGAAGGCGAACGCACCCTGATGCGCATCCACATCGGCGAATCGGATAAATGGCACGGCAAGCCTCTCCACGAAGTCATCGTCGAGATGCTGCGCAAAGATGGTTTTTCCGGAGCGACCGTGCTGCGCGGAGTGGCGGGGTACGGAGGAACGAGTATCTATCACACCGACAAACTTCTCCGGCTCTCACAGGATCTGCCCATCATCCTCGAAGTCATCGAGACGACCGAGCGCATAGAAAATATTATCCCCCGCCTCGACGAAATGGTCGACGGCGGCCTCATCACCCTCGAAAAAGTCCGCGTCATCCTCTACCGTCCCGCCAAGAAATAGCGACGGAACTTTCCGCGGCAGAATCGCTTTCGTCCTCGCGCACGTTCCGGCCGCCCGCTATGGATTCCTCCGCGCTTTTCACGTACACTCCGCCAGCGAGGATGGCGTGAATCAATCCACGGACCGGGCCCGTTACTCGCTGGCCATTTTATTTGCCATCAACCTGCTCAATTTTTACGATCGCCAAATCTTGGGCGCTCTCGCCGAACCGATTCGCAAGCAATGGGCCTTGACCGACTCGCAGGTCGGATGGCTGGCCACTGCTTTTACGCTGCTCTACGCTTTGGTGGGACTGCCATTCGGACGATTGGCCGATCGCTGGAAGCGCCCGCGGTTGCTCAGCCTGGGCGTTGCCGCTTGGAGCCTCCTGACGGCTGCTTCTGGGATCGCTTGGGGTTATGGCTCGCTGTTTGCTGCCCGCCTGGGTGTCGGCGTGGGAGAGGCAAGTTGCGCTCCAGCCTCGAACTCTCTCATCGGCGACCTCTATCCCGCTGCGCGCCGCTCTCATGCCCTTTCTCTTTTCATGCTGGGGCTTCCGCTCGGCAATTTCCTCGGCTCTTTTGTGAGCGGCCACGTCGCCGCCGCGTACGGATGGAGAATGGCATTTTACATCGCCTGCCTTCCCGGTTTGCTCCTCGCTGTGCTGGCAATGTGCCTGTCCGACCCGCCGCGCGGCGCAGCGGAAATCTCGCCGTTGGCCGGCCGGCCACACCAGGGCTCGCCCTACTGGTCCGTTTTGAAAATTCCCACCATCCGTTGGATCATCATCACTGGCGCCCTTTTTAATTTCAACATGTACGCGATCCCGACCTTCTTGCCCGCGTATCTCAGCCGCTTTCACTCTCTTGATCTCCGACAGGCGAACACGCTTGCTGCCCTTACATTCGGCGCCGCAGGGATTCCCGGGCTTTTGTTGGGCGGCTGGGCTGCCGATCGCGTTGCTGCCGTCCGTTCCAATGGACGCCTGTTGCTTTCCTCCGCGTCGCTGTTCCTCTCGGCGATATTCCTGTACATGGCTCTCAAGTTGCCCCAGGGTCAGTTGGTTCTCTTCGGAGCATTGATGGGCACGGGCTGCCTGCTCGGTTATCTCTACTATTCATGCGTCTATGCCACCATCCATGACATCGTTCCGCCCAGCCTTCGAGGCACAGCCATGGCCCTTTACTTCTTGGCGATGTACATGCTCGGTGGGAGTTTCGGCCCAGTATTGACAGGAAAGCTCAGCGATTATTTTGCGCGAGCCGCGATGGCCGAAGCTGGCGCCAGCAGCCTGAACGAGCACTTTCGCGCCGTCGGCCTGCACAGCGCCATGTATGCAATTCCCTTGTGCGGCCTCCTCCTGGCAGCCGTTCTTCTGGGAGCTGCCCGCACGGTTTCGCGGGATATGGGTGAGTTGCAACTGTGGATGTCTTCGCCTCAGAGTCCGCCGCTGCCTGCGGAATTCGGGGAACCGGAACTTCCTTAGTTCCAGAACTAACTGTTGTTCACGCTAAACTCGTCCGCCATGGCCGAAACTTCTCAACGTAGTTCCTGGCTCAACCGCACCGTCCTCGGCGTCGGCCTCACCAGCCTGTTCAGCGACTGGAGCCACGAAACGGCAACTGCCATACTCCCCGCGTTTCTCGCCGCGATCGGCGCCGGCCCCGCCTGGCTCGGCGCCATCGAAGGCATCGCCGACGGCCTTTCGAGTTTCACCAAACTCGCCGCCGGCCATTTCACCGACCGGCTTAAACGTCGCAAACCTCTCGCGCTTTTCGGCTACGCCTTCACCGCGTTTGCCACTGCTTCGTTCGCCTTCGCCACGCATGCGGTTCACGTTCTTTTCGGCCGCGTCAGTGCCTGGCTCGGCCGCGGCGTTCGCTCGCCCGCAAAAAAAGCGCTTCTGGCCGCCGACGTGTCGCCCAACGCCTACGGCCGCGCCTTCGGTTTCGAGCGCCTCATGGACACGGTCGGCGCCATCGCCGGTCCCCTCACTGCTCTCTGGCTCCTCGAAATCACGGCGCATTCCTACCGTAAAGTTTTTCTCTGGACGCTCGTCCCCGGCCTCATCGCTGTACTTTCGTTCTGGTTCCTCGTTCGCGAGCGCCCCATCGCCGCACGTCCCCAGCGTTCTTTTCTTCTCGGTCTCAAAACTCTTCCTGCGCCGTTCCGTCGACTTCTTCTCGGCGTCGGCATTTTCGGCGCTGGAGACTTTTCTCACTCTCTGTTGATTCTTTATGCTTCGCGCATGCTCGCTCCCGCACACGGCCTTGCGCGCGCCGCGAGCCTCGCCGTGGCCCTTTACACGTTGCACAACGTGTTCTACGCCGGGTCCGCCTACTTCAGTGGGTGGCTCAGCGATCATGTTCCCAGCCGCAAAGTTGTCCTCGCTGCGGGCTACGCGCTCGCTGGTCTCACCGCCATTCTTCTCTGCACTGGCACGCACTCGCTGCCGCTTCTCATGGTCATCTTTATTCTCGCCGGCCTCTACATCGGCACGGAGGAAGCGCTCGAAGATTCTCTCGCCGCCGAGCTCGTCCCCAAAGACCAGCACGGCATGGCCTTCGGCACGCTCGCCGCCGTCAACGCCGTCGGCGATTTTCTCTCCAGTCTCCTCGTCGGCTTCCTCTGGAGCGCCTTCAACGTCCAAACGGCTTTCGCCGCATCAGCGTTCCTTTTCATTATCGGTGCTATATTGATTCTGCGGCTTCGCTAGGACTCTAAGATTTCACCATGCCCAACGAGTCTCAAGCCACTCCTCGCGACTTTCTCGCCGTTGAGCGAACTTTTCTCGCGTGGATCCGCACCGGCCTCGCTCTAATGGGCCTCGGTTTCGTCCTCGCACGCTTTGGAATTTTCCTCCGGGAATTCAACTCCAATCAACCGAGTCTTCATGTCCAGTCCTACGGCCTCTCTCTGTGGTTTGGTACCGCGCTCATTTTTCTCGGGGTCCTCGTGTGCATTCTTTCGCTTTTCCGCTACCGGCGCATTGTCCAACAGCTCCCGATGGCGGAGAACTTGTTCCAACGCCCCTCTCTGCTTGCTACATCTGTGGCCCTCGCCCTGGCAATCCTGGGCCTGGCCATGACCATTTATCTGCTTTCGGTGCACCGAGACGCGCCGACAAGTTCATCCAAAGCGCAGGAGGTCTCCATGTCCGCCACCCCACAGAATGGCATCACGCGCATCTCGAGCAATCATTCCGTCGAAGAAACGGTGGCCAAGCTTCAGACCATTCTTCAAGCCAAGGGCGTGAAGCTTTTCACGATCGTGGATCACAGCGGCGAGGCCGCAAGCGCCGGCCTGAAGATGCCATCCACGAAGCTCTTGATTTTCGGCAATCCCAAGGCCGGCACGCCCCTGATGCTCGCTTCCCCGAGCGCCGCCCTGGATCTCCCACTGAAAATCCTCGTCGCCGAGGACACCGCCGGCAAAGTCTGGATCTCCTACAACGCACCCAGCTACCTTGCGGCGCGCCACAATTTGCCGCCCACTCTCATTCCCAATATCGCGGTGATCGAAGCTCTCTCCGCCCAAGCGGCTCAATAGCTTCTGTTTTGCTTATTGCGGGGCCACCCTTCCGCGGCGGGCCGTTCCGCCCATCATGCAAACGGGTTTTCGACCACAACCCCAAAATACTTCTGGCCCGCATTCAAGTCTTCCGACCAGATTCGCTCACAGCTCCCGCGCTCGGCGGTCGCTACAATCATTCCGTCATAGAAGTGCAAGCCATATTGGGAGTGAGCCTGCACTGCTTGGTGCACGATGTCTCCGTCGAGGGGGATCAGCTTTATCGGCCCCAGTGTATCGAGAAGAGCGAGCAAATCTTCGGGCTTTGCCGCAGGGGCAATTTTGTGTAAGAGCGTCGCCGCGAATTCGGCGAGCACCTGGCTTGAGGCTGCGATCTCCCCCGCCAGCGCTCTTCGAACCAGGCCTTGTGCGATCTTTTGTTTTCTGGGCTCGCTGGCATCGTAGGCGTAAACCAGAACATTCGTGTCCAGGAATTCAGGAGCGATCATAGAGGTCCGCGCGCTTCCAGGTTCGCTTCCCGACTCTGAACTGGAACTGCTCGAAGCTGCGCTCCAGGGCTTCTCTATCTCGGCGCATTCGGCCCGACGCGGAATCCTTCTTGGCAAGCTCAGTCAGATACTCCCGCACCAAACCCGTCAGCGTCGTGTCCTTGTCAATCGCGATCTTGCGAACTCGCTTGACCAGATCTTCAGGCAATGAGAGCGTGATATTCACGTCCACATAATACGGGAAACCCTCATCCCGTGCAACTGTTCCCGGCTTTCAGTTACTGCTCACCTTCCTACTTGCACGCAAAATCCCGCCATGTTATCGTGAGCGAACAAAAGGCGAATTATCTACCGCGGAGGCCGACATTGCGCCGGCTTGCCGGGAAGCATGACGCTCTCCGCGGGGGAATCTTATGGCTGAATCGCTTGCCGTTCGGAAGATTGGCAGTTCGACCGCCAGTACTCGCGTCCACGACGTGCTCGACGCCTTTGCTCAGCGCGACCATTCCGGCGAGACTCTCACCGCCGTTCGTCACTTCCCCGCTCGCGAAGCCCAATGGGCTAACTTCCTCGCCTGGTCCCATCCTGATCTCGTCGCCGCCTACGCCGCCAAAGGCATTCGCCGCCTGTACACCCATCAAGCCGCGGCAGCCGAAGCGGTGCACGCCGGAAAAAACGTTGTCATCGTCACGCCCACTGCTTCCGGAAAGACGCTCTGCTACAACTTGCCCGTTTTGAACGCCGTCCTTGAAAATACCGATACGCGCGCGCTCTATCTCTTCCCCACCAAAGCGCTCGCGCAAGACCAGCTTGCTGAGCTCTACGATCTCAACCAGCTTCTCGAAAACCGCTTCGGCGTTTTCACTTACGACGGCGACACGCCCGGCGACGCCCGCAAAGCCATCCGCGAAAAAGGCCACGTCGTGCTCACCAATCCGGACATGCTGCACACCGGAATTTTGCCGCATCACACGCGCTGGACGCGGCTGTTCGAAAATTTGCGCTACATCGTCATCGACGAGCTGCACACCTACCGCGGCGTTTTCGGCAGCCACCTCTCGAACGTGCTGCGCCGCCTTCGCCGCATCGCCCGCTTTTACGGCCGCGCTCCGCAATTCATCTGCTGTTCCGCGACCATCGCCAATCCCGGCGAGCTTGCCAACCGCTTGCTCGAAGCGGACGTCGAAGTGTTGAACGCCAACGGTGCGCCCGCAGCCGAAAAGACTTTTGTTTTTTACAATCCGCCGGTCGTCAATCGGGCGCTCGGCATTCGCCGCAGCTACATCAATGAATCGGCGCGTGTGGCGCAGGAATTTCTGAAACGCGATCTGCAGACCATGGTCTTTGCTAATTCCCGGCTGCACACGGAACTTCTTCTCACTTATATGCAGGAAGCCAATCCACAGCCGCCGGGAAAACCGGAAACCATTGGCGGCTATCGCGGCGGCTACCTGCCGAACGAGCGCCGCGAAATCGAACGCGGCCTACGCGATGGAAAAATCCGCGGGGTGGTTTCGACCAGCGCGCTCGAACTTGGCATTGACGTCGGATCCCTCGATACTGTCGTTATGGCTGGGTACCCCGGCACGATCGCCGCCACCTGGCAACGCGCCGGACGCGCCGGACGCCGCAGCGGAAGCTCTTGCGCCGTCCTGGTGGCTTCGTCGTCGCCGCTCGATCAATATATCGTTCGCCACCCGGACTATTTCTTCGGCAACACTCCCGAGCACGCCTTTGTTCAGCCAGATAACCTGGAAATCCTGATCAATCATCTGAAGTGTGCCGCGTTCGAATTGCCGATCTCTCCGAATGAGAAATTCGGCGATGTCGATCTCCGCGATCTTTGCGCGCGCCTCGCCGAAGCTGGTTATCTGCATTTGGCCGGAGAAAATTATCACTGGACGCAGGAGGCCTATCCCGCCGACACAGTTAGCCTCCGCTCTGTGACCAGCGACAATTTCGTGATCATCGACATCACCGGCGCGCCCACCGTAATCGGCGAAGTGGATTTCCCCAGCGCGCTTGTGTTCCTCCACGAAAAAGCCATTTACCTGCACGGCGGCCAGCAACATCACGTCGAGCATCTCGACTTCAAGGAGCGCAAAGCCTACGTCAAGCGCGTCGACGTCGACTACTACACCGATGCCGTCCGCCACACCCAAGTCCGCATCCTCGAAATCGCCGCCACCCAGCGCGATCCTGAATCTACGGGCACTGAGCAACTGCAATCCCCTTCGATCCC
>DATKEV010000028.1:0-3625 GCA_035511855.1 Candidatus Udaeobacter sp.
GCGCACCACCTTGCCCTGGAATTTCTGGCCGGGATACTGAGTGAGTTCCAGAAAGGCGCCCAGTCCGGCGCGAATCGAGGCGGCGTAGGCTTCCGGCACGCTGACGTAAACGCGAATAGGATCCGTTTGCGCGAGAGAGAAGAGCTGCTGCGAAACGCCCCCGTTCCCCGCATTGATCAATGTGCCCGTATCTACATTCCGCCGAGTAATCACGCCGCTGAAAGGCGCGTAAACGTGTTTGAACGATTCCAAATCTTCGAGCCTGCGCACGTTGGCTTCCGCCGACTTCACGCTCGCCGCCTTGGCCTCCAGATCGCCGACCGCGTTGTCGACCTCCTGCTTGGAAACGCCGTCGGTCTTGATCAGTTCCTGGTAACGCGTCGCGGTGATCCTGGACAGGTTTGCGTTGGCCTGCGCGGTATTCAGATCAGCGCGCGCTTGTGAGAGTTGCTGATCCACTTCCGGAGTGTCGATGTCCGCGAGCAAATCACCTTGCTGGACGCGGCTGCCGATGTCGTGATACCACTTTTTCAAATAGCCGTTGGTGCGTGCATAGATGGGCGATTCGACATACGCCTGCATGGCGCCCGGGAGGACGAGATCTTCCTCCGAGGATTCCACCGTGGCGTGAAACACGGCCACCGTGGGGATGGCCAGCGTTTCGGTTTCCTTGGCGAGCGCCTGATACTGGGTCCGGCGCTGGAATAGCGTTACCGCGCCCAGGACCACCAGCACGATCACGATGAGAAAAAGAATCGTGAAGACCCGGCTGCCCTTTCCGCGCGGTTGCTCTTGATCTACAGGGTCCATCTGAACTCCGCCTTCCATCATTACCGCAACTCCGCTTTTACTTCCAGTTCGAAAAATTTCAAGCCGCTGCCGGCGAGAGAGGTTCCCGCTGTCCCGTCCTCCGCTCACGCCGTCCATGGATCATCGAGAATACGCAGGGGACAAAAAAGAGCGTGGCGAAGGTGGCAAACATCAGCCCGCCGATCACCGCGCGGCCTAGCGGCGCGTTTTGCTCACCGCCTTCGCCGAGACCCACGGCCATCGGCAACATCCCGATAATCATGGCCAGCGCGGTCATCAGCACCGGCCGGATACGCACAAAACCCGCTTCGATAGCCGCATCCCGGGCGTTCTTGCCCTCGTCCAATTGCTCGCGCGCGAAGGAAACCATCAAGATGCTGTTCGCCGTGGCCACGCCCATGCACATGATCGCGCCGGTAAGCGAGGGCACGTTCAGCGTAGTATGTGTCAGCAACAGCATCCAGCAAATGCCGGCAAGAGCGCCGGGCAGCGCGGTAATGATAATGAAGGGATCGAGCCAAGACTGGAAATTCACGACAATCAATAGATAAGCCAGCACAACCGCGCCGATCAAACCAAAGCCGAGTCCGGTAAAGGAACTCTTCATGGTTTGGACTTGTCCGCGAACGACAATGTGGCTGCCCTTCGGCAAATCTTTCTCGATGGCCTGAACGCGCTTTTCCACTTCATCGGCGACGCCGCCGAGGTCGCGGCCATCCACGGCTGCGTAGATGTTGATCATCGGCTGCGCCGTGTAGTGCGAGACTTCCGCGGGCCGGGCGGTCGTCGAGGTGGTCACCAGGTTTCCCAAAATTTGCGGCTGCGAGCCCGGAATGCTGCCGCTGATGGGAGTATTTTGCAGCGCCTGGTAAGAATCCACGCGATACTGCGGCTCCTGCACGGCGACGTTGTACTCCACGCCATTTTTCGGATCCAGCCAGAAAGCCGGAGCCGTCTGAAAGCTGGAGCTGAGCGAAACAAGCACGTTCTGCGCAACGTCCCGCGACTGCATGCCGACGGATTGGACGCGGGCCCGGTCGATGGCCATAAAAAGCGTGGGGTTGTCAAAGGCCTGCTGGACGTGCACATCCACCGAGCCGGGGATGTGGCGAAACTCGCTGGCGAGCTTTTCCCCGGCCAGATAATTTCCGTGCTGGTTCATGCCCGTAATTTCCACATCGATGGGCGCGGGAGTGCCGAAATTCAAGATTTGCGTCACGATGTCGGCCGGCTGAAAGAAGAACTGCACGCCGGGAAAGCGCTGCGGGAGCTTTTCGCGCAAATCACTGATGTATGCGCTAGTGGGCTTTCCACGCACTTCCTTCAACTGGACAAGAATCTCCGCGTCAGAACTCCCGATGGTGCCGGCGTTGCTGTAAGTGAGGTTGATGCCGCTGTACGGCAAGCCAATATTGTCAAGGACCGTGGTCAGTTCGTCTTTCGGGATGGTCTCGCGAACAACGCCGTTGACCTGGTCCGCGAGGCGTGCCGTTTCCTCGATGCGCAAGCCAGTGCGGGCGCGCATGTGCAAGCGAATCTGTCCGGCGTCGACTTTCGGAAAAAAGTCACGCCCCAGAACGCCGACGAGCAGCACGGACAAAACACAGAAAGCCAGAAAGCACGCGGAAAAAAGCCTCGGGGAGCGCAAAGCCGCGCCCAGCGCGGCACGGTAGCCTTCGCGGAACTTTTCAAAATTCCGCTCAAATCCCTGCTGATACCGCCGAAAGAAGCCCATCTTCTCGCCAATGTGCTCCTCGCCGTGATATTCATCTTGCGAGCTTAGGAGATACATTGCCAGCGTCGGCACGATAGTGCGCGACCACATGTAGGAAGCCAGCATGGCGAAGCTGACGGCTTCCGCCAGCGGGACGAACAGGAACTTGGCTACGCCGGAAAGAAAAAACATCGGAATGAACACGATGCAGATGCACAGCGTGGAAACGAAAGCGGGCACGGCAATCTGCTGTGCGCCGTCGAGGATGGCCTGAACGGTTTCCTTGCCCATGGCCAGGTTGCGGTTGATGTTCTCGATTTCCACGGTGGCGTCATCCACGAGAATTCCGACCGCAAGCGCCATGCCGCCCAAGGTCATGATATTGATGGTCTGGCCCAGCGCGCTGAGGCAGAGGATGCTGACGAGAATGGACAAAGGAATCGAGATGGCGATGATCAGGGTGCTTTTCCAGTTTCCGAGGAACAGCAGAATCATGATGGCAGTGAGGCAGGCGGCGATGATCGCCTCGCGGATGACTCCCTGGATGGAAGCGCGCACGTAAAGCGACTGGTCGAAAAACGTGGAGATGCGCAGGCCTTCGGGGACCGAGCTTTTGCTGTACTCGAGCATGCGCTTTACGCCGTCGACGATGGCGATTGTGGAAGCGCTGCCAACCTTGTAGATACTCATGAGCACGCCGCGTTGTCCATTGGACAAGACGATGTTGGTCTGCGGGGAAAAGCCGTCGCGCACGTGCGCAACCTCCTTCATATAAATCGTCGCGCCGTTTACGGTCTTGACCGGGAGATCGTTGAGTTCCTCGACGGTTTGCGGGCTGCCGTTCATTTCCACGTTGTACTCGAGCGTGCCGAGCTTCGCGGTTCCCGTGGGAAGAATCAGGTTTTGCGCATTGACAGCGTTCACCACATCAACGGCGGAAAGCCCCTTGGCTTGTAGTGCCGTTGGATTGATATCAACGCTGATGACTCGCTGCTTGCCTCCGTAAGGGAAAGGCGTGGCGGCGCCGGGCACGGTTGCGAGCTGCGTGCGGATAAAATAGTTTCCGAAATCGAAAAGCTGTTGCTCGCTGAGGGTGTCGCT
>DATKEV010000029.1:0-49357 GCA_035511855.1 Candidatus Udaeobacter sp.
CGGTCATGGGATCGACTTTGGTGGCGCGGTGCGCGGGGATGTAGCACGCAAGGCCGCCGACGGCAACCACAACAAGAGAGATCGCAGCGTAGGTCAGCGGATCGCTTGGACGTACGCCGAAAAGCAGCCCTGACAGCAGCGGCGTTAGAACCGCAGCCATCGCCAAGCCCGCTACCACGCCCACAACTACCGGCAGGCCGCTCTGGCGCAATACCATCCTGCCCACGTCAGCCGAGTTCGCACCGACAACCATGCGAATCGCGATCTCCCGGTTCCGCTGGGCTACGGAATAGGATGTCACACCGTAAATGCCGATGCAGGCTAGGAAAAGAGCCAGCGCCGCCAGCGCTCCTGCAAGCACGGTGACGAATCGCGTTTGCGCGCGGGCCTTTTCGACGTACTCCATCTGCGGGCGCAGATTCGAGACCGGCATGTCCTTGTCGAGCTTCTTCACGGCCTGCTGCACGTAGGCGGCAAGCGTCTGCATCGGCGCGATAGTTCGAACGACGAGCGAATACACGGGCCGCGGCGCCAGCGGTACAGGCAAATAGATCTGTCCCCGCCCCCTGCTCGTCAAGGAGTGCGCCTGGATGTGCTTCACCACGCCAATCACGACGACAGACTCGCGAACAAACTGGAAGGCACCAGCGGGCGAATCTTCGATGCTCAGCTTTTTGCCGATGGCGTCCTGGCCGGGCCAAATCTGTTCGGCCACCGTGTCGTCCACGATGGCAACGTGCGTGTGAACCGCGTCGTCGGCGTCCTCAAATTCCCGGCCCGCCAGCAGCGTCGCGCCAATGGTTCGAAAATAGCCCGGCAGGGTGGACCGATGGTCCGCCATCACCGTGTTTTGCTGCTGGACGGGCGCGCCTTCGGCCCAATAGTAGCTATACCAATTTCCGAGTCCTTCATCTAGCGGGAGATGGGAAACGCCGCTAACAGATTGCGTGCCAGGCATTGCGGAAAGATTTGTTCGCAACTCCTTGAGAAAATTAGTTAAGGACTCGACGGTGCCGTAGCGCGACCCTGGGAAGGAAAGTTGAAACGTTAAGACGTTCTCCGGATGAAAGCCTGGATCTACGCGCAGCAGGCTCGTAAACGTTCGGATCATCAGGCCGGTTCCCACCAAAAGAATGCAGCCGAGGCTCACTTCGCTTACAATCAGCAACTGGCGCAGCCACGATTTTCCTGTTGCTGTGGCTTTACCGCTTTCCTTCAAAATTTCAAGCAAGTCCCCACGAGCGACCGACAACGCGGGCGCCAGGCCAAACAGAACGCCCGTCAAGATCGAAAGCAGGAGCGTGAACGCTAGGACCCAACCGTCCAATTTCGCCGCGATCAGCAGGTAAATTCCTTCCGGCTGAAGGGAGAGAATCCATTTCAGAGCCACCCATCCAATCCCCAGCGCGGCGATTCCTCCAAGACATCCAAGGAATATATTTTCTGTCAGAAGCTGACGGATAATGCGCCTTCGCTCCGCGCCCATCGCCGCGCGTAGAGCAGTTTCGTGCCTTCTACCTGTCGAGCGCGACAGCAATAAATTAGCGAGGTTCGCGCAAGTAACGAGCAACACCAGCACAACGGCGGCGAACAGCGAAACCAGCGCGGGCTGTACTGACCTTACGTCATCCTCTTGAAGCGACAATACACTCAAGTGCAGCGACTGCTCTGCGTATTCCTTTGCCTCACCCCGAAGCTGCGAGGCGACAGATTCCGCTTCACTTTGCGCTTGGGCCACCGTGAGGCCCCGGCGCAGCCTGCCAACCATTCTTATGTAGGCTGTGTCGCGGCTCTGTTTCTCGAGGTCGTTCAAAAATGGAATGAAAACCTGCACGTCTGCCATCCTGCTATCGGGAAATAGCAGCTTGAAATCTCGGGGCAGCACGCCAACAATCGTGAAGTTGTTCCCGTTCAACCGCGCGGTTTGTCCAACGATGCCCGGATTCGCGCCGAATTGCCGGCGCCATAGCCCGTCCGTCAAGATCATGAGCGGAGCCGCGCCTCTCGGGTCTTCGCCGGGCGCAAAGAAACGTCCGAGTTGCGGTTTTTCGGCCAGCAACGGCAAAAAATTCGCAGTCGTAAGAGCCAATCGCACTTGCTCTGGCTCGGCAGTTCCTGTGATCGTGCCGCTGGTTACCCATATTCCGCCAATTTCCTCAAATGCGCGGGTACGCTTGCGCAGCTCAATCAGCTCCGGACCGGAAGCTGGCCCGCGCGCCTCATTCCCCCATGTCGACCAGATCATGGCCAGACGCTTTGCATTTGGATACGGAAGCGGCCGGAGGAGCACCGCGTTCACCACGCTGAAGATTGCGGTGTTTGCGCCAATGCCGAGCGCTAGCGTCAGGATCGCAACCGCTGTGAAGCCCGGGGATCTGCGCAGCATGCGCAACGCAAATCGAACGTCCGTCCATACCGTCTCGATCCAGAAGCCACCGCACTCCTCGCGGCATTCCTCCTTGAATTTCTGATAACCGCCGAATTCGAGTTGGGCGAGGCTCTTGGCTTCGGTGCGGGACACCCCCGACCGTTCCAGATCGTCTGCGCGACTCTGGATGTGAGAGCGGAGCTCCTCGTCCATCTCGCCCTCGATTCTCGAGCGATGAAAAAGAGCGGAAGCAATTGAACGAAGGAAGGCCAAGAGTCTCATATTTCCTCCGGCTGGGCGCCGAGAGCAGAGGCGATTGCGGCGACGAGGCGATTCCAGCCGTCAGCTTCCTGGCGCAAACGCTTGCGGCCCGCAGCAGTGAGCTCGTAGAACTTGGCCCGGCGGTTGTTGTCGGATGTGCCCCAGCTTGCTTTGAGAAGACCCTGGCGTACCAGGCGATACAAGGCGGGATAGAGCGCGCCCTGTTCAACAAGCAAAGCTCCGCGAGAAATTTGCTCGATGCGCAGAAGAACACCATAGCCATGGAGAGGGCCGAGGGAGACGGCCTTCAGAATGAGGAGATCGAGAGTGCCGGGAAGAAGCTGAGCCTGGCCAGTCACGTGTTCTCCTAAGAAGATTAGGAGGCTACAACACACTCTCCTAAGTTGTCAAGGAAAGCAGTCAGGACTGGCACGTGGACTGGCGCTGACAAGACGGCCGATTCTGGACGAATCGTCGCAATCTGGAAACTGTCAAGAAGCGGGGTTGTGGGAAGTGAAAGATGAGATTCGGGGCGAATCGTCGGCGACTCGGAAGTCGGCCAGAAACGGCGTTCGAGAAGATCGGACCTCGAGCAGCACTCCGTAGTACCGCATTTCCCCCGACTGGACTTCTGCCCCGCTTCGCGGGACTTATAGCTGCGAGTACCGCGTTCGGCGATGAGTCGTTCTGCTGGTATCCGGGAACAAGGGACTAGGACGGCGTAGGCGGTGGGTTGAGGAAATAGATCGTGAAGTAGCTGGTCACGTCGGGTTGATCCGGCTTTCCCGCCAGCCGGGCGGAGTTGGTGTGCTCGTTGAACTGCACGCGGTCGCATCCAGCGCGGCTCAGCGATTCGAGCAGGAGCCGCAGGCCCTTGCGGCAATCCACGTTCAGTTCGTGCGTTTTTCTTGCGTCCATGGCGGAAATAACCTGTTCCGCCGTGCGATCCCTTGTATCCGCGATGGCGGCAATCGAATCATGGGAAAAATCCATGCTCAGGAGAACGAGCGTCTGGGGATTTTTCAGCACGTGCGAAAGCACCTCACGAAGATCCTCCAAACGGGATGCCCGGGCGTTTACGTCAATCAGGATAGGCACAACCTTGCTGCGCGGAAAATAATATTTCAAGAATGGAATGAGCACTCCGACGGAGTGCTCCCCGGAAAAAGCTTCCGGATCTTCGGGAAGCCGGATGGCCGCTCCGATCTTTTGGACCAGATGCGCGTCCGCCGGAAGAACACCGAAAGGAGTCTTCCACGGTAGAGAAGATATGCTGATATTGGCCAGGCCTTGATGAAAATGGTTGGGGCCTAGCAAGACGATCGTTTCGGGTGAAGATTGGCTACGCAATCCATCAAAAAACCGAACCATCAATCCGCTCGCAAGGAAATGATGAGTCACGATTCCGCCGCAGACTCTTTGATCCGCTGGCAGCGCCGGCAGGGATGATGATGCCGACTTCTGGAGGGCGTCGAGAAAGGGCCAAGGATTGTCGCTCCAATTCGAAAAATGGAAGTCTCGCGACCAGGAATCCGGCGAGGCCAGCAACAGGCCGAGGAGGATGACACGGCAGTACCGCCGCATCAGTTTCGACCACCAGAATTCTTCATGAACATTGAATACCAGGGTGGAGGAACGACACCGCTTTGAATCTTCGCCGCAGAGTCCTCAGCGTAAATGATTTTCTTCCATTCGGAGTCGGCCCAGCGCTTGTTGGACGGAAACTCGAACCACGAGTAGACATATCCAACGGTCAGGCGCGTGCCCCCGTAGGCATCCTTCACCGCCACGATGATGCGCTGGGGTGTGCCAGTCGCGACTTCCAGGACGCGGCCCTCGACGGCATCCGTCGCAACGTCTGCAATCAATGCCATTTGCAACTCGGAAGGATCGATCTGGTCCACGCCGCGAGGCAGAAGCAACGGCCTGCCAAATTGATCTTCAAGACTTTCGATCCATTGGAAATCTTCCGCGGTTATCAATTCTCCGGACACTTCTTTTTGAGCGATGGCCTCCGCCCTGCGAGCAAGCTCGCGGAACGCGGTGAACTTATCGAGATACTCGTCGGTGATGAAACCGGAATCTTTCATGCGGCCCAACATTTGGTCAATGGATTGCCCCAAGCGTTGGAAGAACAACGGGTTGGGCTCGACGTAGCCTTTGGGAGGAGGTGGAGAGAACGGCGGAATTTCAAATTCGTCGCCTTCGCCCATTTCAGCAGCCGATTGCTCCGAGTAGAGAATGGTGTCGTGCTTCAGCTCGGTCCAACTTGCCGCGCCCGCGTTCAGGTTCTTGTACTGCCAGGGCTTTCCCACGGCGAACAATTGTTTGCTGGCAGTGGGCAAAAACAAGGAATTCAATGCGTTCAGCCATTCGTCATAAAACGTTAATTGCTTGGCCAGATGTTCTTGCTCCACGCCTTCGAGCTTTTTGGCTTGCGATTCGTAGTTGGGCCACTTTTGGCGCTGCTGGATTTGCTGCTGTTCTTCGGCGGCGGCCTTGGAGCCCAAGAGCATCATGACATCGAGCGTGGAGGGAAGATTTCTTGGATTGTCATCGCTTCCCACATTCGGAGAGGTCATCTGGTTCAGGAAATAGGCGTCCAGGGTGAAGCGCTGGCCCAGAAACTTAAAGCCGCGAACCATGTCCAAGCGCTCGGACTGTTTTTTTCCGGCCCCTGTCTGCACAGAGACGATTTGGGGAGGCGGTAGGTCGCTTTCGACAGCGCGGATAAACGCCTGTAGATTTTCGTCAAGCTTGACCGCAAGTTGGTTCGCGCTGGGTGCTTCCGTTCCGAGAACCTTCTTACATTCCGAGCGATAGCCGAAAAGCGTGTATTTATCTTGAGGGCCGACGACATAGCCGAGCGAATGATCGAGCGATTCAAACGTGCGCGTCCCCTGGGCCTTCTCCAGGAGGCCGGGGATGAGAATCGCGGCCAGAGTCATCTTCCGGTTGGAAAGGAGAAAATTTTGGCGGCCAAACCACATCATTCCGCGGAAGTAGCGCTGAAGCCTCTCGTTCTTCACGTAGTGTCCGCGCACTCTGTATTGCGTGAAGTCCTCGTCACCGAACTGACTGGATGCGGCGGAAGGGATTTCGCCTCCGCCTCTCTGAATCCTGGAGACAAATGCCTCGGCGTCCTTGCGCACTGGATCTACAACCGCGAAGCTAGGGTTAAACAGCTTTGTGGCAACGGAGAAGTAGAAGAGGTCATACATCAGTGCGTCGCGGACATCGGCGGGCGCAGTGGCAGGGAGAGTCTTGATTTCGTTTTCGGTGGCTTTCGCAAGGTCGGCAGCGAGGGCCGCGACCGACGGCGAGAGCTTATTCTCTTCGACATCCTGGAGCATGCGATCGAAGATTAAGTGATAGGCATGGAGAAATAGATCTGAAGTAATGAAGTATTGGCGCCCGTCACTGCCATCGTGGTAAGAGTCCGCCATGTCGTCGACATAGATGTACCTCAAAGGCGGCACGCTCTCGACGTAAAAACCGTTTTGAGAGAGTTTTTGCCGATCGGGCTCCGCGAGCGAAACTTTTGAATAGCGGATCTGCCGGGGAATTTCCGCGGCGGCGATCGCGGACTGGTTCGTGGCGGCCGGAGTCAGTGCGAGAAGGTCGCTTGCCAGAATGAAGCCATAGCGAGGCTTCTCGTCTCCATTGAAATGGGCCTTAATCCATTGCGCTCCTTGAAAATTGAGTTTTCCAAGGGCCTCGACCACTTCTCCTTGTACAAGCCCCAGGACGGTGGGACTTCCCGGGTCCGGCACGACGTGAATGGCAGTGGCATCCTTGAGCGCCATATAGCGCGGAGTTTCTAGGTGAGAAATGGCGGGCTCAAGCCATAACTTTTTGGCGTCAATAAAGCCACGGACTTCTTTTTTGTCGAGTTTGGCGCGAACAGCGATGGCGTCTGGGCTTGCAGGATCGTATGTTCCACTGACAACTTCGCCGTAGAAGAAATAGCTATGCGCGAAACTGTGAGGATCTCGTTGCTGTAACTCGCTGTACTTCATATTTTCTTCCGGCAATTTTTCGACGGGTGAGTTCCGAAGGAAAACCACTTGATAGGTGACGATGTAATTCCGCTCACGCCCCGCGGATTCTGGCGTGCCGCCCGGGGCCAAGGCGCCCAGAAAATTCGCTGTGGTGTCGTCTGGCATGTACATGCCCTGCTTGTCTTGCGCCGTTTCCTGGGGCGCGGGCTTAGCGGTTTGCGTGCCGGGGAAGGACGGAGTAGCCGTGCTTGTAGGTGACGCGGAGGCCGACTTCTTTTTTGAGAAGAGGAAGGCGCCAGTGGCGGCCAGAATAAGAATGACTGCAGCGAATGCGACGACGTATTGGCTCCGTCTCATGGAGTACCTCTCACTTTGAGGTCAGCGGTAAATCCAGTATAGGGGCGGCTCGAGACTTCTTTTCTGCAAAGGCCGCGCACTTTCGTAAGTGCCATTAGCCAACAAAGGACCGAATTCCACTCATCGCTTCAAATGACCGTATATTTGAGCAGGACGCGAACCTGGTTCGCTGGTAATTGCCGTGATTGCGATTCGCTTGAACGCGCTTCTTGTACTTTTGACTGCTAGTATCTATGCGGCCAGCGTGAGAACGCAGCCGCGTGGCACGCGCTTGGTGTTTACCGGCGATATCCTGGTTTCACGCCACGTCGCAGAGGAACTGCAACATCGAAGAATTTCCCCATGGACTCCGTTCGCGCGCCTTTTCAACGATTCCGAGTGGGTGAGTGGAAATTTGGAAGGCGCGCTGGGCTCACCATCCGCATGCATCGAATCCGCACGACCCTGCTTTGCGACCCCGGATACTGCAGCACAGTTATTGAAATTGGCTTGGTTCCGCGGGCTGACGCTGGAGAACAATCACGCGGGGGATCTGGGAAGTGCTGGGCGGGAGCGCACTCGCAAATTGCTGCGGGAAGAATCGCTGGCGGCCATCGATTTTGAGAATTCTCCATTCGTCGCCGAAGCAGGTGACGCAAAGATCGCGCTGATCTCCATTACGCTGATTCCGGCCGCCGATGGACGCGTTCAGAAAATACCGTCAGACGAAATCTCCGAAAAACTGTGGAAGGCACGTCAACTGGCGGACCTGGTTGTGGTTTCGATTCACTGGGGCCACGAGTATCAGAAACTCGTGGATGCAGCGCAGCGCGCACAAGCCCATTGGCTGATTCAAAAGGGAGCGGATTTGATCGTTGGCCACCATCCTCACGTTGTTCAACCATCTGAGTGCGTCGAGGGGCATCCCGTCTTTTTCTCGCTCGGAAATCACGTATTCGACCAAACTTATCCCCCGACAAAAGAGGGGCTGATTGCCGATTGCCGGCTCACAAGCGGGAGGCTCAGTTGCCAAGAGCTTCGAACGCATACGGCACGTGGGACTTCTTTCCCGACCCTCGGAGACACTCATGAGAAGCCAAATTCCTTGCTAGCGGCTTGTACTCCCAAAACGAAAAGACCGCTTGGCGTTGAGGGTCCACCCGGAGATAGCGCTCGCTAATCTCACGGAGGTCTGGTGATCACCCTGCGGCGGCAGCCCGAGCACGGCCGGAGCTGGCCTTGACCTAGGCGCCCGGCGTGTTCGAGTCAAGCAAGCACGTGTTCACTGACGGGTTCGGCCCCGGCGCATTCCGAGCGTATTGTCGGCCAACCCCCCTTGACTCGGGCGTATTCTCGAGAGGCGCCAATGACCCGTTGCCAACGAACGCTATAAAAGAATCCTTACTTCGCTGGTTTGGCTTTTTTGGCAGCGTCGAATTCCATTGTGCGCACGATACCCTCGCCTTCCTTGACGTAGATGACCTGGTTCGGCTTGATGTCCTTCAACGTTTCCACCAGGCCGCTGGGCCAGCGAATTTCGAGCAGCTCGACTTTTTCCGCTTTGCCGATGCCGAAGTGCACGCGGAGATCATTCTGCGAAAAATAGCCGCCGCCGCTGCGCACTTCATCAATCTGCGGATGCGGATTTTTTTCGCCCGGCAGGTGCGTCACGCACTTGATGCGCGCGCCGATGCCGCTGCGATTCGATTTTGTGCCGATGGTTTTGATCTTGATCCAGTTGTTGCCGGTGCGTGAATCGCACCGCAAAAGCTGCGGAAAATCATTAACCGTGTTGACCACCATGTCGATGTCGCCGTCGTTGTCGAAATCGCCGAACGCGCACCCGCGCGCCGCGACGGGAGTGGAAATGCCCGGCCCGGCATCGAAGGAAACATCGGCGAACTTTCCGTTGCGCAAATTTTTGTAAAGCAGTTTGCGCTGCGGGTACCCAGCCTCGGTTTTGAGTTGTTCGACTTCGGGATAAACGTGCCCGTTGCAAATGAGAATGTCGGCCCAGCCGTCATTGTCAAAGTCGAAAAAGCCGCAGCCCCAGCCGAGATATTGCGTGTGCTTGCCGAGGCCGCCCAGAAATGTAGCGTCCTCGAAATTTGCGCCGCCCAGGTTGTGATAGAGCGAGGGCGTGTCGCCGGCGAAATTGGTTTTCACGAGATCGAAATTCCCGTCGAGATCGTAATCGGCGGCGGAGATCCCCATTCCGGCTTGCGGCTTGCCGTCGGCGCTGAGCGCGCACCCCGCTTCGAGCGCGATGTCGGTGAACGTGCCATTTTTTTTGTTTTGATAGAGCGCACTCGCCGTCGAATCATTCGCGACGTAAATGTCGGGCCAGCCGTCGTTGTCGAGATCGGCGGTGAGCACGCCGAGCCCGTAGGTGCCATTAGTTTTCAGGATGCCGGATTTCTCGCTGACGTCCGTGAACGTGCCGTCGCCGTTGTTGTGATATAAAACATTTTTTCCGCCGTTTAATCCCGGCGGCCCACACGCCACCATCACGCCTTTGTAACGGCACGGGCCGGACTCCGGCACGGGCGCGGTCTTGAGATCGAGGTCGATGTAATTCGCGACAAAAAGATCGAGGCGCCCGTCGCGGTCGTAATCGACGAAAGCGCAGCCGGTGTTCCAGCGCTTGCCGAAGCCGGCGACGCCGGATTTTTCGCTGACATCCGTAAACGTGCCGTTGCCGTTGTTGTGGTAGAGAACATTCTTTCCGAAGTAGGTGACGAAGAGATCGTCGAACCCGTCGTTGTCGTAGTCGCCGACGCACACGCCCTGACCCCAGCCGGAATGAGCCAGGCCTGCTTTTGATGTAATATCGGTGAATGTTCCGTCGCGATTATTTTTGAACAGATGAGAAGTGGGTTCTTGTCCCGCGGGAAATCCTTCCAGGCGCCATCCGTTTACCAGAAAAATATCCAGCCAGCCGTCGTTGTCACAATCGTAGAACGCCACGCCGCACCCGGTGGTCTCAAGAAGATATTTATTTTTGTGTTCTCCGCCGAAAATCGTTTTGGCGTTGAGGCCGGATTCGCGCGCGACGTTGAGGAAAGTGACGCCGAGATCGCTTGCAGGAGATGCGGGCGTTTGTGCTGGCGCGGCGGGCGTATGCGCGGGGGCATCCGAAAGGCGGCGCGTTTGAAACGGGAGCGCGAGGGCGAGAACTTTTTCAAAAGGGAGCACCAGCGCGGAACGGCAGAGCGAGAGGAGAAATTTGCGGCGCGTGGAAGCCAAAAGTAGCGGTACCTTTCCTGGAGAAGCCCGTGCTAGAATCCGGCGCTCTCCTTTATAGTAAGGCCAACGAAGCAATGCAAGTTCACAGCGCAGCGGCGGCCACTCAAATGCATACCACGCCAGAAACTCCCGATGGTTTTCTGAATCCATTCGAATGGAAGCGGCTCAGTTTATTTCGCAGGTGTTTGTTCATGGCACTGATCATCGGCACTTTCGCTTTCTCTGCCTATGGACAGCAAAAGCAGGACGGCCCGAAAGCGCTGGAGCTTTCGCGCGCGGTGCGGCCGTGGGAATTCTTGCCTGTGACCGGAATGCGCGCGGGGTTGCTGGGCGATGAGTCCGGGCGGATGGAAGCGTGGGTGTATCCGCTAAAAGTTCTGCGGGAGTTTCATCTCAAATTTCACGCGGAAGGGCGCACACTCCCCGCCGAAGCTTTGGCGCGCACGATTACGGTGCGGCCGGAAGCGAGCACCATTCTATACGCGGGCGACACGTTCAAAGTGCGGGAAACTTTTTTTGTTCCGGTGCACGAGCAAGGCGCCGTGATTCTCCTGGATGTGGAGACGGAGCAGCCGTTCGAAATCGAGGCGGTGTTTCATCGCGACTTTCAGTTGGAATGGCCGGCAGCGTTGGGCGCGACGTATTTGAATTGGGAAGCGGAGCAGCACGTTTTTTATTTCGGAGAAGAGCAGAGAAAATTTGCAGCGTTCGTCGGCTCACCAACTGCCACCGAGCCACAGCAGGAATATCAGACGAACTATTCGGAAGCGCACGAAAGCTCGTTTCGACTGGGCGCGACGGCGAAAGGCAAAGAACGGAAGGCCATTGTCATTGCCGGGTCGATCGAGGGCCGCGCCGCGGCGGAGAAAACTTATCGCCACCTGACGGCGGACTACGCGGATTTGCTCAAGGAATCCGCGGAGTATTACCGAAATTATCTTGCGCAGACGGTCAGCCTGGATTTGCCGGAAGAACAGCTTCAAAAGGCATACGACTGGTCGCGGGTGAGCATGCTGCAGGGAATGGTGACGAATCCTTTTCTCGGCACGGGGCTAGTGGCGGGTTATCGCGGTTCAGGAGAAACACAACGGCCGGGATTCGCGTGGTTTTTCGGGCGCGATACGTTCTGGACTTCACTGGCGCTGAATGCGGAGGGAGATTTCTCAAATGCACGGAAAGCGCTGGAATTTATCGCCAAATTCCAGCGCCAGGATGGAAAAATTCCGCACGAAATTTCCCAAGGCGCGAATTTTGTGGACTGGTTCAAAGGCTATCCCTATCCCTATGCCTCCGCCGACGCCACGCCACTCTACATCATCGCGGCAAACGATTACGTCGTGGAGAGCGGCGACGCGGCGTTTGCAAAAGAAAAATGGGAGAGCCTCGAAAAGGCTTACGCATTTTTGAAATCGACATACGATGAGCACGGGCTGCCGCAGAATTTTGGCGTAGGGCACGGCTGGGTGGAAGGCGGGCCGCTGCTGCCAGTGAAGACAGAATACTACCAGAGCGGATTGGGAGCGGAGGCGCTACGCGCGCTTTCGAATCTGGCTCAACTGGCGGGCCAGGATGAGCTGAGCAGAACGCTCGCGAAAGATTTTGAGAAGCAGCGAGCGCTGGTCAACGAAAGCTTCTGGATCGCGGATAAAAAGCGATTCGCGTTTGCCTTGGACAAGAACGATAAACAGGTGGACGAGCCGAGCGTGCTGGCGACGGTGCCGATGTGGTTTGGCCTCCCCAGCGAAGCTGATGCCGCGCCGATGATCCAGCAACTGGCGGACATGGATCACGAGACCGATTGGGGGATGCGGATTATTTCGAATCGCTCGCCGCTCTTCAGCGGCGGCGGATATCACTACGGTTCGGTGTGGCCATTGTTCACGGGCTGGGCGTCGGTCGCGGAGTATCGCTACCACCAGACGTTTCCGGCATACGCGAATCTGCGAGCCAACGCCTTATTGGCGCTGGACGGCTCGCTCGGCCACGTCACGGAAGTTCTTTCCGGCGATTATTATCAACCGCTTTCGACCAGTTCGCCGCACCAGATCTGGTCGGCGGCGATGGTGGTGAGCCCTATCTTGCGCGGCATGCTGGGACTTGAAACGGATGCGATCCATCACAGTGTGAAATTGGCGCCGCATGTTCCCGCGGATTGGATGAGATTCGCCGCACAGAATGTGCGGGTTGGCAAGGACGCGCTGCTGATAAATTATTCAAAGACAGATGAAGGAATCGTGTTGGAGGCCGGCCTGACTTCGGGAAGCGAAGAGTGCACGTTCGAATTTCGCCCCGCAATCGGCTTGCGCGCCAGGGTGCAGAAAGTTGAGTTGAATGGAAAGCCGGTTCCTTTCCAAGTGGAAACGCGCGGAAGCGATCAGCACATCGTGGTGCAGTTTCCGATCACATCGGGAAAGTACTTTCTGAGGATTCGGTTGCTGAACGCCTTTGGGCTCAGCGAACAATCTAGTTTGCCCGCACTTGGAAGCGCGAGCAAAGGGCTGCGGGTTCTCTCCGAGACGTGGTCGGCTTCCCGAGACCAACTGACACTGGAAGTCTCGGGAGCGGCTGGGAGCGTATACGAACTGAATGCTTGGGGTTCCTCGGAGATCGAGAAGTTGGAGGGAGCGGAGAAGGTACAACAAGCTGGATGGTCAACAATCTTGATCCAAATACCCCTAAGCGAATCGGAACCGTACCCGCACAAAACGGTCGTAATTCACTTTTTGGCTGGGCAGAAAAAAGGCCAGCCGGAAAGGCACTAGTAACGAGGGAGGAAGAGACGTGCTTAGAAGAATCTTTACGGTAGGCGTATTGGTTATGGGCCTGAGCGCACGCGCTCCCTGGACAGTTGCACAGCAGCAGAAGCTGGATGCGGAGGGGCACGCGTGGTGGCAGCACGCGGTATTTTATGAAATTTATCCGCGGAGCTTTGCGGACAGCAACAACGATGGCATCGGCGACCTGAACGGCATCGCTTCGAAACTGGACTATTTGAAAGACCTCGGAGTCGACGCCATCTGGATCACCCCGTGCTTCCCTTCCCCGCAGGTGGATTTCGGTTATGACGTTTCCGACTACGAAGCGATCGACCCGATGTACGGAACGATGAAGGACTTCGATCGCCTGGTAAGCGAGGGGAAAAAGCGCGACATTCGAGTCATTCTCGACTTTGTGGTGAACCACACTTCGGACAAGCACAAATGGTTCCAGGATTCCAAGTCTTCGAAGACCGCCGAACATCGCGACTGGTATATCTGGCGGGACGGCAAGGACCCCAGACAGCCGCCCAATAACTGGCTTTCGACGTTCGGGCTGTCCGCATGGCTGCTCGATCCGAAGACGAATCAGTATTACTACCACTATTTTTATCCGGAGCAGCCGGACTTGAACTGGCGGAATCCGGCGGTGGAAAAGGCGATGCTGGATTCCACGCGCTTCTGGTACAAGCGCGGCGTCGCGGGATTCCGGCTGGACGCCGTCGATACACTCTTTGAAGATCCGAAACTTACCGACAATCCAGTGCTGCCGGGGACGGACAAATTCGGCCGGCCGAACATGGAGGAGAAATACAACAAAAAGCTCCCGGAAGTGCACGACGTAATGCGGAAACTCCGCAGCACAGCGGACGAATATGGATCGGTGTTGATCGGCGAGACGTGGACCACGAATGTATCCCAACTTAAGGAGTACTACGGCGCGAAGAACGACGAGCTGCAATTGCCGATGGATTTGATGATGACGGAGTTCAAGGGACTTTCAGCGGATCGCTACCGCAAACACATTGTGGCAGTCGACGCGGCGGGCGGCTGGCCCACGTACGTGATCACGAATCACGATATCGTGCGGTCCTACACGCGTTACGCGGACGGGGCGCACAACGACGACATTGCCAAGATGATGGCGGCGCTTTACCTGACGCTGCGCGGCACGGCCATCATGTACTACGGCGAAGAGATCGGGATGGAAAACAACGATCCTAAGAGCAAGGACGAAGTGCAAGACCCCATCGGCAAACTGGGCTGGCCGCTGGAAAAAGGCCGTGACGGCGAACGCACGCCAATGCAGTGGTATGAGGGCCAGAATGCTGGGTTCAGCAAGACCAAGCCGTGGCTGCCGGTTCCAGCAACCGCGAAAACACACAACGTGGCGAGTGAAATGAAAGACGAAAACTCGATGCTGAGTTTTTACAGACAGCTTCTGATGTTGCGCCACAAGGAACCGGCGCTGCTCGAAGGCAATTTCCAACTGCTGAATGAGAGCGATCCGAACGTTTTGAGTTATGTGCGGCGATACAAGGACGAGGCCATCCTGGTGATGTTGAACATGTCGGCGACGGACCAGCAGGTGCAGCTGGACCTTTCTCCGCTTGGATTTGCCATGCCAAGAGTCAGCGTGCTACTGACGAACTTTCACAAGCCGCTGCCGCCCGCTAGCGGAACCGTGCCGATGGAGCCGTATTCGGCGTTCATCGCCAAGATAACCAAATAAAGTTGGGATTTGAGCTGGACGGTGCGCGGTTGACTCGAGAGTAGGACACCTTCTGCAGATAGGATTCAGGCGATTTTTAGTTTTTTCTGCAGTTCTTCGAGGGAGAAGCCTTTCGTTTCCGGATAAATGAGCAAAACGACGAAGAACTGCAGCACCATCATGGCGGAAAAGAATACGAACGGATAACCGCCGGAAGAAGCGGCCATTCGCGGGAACACCAGGGAGATGATGCCGTTCATCAACCAGTGCGAGAAACTGCCGAGGCTCTGGCCCTTGGCGCGGACGCGATTGGGAAAGACTTCACCAATATAGACCCAGATGACGGCACCCTGGGAAAACGCAAAAAACGCGATGTAGCCGACGAGGAGCCAGACGAGAAGCTCCTGATGGCGATGCGTTAGAAAGATGCCCGCGACACCCGCGAGGCAGAAAGCGGTTCCTACGGCACCGATAAGCAGAAGTTTCCTGCGGCCGGCGCGGTCGATGACCGTCATGGCGATCATGGTGAAAAGAAGGTTGGTGGCGCCGATGGCCACGGCTTGCAGGTCGGATGAGACTTTGTTGAAGCCGGCGGCGGCAAAAATATCGTTGAGGTAATAGAGGATAGCGTTGATGCCGGAGAGCTGGTTGAAGAGGCCGATGGTGATGGCGAGAAAGATGGGCAAGCGGTATTTCCAAGAGAAAAAGGCTTCGTTGGCAGTGTGCTCCGCGTCGATCGATTCCACGATGTCTTGCAGTTCCTGCTCGTAGTTCTCTTCCCCAATCAGACGCAGGACGTCGCGCGCTTCTTCCACTCGTTGTTTCTTGGCCAGCCAGCGCGGGCTGCGCGGGATGAAGAAAAGCATCAGAAGGAAAGCCGCGGCGGGAACCGCGGCCACGCCAAGCTTCCAGCGCCACTCCGCACCCCCAAAGCCAAACAGGCCGATGACGTAATTGGAGAAGTAGGCAAGGAGAATTCCGAAGACCACGTTGAATTGAAAGAAACCGACAAGGCGGCCGCGCCACTTAGCGGGCGCGATTTCCGCGATGTACATGGGGCCGAGGACGGAAGAGCCGCCGATGGCCAGGCCGCCAATGACCCGGAAGCTGACCAGCGCGGTCCAGTTCCAAGCGAAGGCACAGCCGACGGCGGAAATCACATAGAGCACGGCCATGACGCGCAGGCTGTCGCGGCGGCCGTATCTGTCGCCGGGAATTCCGGCGGTCATGGAGCCGATGATGGTGCCGAACAGGGCGCTGGAGACGGTCATGCCGAGAGTGGTGGGCGTGAGGCGAAAGAGTTCGGTGAGCGCGTGAGTGGTGCCGGCAATGACCGCGGTGTCAAAACCGAAAAGCAAGCCGCCGAGCGCGGCTACGACAGTGCTTCGCAAGAGGTACGGATTGAGATTCACTTTGTAATCCCGAAAATTTGGTTCGTAAGCTGCGGCCGGAGGGCACTCGCTTGATGATCAACATTTGCGTTGATCGACCCGCCGGCTGCGAGCCGCAAGAGTCGGTTGATTGTAGACGATTCCCCGCGAATCCGTATGCAGATGTTTCGGGAGATTGCCGGTCACGCGGGCGGGGCAAGCCCCGCCCCTACACGTGCGGAGTCGCAGATTGCTGAAATGCTTTCTTGCGATGAACGCCGGACTACGACGCGGCGGCTTGGCGGCGCCACCAGTCCTGGCCGGAAGAGGGGAGAGTGTAGACGGGATCGTAGTATTCGTAAAGGCGGGTGAGGGCGTTGCGATCGTTGGTTTCGATGCCGGTCTTGTAATTTTTCGTCCAGTAGGAGATGCCTTTCTCGCGGTCGTAATCTTTCAGTTGGTGCACCCAGCGCTTGCCGACGAAGGGCACGTCGCAAACGATGCGTGGTGTGGCGAAGCCGGGAAGATAGCCCATGATGTCGTGCTGAAGTTGCTGGGCTTCGTGAATGGCGAGGCGCCAGTGCTCGGCGCTGGGAATCATGTCGCACTGATAAAAGTAGTAGGGCAGGATTTTGCCGTGATCGAGAAGGGTGAAGCAGAGGTCGAGCAGCTCTGCCGGAGTGGTATTCACGCCGCGCAGAAGAACGCCTTGATTTCGAACGTCGCGGAAGCCAAGATCGAGAAGCTTTCGAACGGCTTTAGCGACGAGAGGCGTAACCTGTTGCGCGCAGTTGACGTGCGTGTGAAGTGCGAGATCGACGCCACGCTCGCGGGCTCTTTTTGCGAGCTGCTCGAGCCCCTTCAAAACTTCGTCCTGCAAAAAATGTTGGGGAATGCCCATGAGGCCTTTGGTGGCAAGCCGAATGTCCTTGATATTGGGGATGTCCATGAGCGCGGCAACGAAAGGCTCGAGCTGGGTGATGGGCATGTTGGCGATATCGCCGCCGGAGACGACGACATCACGGACGGAAGGTGTCTTGCGAAGATAGTCGAGCATCTGCTCGTAACGATCTTTTTGCGGAATCTGGAAACGCAGCTTGGTGACTTGGGGAACGTCGTTGCCGACGAGGTCCATGCGCGTGCAGTGGCCGCAATACTGCGGGCAAGTGGAGAGCATTTCCGCGAGGACTTTGGTGGGATAGCGGTGCGTGAGGCCTTCGACGGCCCACATGTCGGCTTCGTGGAGGCTGTCGCGGCTGGATTTGGGATGGCTGGGCCAATCGGGATTGCGATCGTCGAAAGCAGGGAGCATGTAGCGGCGGACGGGATCGTTCCACAGATCTTTTTCGTCCATGGTGTTGAGCATTTGGGGAGGAATGAGGACGGACATGGTGGCGCGCTCTTTGATATCGCGCTCCATACTTTCGAGGAGCGTTTCGGGAAGGAGCGGGCCGAAGGCGGCTTGGAGTTCCTTCAGGCTTTTTACCGTGTGACGGCGCTGCCAGAGAGCGGTCTCCCATTCCGCGGCCGTGACATTTTTGTAGCCAGGGAGACGGCGCCAATCCGGTTCGCGGAATTCACGCTCGAGAGGATATTTGAAGGGCTGCTCGCTGGCGTGGACTCTTCCAGCGGGCTTCCAGACGGGGCGGAGAACTCTCACATCGGTCATTTCCATCAACCTTTGGCCGCACGACTCTTCCCCTGGAAAGCGGAACGGTCTTTTCGGGATAGTGCGGCGAGGTACTGCGCTTCAATTAAGGATACGACGGATTGCCGAGGAATAAAACAGTGCGGAAATGATGGTTGCTGCGCCGTTATCAATCAGTTGGTTGAGGTCATCGTTATGCCGCATTTCTAGGTTAGTCCGATCTTCGTTCGGATTTCCGCGGCAATTTCTTGCGGGGGGGGAGAGACATCAATGATGAGCGCGTCGGCGGGCTCTTCGAGGTCGGTAAACTGGCTGGTGAGGATTTGTTCGGTGGCGTAATGGCCCTTGCGCGCGTGCAGGCGCTGGCGAAGCAGATCGTAAGAGCCTTTGAGATAGACGAGCTTTACGTCACGGCTGATTAGAAGGCGATCGCGGTACGTGCGTTTGAGCGCGGAGCAGGCGAGGACCACATTCTTGTGCCGGGATAGCCACTCGGAGATGGCTTCGCGGATGGAGTCGAGCCAGGGAAGGCGGTCGGAGTCCGTGAGCGGGATGCCGTGAGAGATTTTCTCGATATTGGCGGGCGAGTGAAAATTGTCGCCGTCAGCAAATTGCCACCCGAGCTGGGCGGCGAGCAACTCGCCGATGGTGGTTTTGCCGGAGCCTGCGGGGCCCATCAGAAGAATAATCACGGGAGCATGTTGGACGGCTATGGCTGGGCGAGGAATTCGCCCAGCAACATGTGGAAATGATGGACGCCGTTTTCGCGCTTGACGGAGTAGCGGCCGCGATCGTAAGTGGAAGAGCGCAGGCCGCGCTGGACATTTTCACAGAGGCCGATGTCTTCCTGCTGGACTTCATCGCTGAAGGCGACGGAGCGCTTGATGCGCTGCCGATTTTGTTCGGTGGCGACATCGTGGAAGAACCATTCGAAGATGGTGAGAGTTTTTTCGTGCGAGAGAGGAACGATGACGTTGGTGGAAATGTTGTCGGGATAGATGTTGATCATCAGGTTGGGGAAAATCCAGAAATAGAGCGCTTCCTGGAGGCCCGTGCCGGGCGCGTAGAGGCGATCGCCCGTGTCTTCGGGCTTCATCGCGCGGATGGGAGCGAATTGCTGGGAATAGTAGCGGAAGGTATCAGTGCGATAACGGGCGTAGTCGATTTCTTTCATCAACCCGGGGTGGGCGATGGGAATGTGGTAGCCCTCGAGATAGTTGTCGACGTAGACCTTCCAATTGCAGTCCATGATGTAGTCGCGGCGCTCGGCGAATTGCAAGCCGTCGAATTGGAATCCCTTTGCTTGCTGGGGAATCTGGCCGAGATAGGACGAGAGCGGCAAGGCGTGCAAATCGAAATTCACGAAGATGAATTGCTCCCAGGTTTCGCAACCGAGCGGCACCATGCCCATGGTGCTGCGGTCGAAAAACTCGACGCCATCGACGTCCGGCGTGCCGATGAGGCAGCCGTCGAGAGTGTAGGTCCAGCCATGGTACTGGCAGCGCAGGACATTTTTGCAGCCGCTGCCAAGAGCGATGGGGCCGGCGCGATGACGGCAAACATTGCTGAAGGCGCGCAGAGTTCCCTGCTTGTCTCGAACGACGATGATGGGTTCGCCGGCGACATCGACGGTGAAAAAACTCTCCGGATCGGAGATGGTGCGCTTCGCACCGTTTACTTCGCCGCAGGGCTGGCTCAGCGTTCCGACGAGCTGCCAGGTGCGGCGGAAGATGCGCGCCTTCTCAATATCTAGAAACGCGGAGTCGGTGTAGAAACGGGAAGCGAGTGTTTGCGCACACTCGATCTGTTCGTTCATGTCGACGTGCAGAGGTTTCGTCAACATAACTAGAACTTGCGTGTTTCCTGGCGCGACCAGCGTTCCACGACGATTTTGGATTCGGTAAAGAATTCGACGGCGTCGCGGCCCTGACCGTGGAGAATTCCAAAGAAACTTTCTTTCCATCCGCTGAAAGGAAAATAGGCCATTGGCGCGGCGACGCCGATGTTGATGCCGATATTTCCCGCGGGGGCTTCGTAGCGGAATTTGCGGGCCGCGGAGCCGCTGGTGGTAAAAAGCGAAGCCTGGTTGCCGTAAGGGCTGCGGCCAAGAAAGTCCATGGCTTCGTCGATGGAGTTCGCATGAACTAGGCTGAGCACGGGTCCGAAAATTTCCGTGTTGGCAAGCTGACTCGAGGAAGGCAAGCCGTCGAGGATTGTGGGCGTGAGAAAATTCCCCGATTCGTACTTAGGAATTTTCGTGTTGCGTCCGTCGAGAAGAGGCTTCGCCCCTTCGCTAACCCCGGCCGAAATAAGCGACTCGATACGATTCTTGCTTTCCTTGGAGATGACCGGGCCCATCTGTACGCCTGCGTCGAGACCGTTGCCGACGCGAATGGAGGAAGCGGTGTGCGCGATCGAATCGCGGAAGGTCTTTTGCGCTTCACCAACAGTGACCGCGACGGAAACAGCCAGGCAGCGTTGGCCCGCGCAGCCGAACGCGCTGTCGCTGATGATTTGCGTGGCCAACTCCATGTCCGCATCGGGCAACACAATGACATGATTTTTCGCGCCACCCTGACATTGCATGCGTTTGCCACTGGCGGCTGAACGCGTGTAGACGTGCCGGGCAACCGGGGTGGAACCCACAAAACTGATGGCGCGAACTTGGGGATGATCGCACAGCGCATCAACGACTTCGCGGCCGCCATTGACGAGGTTGGCGACGCCTTTGGGGAGACCTGTCTTGTCCAGAAGTTCGAAGGCGCGGCGCATGGAGAGCGGGACACGTTCGGAAGGCTTCAAGATGAAGGTATTGCCACAAGCGATGGCGTAGGGCAAAAACCAGTACGCCACCATCGCCGGAAAGTTGAAAGGCACGATGGCAGCGACGACTCCGAGCGGCTGGCGTATTTGCATTTCGTCGACGCCCGGCGTTACGTCCTCGAGATTGTAGCCTTGCATCATCATGGGGATGCCGCAGGCAACTTCGACGTTTTCGATGGCGCGGCGCAGTTCGGCGCGGGCTTCGGCGAAGGTCTTGCCATTTTCGAGGGTGATCAGGCGGGCGAGTTCGTCGAGATGTTCTTCGAGTAGGTTTTTCAGCTTGAAGAGGTATTGAACGCGCTCGCCAGGAGGGGTGCGGCGCCACGCGGGAAAGGCCGCGACGGCGGCCTGGACAGAAGCATCAACATCCGCGATCCAGGAAAGAGGTGTGCGGGCGAGGACTTCGGCGGTGGCCGGGTTGGTAACGTCAAAAAACTCGGAAGAGACGGATCGCTGCCAGCCGCCGTTGACGTAGTTCAGCAGCTCGGGCGCTTGCGTTGTTACGGCACTGCTCATACTTAACTCCTTGGCTTCGCTGCGGGACTGGGGAGCTGCCCCGTAGGGCCGGGCATGGGAGAAATCCAATCGCTGTAGTTTACCAAACATTTGCCGCCGGAAGAGGTGAAACGCGAACCAGGCAAACTGTGTCCCCAAGCGGAATCACGTGGAGGGCAATTACTTCGGACGTTGCCGCCATTGAAGTTAGCCATGCTGCGATTCATTTTGAGCCTCGGCGGAAGAAGGAGAGGGGTGCACCCTCTATGACAGGAAGAGTGCGCAAGAGCTTGAAAAAAAAGGGGGATAGATAGAAAGCTCGTTGGCAAGTTTGACGGTTGAAGGGTGCAGATGCCCCCCTATCCCCTATGTTTTTGAAGCGATACGATTCCAAAAGGTTTAGGGGCTGGGAGTCTGCAAACGATGTAATTCGATGAAGTGAGAGGACCTGTATCGGAGTCTAGCCCGCCCGGGTGGATAAGAATCCCGCCCGTCTCGTTCAAGAAGCTTTGGACCATGACGGAGAACGCGGCTTTGAGGTAGGGCGGAGGCGGATGGCGAGCCAGGCGACGGTGGCGAGCATGCCAAGCCAGCCGAGAGAGCGGACGATGCCGCCGATTTTTTGATCCTGGAGGAGGAGTCCCCATTGGCCGAAAAGAATCGTCCAGTCACTCTCCTCCGAACCGACGAGCGGCAATTTCGCGCTGCGGGCATCCGCCATGTACGTGCCGATGTAGGGAAAATTCTCAAAGAACCAGAAACTGCAAAACGCGAATCCGGTGGTTTCCCGCTGCCAGAAAAAATAAACGGCACAGAGGAGCGGGACGAGCAATTCGCCGAGCGTTCCGCCGAGGATCATGATGGTGTTGCCGAACCAACTGAAGAAGAAATGTCCGCCTTCGTGGATGATCAGGTTGACGTAGTCGAGAATCAGGAATCCGGAACCGTTGGTGAAGGCGTAGAGAAGGAAGAGGGCGTAAAAGCAGAGCCAGGCGATACCGGCGCCGCGGGAGACAGGTTTCCATTCGCCGAATCTGTCTTCGAGGAAGGCCATTGGCGTAAGCGTAGCAAGCTCCATTCGGATGGGAAAGCCAGAAGAGCGGCCCGCCTCAGAAGGCGGGCCCTACTTATCGACGGCGGCTAAGGCTTCGTAAGCCGCGCCGAGAAGCGGGGCGGACTCGTTGAGGACAATGGAGACGGGGATGTTGCTGAGGAGGCCTTCGAATTTCCATTTGTCCTTGAAGGCGTGGAAGAAAGTGCCGTCTTTCATTTTCTCGAGGATTTTTACGGCGATGCCTCCGGCGACGTAAACACCGCCAAGAGCGAGTACTTTCAGGGCCAGATTGCCCGCTTCCGCGCCATAGATGGCGGTCCAAAGATCCAAAGTGTCCGAGCAGACGCGACAAGATTTATCCAGCCCGCGGCGCGTGATCTCAGGTGCGGGATCGGCATCGGGATCTTCGAACGACGCATGATGCACCTTCGGCGCGAGAAATTCATGAATGGTGCGGAATCCGCGGCCGGAAAGAATCAATTCCCAGCTCACCTGGGGATAACGGCGGCGCATGAAGCGAAGCAACTCGATTTGCTGCTCAGTGTGCGGGGCAAAATCGGAATGGCCGCCTTCGGATGGAACGACACGGTAGCGCCCGCCGTCCCACACCAGGAAGGATTGACCAAGGCCGGTGCCGGCCGCCAGCAGAGCCCGGGTACCACCCGGCTCGGGACTCCCCGGGTTCAGAACGCAAAAATCCTGCGGGGAAAGATGCTCGATGCTGTGGCCGGTGGCGCCGAGATCATTAATGAGAATCACTTTGGGGACGTTGAGCTCGCGAATGAGGGTTGCGGTGTCCACGAGCCAGGGGAGATTCGTGGCGCGCACGCGGCCATTGATGACCGGACCGGCGATGCCAAACCCGGCGGCGACGACGCGCTCACCCGCGAGATGTTCGGCGGCCTGACGCGAGAACTCCTTGACGATGAGATCGAACTGGGCAAATTCCTTGCTCGCAAAGCGATGCTTGAAGACGGGTGTGAGCGTGCCGCCTTTTTCGGAAAACAGCGCGAGATTGCACTTTGTGCCGCCAACATCGCCCGCCAGGATCACCGCTCCTCCCGTACCTCGTTATCTAGTTTCGGTGGCTTTTCGAAAAACTATGGGTTGTACCACTGCCGGCCGTCGCGTTCAAGCAGGAGATCGGACTCCCGCGGCCCCCAACTGCCCGATGAATATTGCGGCACCGTGGCGGTCCTGGCCGCGGTCCAAACATCGAGGATGGGGTCGACGAACGCCCAGGCGGCTTCGACGCTGTCGCCGCGATCAAAAAGAGTGGCGTCGCCGCGCACGCAATCATTCACGAGAGTGGCGTAGGCACTGCGGGTGGCTTCTCCGAAACCCTCGTGATAGCTGAAATTCATGGTTACGTTGCCGATGCTCATTTCCGTTCCCGGCCTCTTTGCGCCGAAAGAAACAGAGATACCTTCATCCGGCTGAATGTTCAACACCAGGCGGTTGGGTTCGATGTGGCGGTCACGGAAGACGAGATGTGGCGCGGCACGAAATTGAATCATGATTTCCGTGCTGCGTTTGGCCAAACGTTTGCCGGTGCGAAGATAAAACGGAACGCCGGCCCAACGCCAGTTGTCGATCAATAGTTTTCCGGCAACAAAAGTTTCGGTCTTGGAGGCGGGATTGACGCCAGGCTCTTCGCGGTAGCCCGCAACCGGCCTATCGCCAAGCTTTCCCGGGGAGTACTGCCCACGAACGACGTCCTGCGCGACCATCTCGAGATTAAAAGGACGAATGGATTGCAACACCTTAAGTTTTTCATTGCGTACCGCGGTGGCATCGAAGTACGCCGGAGGCTCGACGGCAACCAGCGAGGTCAACTGCAGAACATGACTCTGAATCATGTCACGAAGCGCGCCGGTCGTTTCGTAAAAGCCGCCGCGGCGCTCGACACCGAGGGTTTCCGCGGCGGTGATTTGGACGTGGTCGACGTAATTACGGTTCCAGAGCGGCTCGAAAATGCCGTTGCCGAAGCGCAGCACGAGGAGGTTCTGCACGGTGTCCTTGCCCAAGTAATGATCGATGCGATAGACCTGATGCTCGTCGAACACGTTGAGAACGATCTGATTCAACGCTTTCGCAGAGGCCAAATCACGGCCGAACGGTTTTTCGATGATGATGCGCACCCAAGAGTTCGGCTTCGCAGGGCGAGACAGACAGGCACGGCCGAGCTGTTCGACGATCTGCTGGTATACCTCTGGGGGAGTGGAGAGGTAGAAGAGACGGTTGCCGCCAAGATTCTTCGCCGCTTCGATTTCCGCGATGCGCTTGGCGAGTTGCGTGTAGGAATCCTGGTTGCCGTAGTCGCCGGGGTTGTAATAAAGGTTGGAGGCGAACTCGTCCCATTGCCTGGGATCGACGGGGCCGACTTCCGAGATGGTCTTCGCGGAGTCGCCGGCCACGGTGCGGAAACTGTCGTCGGTCATCGCGGTGCGGGCGAAACCGACGATGGCGTAGCGCGGGCCGAGGGCGTTGTGAGTCGCCAGGTCAAACATCGCAGGGATGACTTTGCGCTTGGCGAGGTCTCCCGACGCGCCGAAGAGAACTACCGTGCAGGGCTCGACAACGCCTCCATAACCTGAACCGGAACGACCGCTATCCGCAGGCATCTTCTCACCCTCCGCCAATTTCCGTCCCGTTCAGCCAGATCAATGCGACGTTCAAAACTATACCCCAACCCCGAATTTTCCAAGCTCGGAACGCAGTTGCTCGGCATTCTGATGATGAATCGTGTTCATACCCAGGCGGCGAGGGGCTTCCAGGTTCAGCGGCCGGTCGTCGATGAACACACACTGTTTCGGCGGGCGCTGCGTCACTTCAAGTGCTATGCGAAAGATCGTTTCCTCCGGCTTGCGGGAACGAACGTAACATGAGCTGAAGAAAACGAGAAAATCCCTGCGCAAGTGAAAGGCTTCAATCCGATATTGATTGAGCTCCAGGGGCTCGTTGTTGATCGCGCCGACGAAATACCTGCCGGAAGCCGCGAGCTGGTCCAGGATGGCGCGCGTGTCCGGATACTCCTTCGATTGCGCGAACATGAAAGCCGTGAATTCTTCGCGGGTGAAGGAGCGAGGCCGGTAGAAAAGAGTGCGATCCAGATATTCGTTCAGAGAGATGAGTCCGGAATCGAAAGCGGGGAAGGAGAGGTCATGGCGATCCTGAAATTCCTCGAGATCGAGACAGAAGGCGCTGGCCGCTTCCTGACGCGAGCCGCGGTCCCATCCGTTGGTGAGAATGACTCCGCCGATGTCCCAGAAAAGGGTCGTGATTTCAGGCAAGGTTGCGGCACCTCCGGGATATCGACTACCCTTCCATCATTGTCTTAGATGAACGAAAGCGTTCAAAAGACGAAAGCTTAGTGCGCGGCGGTCCGTCTCTTGCCGAGAGCAGTGGCGAAGATGCTCTCCAGTTGAATCAGGCCTTGTTCGGCGCCGTGCGCGAGGTGCAATCGTATTACGGGTCGCTCATTCCGTCCAAGGGATTCAAATTCAGCGAGGGCCAGGGGCTAATTGGAGCTGACCGAAAGAATAGCCGGCGCCGGGAATCGCGATGTCCGTGACGGGATTTGTAGAGCCAAGCCGGGCCAAGGGACCGATGCGCGCGGTCAACGGTTCCGGCTAGGAAATTCGAGGAACTTCGAGTAAGGTGAAAAAGGGCAATCCCTGCGAGGAGATGCGAATGGCGAGCGAATCCTGCGATCCCACACCCGCACCAAGCGAACCGGTTAAGCCGGGGACGCGCATGGTGCATTGCGTGAAATTCGACAAGGAGTTGCCTGGGCTGGATCGTATTCCCTGGCGAGGAGAAATTGGCAAGCGCGTCTACGAGAATATTTCGAGAGATGCGTGGAAGCTGTGGCTGGAATATTCAAAGATGGTCATGAACGAATACCGGCTGAATCCGCTTGACCCCAACTCGCAGAAGATCATGGAAGAACAGATGGAGCAGTTTTTCTTCGGGGAAGGAGCTAAGCTGCCCGAAGGGTATGTGCCGCCGAAAGCGAAAGGCTAGTAACCACAGTTGGTCATCCGGCGCGAGGCGGGGTGCGCGACCGGCAACCTCGGCGTAATCGTGAAAGCTAGTTTTTGATGAGCATCACGAATCGCGCGCTCCACTTCCTGCGCGTCGTTTCCTCTCGCGAACAGGAATCCGAGATAACTAGATCCTTCCGGCCAGGCCGCGATGTAGTCGTGCAGTCGCGCGGTGATGAGCAATTCGGTGATTCCCGTTATCGAGCGGGCCGCCTCTTCCCCTGAGATTCCTTCGAGGATTCCACTTTGGGGGACGGGAATCATCAGGACGCCGGAAGCAGGGTTTTCGCGGGGCGCGTTCGCGCCGGGGAGTTCGAGTGCTTGGCGCACGAGCAGTTCTTCCAACCCAATCGGTTCCTGTTGGCCATCTATAGAAAATCGCAGCGCGCGGCTACAGAGGCCGCCGATAGGACGGGACGCAACTTCGAGCGGCCAGACTCCCTCCTCGTTGATTCGAAACTCAGCATGAATGGGGCCGTGCGAAAGCCCGAGGGCTCGAGTGGAATCGCGCGCGCAGTTCTCGATGGCGAGCTGTTGCGAGTCCGAGAGACCTGATGGCGTCACGTAGATGGTTTCTTCGAAGAATGGGCCCTCCAAAGGATCGGGCTTGTCGAAAATCGTCAGCATGCGAAGAATACCGTCGGTGAGCAACCCCTCGACCGCCACTTCCCTGCCAGGAATGTAGCCTTCCACAATCAAGTGATCGAGATTTGGCTCGCGAGTAGCACGGATTTCCGGGGAATCCAGTAATCGCTGGATGCGCTCCGCGGCGGCGCGGAATTCTTCGCGATTGTTTGCGCGCATCACACCCTGGCTCGCCGAAAGCGAAAGCGGCTTGAGCACGCAGGGATACGACATGCCGAGAAGGGCGGGCTCAGGCGTGGGATGAAGAGGCACTTTTCGAAACCAGGGCACGCGCAGACCGGCGTCTCGAAGAATCTCTCTCATGCGCAATTTATTCCGGCAGGCCTCGACGGCCGCCGGGTGATTGCCAGTCAAACCGAGCCCGCGAGCGGCGTACGAAGCAGCCACGATGGGCCGATCGCCGAGTGCCAGGATGCCGCCGACTTCTTGGCCTTTGAGGGCTTCGATTACCGCGTAAGCGGCCACTTCCGGTGTTTCGAAGTGGACGGGAATAGCGCGATCGCCCCAAGGGTCTTCCAATTGATGGCATCGGTCCGTTACGTAAATAAGCTCGACATCCAGCTTGCGCGCGGCCTCCTCAAAACTGCGCGCCTGATAGCCCAATTTTGCGGTGAACAAGAGTACTCGTTTAGATGGATTCGTCATGGGTTTTCAGTATCCACGGTGAGGTCACACAGAGCCGGCAGCGCCCGCGACGGCTCGCTTCGCTTGAAGTTTCGGAGTGCCGATGGAGACTAATTGGTCGCGCGTTGGTTCGGCACAGCAATACCAGGGTTCGCTGAGGAAGGGCACTCCGGCGCGGGGCGCTGGCGCAGTGACCATCCGCGGGGCGGCGAGGCTAGCCGCTCGGTGCGCGGCCTTCCAAATGCGTTCGAATGTGGCGGAACGCCATTCTTTGCGTCCTTCCGCCACTGCAGCGATCTCCTGCACGGTTTCGCTGAGAGCGTCAAGCCGCGAATCGGGACTCTTCCAAGGATACGCGAGTGCATGCGGATCGAAGGGCTCAATGATGCGGCGAACATCTTCCAATTCGAGCATGCGCGATCCTTCCGGAATGAGCAGACGAATGCCAAGCTGGATAGGCGCGACGTTCTCGATCAGATGCTGCGCTTGCAACACCTCCAGCAAGTCAAGATATCCGTTGAGAGTAGTCCAGGGCGTGAATGGCACGAACGTCGGATGCAGAGTCATACCGAGTTCGCGAAAGGTCTTAACCACATGGAGAAAATCCGCGCGCGTGTGACCCTTGTCCAAAAATTCCAGAACGGCGTCGTCAACCGATTCGACGGCGCTGATAACGAAGAAGCATCCGGTGTCCCGGAGCTTCGGCAGGCTTTCTTCGTGCTTGCGCAAGTGCTCGATTTTGATAGTCACGTCGTAGGTGATCGCTGGAAACTCCCGATGGAATTCTTCCGCCAGTTCCATCGCATGGCGGATGCCGTTGAAGAAATCTGGATCGCCGAAGGAGATGTGTTGCGCCCCCGCAGCCACCTGGCGGCGGATATCTTCCATCACAACGTCCCGGCTCACGATTCGAAACACACCTTTGTAGACCGGGACGATGGGACAATGCCGGCAACGATGTTTACAGCCGCGGCTGGCTTCGGTGGATCCAACGATGCGATAGCCGTCGCCGGGAACGATGAGATGCGCATATTTTTCGATGGGAGGCATTCCCGAACGGTCGGGGACTTCAAACGCCAACCTGGCGAGGGAGATGACCGGCTCAGCTTGCTGGCTTGTTTTTTGCTCATGACTCGAGGTCAGGCGCTCCGCGAGATGGACAAGCCCTTCTTCAAATTCGCCGCCGAGAATTGTGGACACCCCGAGCGACCGGAGATACTCGAAGTTCATCGGTGCGTAGAGACCGTAACAGCAAAGGTGCGCGCTGGGGCTCAGCTCGCGCAATCGGGGGATGAGTTGTGCCGCCAGCCGCGTGGCAGTATGCATCGGCAAGTAGATTGCTATCAGTCCTGCCGTGCAGATAGCGGATTCATCTACTTCCTGCCGGGAGAGGTCAAGCGACACAACGTGGTGGCCGCGCTTGCGCAACCATGCGGCAGGCGATGCCAAGCCAAACGGCTGCCTTCCCAACTCGTAAGTCGATATGAGGACGATCTTCACGATCCTACTAGTATAGCCGGACGGCGCTGAGATTCGATTTCGGTTATCATGGAGGGCTGCGAGCTACCGCGAAAGGACCGTGAGGATGGCCATCAACGCGGGCAATTCATTCCGCACACGCGACAAACTCAGTGTCGGTGCCCAGACCTTTGACATTCACCGCCTCGAATTTCTCGAGAAGCAAGGTGCCGTCAACCTGGCCAAACTCCCTTTTTCTCTGCGCATTCTGCTCGAAAATCTTTTGCGCTTTGAAGACGGCCGCTTCGTGCACGCCGAGGACATCAAGGCGCTGGCGTGCTGGCGTCCCGGCGCTAGGGAGAAAGAGATCGCGTTCATGCCCGCGCGGGTGCTGCTCCAGGATTTCACCGGCGTGCCCGCGGTGGTGGATCTTGCCACCATGCGCGAGGCGTTCGTGCGCATGGGCGGGAATCCCAAGCGGATCAATCCGCTCTTCCCCGCCGAATTGGTGATCGATCACTCCGTGCAAGTCGACAGTTTTGGAAATGGCAACGCCTTTGGGCTCAACGCCGAGCTGGAATTTCAGCGGAACGTCGAGCGCTACGCCTTTCTTCGGTGGGGGCAGACGGCGTTTCAGAATTTCAAGGTGGTGCCGCCGGACACCGGCATCTGCCACCAAGTCAATCTCGAATACCTGGCGAGAGTTGTTTGCGCGGTCCCGTATGGCAGCCGGGTGGAGGCCTACCCGGATTCGGTCGTCGGAACCGATTCGCATACGACGATGGTCAACGCCCTGGGCGTCTTCGGCTGGGGCGTTGGCGGCATTGAGGCGGAAGCCGCCATGCTTGGCCAGCCTTCTTCGATGCTCATCCCCGAAGTGGTCGGTTTCCGTTTGCATGGACGCCTCCGTGAGGGCGCGACGGCGACCGATCTCGTTCTGACAGTTACGGAAATGCTGCGCAAGAAAGGCGTCGTCGGCAAATTTGTTGAGTTTTACGGCTCGGGTCTCTCCAGCCTCAGTGTGCCCGATCGCGCCACGATCGCGAATATGGCGCCGGAGTACGGCGCGACGATGGGCTTCTTCCCGGTCGATTCGGAAACGCTTGCGTATTTGCAGTTCACTGCACGGAGCAGCGAGCAGATTGCGCTTGTCGAAGCCTATTGCAAAGAGCAGATGCTCTTCCGCACAGACCAGACTCCTGCACCGTTGTTTAATGACACGCTGGAATTGGATCTTGGAAGCGTCGAGCCCACCATGGCCGGACCGAAGCGGCCGCAAGATCGCGTTCCGCTGCGCCAGGCGAAAGCTTCCTTCACGAAAGTGGCGGAGGGCACTCCATCGAAAATTATCGCCGTTCGGAACAATGGCGACTCGTTCGATCTTTCGAGCGGCGCGGTGGTTATCGCCGCAATCACCAGTTGCACGAACACGTCAAACCCTTCCTTGATGCTCGGCGCGGGCCTGCTGGCAAAAAAGGCCGTCGAACGTGGTTTGCGGGTGAAGCCCTGGGTAAAGACGAGCCTCGCGCCCGGCTCAAAAGTCGTGACCGATTATCTCGAAGCCGCCGGACTGACGCCGTATCTCGAGAAATTGAAATTTCATCTGGTGGGATACGGCTGCACGACGTGCATCGGCAACAGTGGCCCGCTGCCGGAGGCGATCGGAGCGGCCATCAAGGACAACAATCTCATCGCCGTGGCGGTGCTCAGCGGCAATCGAAACTTTGAAGGGCGTATCCACCCGCTCGTTCGCGCGAATTACTTAGCTTCGCCGCCGCTCGTCGTTGCCTACGCGCTGGCAGGCCGCATGGACGTTGACCTCACCACCGAACCACTTGGCAACGACACGGCGGACAAACCCGTTTTCTTGAAAGACATTTGGCCTTCTCCTCAGGAGATCGAGACGACCGTGCGCGCTGCCGTTTCGACTTCCCAATACAGCAAGGTTTACAGCGAAGTATTTGCCGGCGACGCGCACTGGAAGTCCATGCCCATTCCACAAGGTGACATTTACAAATGGGATCCGAAATCGACGTACATCAAACTGCCGCCCTATTTTGAAAACATGCCGAAGACGCCTCCGGCGCTTGCGGACGTTCGCGGAGCGCGCGTGCTTGCGGTTCTTGGCGACAGCGTTACCACAGACCACATTTCTCCCGCTGGTTCGATTCCGGTGGACTCACCAGCAGGCAAATATTTGATCGCCAACGGTGTGAAGCCACACGAGTTCAACTCCTATGGCGCGCGGCGCGGGAATCACGAAGTCATGATGCGCGGCACGTTTGCGAATATTCGCCTGCGCAACCAACTCGCTCCGGGCACGGAAGGCGGCTGGACGCTCTACCTGCCCGGCGGGGAGAAGCTGTCTATTTACGATGCCGCCGTTAGATATCGCGAAGCGGGTGTGCCTCTCGTAGTCATTGCGGGCAAGGAGTACGGGTCCGGCTCTTCGCGTGACTGGGCCGCCAAAGGCACGCGTTTGCTCGGCGTCCGTGCGGTGATCGCCGAAAGTTACGAGCGCATCCACCGCAGCAATCTGGTCGGAATGGGCGTGCTTCCGCTGGAATTCAAGCCGGGAGAAACTCGCGAATCGCTCGGGCTGACGGGCCACGAAGTCTTCGATATCGAAGGAGTCGCGTCACTCTCGCCCAAGAAACCAATCACCGTGCGTGCAAAGTCCGAGGACGGCAAGACAGAGACTTTCACCACCATCGCGCGCGCGGATACGCCCGAGGAAGTTTCCTATTACCATCACGGCGGCATCCTGCAGTACGTCTTGCGGCAAATGCTGTAGCTCCGGGTGAATCTTTTCTCGAACCTTCCAGGGAGCCTGGCCAATTGCGGCTGCGCGAAAGGACACCAGTGCTTAGGCGAACTACGTGTCTTGTTTTGCTTCAGTTCTTCTTTGCGAGCTTGTTGACAGCACAACTACGACCTTCCACTCAAGTTACGGTGATTCGCGCGGGGAAACTTGTAGACGTGGACACCGCCCGTGTCTTGAGCAATCAATTGATTCTCGTGCGCGAAGGCAAGATTGAGGCTGTCGGTGAACATTTGACGATCCCCGCCGGCGCGACAGTCATTGATCTTTCGAAGATGACCGTGCTCCCTGGATTGATCGATTGCCACACGCATTTGGCCGACCTCCTCGACGGTGAGCCTCTACTCGTGCTGCAAAAATCTGCGGCTGAAATCGCCTATGCGGTTATTCCCAACGCGCGCGTCACACTTCTTGCCGGCTTCACCACGGTGCGCGACGTCGGCGTCTATCGCGCCTTCAACGATGTCGCCCTTCGCGATGCCATCGCACGGGGTTACGTCATCGGCCCGCGCATGTTTGTCGCAGGGGCCTACATCACGATCAGCGAGGGCGCGGGCGCCATGACTGGCCTCGCGCCAGACATTCAGCTTCCTTGGGATCTTCACTATGGTGAAGCCAACAGCCCTTGGGAAGTGCGGCAGAAAATCCGCGAGCTCGCTCATCGCGGCGCCGATCACATTAAGATTCTCGCCACGGGCGCAGTGCTCACCCACGGAAGCAATCCGAAGTCGGTCGAGTTCACACCCGAGGAGCTGCAGGCCGCGGTAGACGAAGCTCGCAACTTCGGCCTGCGCGTCGAAGCCCACGCGCACGCTGCCGAGGGGATCAAGAATGCAATCCGCGCGGGAGTCGCTTCCGTGGAGCACGCCACGCTCATCGATGATGAAGGCATTGCTCTCGCCAGGGAGCACGGCACGTATCTCGACATGGACATCTATGACGAGGAATGCATTCAGGACCAAGGTCAGAAAGGTGCAACGCCAGCGGATTTTCTCGAGCACGACCGCGGCTTGGGCGAGCTTCAGCGCCAGAACTTCACGAAGGCCGTTCGCGCCGGCGTGAAGATGTCGTTCGGTACGGACGCGGGTGTCTGCCCCCATGGAATCAACGCCCGTCAGTTTGCGTTCATGGTCAAGTATGGAATGACGCCGATGCAGGCCATCCAAGCCGCCACCAGCAGTGCTGCCGACCTCCTCGGCAAATCTGACCTTCTCGGTTCCCTGAAGCCCGGGAAATTTGCGGACATCATTGCTGTGGACGGAGACCCACTTGAAAACATTCGCCTGCTCGAGAACGTCGAGTTCGTGATGAAAGAAGGCAAGGTCTACAAGCAGGAGCAATAGACTGTCGATGAGATTTCAGAGCGCTTGGGATTCCTTATGCAGCGCGAATTTGATTTTCCAGCCCAAAACGAAACCAATCACGATTGTGATCAGACTCACGGTTTGGGCGTTTGACATTCCGAAAAAAGAACGCGGATTGATCCGGATAAACTCGATTAGGAATCGCGCGATGCCGGTCAAAATGAGGTAGCCGCAAAAGATTTCACCTCGTGGCCTGGCACCAGTCAGGGCTTTCTTTCCCAACAGCCATAAAATCGCGGCGATCACGAGCCAAATGAAAAATTCATAAATGGGAGTCGGATAAACGCGGCAATCGCGGGGCCAGCCCCATAGCACACAGGTGTCGGTCGTCGGAACCACGCCGTTAGGAAGAGCCATCCCCCACGGCCATTGCCAGGAGGTCGGTCTGCCGTAATCGCCGTCGCCGGAGAGCAGACATCCGACGCGCCCAATCGCATAACCCACCGCCGCCGCCGGCGAACAAATGTCCATGAACTCGAGAGTCGGAATCCCAAAGCGCCTCGCCAGATACAATAGCGCGACAAATCCACCGAGGAATCCTCCAAACCACGCAAATCCGAATCGGCTGATGAGCAAGGACGGATCGGCCACCAGCTCCCGCGGACTCTCCAGCACATGATAGAGACGCGCCCCAACAAGGCCCGCCAAACCCGCAACGCCGATGATGAAGAAACCTTCGTCGTGATGGCTCTCTTTTCCGTCACTCTTTAAGGGCCCGCGCTTCTCCAAACCAGCGCGCCGGCGGTCAAAATCGGCCTGTAGGACCCAGGCGGCGGTAAGCAATCCTGCGGCAACCATCAATCCGAAGGTTGGGATGGACAGCGGTCCAAGATGGAGGAAGGGGATCATGAAGGACGATGTAGATCGCCATCGAAAGTATACAGGAAGCTCGACCAGTCGCCGAACCCCACGCTTCCTCGATGCAGTGCATCCCGTCGCGGAATTTGCGAAGTGCCAGACAGAAAGGCAACTCAGTTTCGAACACGTAAAGCAAATCCGAGTGCGACCCAAATCCCAAAGGCCACCCATTCCGCCGGTGTGAAATGACCGGGAAATACGGGGAGGAGCTTCATCAGGAACAGGAGTGCGGACACGATTATTCCCAGCCCGGCCACCACGCGCATGTTCGTCCGTTTTTCAACGAGCCAGAACGACAGGCAGGTGGCGAACCAGCCGAGGGCCGAGGCCATGGAACCAACTTCGGTCACAGGAACGAGCAGCGCGTCTCCAAGCAAAAGGCCGGCCAGAGTTGCGGCAGTGATGCCGAAGATCGCGACCGAAGGAGTTTGAAAGTTCTCGTGCACCACGCCAAATCGCGGAAGAATCGTTCCCCGCCGGCCGAAGGCAAATAGCAACCGGCTCGACGCAACAAAATTTCCATTGAAACATTGGAAGAGCCCGAACAGCGCCATCACGAGAATCAACTGCACGGGCCACCGCGCACCCAGCGCTTGCTCAAAAGCGATAGCCGTGGCAAAGCGCTTGCCGATTAATCCTTGCCACGGTCGAGCGTAGGCGACAGCGCCAACGGCAAGGACGTAGAAGCCTGCGCCCACCAAAACCGCCATGGCAATTGCGCGATAGAATCCCTTCGATTGGAAATTTATGTGAGCTTCCTCGCCTGCCTTGGGCACCGATTCGAACCCGGTCATAAAATAGGGAACAATCTGGAGCGTGAGCACAATCGAAATGAAAGGCGTTGCTCGGAAGGCAGGATGAAAGTTGGCGGGGGCGCCATATACAGCGCTGAGCCCCAGCACGACCAGGAAAAGAAGGAGCACCATCCCCGTGGCTATATTTTGAAAGCTGGCACTCAGGCGGATGCCGCGGTAATTGATCATCGCCAGAAAAAGTGTCAGAACAATTCCCAGCAATAAGCGTGGAAGGAATACGGGCTGACCCGCCACGCGGTACAATTCAAAGGAATTGAGCGAAGGAAAAATATAGGCCGCAAGTTTGCCGACAGCGACTGCCTCCCACGGGCAAACGATGAAGTAAGCCAGCAGCATCATCCAGCCGGTGAAATAGCTGACCATCGGCGGAAAAACCTGGGCGGTGTAGGCGGCTTCGCCGGCAGCGTCAGGAAGGCGTTGCACCCATTGGCCGTAGACATAGCCAACAGGCAACAACAGAATTCCTCCAAGCGCGAACCCCAGAATGGCACCGACTGGCCCGCCACGTCCGAGCCAGTCGTCCATGAGTACTAGCCATCCGACCCCCACCATCGTTCCGAATGCCAGTGCGAAGTAATCGGTGACGCGGAGTCGGCGCGCAAGGGTGACCATATTCTTGGAATTCCGCCCTGATTCTATATGGCTTCCCTCGTTGCGCCACTAGTTTTGACAGGCCATTCATCTGCCTATAACAGAACACTCGTAAAACTCTTGGCGCGGGGAAAGTTTAGTTTGACGCCTTCTCGTATGCGCCTGCCCGTAAGTGCGTCCGCCCCTGCGACTCGAATTGGCGTTCAATTCTGAAGACTCCGAAGGAGAGACTCGCTATGCATTGTCGCTTGACCAAGGCGATGGCGATTATGGCCGCCGCGGCTATAACGCTTTTGCTCGCTTACCCAGCGTCTGCGCAAAACCAGGAAAATTTCAAAACAACGACCCCCATTAAGCACCTGGTTGTAATCTTTCAGGAAAACGTTTCCTTCGATCACTATTTCGGGACTTATCCGCACGCGAAGGCTAACGCCGACGGCACCGTTTATTTTAGCGGGGCCAAGAGCGGCACTCCCCATGTGAACTCTCTCGAGAGCGCGGGCTTGGTTACCAACAATCCCAACGCGGCAAATCCCTTTCGCATCGATCGCAAAAACGTAAACACTTGCGATGAAGATCACGGCTACGGAGACGAGCAGTTTGCTTTTGACGGCGGCCTAATGGACCGCTTCGCCAAGTTGAGCTGCAACGATAAGAACATCGGACCGTTCAGCACCATGGGATACTTCGACGGCAACACGGTAACGGCCCTGTGGAACTACGCTCAGAATTTCGCCATGAGCGACAATTCGTTTGGGACTACCTTTGGTCCCTCGACCCCCGGCCTCCTCAACTTGGTGGCGGGGACCACTTTTGAAGCAACCATCACCAACGGGCTTTCCGCTAAAGGCAACATCGCAGGCGCCGCTGCGACCGGCGCGGTTATCGGCGACCCGGATCCTGGCGGCGACGTCTGCTCGAATCCGGGCCGTACTCAGATCACCATGTCGGGGCAGAGCATCGGCGACGTGCTCACCAAGGCCGGCATCACCTGGGGCTCGTTCATGGGCGGTTTCGCGAATTGCACGGCCGTGTCCACCGGAACGACCGGCTTGACCACGGCGGACTACATTCCTCATCACGCCTTCTTTCAATACTGGCAATCCACGCTCAATGCCAATCACACGCCTCGCACGTCGGTTCGAATGATAGGACACCAAGGCGATGCAGCAAACCACGAGTATGACCTGACCGATTTCTGGGACGCTGTCAAAGCGCACAACTTGCCGGCGGTGAGCTTCCTTAAGGCCAAGGCTATTCAGGACGGCCATGCGGGCTACTCCGATCCCTTGGATGAACAAATCTTCCTGGTGAACACCATCAACGCGCTCCAAGCCACCGACGAGTGGAAGGAAACCGCTGTCGTCATCTTGTATGACGACTCCGATGGCTGGTACGACCACGTAATGGGTCCGGTCGTGAACCAGTCCAACGTAAGCGATGACCAGCTCCTGGGAGCAGGCAGCTGCGGAACGCCGAAGGCGATTGACGCTGCGGGTGACATCCAGAATGGTCGTTGCGGCTATGGCCCGCGTTTGCCCTTGCTGGTGATTTCACCTTGGGCGAAGAAGAATTACGTCGATCATGGCGTGACGGACCAGTCTTCAGTTATTCGCTTCATTGAAGACAACTGGGGCCTTGGGCGGATCGGCAACGGCTCGACGGATGCAATCGCCGGCACTCTGAACAACATGTTTAACTTCGCCGAGGACGGGGATGGCGCTCACAGGTTGATCCTGGATCCGCGGACTGGGACTGTCGTAGGTCAAGACTAAATCTGCGCAGTTTATTCGACTCCCATCGCCCTGAATTGCTTCGGCTCGTTTGAGGCGGTTCAGGAAATTCAATTTTCGACCATTCGTTCGGCCATTCCTCGACCCCCAGACAACCCGGCAGCTTCGCCTGTCATCCGTTCTCTCATCCTCCTCGGTGCAAGGAGAGATCGCCGTGCGTTGGCCAAAGTCCGTGTTTTGTGTCGGGGTGCTTTTGGCGTTTGCATCGCCCGCCTTTCCCCAGGTTCAAGTCACCCCAGTAATTTCGCCCAACGAACTCTTGAAAGTGGGAGAAAGTCCCCTCATTGGAGAAGTTCAGTTCTCCGGTTTGCGGCGGATCGCCCCGGAAGCGGTTACCGCTCAAATCGCCCTGCGTGTGGGTGATCGGTTCGATCCTGAAAAAATTGACAGAGACGTCCGCACTCTCGCGCGCCTCAGCTGGTTCGAATCGATCCAAGTCGAGCGAACGAACTTCCCTTCCACCGTGCTTCCATCTCCGGACAATCAGAAACGCATCGCTCTTGTTTTTCATCTCGCGGAACGGGCATCCCTCACCATGGTCAACTATTCAGGCTCTCGGCTGCTTTCGCGCCAGCAGATCAAAAAAATGCTGGAAGAAAAAAAACTCGCGCCTGGGCTCGGCAAGCCCGCAGATCCCGTGCAACTTCAACGCGTCGCCGTGACAATTCAATCCAGCCTTTATCAGTTGGGCCACCCGGAGGCGCGCGTTCAGATCCAGCACGAGGAACTGCCAAACGCGACGGTGTCCATTCGATTCGAGATCAACGATGGGCCTTATCTGCCAGTTCGCCAGGTGCGATTCGCAGGGGATCCCGAACTCTCTCGAAAACTGTTGCGCGCGCAAATGCAAAGCATCGCCCCCGGGAAACCATTCTCATCCTTGCGGGGAAAAGATGCCTACACACCGGAAGCTTTTGAAGCAGACCGCCGCCAACTTCTCGAGTATTTTCAGAACCACGGCTATCCCGAAGCTCGCATTGGCAACCCGCAAGTTTCAAGAATCATTGAGCCGTCACGCCGTTGGTTCCCCTGGCCGCACCAAGTCACCCGCACTGGGCTTTCGCTTTCGATCCCCGTCCAAGCTGGTCTCTTTTATCGCTTCGAGTCCGTCCTCCCGAGCCTGGCCCTCGAACAAGCAGCGAATCACGGCGACGCAAAATCTCTGACGGTTATGGACGAAGCAGCAGCCAAGGCTTATTCCGCCGGAGACGTGGAAAAGTTCGACCGCTGGTGGCAGGCCCGCCTTCAGCCCGACAACTGGGCGAGTATTTCATCCCCATTTCCGGCCGTTGAAGCCAGACAAACCTTCGACGCGGAGAATCACACGGTTCGCGTGGTTCTCGATCTGAGCGATACGCCACCCTATATCGTGGAGCGCATCGAATTTCTGGGGCTGCATCGTTTCTGTGACCGCTACGTCCGCCGCCGGATGGCCCTGCGCGAGGGACAGCCCGTGAATGATCGTGCGTTGGAAGCAGGCCTCGCGCGGCTCGCTCGGACCGGCTACTTCCGGCAGATCCGTAAAGAAGACATTCAAATCCATCTTGATGAAGCAAAGCGTACCGCCCGCATCACCATCCGCCTCGAGGAGATCGGCCGCCAGCGCTCCTCTCTAGTTGGGGGGAGCGGACAATTTGGCAACACCGTCGGCATGGTCTATTCCGTCTTCGATCTCCTCCAGCGCGAAGAGCTTCTTTCCGCGCAACTCGAAGGCGGACCGGAGAGTTTCGAAGTCATGTTGGGACTTGCCAAGGAAGGAATTTTCGGCACGCGCGGCTCACTGGCGTTTTCCGTTTTTAACAACGTCGTTCGCCCGCGCTTCGCAAAAAGTGCCCAAGGCCCGTTCTTCGCCTCTCATGCTGAAGGAATCACAATCCCCTGGACCTACGCTTTAACCAACACGGATTCGCTTGGTGTCAACTACACCTTGTCTCGAACAACATCCGACAACTCTCTCGGTATTCTCTCCGGAACGAATGTCACGCCTCTGCTCGTCACCAAAACCAACACTTCCAGCCGCTCGCTTGGCGTGGGCTGGCTCCATGACACCACTGATGAACGCATTCTGATTTCGAATTCCGCCTCTGGAGGGTTCCTCGGCGGCGGAGAGAACATGATCCGTTCCTCCGGTCAGTGCAGCCGCATCTTGCGCGATCCAGTGTTTGCTCCGGGAAATTCGTGGGCGTTTCGCACGACGTTCAGCGGCGCCGGGAGCTATCGCGGCGACATGCCCTTCTACTCCCGTTTTTTCTCCGCCGATGAAATCGTTCGAGGGCTCCGGCCAGGTGAACTTGGCCCCGATGGGCGCAGCGCGAGAATCGCTCCTTCGGGAGCCACAACCTATTCCCCAACACCCGCCGGCGCAAATCTTGTTACTGCCGCCAACGCCGAGTACCGTGCTCCTCTCGTTCCAGGCGCCCAGGCCGCCGCGTTCTTCGACGCGGGCGCCGGCTGGTTACTCCCGAACTGGCTTGGACCGGCAAAACCTACGCTCCTCAGTTCTAGCAACGGGGTACTTCATGGTTCCACCGGCATTGAGATCCGCTGGCAGGTCCCCGGAATTCAAGTTCCGGTTCGCGTCTATTACGCCGTCAATGTAATGCGTCTGGACCGTGCCATTCATCTCTCGGACAAATCGACCTTCTTCGCACGCAACCGCTTCTCTGCCTTCGGCTGGGGCCTCGGCGCGCTGTTCTAAGCGCCAGCTCTGTACTACACTGCCGACCTATGAAACACGGAAAACTCATCAAAGAGGCCTCGCGCCTGGCAGAACCCTTTTGCATCACCAAGGGCGAGAAGTTTCGGCTAAAGGATTGGGATCCCGCCGACACGACCGGGGCCAAAGACAAACAACACGCGCAACAGATATTCGATGCACGCGAAGGCCTGCTCAACCACTTGCAGGAGAAACTCTACGCGCAGGACCGCTGGGCAGTCCTGGTCGTCCTCCAAGCTCTGGACGCCGCCGGCAAGGATGGGGTGGTCAAGCACGTCATGTCCGGCGTCAATCCGCAGGGATGTGAGGTTCACTCCTTCAAGGCACCGAGCAATGAAGAGTTAGACCACGATTACCTTTGGAGAACGCACACGCGCGTTCCGCAGCGCGGGAAGATCGGCATTTTCAACCGTTCCTACTACGAAGAAGTCCTGGTCGTGCGCGTCCACCCCACGCTACTGAGAGCGGAGAAGCTGCCTGACCGGCTGATCACCAAGCACATCTGGGAAGAGCGCTACGAGGACATTAATGCATTCGAAGAGTACTTGACCCGCAACGGAATTGTGATTCGAAAATTCTTTTTGCACGTTTCGAAGCAAGCGCAGAAGAAGCGTTTCCTCGAGCGGCTGGAAGATCCGAAAAAAAACTGGAAGTTCTCGATGTCAGACGTCACCGAACGAGGCTTCTGGAAGGATTACCAGGAAGCGTATGAGGAGATGATTCAGAACACGGCGAAGAAACATGCACCGTGGTTCGTGGTTCCTGCGGACAACAAGTGGTTTTCGCAACTGATTGTGGCATCCGCGATTATCCAGGCGCTCGACGAGCTCGATCTGGCCTTCCCAGAGGTCGAGAAGGAAAAGAAAAAGGAACTGAAGGCGGTCCGCGAGTCCCTGCTGGCCCAGAAGGATTAAGCGTCCGCCGATGACCGCTATCGGGCTGGGGAGAGACATACCGGAGTAAGGGAGCGGGCAACCCACCCTCTCCGGGTAGGGTGACCCGCTCCACCACAGAACATAGAACTCTTTGCGCAAGGCGAGGGCCAAAACAGCTGGGAAGCCTGTGAAAAATTAAGTCGTTGTTTAGGAATCGAGTAGCTACCCCGCAGACAGAAAAGACTTTCGCGCATTTCTTAATTATTCAAACCTATGGAGTACCCATACCAAAACGTGAAGGCTCCCTGCCTGCCTCTCGCCGTTCTGCCTGACTTAACACGGTTGAAGAATGACCAGGCATGGCGTCTTCCCCTGTCTCGAGTTCTCGGCTCATTTCCATTCGAAACTCTCGGCCAAGCCGCCAATCTTCACGTCGAAAGTGCCCGGTTCCAGCACCCGCTTGTTATCTACGCCAATGAACGACAGGTCATCGGGCGTCAATTCGAATGAAACGCGCCGGCTCTCTCCCGGTTTCAAGGAAACCTTCGCGAATCGCTTTAGCCGCTTGAGCGGTGGCGTCACACTCGCGTATCTTTCGTTCAAGTAGAGCTGCACAACTTCTTTACCCTCCCGCGCGCCGCTGTTTTCGACCGTCACATCCACATGAATCTTGTCGGCACCCGAGGCCGTGGCCGGAGCGACGTGCAAATCAGAGTATCGAAAGCTGGTGTAGCTCAAGCCAAAACCAAATTCGAATTGCGGCAGGCCCAGTAGCTTTCCCTCGCCATCATTTTCCCCGGCAAACACTTTGTGGTCATAAGTAAAAAGATGGTTCGGCCAGCGAGGGTAGGTAATGGGCAGTTTGCCGCTTGGATTTACATCGCCAAACAAAACGTCCGCGATAGCCTGCCCGCCTTCATTGCCGGGGTTGTAGGCCATCACGATAGCCGTGGCCGGATCGGCAATCGTTCGAATTAGGCGAGGCCGTCCTTCGGTCAAAACCAGAACCACCGGCTTTTTAGTTTCTTCCAGCTTGTGAACCAGAGCTAGTTGCACGTCCGGCAAGCTGAGATCCACGATATTCCCCGGAGTCTCTGCATACGCCCATTCCCCAACGCACACCACGATGGTATCCGCACTTGCCGCCGCCTCGACGGCCTTCCGAATATCCACCTCTCGATCAAAAGTGGTTCCCGGCAGGTACCTCACATGTTCGGCTCCCATCTTCTCCTGAATGGCTTTCAGGATGGTTGCGTGATCCTTAGGATACGCACTGGCGCGATTACCCTGCCAGGTGTAACTCCAGCCGTTGTTTAGCGGGATCAACGAATCCGCGTCCGGCCCGGTCACCAGAATACGCGCCGACTTCGAAAGTGGCAGCGTGCCGTTTTCATTCTTCAACAACGTAATGGACTCGCGGGCTGCCTCAAGGCTAACCCGCCGTGACTCTTCTGACCCGATCACGGTACTCGCATTGATCCCGCGCAGCGGATCATCGAATAGTCCCAATTGATACTTAACCGTCAGAATCCGCCGCACCGCTTCGTCAATCCGGCTTACCGGTACTTTTCCTTCCTCCACCAGTTCGAGCAGCAAATCGCTGAAACTGTAGTCGCTCGGCACCATGCTCATATCGATCCCCGAGAGCACGGCAATCCGAGTGGCTTCCTTCTCATTGGCCGCGAGGTGATGACGCTTGACCAGCTCCTTGATGTCCATCCAGTCCGTCACCACGAATCCTTGCAAGCCCAATTCGCCTCGCAAAACGTCTTTCAGCAAATACCCGTTCGCGTGCCCCGGCGTTCCGTTGACCTCGCCGGAATTCACCATGACGGTGTGCGCTCCTGCCTTCAGCGCTGCCGCGAAGCTCGGAAGAAAATATTCGCGCAGTGTGTTTTCTGGGATCAGCGCGGGACTACGATCGCCGCCCGTTGTGGGATAGCTGTAACCCACGTAATGTTTCAGAGAAGCCGCAACGCTCACCGGACTGGAAAGATCGCTCCCCTCATACCCACGAACCGTAGCCACTCCCATTACCGTCGCCAGATAAGTGTCCTCGCCGAAGGTTTCCCAAAGCCGCGACCAGAGCGCTTGCCGCCCGGCATCCAGCACCGGTGAGAACGACCACGGGATTCCTGCTTTCCTAGTCTCGGCGGCTGCAATTTGGCTGCCGCGGAGCATCAACTCCGGATTCCAGGTCGCCGCCATCGCCTGCGGCTGTGGAAAGAGCGTGGCTTCCGCGATGTAATTCGCTCCATGAATGGTGTCAATTCCATAGAGAACCGGAATCCTCAGCCGGCTTTTCTTCGCTTCATCCTGGATTGCGCGAATGATTTCCTGCCAATGTTGTACCGTGAGCGCCTGATCATTCACATTCAGGATCGAACCCACCCCGTATTGGCCGACCGCCTTGTGCAATTTTCCCGGATTGATTCGAATGTCCGGCCCCATTCCGTCGGTAACCATTCCAATCTCGAGCTGGGTCATCTGTCCGATTTTCTCTTGCGGCGTCATTTGGCCGAGCAGTTTCTCGACGACGCTGGTGTACTTGTTCCAAGCGGGACCAGCAGGCGCGAGGTTTCGCTCGAGAAAGCTCTGGCTATCGACGATGGCCCCGCTCGAGTCATCGGCCCCCAGGGGTGGCCTCAGGCAAAAACAAGCAAGCGATAAAATAACGATTTTGTACAGCCTTTGTAGTGAGGGTTGCACCGGTATCTCCTTGCCGAGCATCCTACCCCCATCCCCTGCAAAAATCCAAATTCCTTATCCTTAAAATTCGGTTTGTGCGCTTCCTGAAAACTGGTACCTTCCCTTGCGGTCCGAATTGCACCTTAAGAGGACTTGAGTCGGCTGGAGAGCGCACCATGAAACAGTCAGCGGCGGTAATTGGCTTGGGATTTGTCGGCAGAGCGCACTTGGAAGCTCTGCGAAGGATGGGCATCCCGGTTCTCGGTATGCTCGGCAGCTCTCGCGAGCGCAGCGAAGAAGTGCGCGGATTACTGGGATTGGAACGCGCGTACGCTTCACTGGATGAATTAGCTGCCGATAAGGCCGTCAGTGTCGTGCACATCTGCACCCCGAATCATGTGCACTTCGAGCAGGCCAGCCGCTTGCTCCGCTCCGGCAAGCACGTCCTTTGCGAAAAGCCGCTGGCCATGGATTCCCGCGAATCGGAAATGTTGGTGAAGCTTCTGAGGGAGTGTAAGCGCGAAGGCGGAGTTGCCTACAATCTTCGCTACTACCCGCTCTGCCACGAAGCAAGAGCAATGGTAAAAAGTGGCACGATCGGCCAACCTCGCCTCGTTCATGGAAGTTTTCTCCAAGATTGGCTGCTCTTCCCCAGTGACTGGAACTGGCGTCTTGATCCCAAACTTGGCGGCGAACTCCGCGCCGTCTCCGACATCGGCACGCACTGGCTCGACCTCATGATGTGGATTACGGGCCGGAAAGTAACGGAAGTCTGCGCGGACTTGGCAACGGTGGTGCCCGTGCGGCATCGTCCGCGCGGCCGCGTCGAAACGTTTCAGAAGGCGGCCAATACCGAACACGACGATGTTCCCATTACCACCGATGACTACGCTTCTGTCCTCCTGCACTTCGAACAGGATCTGCGGGGCGTTATGACCGTTTCGCAAGTAAGCGCGGGACGGAAAGCGCGTCTGTGGTTCGAAATCGATTGCACGAAGGGTTCACTCGCTTGGAATTCCGAATCCCCCAACACTTTGTGGATCGGAAAGCGTGAGAGTGCCAGCGAGCTCCTCCCCAAGGACCCCGCCATGCTCTCTCCAGCTGCGCGAGGACTCGCCGCGTATCCGGGTGGCCATGCCGAAGGCTATCCGGATACGTTTGTCCAGCTATTCCGGGATTTCTACGGATATATTGAAGCAGGCAATTTCGATGCACCTCGTCCATTCCCGACCTTTCGAAACGGGAGCCACGAGTTGACGCTTTGCGAAGCCATCGCCAAGAGCGCGCAAGCCCGCAGGTGGATCCAGGTTCCGTGGGAATGAGCTCGCGCTTCAACGTTTCGGAGAATATTGATATCTCAGGCTCGGTGGCAGGCGCTCCGACCGCGAGCGCGTGTTGTACTCCAGTTGATAGCCGAGATGTTCCGCGTCCGCGGGATATTCGTTCCCCTCGGGATAGGGATACGGCAGGAGCGTGTGCCGCGGCAGCGGCTCAACCGTGAAGGCATGAGCAGCGTAGAAATCCAGATCTTTCTCGAATCCATCCGCATAGAAAAAGTAATCGCGCACCCAACCCGCCGGCAATGTTGGAAGCTTGCGCGGATCGAAATCCAGCTTCAGCCCTTCGCCTGAGCCAAACACAACGAAACGGTCATCGGAGGAGCGCAACAGATCGAACACATCTCCGTACCGAGTGTAGTTCCCCGCGGCATGCGCGTACGGCCCGGTCTTGCTCCGATGCGTGTAGGAATACGTTGTGTCGCTGGCGGGCTGCAGCCGGATCTCCTGCGGATAGCCGAGGTAGTCCAGCGCCGCCTTCGCCAGCGGCACTTCGGCGACGCGCGCCTCCTGCGCATCCCGCGTCTGGTCAATGCGAATCGCGTCCCAATAAATCTTCAAATTGTTTACGATGCGAATCCGCCGCGTCCCGGCAGGAAGTTTGTCCGTCAAATCCGCGACCATCGTTCGCTCCAGCCCCGCGGGAAAGCCCATGTCTTCCACCACCCGCACCCACTTGCCTTGCTTATCCAGCGCTTCCACATAAGGCGCAATCACTTTGATTCCTGCCTGGTCCGCCGCGTACATCGAAGTCGCCGTAAAATAATCGGTGTAGCCATCGATGATCAACCGCAGCGGTTTCTGCGCGTCCCACTCGCCGAGGTCCAGTTCCAGCCAGTGCAATTTCGCGAATCCGGCAAACGGCAGACCCTCGAAATCCGTCACGTATTTCCGGTCACGTTTCGCAATCAGCGCCTGAACATTGTTCCCATGATCGTCCCAGGCTTCGAGAGGCGCGCGCGTGTCGCGGCTCGCAATCACGCGAAACTCCGGAAAAGGTGGCGCGCTGACAAACCGCTCGTTCGGAATAACCTCGTATGCCGCCGGATGATCGATGGCCAGCAGCCGCACTTGATCCAAATATACGGTCTCTTCCATTGGCTCCATGAAGCGGAAACTCAGCATCCCGTTCCGCGGCTTCGCGCTGTGCGCCGCAACTTTCAGATATTCATCGGGGTCCGGCACATCCCGCTCCCCCGGGGCCACCCAGTGCCCCACCACGCCCGGGCCAATCATGTCCGCGATGAACTCGTACTCGCTGCCGTTCCAGGAAAATAGTATCGGGCACGAGCTTCCCCGTCGGTCTAGTTCTCCGATGCTGTGCACTTTCTTTGCCGCGAGATTGATCTCATCCTGAGGCACTCCCGTCGGCCAAAGCAGCCGCACTACCTCCGCGCCGTTCTCGGAACCTAAGCCCGCCACAATCGAATTTCCATTTTGCCCCAGATAGCCCGAAGCGCCCTGCACTTCCCATTTCTGATAAAGCGTGCCCGCGTAAAGTTCCACCTTTGTTCCAATGCCGTTCTTGTTGTCGTTGAGCGCCTTCAAGTCGATGCGCATCCAGTTGTGCTCATTGCCGCTTTCATTGCGCAAAACAAGGGGCCCGCCGCCGAGTTGCGTCACCACCAGATCCGCCGCTCCTTTTCCATCAATGTCCGCTACCGCGACCGCTCGTGGCTGATTTAATTTCACCGCATCGAGATGCGTTTCCTTCGTTACGTCACTCCAGCCCTTGCTTCCCAGATTGCGCAACAGCCGCAGCTCCGCTCCGCTGCTGGTTTCGCCCGCCGCAACCAAATCAAGCCATCCGTCGTTGTCATAGTCGAGCGCCGCCAGTCCCCATCCTCTTTGCCAGCCAAAATCCGGCAGCGCCACGCGCTCTAGCCGCTTCCCCTCCACGTTTCGCCATAGGGTGATGCCCGGCGCACCTGCGTGCGTGAACGCCAAGTCCATCCATCCGTCCTTGTTGAAGTCGAATGCCATCACTCCGACCGCCGGGGACAAGGATTGCTTACTGAAATCGATTCCCGCGAGCGGCGTGAATTTTCCTTCGCGTGGATTGAGGTAGATCGCAGCCCCATTCGCCCCGCCAGCAATAACAAAATCGACGGCGCGGTCATTATTGAAATCCGTGGTGACAACTCCGGCTCCCGTAGCCGCAATTCCTAAGGCCGTTTCCTCCGAAATATCGGTAAACGTGCTGTTCCCGTTGTTCCGCCATAGCACGTTGTGCGGCGACGCGCCCGTGCCTAGAGAATCCGGCGCCATCGTCACGTATAAATCCAGGTCGCCATCGTGGTCGTAATCCACAAAGGTCAGGCCCACGCATCCCTTCTCGCGCCGAATTCCCGCTTTTTCCGTTACCTCTTCGAATCTGCCGTCACCCTTGTTGTGCAGGAGTCGCACGCCGTCGCTCAAGCAAACCGCCAGATCCGTCTTCCCGTCATTGTCAAAATCTCCTGCCGCGCACCCCCATCCGTTGCCGCCCAAATGGATTCCCGTGTCTTCCGTCACATCCTCAAATCGCCCGTCGCCAAGATTGCGCAGCAATCGGCTCGTCCCTTTCTCTGTCCCGCTGACAAGAAACAAATCGGATTTCCCGTCGCCGTCGTAATCGAAGAAACAAGCGCCTGTGCTCGGCCCCGGCCCTAGGTATTTTTCTTGCGCGGCCTTTGCTCCAAATGCATTGAGTTGTGACGTATAGTGCACGGAAATGGCCGAGCGAACTTCAGCAACCGTACTCAGCGGCAACTCCGCGAGCGAATACCGTCCCTGATCGCCGTACCCCGCTCCAAACGGCGCCCCCAGATGTTCCGCTGTGATCTTCTGAAAACGCGCTAGATGCTCCTTTGCTCCGGCGGTATCGCCCTTTCTCTGCAATGCCCGCGCCAGCCCGAATTCCGACGACGCATGATAAGGATACAGGCTTAATCCCTTCTGAAACGCGGCGATGGCCTGGTCATATTTTTGAATCTGCGAGTACAGGTAGCCCAGAAAGTAGTATGGATCGGCTTCCTGCGTAATTTCCGTGACGTGTTGGAACGCTTCGATACCCTTGTCGTTTTCGGCCAGGTCTTTGTAGACCAAGCCCAAGTTGTACCACGCGTACGGATCCTTCGGCAGTTCGTCCGTCGCGGCAACCAGCGCGTCCCGCGCGGGCTCCAATTTCTGCTGTCCCAGAAACGAAACGCCCAGGTTCAATCGCGCCACCGCAAACTTCGGATCGGCCTCCAGCGCTTGCTCAAAATATTTTTGCGCATCTGCCGGCCGCTGTTGGTTCATGTACGCCACGCCGAGCGTATTCAGCCGGTATGCTTCCGCCGCATGGCCGCTGGTCTCCTTCTTCTTCGCCGGCGTCGGCTTCTCTTGTCTCCCCACAAGCATCGCGCCGGAACAAACGAACAGGATGCTTGCGCCTACCATTCCAGTCGCACGTCCAGTAAATCGCCAACGTCTTCCTAACATGAGAAATTCTCTTCCCGTCCGCTCCGCTGACTCCATTCGCGCATCCAACCTCTTCGCACGAAGTTAGGATTCTCTCGGCTGTCGAACCCATCGTCAACCTTTATTGCGCGGCCTTCGTTCGCTCTCGATCGAATGGCTTGACCCGCTTCGCATGCCCGCATAGTCTTTGGCCTCGCGCCATGAGCCCATTCGACTACCTCTCGATCTCTGAAATCGTCGACGGCATCCGTGCCAAAAAATTCTCTCCCATCGAGATTCTCGAAGCCCATCTCCAGCGCATCCCCTCCTGGCAACCCAAGCTCAATTTCTTTGTCCACCTCGACGCGAAAAGCGCTCGCGAACAAGCCCACTCCGCGGAGTCTGTCGTCCTCGGCGGCGCACCGCCTGGCCCGCTTCACGGCGTCCCCGTCACCGTCAAGAGTTCGATCGACGTCGCCGGCTGGCCTTGCCCTGCCGGTTCTCTTCTCCGCAAAGACTACGTCCCAAAGCAAGACGCCCCGCTCGTCTCCCGTTTGAAATCTGCGGGCGCCATCCTTCTCGGCAATACCAACACTCCCGAATTCCTGATGGCCTACGAAACCAACAATCTCCTCACCGGAAGAACCAGCAATCCCTGGAACCTGGCCTACTCGGCAGGCGGCTCCAGTGGCGGCGAATCCGCCGCCATCGCTTCTGGCTGCTCTGTGGGAGGAGTCGGCAGCGACGGTGGCGGCTCCATCCGCGTCCCCGCGCACTTCTGCGGCATCTGCGGTCTCAAGCCCACGCCCGGCCGCGTTCCCGCCACAGGTCATTTCCCCGCCGGCGCGGGCGCTTTTTCCTGGATTGGCGTCGTCGGCCCCATGGCGCGGACCATCGTCGACATCCGCCAGCTTTTCAACGTCATGTCTGGCCCCGACCCCGGCGATGCCCTGTCCGCCCCCGTTCCCCCGCGCTCATACGCGGAAAAAGATTTGCGCGGTCTTCGCGTCGGCATTCTGGAAAGCGACGCTCTGGGTCAAGCCACTCCTGAAACTTGCACCGCCGTCAAACGTGCAGCTCAACTTCTCAGCCAACAAGGCTTCGTTGTCGAACCCTTCCACCTCTCTGGCCTGGATCGCGCACTGCCACTCTGGTGGCTCTTCTTCGGCAACGTCATCGGCCATTTGATCCGCCACAGCATCCGAGATCACGAACCCCAAATCAGCCCCATGCT
>DATKEV010000030.1:0-33068 GCA_035511855.1 Candidatus Udaeobacter sp.
GTAGCCGAGGGAGTAGAGGACGCGGAGGAGGAGATCGGTGGAGATGTCCTTGGTATTGCGATTCATGATGGCGGTGAGGCGGGTGCGCGAGGTACGCGCGAGGCGCGCGACCTGAGCGTGCGTCAGGCCCTTGCGCTGAACGACTTCGACGATTTTTGAGTTGAGATCACTGCGAAGCGTGATTTCCGCGCCGTCCGCGGGGGACAGGCCGAGCGCTTTGGCAAGCGCCGCGGCGTTACGTGCGACGGTTGCTTTAGACTTCTTCATGGAGCGACTCCTTTAAGCGTTTCTTTCCCAAGTTCACGTACCGGTGTGGCCTGGCCCTTTTTCACAAAGACGTGAAATATCAGAATGCCCCGCAGCGAGCGGACGAAATAGAAAGCGCGGTAGATTCCAGAGCGGTCGCGGATTCCGCGGCGCCAGGCGCGATAGAAGGCATGGGCCAGGAGAGAGGCATAGCCAGAATCGCGCCTTTCTGCAAGTCGAAGATAGCCTTGCCAAGCTCCCGCCGGACGTCTTTCGGGAACGAGCGGATGGCAGCGCCGGGATGAAAGATCGCTGCCTTCATAAGCTTAGTGTCTCATATCTGAGACATACGGTCAAGGCAGAACCGAACGTGGCGGGGCCGGGGCAGAAAAAAGAAGGCAGAGAAACAGAGTGCCCGCAGGGCTCTACTGGCCGTCATTCCCCAGGCCGAGGCGAAACGGATTGCCGGCCTGCCCCGCGATGGCGAACCACCCCGTGGCTCCCACATGCAGGAAGCGTTTGTAGGAAAACCCAAAGCCAGTGTTCAGTTCGCTGGTCGCCGCGACCACGCCGAGTCCGTCTGGAATGGTTTGCGCGGGTTTGCCCAGGCCGATAATGGGCTGTCCGCCGCCCACGTGCTGGCCCCTACCCAGGTTGTTCTGCGCGACTCGAATGTTGTCGAGGAGGACTCGCGCCGTGTCCACGTCACCGTTAAAGCCATCAATATCGCGGTTGGGCGGTAAACGCCGGGAGAGCAAGGCCGCCGCCAAATGCCCGGTTCCTTCCAGCCAAACGGCACTGGGGCTCGGCTGGCTGGAAAATGGGTCCGAGGGCGCGATGAAGCAAGCGCTTTCCGCCTGTTCATTTTCCGCCAGCGGGGGACGCATGCTTTGGGTGGCGAAGGTCACTCCCGAAACGCGGATGTTGCCGGTGAGGTTGTTGCTGAAAGCCGGAACCAGGTCGCTGTTGTAGGTCTGGGGCGTGTCGGTCACCGCAAGATTGGTCTTCGACCAATCAATGGACGCGGCATGGCCGGGGTTGAAAAATGCCTGGAAAGACCAATCCTGCACGTCCTCGGGAATGTTGTCCTGGCTGAGGTTGGGATTGACGCTGACGCCGTCCGGCCCCGTGCCGGTAAAGAAAAATCCGCCTGGGGCGTAGAACATGGCGTCAACGAAAATGCGCGCGTGGTCCGCCCGGCCAGTCCAAGTGGCCGCATCGCCGGTCAAGCGGGCCAACATCGTGAAGAGCGCAAAGACGTCAATATTGTGTTCGGTGGATTTCACCTGGTTGGCGCCGGCGGTAAAGTTGTAGCCCCCCGCGCCGCGCGTATCAAACGTGTTGTTGAAAATCCAATTTCCCAGGCGGACGGCTCCATCCAGATAGGCCGCGATTCCCGTGCGATTCGCCAGTTGAGCGAGCGCCATTCCGGTCCACGCCATATCTCCCGTGGCGCTGCCCAGGAAGAAAAAGGGGAAGCCCGAGGGAACGATGAAAACTCCTTGCGAGTCCGCGTGGTCCACGAAATAGGCCTGGCGCACGCGCCCGTCCGCGGCGGGATCGGTCTGTTGCGCGTACAGCAGGCCGTTTCCCAGCACCTTGGCGCGCGCCAGATCCTGTCCGAGCCCGCGCAGCAGCCGAGCCATGATCTCGACGGCGTTGTCGTAAACGAAGGCGGTGCTCTCCAATCCAATTTCGTCCGAATAACTTTGCGAAAGCCGGGTCGCAGACCCTTGCGCGTAGGCGTCCATCATGGTGTCCAGGAACAGATAGGCGTTTTGCAGGGATAAGCGAAACCTTTCCTCGCCGCCTGCTGGAAAGAAGGATTCAAATTCCTGCAGCGGCCGAGATAATGCTGCTCCGGGAATCGCCGCAGCTCCGGCCGCGGCCGCTGCCGCCGCACCTGCTTCGAGAAGCTTGCGTCTTGAAAATAAGGTGGAACTCATGGGGGCCCTCCTGTTGGCCGCGGCTGGGTTCCTTCGTGGGCGGAGGGCGAAGGCACGCCCGGGTGGATCATCAAAGCGGCAAAATTATTGTGTTCCCACGCCTCTGTTGTCAACACCTAGTGCCGCTCCAACTTGTTCGAGCAAACCCCTTCGACAATGCTTCTCGATGTTCGGGTCCGGTCCTTGGGCCGGAGTTTGGCCCTAATAGTTGGAACAGGTGGCTCGAATGGATGGAGCAAACAGGCCACAGTGGGGCTCCAAAATTTGGAGACGGAAACGGCTTGCGGGAGGGATGAGATTGGAAAGAGCTGCCGAAAAGCTCTTTGGTGAGAGCCGCAAGGGCATCAAGGGAAGTTCCCCGCCCCCCTGGCAGCCCGAGGGCGAGGCACGCGAAATCGTCTTGGAATTTATTGTCGGTGCCACCCGGCTACGGATCTATATCTGAATCTGTCTTGACGGCTACTGCGCCAGGAGCTTGCGTCAAGGAGTGCTCTCCCTGCCGGGTGAGATAGAGGACGAATGGAGTGACCTCAAAGGGCGCCTTCTCGGATTCCGCCACCGTGGCCACCGGGTTGGATTTGAGCATCCGCAACTGGTCATTCCAGGGGTCGACCTTGATGCGTCCGCCGAGTGGGAACGCGGCAATGACGTTAGCCGCCGGCTCCGCAGAGGACGATTCGGCGGGGAACACTGCGGGGACGACGGTCCCGCTTGTTGAGACCCTGTCACCGAGGTGCGGACTGATCAGGCTAGGGATTTCCTTCGAGCGGTTCTTGAGCGCTTGGAGGAAGAGTTTCGCCGCGCCGGACTGTTCCTTATAGGGCGAGTTGCTCAACAGTTCGGTCCCCTTGCGCTCCGCCGCCTGTTCCTCGTCCGGGGTGCGAGCAAAGTCAAAGTGGCGAAACGTGTCCTTATCGTCGAACCGCACACGGTTGAAGAACGCAAACTGGGAATCCATGCGATGCCCGAGCACGACGTGACCGAGCTCATGCGCCAGGACCGCTGCGAGGCTGGCCTCGTCAGGAAGCACGTCAACCAAGCCGCGGCTCAAGACAATGGTGTGGCCAATGGTGAACGACTCAAGCGTTGAGGTCATTAGCACACGGCAGCGGATTTCCGGCTGGATGTCCAGATTGTTGGTCACCTCCAGGTTGCTGACCACGATTTCCAGTGCCTTATCCACTTCCCCATGGGGTGCCATCAAGCCCTGGCGCTGCAAGCGCTCGGTGACGTTCTCTTCGGCCTGCCGGTCCCAGGAACGCTCGGCTTGAAACGGCGAGTAGTCGTTGGCCGTTTGCGACTCATCGTTTACGGGGGTCGGCCCCTCCACCAGGACCGTACTCAGCTCTTGCTCTTCCCGAGCATTGCCAAGGCCGTAACCCCACAGGCGCGTCTGCGCTCGGAAGGCTCTGAATCCCAGGCTCTTGGCCTTGGGGTCCCGGACGCTGCCTTCTTCGCTGTAGATGAAGGCAGGGAGCCATAGGTTCTTTCCAGCATTCGTGCGCCAACTATCGAAATTGAAGTAATTAGTGACCAGCGACGAGCCGCCGTAGGCGCCATTGAAGCGCACGATGTGGTAATCCTGATCCTCGACCCAGATGCGGCCGACGAAACGTCCTTTGCCCGACTTCAGCAAGGGATCCACGTCAAAAACCAAACAACGAACCTCGCCCAAAAACTCGCGCCGGACATACTCAATCCTGTAATGCAGGCGGTCGAACCCGTTCAAGTCCAGGAAAATCATCTGCAGGAAGCCGCGCGGGACAAATTCCGTGGAGAAAAGACCAGCCCACCCCCGGAAAACCTTGTGCTTCATGTCGGCGTCACGCTCGAGCGGTTCAAGCTCCACACCCTTCCCCAGCTCGGCGCGCCCAAGAAAGTATTTGTCGCCGTCCGGTACGGTTCCCGACTGCTTATCCGCGCGTTGATTCTGGATATAGGTTTCCACCAGCGGAGAATATTGGCGAAGCAACTGCACCTCCAGCTGCTCCTGTGCCACGATCTTGTCCACCACGTCGCCGAGAGTCGTAGGTTGTTGGGGAGTTGCGGCTACTGGCACCGCACTAAGCAGCAGAATTGCAGGCAGGATCTTGAGGCTGCGCATTGTGCCTCCACACTTGAACCTTATTAGACTAGGACCGTGTGTCCCAGACTAGACCGCGCACCGGGAACTGCCATCTGTACTGAGGTCCAGTTTAGGGACAGCCGTATTGTCGTTTTGGCGACCGGCGATCCTGGTGGGATCGCCTCAGGATGACAAGATGTGGAGGGTGGGAACAAACGCGCCCAGGCAGGAATGGCTGTCCTACAAATTCCAGATGGGGATACGCTATGCCGCCAGGCGATCTTGGGTTAGCAGATGCACCGGAACTTTACGGAGGTCCCAGACGATGCCGAACCAGGACAAAACTTTCAGCGTGTAGTAGGTGATGTCGATCTCCCACCAGTAGAAGCCTTGGCGCGCCGAAGCCATGAAGTGATGATGGTTGTTGTGCCAGCCCTCGCCGAGGGTGAGAAGAGCAAGCAGCCAGTTGTTCTTGCTGGTGTCACCGGTTTCATAGCGGCGCGAACCGAAGAGGTGCGAGAGCGAGTTGATCGTGAACGTGTCGTGCCAGAGGAGCACGGTGCTCAGGCAGAAGCCCCAGATGAACATCGGCCATCCGCCGATCAGCCAGAGCACAACCGCCAGAGTCGCCGGCGGAATCATGTGGTATTTGTTCAGCCAGCGCAGCTCGGGGTATTTCGCGAAATCAGCGATGTATTCAAGGCGCGTGTCGTTGTACTTGTCCGAGATGATCCATCCGACGTGCGACCAGAAAAACCCGAAAAGCGTCGGCGAATGCAGATCGAGTTCCTGATCGGAATGGCGGTGATGATGGCGGTGATGCGCCGCCCACCAGAGCACGCCCTTCTGCGAAGAGGACATGGCCATGAAAGCCATCACGAATTGAAAGACGCGGCTGGTTTTGAACGAGCGATGCGAAAAGTAACGATGATAACCGGCGGTCACGAAAAACATGCGGACAGCCAGCAGGCCGAGACACGCGACCAAGTAATACCAATGAAACGGCATGAGGAAAATCAACAGCGAAGCGAGATGAACGAGTGCGAAGGGCAAAGAAAGAATGAGCGAAATCCGCGAGCCATTGGGGAGCGGAAGAGACAAGTACCGAGAAACGGAAGCCATATCCGCAAAATCCTCCGCGCCGAGATTCAGAAGCTTTTAGTACGTTTTTCCGTGAGCGCAAGAGATCCAGCCAGAACTTCGCGCCACGAATGAACATTTTCAGTCTATGGTTGAGCTGAAGTGCGGTCAAGGAAAGCGAGGTACAGGTTACACCAGGTATCATGTACGGAGGTACAGTTCCGTTGTGAGAAGGATGAAAAACAAACGTGAGGAATGTCACGCCGGGGGCGAGCAAGCTCACAAGAACGGTTTCCATGGATTGTGCTATCGTGCCTCTGCGCTTATCGAATTAACTGTAAAAGCGTTTTGGCATATGAGAGTTACATCGAAAAATGGCTGAACGCCCGGTATTGGTTGGACTAATTCCGCAAACGGTGGTGCTCGACCCTGGCGACCAGGTTTCCTGGATTTCCGACGCGGGGAATCTGCGCGTGGAGTTTGACGTCAACCGTTGCCCGTTTTCGTCGAATGTTTTTCAGGCGCCAGCGGGGATGCGCCTGCTCAGCGGCCCGCCTCGTCCCAGCAGCAAAGCGGCCACGTACAAGTATAAGTTGTGGCTGAACGATCAGCTGGTCGGCCACGGCGAAGTGATTCTGCGCGAAAAATAGGGGTTCCCTCCTTTTTCAAGTGGCCTTAGAAACCAGGGAGTTCTAATTTTTCGTTGTGGCCCGGTAGCCCGCCTTGATGGCGTCCGCCTCGGAGGTTCCTGGCTTAGCGGTTTGGGCCGTTGAATCTGCGGGCGCTGGCGTAGAGTTTTGCGGAGGTGTGTCGATTTTCTTCGGCGTCGTAGTCTTCTGTGTGTTTTTCGAATCGCTCTGAGTTTGATCGCTGGGCGGCTGCGGCGCTTGCGCTCTTAGAGATGCACTGCTGGCGAAACACAAAAGCAGGGCCGGTAGAAGGCAGAAAAGTCGATGCATGCTTTTCATGGATCCAAAGTCCCCTCCTCGGCGGCCACTGGTTCAGCCGCCGTGAACATGCGGGAGAAAGCGCTAGGCGGCGAATAAAGTTCAATGATATACTAATGTATATATAGGTTATCATATGAGAGGTCTAATAGATGTCAAGAAAAAAAGTATGACAGGAGCGGGCCACGGTCATACGCAGATCGCGGTGACTGGGGGCCACTACCGTGGGGAACTTTACTGCCGCTTCCAGGGAAGCTATAGAATGGTGCGATTCTGGTTTGATGAGTTCCAAGAGTGACGTTACCTATTTCCGCGCGCCAGCGTCTTATAACAAAGAACAGTTGTAAAGGGGAAGATCATGCCGAAGTACAGCAAGCAATTTTTGGGCTTAAGTTGTTTGTTCTTGCTCGCAACAACGGCGAGCCAGGCGCACGCGCCTGGACCACTCACACCGGGGCAGGACCAAGGATCGCCACCGGCGACTGGCCAGAGACAAGGACCAAATGAGGGCCGAGGGCCGGGGCTGTTCGGAAAGATTACGGCCATCAACAATCGAGCGATCGAGTTGGCCAAGCCGGATGGCGCGACGGTGACGGTGAAAATCACGGATAAAACGGAATATCGCAAGGAGCGGCAGAGCGCGAAACTGGAGGATTTCAAGGTCGGCGACGTGGTATTCGTGCGCGGCGAGGAGAATGCGGATCACACCGTGACCGCGCAGGTGATCGGCGGTGCGGCCGGTGGCGTCATCGGCGGCAGGGGGTTCGGCGAATTGGGAAAGGATTTCGTCGTGGGTGAAGTGAAATCCATCGAGGCCCCGAAACTCACGATCTTGCGGCCGGACAACGTCACGCAAACGCTGGAGCTGAACGAGGAGACTTCGCTGCGCAGGGGGCGCGATAGCATCACGATGGCAGACATCCAAGCCGGCGATCACGTGGTGGTGCGCGGAGCCGTCGAGAATAATGCGTTTGTGCCAAAGAGCGTGATGGTCTTGTCTCCCGAGCAGTGGAAGCAGATGGAAGAAATGCGGAAGATGATGGGTCCTACCGGGACCGCGCCCGCTGGAAGCAAGCCTGCGGCCGCACCCCAGAGCAGGCCGCCGGAGCACTAATTCACTCGGGGAGACCAGGATTTGAAGTCGATTGCCCGCGGCGTTTTCATCGTCAGTTTGTCCTTCATCCCGTTTGTGCCGAGCCTGTGCGCTCAGGATGAGGCTTCCTCTGGGGCGGCGCAACAGGCCGCGACGGCTCCGGTCGCGGCCGCGACTTTTGAAATCACGGGATCGGCGCGCAGCGGCAAGACGCCGTTGCCGGGCGTGACCGTCACCGCTGCCAATACTCTAACTGGAAAAAAATATGGGGCGGCCACAAACGCCGAAGGCAAGTTCAGTTTTTCAGGCGTGGCGCGCGGCCGCTATGTGGTTCGAATCGAGTTCATGGGATTTGCCAATTTCACGCAGGAAGTCGTGCTGAACCCTGAGAATCCGTCCGCGAAAGTGGATGCCGAACTAATTCTGGCTTCCCGCCAGCAGGAGCAATCGAACAGCACGCACGCCGCGCTGGCCGCGGCGGGCCGAGGATTTCAAAGTCTTGCGCTGGACAACGCCCTTTCTTCCCTCGCGGGAGGAAGTTCCGGTTTCGGCGGAGCCAATGGAATCGGCGGCGGGCAAGGCAGCGGCGATGTCTCGAGCCTTCCTCTTAGCGGGGCAGGCGCAGAAGGGCCAACAGAGTCCGTGAGCATCACGGGCGCGCAAGGCCGAACGCAAGACTTTGGCGGCGGAAGTGAAGACGATTTGCAGCAAAAGATTCAGGAGTTTCGTGAACGCGCGCAAAGAGAGGGAGCGAGCGGTTTCGGAGGTGGCGGGGGATTTGGAGGCCCTGGCGGGGGCATCATCGCGTTGGGCCGGATGCCAAAGGGATTCAACATCAACCAGCCGCATGGCATCTTGTATTACTCGGACGATTCTTCAGCCCTGGACGCGCGGCCATTTTCAATCACCGGGCTGGAATTGCCCAAAGCGGATTACAACCAAGCACGGTTTGGCGCGAACTTCGGCGGACCACTAAACATTCCGCGGATTTTCAACGGCGGCAACAAATGGTTCTTCTTCGCCGGATGGAATGGGTCGCGCGGCAGTAATCCTTACGATGCGTTCTCCACGGTACCCACACCCGATGAGCTCAAGGGGGATTTTTCCAAGTCGACCTACCATGACGGCAACCCGGTTGAACTATTCAATCCTCAGACTGGACAACCATACTCCTTCAAAGCACCAAATCAGCTCGACCCATCCTTAATCAGTCCGGCGGCAAAGGCGCTCCTGCAATACATTCCGGCACCCAACATCAACACCACGACTAGCGGTCAAAACTTCCATTACGTAACATCGGCTGAGAGCAGTTCCGATACCTTGATGCTTCGATTGATCCACAATTTTGGCTCGAGCGGCGGGCCGGGCTCTGGTCCGTTCATGATCGGAGGAGCAGGAGGAGGTGGCGGAGGTAGCGGCAGGCGGCGTTCGCAAAACAATATTAATTTCGGGCTGAACTGGTCGCGCGGTTCGAGCACGATTGTAAATCCATTTCCTTCACTGGCCGGAGGCACGGGAACGCAGGGGCTTAACGCCAGTGCCGGATGGACTTACGGCAATGGGCGAGTGACGAACATTTTCCGCGTGAACTACAACCACAATCACGTTTCCACGACAAACCTCTATTCGAATGTAACAAACGTCGCTGGCATGGCGGGAATCACCGGAATTTCTCCGCTACCGTTTGATTGGGGGCTGCCCACCATTAACTTCACATCGTTCGGCGGGCTCAGCGACCCGACGCCTCGCCGGGAGCTGGACCAGACCTACTCGATCTCAGAAACGCTCTCTTGGAGTCGCGGAAAGCACAACTGGCGTTTTGGCGGAGACTATCGCCGAATCTTGCAGAGTTTTCACTCGTCTCGAAATGCCGAGGGAAGTTTTGTGTTCACCGGGTTCGCGACATCGCTTTACGCTCCCGGAAACACGCAACCCACAACTGACACGGGTTCTGACTTCGCGGACTTCCTGCTGGGCTTCCCGCAACAAACGTCTCTGCAATTCGGCGCAAATTCCTATAACTTCCGAGCGAATGCTTTTGACTTTTTCGCGCAGGACGACTGGAGATTTCGTTCGAATTTGTCCTTCAACTTGGGGTTGCGTTACGAATACAACGGCCCTTACACCGAGGCGGGCAACCGCATCGCAAATTTGGACGTGACGCCGGGCTTCACGGCGGCAAAGCCAGTAACACCCAACGGAACGGGGCCTTTCAGCGGAAGTTTTCCTGCATCGCTGGTGCGGCCGGACCGCAATGATTTCGCGCCACGCATCGGCATCGCGTGGAAACCCCAAAAGCAGATGGTGGTTCGCGCCGGCTATGGGATCAACTACAACCTGGCGCAATACGGCACGATGATTCAGAACTTTGCCTTTCAACCGCCATTCGCGAATACGGCAACGAACAGCGCGGATGTTACCGGCCTCATAAGCGGCAGCCCGCTCACGCTTACAACCGGATTTCCGACCGCTTCGGGAAGTACGGTGACGAACAACTTCGCCGTCAATCCAAACTACAGACTCGGTTACGTACAGATCTGGAATGTAGATATACAGAGGGAATGGCCCCACGGAGCGGTGATGAACGTGGGCTATAACGGGGCGAAGGGAACGCGGCTGGATACCGAGCGAGCGCTCGTTATTCCCGGCGATCAACCATTCATTTACGAATCGTCCGAAGGAAATTCCATTTTGCACGCGGCTTCCGTCCGCGTGCGCAAGCGCATGGCCAAGGGAATTGGATTCAGCGCGCAGTATGTTTTCTCGAAGTCCATCGACGACGCTTCTTCTATCGGAGGCGGCGGGAGTGTCGTCGCGCAGAACCCTTTCGATATTTCGGCCGATCGAGGTCTCTCTAGTTTTGATCAGCGGCACAAGTTCACCGGGAGCTGGATCTACGATTTCCCCATCGGTGAGAACCGGCGATTTGCTCCCAAGGGAGCGTGGGGCCACGTTCTTGGGGGATGGCAGTGGAGCGGCGACTTCACGGTTGGCTCCGGGTTGTACTTCACTCCGCGCGTGCTGGGCGGCGGGTTGGACATTGGCCGCGGCGTGAGCGGATCGCTCCGGGCGAACACCGTTGCCGGACAATCCGTCTCTGTCAGCAATCCATCGACTCTCGAATGGTTCAATACGGCCGCGTTTTGCGCGCCGAGTGCGACCTGTTTGAACCCGACCGGTTCCGGCTTCGGCGATGCGGGACGAAACATCATTGAAGGGCCGGGACAGGTATCGATGAATATGACGCTGAACAAGACAATCCAGATCAAGGAATCGCGTTCGCTGGATCTGCGCGTTTCGGCCAATAATGTTTTCAATATCGTCCGATTCACGGCCCTCAATACGACGGTGAATTCGTTCACGTTCGGCGAGATCACCGGGACCGGCAGCATGCGGCGGGTGACGATGGAGGCACGCTTCCGGTTCTGAAGGCAAAGCGACATGCGGCTTATGGGAAAATTCTTTTCGATCTTCACTGCGGCGGGAATGGTGTTCCAGTCGGCTGCTCCCGCTAATGCTCAGCAGTCTCGGCAGACCGCCCAGCGGGAAGCCCGCATTGAAGTCACGACCGAGCTTGTCTTGGTGAACGTCGTGGCGCGCGACAAAAAGGGCAACCTCGTTACAAATTTGAAAAAAGAAGATTTTACGCTTTTTGAGGATGGCAAGAAGCAGGAGATTTCCAGCTTCGATTTCGAGAACGTTGATGAGCTAGCCGCCGCAAGCGCGGCGGAATCCACTGTCTCCGGGACAGCTGAGCAAGGAACGCTGTTGCGAGGCACGAAGAAAGCACCTCCAACGCTGGACGCACGTGACCGCCGATTGATGCTGCTCTTTTTTGATTTTTCAGCAATGGATCCGGAACAGATCGACCGGTCCGTCGATGCCGCAAAGAAATTCGTCAGCACCAAGATGCAGCCAGCCGACTTGATAGCGCTGGTGTCGCTGGCCACGAACATGCGCGTGGATCTGGATTTTACCGACGACAAAACCAGGCTGCTCGCCGCGCTGTCCGCGTACACCTCCGGACAAGGCCAGGGATTCGAGAATGGAAATACCGGGAGTGCGGAAGGCGCGGCGGAAACCAGCGGGGCTTTCTCGGCTGACGATACGGATTTCAACACATTCAGCGCCGATCGCAAGCTCCTGGCGCTGCAATCGCTCATGCAGGCGCTTAACAAGCTCCCGCAGAAGAAAAGCTTGATCTATTTCAGTAATGGAATCAGCCAGTCCGGCGTGGACAACCAATCGGCCCTGCGCGCGGCTACGGCCGCGGCCGTGAAAGCAAACGTATCCATCTATTCCCTTGATATCCGCGGCTTGCAGGCGTTTCCGCCGGGGGGAGAAGCACAATCCGCGAGCTTGCACGGGCAATCGGCCTATTCCGGCCAATCGACGCTGAACGACTTGAGCGGAAACGCTGCTTCGCAAGAAACGCTGGCGACGCTCTCGTCAGACACGGGCGGCACGGCGTTTTTCGATTCGAATGACTTCAGCGGCGTTTTCGCGCAGGCGCAGAAGGACAGCTCCGCGTACTACGTGCTCGGCTTTACGAGCAACAATCCGCTCAAGGATGGAAGATTCCGCCGCTTGAAAGTGCAGGTCAACCGGCCCGACCTCAAGCTCGATTTCCGCTCCGGTTACTACGCCGGACGGGACTTCGAACACTTGAATCGTGCCGACCGCGAGCAGCAACTGCAAGACGAACTTGCCGCCCAACTGCCGCGAGTGGACGTGCCGCTCTACGCGGGAGCGGCCTACTTCCGGCAGGATGATTCCCATTACTATCTTGCGGTTTCGCTGGTCATTCCGGGCTCGCAGATCCCGTTCGTGACGGAGAAGGACAAGGACAACGCTACGATCGACATCATCGGCGAAGCTCTGGAAGGCGGCAAACTGCCCGTCGGGCAATTGCGGGACACCGTGAAACTGGCCGTCGAGAGCACGCAGCAAGTCCGGCGCAAGAACGTGCAGTACAACACGGGCTTTCTGCTCGCACCGGGCAGCTACCATCTGAAGTTCGTGATCCGCGAGAACCAGACCGGGCGGATGGGTTCGTTCGAAACGGACGTGCAAATCCCCGACCTGCGCAAGATGCCCCTGAAAATGAGCTCTGTCGTTTTGAGCAGTCTGCGAACGCCCGCTACAACTAAGAAGACCGGGCCGAATCCTCTGGTTCGCGACCAGATGGAATTGGTGCCGAATATTACGCATGTGTTCGGCCCAGACCAGCATCTCTACTTGCAATACGAGGTGTATGACGCGGCCAAAGGTAGGAAACCCGCGCCGGCCCCTGCGACCGAGCAACAGGACGTGGGCCAGCCGGTCCCAGCGGTGAGGGCGCCGCGAGACAGCGTCCGGGTGCTGACGAGTATCGAGTTCCTGCAGGGCGCGACGAAGGTTTACGAGTCAAAACCAGTGGTGGCGAACGAAGTCACGGCCCCGGAACGCAAGGCGGTCATTTTCCAGATCGATTTGCCGCCGCCGACACTAAAGCCGGGGCTCTATGTGTGCCAAGTGAATGTGATTGACGATGTGGCGGGGAGTTTCTCGTTTCCGCGGTTTCCGCTGCTCATCCGCGAAGCTGTCGCCAGGGATTGAGCACTTCCGCCCGAACGGTCAGCCCAGCCCTCCAAGAAGCGGGGGTGAGAATTAGTCTCCGGCGGCGGCGCTTCGAGAGAGTTCCACCGATTCGGCCAAGCCGCGCCGCATGGGACCCAAAACGAATGCGGGGACTTCCCTCTCAGGGGCCAGCGATACATTGGTGGCTTTTCTGGGAAATTCAGCGCGATGATCCAGCCTTAATCCTGCATCTTTCAAAAACTCAGCTGAAAAACCCATATCTTCGGCCCGGTCTACGCCCCAGAACCATAACTTCTCTTCCTGCCGTTGAAGGAAATCGAGGCCCTCTTCGAGCTTCTTCATGGCGCGGTCGAAGGAAGAAGCCAGGAAAAAGACCCCCAAGGTCCAGGCGTGGCGGGGATAGTGCACCTGAATGCGGATACAGTACTTGCCGGACTGGTTTCGCTCGATGCTGCAGCGGTAGTCGTTGCGAACAGCTGAAGTGCGGGCTGCCATGGTAGTTTCACCGATCCTGAGTGGGTCCGGCTGGATGGCCGTGATGGCTTCTGCTCCGAAATCAGGGCGCAAGCCCGGGACCCATACCCCCATTTATTAGCGGCGTTTCCGGCCGAATCCGATGGAGTGAGATACACAAATAGGGTAGCGAGTCGCCCGCCAAAAGACAAGTATCTGATGAGAACAGAAATAAGCTGCTTATTTTGTTTAACTTAGACTAGCCGAAGGTGCCAAAACTCTTCAGTTTTTCGGGCATCATTTTCAGCTTGCCCTCTTGCTTCAGGCGGCTCTCCAAGGCGGCCCGGAACGCTTCGAAAGCCAAGTTGCGCTTCGTTTGCAGCGCTTCCTCGGTCAATTGTTTCTTCTGGGCCTCGAATTCCGCCGGGTTGGGTTCTTGCTTCTCTGCCACGCGGTAGACCAGCCAGCTCTGTCCCAAATTTAGCGGCGCGCCGACATCTCCCGCTTTCAGATTGAAGGCTGCCGCGAGTTGCTTACCGCTCGCTGCACCGGGGATGGTGCCATTCCGGGCGAAGGAATCGCTGGTTTTCGGCTCCAGGCCGAGGGCTTTGGCGGCCGCATCGAATTTCTCGCCCGCTTTTGCTCGCGTAGCGAGGTCTTGGGCTTTGGTTTTTGCCAACGCGGCTGATTTTTCGCGCTTGAGGTCGGTGACAACCTGGCCCCGCACTTCCTCGAGCGAACCCTGGTGGGCAGGCTGGATATCCTTCAGAGAAAGAATCACGTAACCACGATCCGAGCGGACCGGCAGGCTTAGTTCTCCCTGCCGCAGCCGAAAGATCGCGTCTTTCACGTCTTGGGAGTTGCCCAATTCCAAAAGAGGATCCGTCGCGCTGACGAGACGGGTCTCCCCGACTGTGAGGTGGTACTGCTGGGCAAGCTCCTCCAAGGATGTCTTGTTGGACTTGCGAATCGCTGCCGACAGCTGATCGGCCACGTCGCTGGCCTGTTTGTCCGTCTGAGTGAGCAACGGCTGCGTGCGGAGCGATTCTTTTACTTCTTCGAATGGCTTCGTATGCGCAGTTTCTTTTTCCACCACCTTGATGATGTAGATGCCAATTTGCGTGCGCACCAAGTCCGAAACCGAACCTGCGGGCAGGCTGAAAGCCGCTTTTTCGTATTCGGGTAAAGCCTGTCCCTGGACGATCCAGCCAATGTCGCCGCCTTTGTCCTTGGCCGTATCCTCCGAGTATTTCTTCGCCAAGTCCTCGAACTTCGCACCCTTCTTCAGTTGCGCGAGGATGTCCTCGGCCCTCTTCTTGATTTCCTCGACTTCGGCATCAGGCTTTCCCGTCGTCATCAGCAGGATATGTTCGACGTGGACGCGGTTGGGCACCTGATACTGCTGAATATTCTGCTGGTACTGCACCTTAAGCTGGTCGTCAGAGATTTGAATGCTCTGCCGGATCCGATTCACGTCCACCAAGCCGAATCGCACCGAACGTTTTTCCGGAACCTGATACTTCGACTTGTTCTTTTCGTAGGAGGATTGGATCTCCGCCTCATCCGGCGAAATCTTGGATTCCAGGTCCTCGGGCTTGATCAGGGCATAATCCAGCTTCACTTTCTCATTCTTGTAGCGGAATTCGTCCTGGAGTTCGGCGGGGCCGAGGCTGATTCCATCCGTCACCAACTTCCGGAATTTTTCCTCGAGCAAACCCTGGCGAATCAGTTGTTCAAACACCGGGACGGCCAGCTGGAACCGCTGCTGCACTTGAGCAGTGTATTGGTCCAGAGGGATGGGGTTCCCGCCAACAAAGGCAGTGGGGAGAAACTGGCGAATGCGGTCCACCGTTTCCTCGTTCGAAACGGTGATGCCCAGCTGTTTAGCTTCGTACTCGATCTCTTTCTGGAATATCAGTTGCTTCAGGATTTGCTGGGCGTACAGTCCTTCCAAGGGTTTCGGTATTTGGTTTTGGCGTTTTATCTCATCGAGCTGTTTGCTCACGTCCGCCAGGCTTATGGACTCGTCGCCAACCTTCGCGACCGTGTCGGTGGAAATCTCGCTGGTGCCAGGCGTCTGCGGCACGAGGTACAGCAACATGCTGCCGCCCAAGAGCAGCACGACCGCCCCTAAAAGGATGCGGTACCCGAGTTTGCTTTTATCTGCGCCAGCCATCCAATGATCTCCCCAGTCGGTAGACAAACTTAGAATTATAAGAGATAAGGGTACGCGCCTCAAATACAATCGTCGGAATCCTTACTTACCAATACCGATGGCCTTATCAAGGTCCATCGAGGTGCACGAGCCAAAGGCACGGATGCTCTCAGTTTTGGCAATCCTTCGCGCCCCACCCTGGAGCCTAGCCCAACCACCCAGGATTCGGTTGTCACGTTCGCCGAACTCCAATCACTACTCCGAGACGGAGGAAGTGCGCCTTGAGGAAAGGATATAGCACGCTGCTGGCTGCTCTTGTGGCCTTCTCGGTTCTCACGGGGCCGCGCTCCGATTCTTCTGGCACACGCACACCGACCACCACCCAGGCCCGCGCCGCCACAGACCAGGCCTCGATGGAAGAGATTCGAAACAGCCTCTACAACACTTGTACGACCGATGCGGATCCCCCCGCCACGCCCTGCAGTCACTGCAGTCCCGTGTGCCCTGCAAGAGACCTCCTCGACCTCATCGAGGCTCACTACGGGAAACAGGAGGATTCGAAAAAGCGGGCTGCTCTTGCCGGAAAGATGCGATTTGCAGGCAAAAGCAAAGGCGACGGGGAGCCAGCAAGATCTTACGACCCCGCGGAGCACTGGAACGTCCCTGAGGGAGAAAACCAAAGGATTCTTTTCGTGGTTGCGACGGTTCCCGATCCCGTGCACACGCATATGGGCCTCACGTTCGACCGCACAATTGAAGCGATTCAAAAAGCCGCTCAGCAATCTGGCTATCTTTTCTCCCGAGCGACTATGCCCTGGCAGATGGAGGGGCCTCCCGACTCCCCGGATTTGAAACTGCGGTTAGCCCAACAGGTCTACCAAGGACATAAAGAGGAGTATCCCGGCCTCATGATCTTCCGGAAGGCACCGCTAGCTGAAGCGCATATGTCAACCAAACCCAGTGCGGCTGTGAACAACGATCTGCCGACGCAAGTAAACGCACTTTTCGTACTCGTAGTAGGCGAAACACCCACGGGCGGGATTCACAAGGAGCAGTATCGAAATGCGCTACGCATCATTCAGGACATTCGCGGCAAGAGTGAGATTCCGGGCGGTCTCCACGCTCTTCGAATCGCCGGCCCCGCCTTCTCCGGATCGCTTGCCTCGCTCGAGCCGCTACTGAACAAGCAAGGCGATTCCGATTTTCCACGGATCGTCATCCACAGCGGAACCGTCAGTAGCTGGGTAGCCTCCGAGAATTTTCGCAGGTTCCTAGAAACGCATCACCCCAAAGCAAGCTTTGCTACGTTCCAAGAAAGCGATAACTACGCGGACAACCTTTTCCGCTGCTTCGTCGTGAACCACGGCTACATGGCGCAAGAGATTGCCGTTCTGTCGGAAGATGAAACGGCCTATGGAAATTTGAACAAACAAGAGGTTGAGTTTCAACCTCCCCCTTGTGGGAAGAGGGCGGATGAGGGCCGTGCGAATGACCAGATGGAAGAAAAGGAAACAGCCGAGATGCTGTACCTCTACTTTCCGCGTGAGATCTCACAGCTTCGCGGGGCTTACCAGAGGGATTTGCTCACGCAGGAAGGAAGCGACAATACTAAAAAAGCCCCAAGAACCACGCTTCCTCTGAACCTGGATACGACCGGGAGCGACGACGACAGTGTGCCACCTTACGCCCGCCTGCAAACCCCTCTATCCCAGGAAGCCGTTCTCCTGGGAATCGTCGCCAACCTGCAAAAACATCACACCCGCTTTATCCTCGTCCGAGCCAGTAATTCCCTGGATACGCTGTTTCTGTGCCGGTTCCTCCGAACAGCCTACCCGTACGGACGGCTGGTGACGATGGGCTCGAATCTTCTCTTTCAGCGCGAGCAAGATCAACCCAGCCTTCACGGCGTTCTCGAGATTACTTCCTATCCGTTGTTTCCTGGGATTGACGACATCGTCGCGCATCAGAAGACGCCCAAGGGCGCCACGCACGTAGATCGGATTTTCTCCGATAGCTATTCGGTTGGCAACTTCAACGCCTTCTTGTCTTTGATCTCCGACGTTCCTGAGAACTACCCGCGGGCGCCGAATCTCGCTAATCCGGAAAACAGAGTCACCGACCTGCCGGAGGCGGCCTACGCGCAATATGGCTGGCCTGCTCTTTCGCCAGACGCCGCGCCCGGAGACCACGCGTGGACGCCACCTCTGTGGCTGACGGTCCTTGGTCGGCGCGGATTCTGGCCGGTGACTCTGCTCGATGAGGAAGTGAGATCCGATTCGGGACAGGCCATTCACAGCAATCTTCATGCCGTCGCGGCTGTGCCTGATCCGGGAAGATTTACACCACCCCTTCCTTTGGAATGGCAGATTTTTTGTTTCCTGAGTGTCTGTCTTGTGTTTCCTTTCTCCTGGCTGATGGCCTTCCCTCCCGCACTCCCGCGCTCGGAATTGCTTGCTAATTTCACCCTGGATGAAGATGCCCTTCGCGACAAACTTTTGTTTGTCACCGGTCTGGCACTGTTGGCCATTCAATTTCTATTTTTATTTCCGTGGATTCAGTGGGGTGGCGACTATCGGGCAGCACCCGAACTATTTCTTCCACCGGCTTTGCAAATCGTGCTGCTCACCTTTGGCTGCACCTGCGGCCTGTTACGAAGACAGTCCCGCGGACTGGCAAAAACCTATTTTGTCGTGGCCGTGACAACGCTGGTCTTGTTCATCGCCTTTCGCATCTTCTACGAAGGCAAACAACTGCCGGCGCAGTCACACTTTGACCTGTACCGCGGCACTCATCTCTTGTCCGGCACCTCACCCCCGTTCCCTCTCCTAATTTTGCTGCTGGCATGCTTATGGTGGGGCTGGTTGGGCCTTCAAGGGGTAATTCTTCGCGGCCGGAAGGGACCCGTCCTGCCCAGCACATATAAATTCACCGATGAGAAAAAGATTCCAACTTCCATTGAGCGTCAGCGGCTCAAAGCTCTCAGCAAGCAGCCCCACAGAGGGCTAATGAAAGCCCTTAAACCCTTTGGTCTGGATCGCCGGGTATTCGTTCCCGCGAGCCTCACGCTCGCTGCCATTGTCCTCGTTCTTGGCTGGCAACACTCCGTGCAGGCCATCGATGGAACCGTTTTTGAATACGTTTATGCGGGCCTGCTTTTCTTCGTGCTGTTCCTCCTCCTGACTCTCATATTCCGCGTCCTACTTGTATGGATGGAGTTTCGCGCCCTACTCCGCGCCCTCGAAGATACCCCCCTGCGCCGGAGTTTTGGGAAGCTGAAAGGCTTTGCTTGGACCTCTCTCTGGGGACTCGCTGGGAGCGCCGGGAGCGGCCTGATCAATTTCTACCGTTTAATCTACAGAGAGCTGGAGATTCTTCGCCAACTTTTGAACATGCAACCAACGGACCAATCCGTGGCAGAGAGCATCCGACTGACGGAAGAGCAGGCAAATACCATGTGCGGCGCGTATGAAAACCTTCGCTTCGAACAAGAATATCTTCCGAAGCAAACGGGATCCAGGTGGAGGAAGGCAACTCAATACTTCCGCCTAAAGCTCAGGGCTTTCGCCCAGTCGCTTCGCGCCGATTCGAAACGGCCTGCCAGGGACGACTCCACATCCGTTTCAGAGTACGATTCAAAATCCAATACCACGTCAAGTACAAAATCATCCTGGAGGAAGGAATATGCAGAGAAGAATCCTCTGCAATATTTTCATCGGAGGCTGGCCAGCACGACAGCGGCCTGCCTGATCTACCTCAACACGCAGTGGAAGAGCGAAAAGTGGCCGGAGCGGGAGAGCAATGGGGGAGAGTCGGGTGGAGGCGCAGGAAAGGATCTAGCCGAACCGGCCCCGCAGGCCATGACGGCGTGCGTCGAGCAATATGTGTGTTTGTTCTACCTGGCCTTTATTCTGGTCATTCTTCAGCGTATCCAGACACTCGTTGTTGCAATTGCGGGCCTCTTCATATTTGTTCTCGTCTCCCTGGGGAGCTATCCGTTCGAGCCTCATTTGCGGCTGCGCTCTTTGATGATTTTCCTTTTCTTCCTGATTCTCGGCGTCGTCGGTTTCGTTTACGCTCAGATGTTCAAGAACTCGACCTTGAGCCGAATCACCAAGACCAATCCCAACGAGCTTGGCCTGGATTTTTGGATTCGAATGGGGACGTTCGTGCTGCTGCCCGCACTGGGACTTCTCGCTGCCCAATTCCCGGAAATTAACGGCCTGCTCTTCTCTTGGCTTGAACCGGCGATGCAGTCCTTGAAATAACAGCCAGACGGGCGCGGGTGTGAGAACTCAAACGGTGTGGCAGAATTCTGCCGCCCGCAAGTTCGTTGAAGGACCTGAACCATCGGACAGGCGAAGAACACTTCAGGCCGATGCCCCCCGCTATTTGCAATTTGACTACGCGGCGCCCGGCAATCCAGCCGACCGCGAACCACTGTGTTAGATTAAAAAATTGGAGCATTTACAACGGAATCCTAGATGAGCACCCTGACGCCCACCGATCCGAAACCCGCGCAAACCTCGCAAAAAGTCCCGCGCGTTGAAGTGTATTGGACGGCGGTCACCTACAAGACTGTGATCGTTTACATTCTCCTGGCTCTGGCGATCATCGGTGGTGGTGTGTATCTGGCCAAGCCGGACTTGTATAGCGTGGTCCTCAACAAAATCGACAAAGCGGTGAGCAATCCCGAAGGCGAACCGCTCAGTGCCGATCAGCGGCACGCGAAATTCGTCAATCTGGACGGCAAGGTAGAAGTGAAAAGGGTCAACTCGGTGCAGTGGGTTGAGGCCGACTTCCGGACCTCGCTCGACAAGGGTGACCAGATAAAAACCGGTGCGGACGGCATGGCCCGCATCACGTTTGCTGACGGCACAACGTACACGGTCAAGCCCGACGCTATGGTCACCGTCGAAGAAAATTCCACTGAGAGCAACAAGCCTACAAGCGTGGCCATGCGCATCAATACTGGTGAAGTGAATCTGGCCACGCCGAACTTCAGCTCTCCTGATTCCAAGGCCGCGGTCAGTGCGGAAGACGCCGTTGCGCAACTGCACTCGAACAGCCGCGTGGCCGTGAAGGCGGATCCGGAAACGAGGGAAAGCGAGATCGTGGTCTCGAGCGGCAGCGCGCAAGTTCAGCGCGGCCAGGAAAAGATTGATCTCGCGCAGTGGGAAAAGGTCACGATTCCGAGTGGCGGCGCGATACAGAGATCCAACGTGCTGGCGCCTCCGGATCTCATCGAGCCGTTGAATCTCGCGCCGATCATCGTGGAGAATCCGAAGATTTCCCCCGTGCATTTTGAATGGAAGGCTGTCCAGGATGCAGTGTCTTACACGCTGCGCATTAGCACCACCGCCATGTTTACGAAAACCGTGAAAGAAGCCGCAAAGGTCACCGGCACGGGCGTGGACATCAGCGGGCTCGATCCCGGCGATTACTTCTGGAGCGTCACGGCCACCGACGGCAAGAAGCAGACCAGCGAAGTGGGCGAGATTTTCAAGTTCACGCTGGTCGCGCAGGCTAAGTCGCAGCCAATGGTTCTGGAGATTACCGGTACGCAGTTGCATGGCCGCGTGGCGGAGATCGTGGGGCGCGCGGAACCCGGCGCCGCTATCATCGTGAACGGCCAGCCCGTGCCGAACATTGCTCCGGATGGGACTTTCCGGCACTTTACCGAGGCGCTGGATCCGGGGCAGCACACGATATCCATTATTGGCTCGAACCGCCGCGGCGGGACGGCGATGAAGCAGGTGTCCATCGTGGTTCCGAAGTAAAAGTCCCGAAGAAGACGCTGGCGCCTTTGCGCTGGAAGCGGTGTCCGGAGACAATAGTTGGCGGGGGCTGGCCGCAGCGCGGTCAGTGCTATTGCCGGCCGGGCAGCGGAGAGTGCTTCTTCGCGGGGAGATGTAGGGATGAACAAGAACGGTTACAACATGAGGTCGGTGTTCAGTCTGTTTTCTTCCGACCTCGCGATCGATCTGGGTACGGCGAACACGCTGGTGTTTTCGCACGGCAAGGGAATTGTCGTGAACGAGCCCTCGATCGTGGCCATCAATAAGGCCAGCGGAGAAGTCGTCGCGGTGGGCCGCGAGGCGAAAGAAATGCTGGGCCGCACGCCGGGAAACGTTGTCGCTATCAAGCCGATGAAAGACGGGGTGATCGCCGATTTCAAAGTTACAGAAAAGATGCTGACGTATTTCATTCAGAAGGCGCACAACCGCCGCGTGCTCGTGCATCCACGAATCGTCATCGGCGTGCCCAGCGAGATCACGCCGGTGGAAAAGCGCGCCGTGCAAGACTCCGCCTACCGGGCGCGAGCCAGCGAAGTGTATCTCGTTGAGCAGGCGATGGCCGCGGCGATCGGCGCGGGCCTGCCCATTGAAGAACCTTCCGGCAACATGGTCGTGGACATCGGCGGCGGCACGACGGACATCGCCGTAATTTCCATGAGCGGGATCGTTTATTCGCGTTCTGTGCGCGTAGCCGGCAACGAGATGGACGAAGCGGTCATGCAATACCTGAAGCGCAAGTACAACTTGCTCGTCGGTGAGCGCACTGCTGAACAAATCAAGATGGAAATCGGCTCCGCGTATCCGCTGGAAAAACCTCTCACGATGGAAGTCAAGGGCCGCAACTTGATTGAGGGGGTCCCACGCACCGTTACGATTGACGACAGCGAGATTCGCGAAGCGCTGAGCGAATGCGTTGCCACCATCCTAAACGCGGTGCGCGTAGCTCTGGAGCGTACGCCTCCGGAGCTTTCAGCCGATATCAGCGATCGCGGCATCGTCCTGACGGGCGGTGGCGCGTTGCTGAAAAATCTCGACAAGCGCATCCGTGAGGAAACGGGCTTGCCGGTGTCCATCGCCGACGATCCGCTGGCGTCGGTCGTGCTCGGCACGGGCAAGATGCTGAGCGATTTCAAGCTGCTGCGTCAGGTTTGCATCGATTAGAAGAATAGTTTTCAGGTTCAGAGTCTTTAGCTGATCTGCAATTCTTTCGCGAGTCCAGTGAACAAATGTTTTCCGGCCTCGAGTTTCAACTGATTGCTGACAACTGAAAACTTGCGACATGAGTCACCCGTCACTAGTCACCAGCCACTAGTCACCGGGCGCTCCGGGAAATACGAAGAGAAGATCGCGCAATGGTCGCTATTCCCTCTCGGCACAAATCGCTCGTTCTGCTCGCAGGAATCATCTTGCTGCAGGTACTTCTGCTGGCCGTGCAAATCAAGCGCGACTCGCAGGGCCGCCTGATCCGCGTTTGGACCGTCGGCGCGGTTTCGCCTTTCGAGCGCGCTGGTTCCTCCGGCTTCGGATGGATTCGCGGTATTTGGCGGCACTACTTCGCCCTGCAAAACACCACGAAAGAAAACGAGCAGCTGCGCCGCGATAACGACGTGCTGAAACTGCAAATCGCACAACTCCAAGGCAAAGCTGAGGAGGCCGACCGTCTCGCCGCTCTCCTCAATTTTCGGCAGTCCCACGCGGACGTTCCCATGATTGGCGCGCGCGTTATCGGCACCAGCCCGGGGACGGCGAGCCTGACTATCGAGCTGGATCGCGGCGAGCGCGACGGCATCCGGAGAAATATGGGCGTGATCACCCCCGACGGTGTGATTGGAAAAGTTATTGAGGCCTTTCCGAATACTTCGCAGGTCTTGCTGCTCACCGATAAAGAGAGCGGCGTTGGCGCCATGCTCGCTGATTCCCGCATCCAAAGCCCCGCGGGAGGATTGGGCGAACCGCTGCTCAGTATGAAGTACGTACCGAACGACGATACCGTGAATCTGGGCGATCGTGTCATCACCAGCGGCATGGATCGCATTTTCCCGCGCGACTTGCCCGTGGGAACTATCGCGGAGATCAAGCCGGGCAATCCGTTCAAGCAAATTCGAATCAAACCTGCGGCAAATCTCGAGCGGCTGGAAGAGGTCCTTGTTCTTCTCTCCTTGCATCCACTGGAGATGAAGAACGAGCAATCTCCGGCGGGTGCCCAGCCCGCGGCACCCAACCCATCACCGGCGGCCCGGCGATGAACGACGCCTTCGACATCCGCGGCGGCGAAACCCACATTGAAGTCCACAAGTTCCGCGCCGGTGCCATTATCATCGCCACGCTCCTCTCGTTGGTCATTCAGACCTGGACTCCGGTGCACATTTCGAAGGCTGCCCTCCTCGACCTCCCGTTGCTGGTAACGATTTATTTCGGGCTGAGCCGGCGCAATCCTTCGACCGGACTTCTTCTCGGCATGGCCATTGGCCTCACGCAAGACAGCTTGAGCGGCCCAACAGTTCCGCTAGGTCTCTACGGTATCGCGAAAACCGTCATTGGTTATCTCGCATCGTCGATCGGCGCTCGGCTTGACACCGAGCATCCCGCCGCGCGCTTCGCGCTCACTGCGCTGTTCTTCGTCGTGCATCAGGGCCTGATTGTTCTCACCCGCCGCATTCTCCTGGCGCAACCCGAGCCCTGGTTCAACATGCACCTCGCAGTGGCCGCCCTCGTCAATGCCATCGTGGCCGTCTTTCTCTTTCTCCTCCTCGACCGCCTCCGCAAACGCTCGTGATGAGGCAATCTTTTCGAGAGCAACGTTAGGTCTCAGCCGGCGGACGCTAGGCGAGGTCAGTGCTGCAGAAGGAATTCCTTGAATTCTTCGTACCTGCTCGACATCGGAAGCGACAGTTTCTCGCGCTTCAAGTAGGCGCCGAGGCGGTCCGGCAACGGCGGCGCAGTGCCGATCGCTTTCATCACCACCTCTGGGAATTTTGCCGGATGCGCCGTGGCCAGGACCAAACCTTGCGCTGGCTTAGCATGTTCTAGCTTGTACGCTTCCCAACCTTGCACACCCACGGCCGTATGCGGATCGGCGATGTAGCCAAAGCGTTGGTGCAGCATTTTCATCGCAGCGAGCGTCTCTTCATCCGTCGCGCCGTGACCCCAGATTTCTTTCTGCACATATTCCAGTCGGTTTCTGCACAAATCGAGCAACCGTGGAAAGTTGTTCGGGCTGCCGACGTCCATGGCGTTCGAATAGGTCGCTTGTGCAGCCCGCGGATGAAACTCTCCCGTGCGCAAATATTCGGGGACCACGTCGTTGGTATTCGTGGAAGCGATAAATTTTGCTACCGGCAGGCCGATGCGCTTGGCAAAAATTCCCGCCGTCAAATTCCCGAAGTTTCCGCTAGGCACTGAAACAATCAAAGGCACCGACGCCACCGGCAATTGCCGGTACGCCGCCAGGTGATAGAACATCTGCGGCAGGAGCCTCCCGATGTTGATCGAATTCGCCGAGGTCAGAAACGCGCGCTTGTTTAGTTCCGCATCGGCAAACGCCTGCTTCACCAGACGCTGGCAATCATCGAAAGTTCCTGCTACTTCCAGTGCTGTAATATTTTCGCCAAGCGTCGTAAACTGTTTTTCCTGAGCCTCGCTGATGCGCTTCGAGGGATAAAGAATCACCACGCGGATTCCGGGCACACCCAAAAATCCGTGCCCCACCGCGCTGCCCGTATCCCCCGACGTCGCCACTAGCACCGTCAGCGCCCGCGTTTCATCGCGCACGAAGTGGCCCATCAACCGTGCCATGAACCGCGCGCCAAAATCCTTGAACGCCAGCGTCGGCCCGTGAAACAACTCCAATATGTGCAGTCCGGGCGACAACGAAACCAGCTTTACGGGAAAACTGATTGCCTCGCTTACCACTTGCCACAGAACTTCTTCAGGTACATCCGGCGCGGCAAATGGCCGCGCCACGCGAAAACATACTTCCGTAAACGGCAGCCGCCGAAATTCTTCCAGTTCTTGCGGCGACCGCCGGGCGATCTCCGCGGGCATGTACAGCCCGCCGTCCGGCGCCAGCCCGCGCAGCACGGCTCCGCGCAGCGAAGTTAACGGCGCGATTCGCGCGGTGCTCCGGTATCTCATCGCGCCGCACTCATCGGGCGCTTTCCATTTCGCTTTGAATCATTTTCAAGAATGCTTCCGCAGCCAGCGTACCATCGCGTAGCGCCGCCACCGGCAGAGTGCAGTGCGCCAAGGCTTCATAGCTCTGCCTGCGTGCCGCGAGCAGCAAGGGGTAACACCGCGCAACCGTTTCGCGCCGCGTTTCCTTCGGCTTAGCTTGAAATGCTCCGCGCCACAACACCGGCTTCGGATCGCTCAAGTATCTTTCAATTAAGAGCTGCTGCTCTTCGGCCGACGCCGCCAGATACACGATGGTCATCTGCCGCCGCAAGCGCATGAGCAGATTGTTCCCCGTATAAATCACGCTCCCCGTCGTGTCGAGGACCAATGATTTTCCCCGCTGTTTCTCAAGCTCCGTCAACACCTCATCCAGCGTGTGGATTTCCTCCGCAAGATAATCCGCTTCACGTCCCGCATACGTTGGACTGTCTGGCCAGCCCATCCACGCGGCCACGCCATGGATTCCGCTGTGCCCGCCGGCAGAGAGCCGAGGCGCCAGCCTCCGCTCGATCTGGTCGTCGCAGGAAATCACGAAATGCCCGCTCGCAGCTAACCTCTTTGTCCAGAAGGTCTTCCCGGCACCTGACATGCCGATCAGCGCAATCCGGAGCGGCTTCTCTTTGTTCGATTCGAAGGCCATAAAAGAATTTCTTACAATAGCGTGAGACGCGCAGCCCGGGCAACAACCGCCTCGCCTCGATGGCCCTCGAACATCAATGCAAATCTGGAACCTGTCCTCCAGGACGGCTTGCGAGGCTTGCGCGCAAGTGGTACGTTTGAAAAGACTTTTGCTGCTTCGCGCAGCTTCAGTCCGGCGGTAAGTCGGGAGCTCCGGGAGATTTTTTCGTAGCCCAGGTTCGAGGAAATTTTCGACGGACATTTTCGGCGTGACCCTGACCCGATGGGGGTCCACTTGAAACCCACGCTGCAGATTTTTTCGTGACGCGAGTTTAGTCCTGCCTTGCAGTTAGACAAGGCCGGACCGGGCATGTAAGCCCTGCAATAGAAATACTCGCGCGCGGGGTTTTCGTGTCGTACTGGTTCCGCAACGACAATCGATTGCCGCAAGCGCGGCTGGCCATTGCCTCCTACATCATCGTGGGCATGGTCGGCGTGTTGCTCCTCGGCTTTTGGAAACTCCAAGTCATCGACGCGGACAAATACAGCTCGCTCGCCGAGCGCAACCGCGTGCGCGCCATTCCCGTAATTGCCCCGCGCGGCCGGATGCTTGATCGCGATGGCCGCGTTCTGGTCGACAACCGTCCGGCATTCAGCGTCCTGTTGCTGCGCGATGATCCCGCTCTCGTCGAAAAATATCTGCCGGCTATTGCCGACGGTCTTGGCGTATCCCTTGCGGATCTGAGGGACCAGCTCAGCAACACCAGGAATCTCCCCAAATTCCAGCCGATCATCATCAAACCGGATGCTTCGCCCGCGGACATTGCCTATATCGAATCGCATCGCTCGGACATCCCGATCCTGGAAATGATTCCTGTTTCCCGGCGGCGGTATCTTCCCGGCGGTTTCCTGGCGCATGCCGCTGGCTACGTGGGTGAAGTCAGCGAGCAGCAAATCGAAGCCAGCAATGGCAAGCTGCGCCCCGGCGACTTCGCCGGCAAGACTGGACTTGAACGTCAATACAACGACCTTCTTCAGGGCACCGACGGCCAGCGCCGCGTTATCGTCAACAGCATCGGCAAAGAAGTCGGCCACTTGACCACCCAGGAAGCGATTCCCGGTAAACAGATTACGTTGACCGTCGACTACGACCTGCAACAAACTGCCGAACAATCTTTGGGAGCGCGCCCGGGGGCGGTTGTCGCGCTCGACCCTCGCAATGGTGAAGTACTGGCAATGGCCAGCCATCCCGCGCTGAATCCCAACGATTTTGCCGTACGCATCTCCGGAGAAGATTGGAAGAAGCTCAACGATGACCCGGAACATCCTTTGCTGAATCGCGCGATCCAAGCGCAACTTGCGCCTGGGTCGGTTTTCAAGATCGTGACTGCCACCGCGATGCTCGAAGACAAGGTTCCGCCGGAGAACTTCACTACGTTTTGCCCGGGCTACGCCACCTTCTACGGCCGTCAATTCAAGTGTTGGGTCTACGGCAAGAGCTCTCACGGCGTGGTGAGCTTGCACAAAGCGATCCTGGAATCTTGCGACATTTTCTTCTACAACGTGGGAATGCGCCTGGGCATAGATCGCCTCTCCTACTACGGCAGCAAATTCGGCCTCGGACACAAGACGGGAATCGATCTCCCCGAGGAGTTGCCCGGGTTGATGCCTTCGGCGGAATGGGTTGAACGAGTCTTCCATCGCAAGTGGTATGCGGGCGAAACGATTTCCGTGTCCACGGGTCAAGGGGCCGTCATCACCACGCCACTCCAGCTGGCTCGCATGATTGGCGGGATCGCCATGGGTGGAGTGTTTAAGCAACCGCACATGCTGAAAGACGCGCCCAACATCGGCGAAGAACGATTCACCCTTTCCGAGCCAACGGTGGAGAAAATAACTGACGGCATGTACGGCGTCGTCAACGAGGAAGGCGGCACGGCAAGAAATGTGCGCCTGCCGGGGATCGAAGTCAGCGGAAAATCTGGCACCGCCCAGGTCATCGGCTATGCCACGCGCGACCGCTTCGGAAAGCAAAAGAAATTTGAAGATAACGCGTGGTTTGTCGGCTACGCCCCCCGCCGCAATCCGGAAATTGTGGTCGCCGTGCTCGTCCAGGAAAGTGGAAAACACGGTGGCGAAGCCGCCGGCCCCGTGGTCAAAGACGTCATCAAGGCCTATTACGACAAGAAAAACCGAAAGATGCAGGGCCAGTTCACGACCGAGAACACACAGAAGGATCTTGCCAACAGCGCAGTTCCGGTTGCGGCCATGGCCCCGCATGCGGCCCTGAAGCCCCAAGAAAACAGCTCGGCCAGGGCGGCACACGCTTCAAGCGTATCGCCGGAGCGTTAGGGAATATCATGAGTTCAGATCAAATAAAGGCCAGCGTTGAAACAAGGGCCCTCGCTGTTCCCAGGGCTACGTTTAGCTTTCGACTTTCAGCTGTGAACCGTCAACTTCTGCCATGAAAGACGCATCCGGAACTCGCGATTACGACTGGTGGCTCCTGGCAATCCTCGCCACCATTTGCGCCTTGGGCGTTGTCGAAATCTACTCGGCGACGCACGGCAGCACTCTTTCTGGCATGCACCTGAGGCAAGTCCGCTGGCTGGTCATCGGTTTCGTCCTCATGTTTGTGCTCTCTCGCCTCGACTATCACTTGATTCTGGACCAGGCCCCGATTCTCTACCTTATTGGCCTCAGTGCTTTGATCGCCGTGCTTCTCATCGGCCACACGCACTTCGGTGCCAAGCGCTGGATTTCCATCCCGGCCCTCGGCGAACTTGTCCAGGTGTCAGAATTGGTCAAATTGATTATAATCATCGTGTTGGCCCGCTTCTTTGCGGAAGTTCGCTCCGACGAGCTTGATCTGCGCGATTTGATCAAAGCGGGGCTCCTGGTTGGTATTCCGCTGGTCTTGATCCTCAAACAGCCCGATCTCGGCACCGCGCTCGTTCTGATGCCCATGCTTGTGGTCGGAGCGTTTCTCGCAGGTTTGCAGTGGCAGCATGCAGCGGTATTTTCTCTGGCGGGGATTTTGCTTGTGGGGGCCGTTTTCTATCCCCCCGTCAGCAGGCATCTCCTGAAGCCATATCAAAGGGAAAGAATTACCTCCTTCCTTCATCCAGAAGAGGACGCCAAAGGCTCCGGCTATCAGCTTTTGCAGTCGAAAATTGCCGTGGGCTCCGGCGGCTTCTGGGGCAAAGGGTTCGGCAATGGCAGTCAGAACCAACTGGGCTACATCCCGGTCCGATACTCCGATTTCATCATGTCGGCGTGGGCTGAAGAACAGGGGTTCAAGGGCGTGCTTCTAGCCCTAGGCTTATATATGGCGCTTCTGTTACGCTTGGTACAGAATGCTCAGCGCGCGAAAGATCGCGCTGGAATGTTTCTAGTCATGGGCGTGGCAGCGGCGCTGGGATTCCATGTATTGGTAAACGTGGCCATGGTGATCGGTGCTATGCCCGTGACTGGCATCCCACTACCTCTCATGAGCTACGGGGGTTCCGCCACGTTGTTTGTTTTCCTGGCCATCGGCCTGGTGATGAATGTTCGGCTTCGCCGCTTTGTCAACTGACCGAGCTGCTAGTGCCGCGTGACGTTTCTGCTTCGGCGGAGCGCACCGGAAAAGAAATTGGATTTGTTGATTCCGGCCCCGCCGGGATCGCAAGCAAGAAGGATTTTACAGTGAGGACAGCATCGCCCGCCGTTCGCCCGCCGCGTATCCGGCGACGGACCAGCCTCGATAGACTGAGGAAGTCTTTTCCCTCTGGCTTCGAACGCCAAGCCGCTTCCCTCGAAGTGTGGCCAACGTGTCCCGGGAATTCCCGGGGCGGCGCACCTTTTCGGACCCCCGACGGGCAGAAGCTCGCGGCGATGCGTCCTGTCAGCTCCGATTCGGTCGGGGCTGCACAGAAAGGTGGCCCCGGCTCTGCCGGCGTCACACACAAGGAGTTTTCATGTCAAAAGAATTGGTTATCTCCGCGGCCTCCCACGAACGGCGGGTCGCGATTCTGGAAGAAGGTCAGTTAGTCGAAATTTACATCGAGCGCGAGAAGGAATTCGCCCTCGTCGGCAGCATATACAAAGGCAAAGTTACCCGCGTCCTTCCCGGCATGCAGTCCGCTTTCGTGGACATTGGCCTGGACGGCGACGCCTTCCTCTACGTCAGCGATGTTTTCGAAAACCTCGAAGACTACGATCACGGCCATCCGGGCGACCAGCCGCAAAGCCTGGCGTCGCCTCCCCAGCCGGCGATCGAGTCCGCGGTCGAAGTGCTTCCTGGAGAGAGCTTGGCTCGTGCTCACGAGCATCACGAAGAAGCGCCTCAACCGGGCTCCCACGCTGAAGAATCTCATCACGACGAGCAAACTTCGCACAACGAAATCCACCCCGGGCCCGAAGAGCATGTCGAGCATCACGAGGAACATCACGAAGATGCTCAGGCCGCAACGCCGGACGAAGTTCATGGGGAGTCCGCCGATGAGCGTCAGCCAGAATCGAACGCGTCGGCACCCCAGAATTACGCTCCGCAGTACAATCCGACCCAGACCTATCCTGTCCGCACGAGTAACGACCGTCCGGGCCAGAATTTCGGACGTGGCCAGGACCGCGGAGAGGACCGTGGTGGAGATCGTGGCCGCGCGAGCGGGGGCCGTTGGGGACGCCGCGGTGGGCGCCACCGCAGCGGACGCCCGCCTAGCGGACAAGGCGGACGCAATCTGCCTCCTTCAAAATACGCGTCGCCGCAAGGTGGCGAATCCCGCGGATACGAAAATCGTGGCGGACCGTCACGCGGGTACGACAATCGCCGCCAGGAAGGCCCCCGCGGCACTGGTCCTTCATCCACCGAAACAAGCGATGAGGCGATCCTTTTGCCGGGAGAATCACTGGCAAAGTATCGCGGCAAGCCTCAAGCTGCACCCGCTGCCGCGCCGCCGTCGTTTGTCGAACACCAATCGCATGATGAGCGGCCCGAAGCCGGAGAAACCTCTCCCCGCGCGGCGGGCAACGCCCCAGCTCCTGGTCAGGGCGGCACCAGCGTTCCGCGCCGGTTCTCCGGTGGCCTGCCTCGTTGGCTCCTGGCAGAGACCGGACAGGAAGCGGAAACGACACCTACTGGCGCAACGGAAGAAGCGGCCGCGGCCGAAACTCCTTCTGTCGAATCCGGGCCCGCCCGAAATGACCTCGAACTGAACGAAGACCAAGTCGCTGCGCTGGCTTCCGGTTTCGTCGAAGCCAAGCACGAAGAAACTCAGGAAGAAGCCGCAGCCGACGCCATCGTCGGCGGCGCCGAATTCGAGGAAGAAGAAACAGACGAGGCGCAAGGAATCCCTGCCGCAGAAGTCTCGCAGCTCTCGGAAGAAGACGCCGAAGAAGTCGAGGCCGGACGCGCGGCCAGCCGTGCGGAATTCGCCGCCGACGCCGCTCACGAAAGCGCTGAGCATGCTGCGGCCCACGGAGAACGCGAAGAGCCTGAGTCCGAACCGCTCGAACCCGAGCACGTCGAAACAGAGCTGGTCGAAGAGGAAGCGATTACCGCCTCTGCGACCGAGACCGTCACGGAAGCAGCCATCGTCCAAGAAGACGTCATCCTGCTGCCCGGCGAGACTCGCGCTCCCCGCATTGGCGGCCCGGCGGCTCCTCGCCAAGATTTCCCTCGCGACTCCGCGCGTATTGGTGGCAACCCGCGTTCCCGTTTTCAGCGCCCCTTCCGCAGCGGGGGACGCGACCGTGGCCGAGACAATCGCGGCAGCCGTCCTCCCGATCGCCGCGGCCCCGATCGTGGGCGCCCGCGATTCGAACGCCGCGGCCCTGGCGGCCCAAGGCACGACCGTGGTCATCACGGCGGGCATTCCGGCCCGTCGCGCCGTCCTCAGCTTATTTCCGAAATGCTGAAGGCCGGCCAGGATGTAGTCATTCAAATCGCCAAGGAACCGCTCGGCAAGAAGGGCGCGCGCATTACCAGTCACGTGGCCCTGCCGGGACGCTTCCTCGTCTACATGCCCACGATCGATCACATCGGCGTGTCGCGAAAAATCGCCAGCGCGGATAATCGTTCGCGCCTTCGCCGCCTCGTCGGCGAAGCCCGGGGCGCCTATCCCGGCGGCTTCATCGTTCGCACCGCGGCCGGCGGAGCCACCGACGATGAAATCCGCACCGACATCGAGTTCCTCGGTAAGACCTGGAACGAAATCAAGCAGAAGAGCGAAGAGCGCAAAGCTCCCGCGCTCCTCCATCGCGACCTGAATCTTGTCGAGCGCATTCTCCGCGATTACGTTAGCGACGACTTCACCGGCATTTGGATTGATAATGAGGAGGAGTACGGCAAGATCGTCGAGTTCGTCAGCCGCTTCCAGCCGAAGCTCGTCAACAAGGTCAAGCTCTACACCAAGGAAACGCCCATCTTCGAAGAGTTCGGCATCCAGCACGAACTCGATAAAGCGCTGCGCGCGAAGGTCTGGCTCAAGTCTGGCGGCTACATCGTCATCAACCACACCGAAGCGCTCGTGGCCATCGACGTCAACACCGGCAAATTTGTCGGCAAGGGCTCCACGCGCCTCGAAGACACCATCGTCAAGACCAATCTCGAAGCCGTGAAGGAAATCGTCCGCCAGATTCGCCTCCGCGACCTCGGAGGCATCATCGTCGTCGACTTCATTGATATGGAAGAGCGCCGCAACCGCGAAAAAGTTTTGTCCGCGCTACAGATGGCTCTCGAGGAAGACAAGGCCCCGTCAAAGGCGCTGTCTTTCAACGAATTCGGCCTCGTCTGCATCACCCGCAAGCGCACCAAGCAGGCCCTCGAGCGCGTCCTCTGCCAGCCCTGCCCGTATTGCACCGGCTCCGGCATGGTCAAATCCATCCCCACGCTTTGTTACGAAATCCAGGCCGAAGCGCGAAAGATGGCCACCGCT